>NZ_JBAVTT010000083.1:0-28190 GCF_049696395.1 Erwinia sp.
CCAAACCTCCCATCAACGCTGAAGTTAATGGGTGGCGGCATAGAGCGCGTTAGCCGAGTGTATGCAGCAGGGATGCTGCATCCAGGCTTTCACTGTTGCTGCGACTTTGTGTGGAGCTGCATTTTCCCCTACGAGCGTCTCGGATAACGCGCTCTATGCTGACGCCGAACCACCGCAGCCGGTTTTGACCTTAGCAACGTGCGCTATGCTGACGCCTTACCACCGCAGCCGGTTTTGACCTTAGCAACGCGCGCTATGATGACGCCTTACCACCGCAGCCGTCCTTACCCTTGACCGATTTTCGCTACTTACGCGCATCCGGTCGCCTCAGATCGAAACGTAACGCTTCGCTGATGCTGTAATAGGCGCTCGGGCCGCCTGCTCTGAGGATCGGATTGGCCTTCGCCGTTTGGTAAATGCCGTCTTCCAGCAAAGTGGGGGCAATGTGAATCGCTACCACTTCCCCAAAGACCATCCACTGCTCCAGCTTCTCGCCGTTCACGCCTTCAAGTTGCAACACCTGTGTCAGCTTGCACTCAAAATTGACCGGGCTCTCCGCTACCATGCTGACAGCTATCTGTGTGCCTGGCAGCGCGGTTAAACCGGCCAGCTCGAACTCATCCACCTCTCCTGGCACCGAGGCTGAACTCTCGTTCATCGCTTCTGCCAACTCTCGCGTTGCCAGGTTCCAGACAAATTCGCCGGTCTCTACAATGTTGGCCACGCTGTCTTTCCAGCCCTGGCTTGAAAAACCAATGATCGGCGGCTTGTAGTTAAAGCAGTTAAAAAAACTGTAGGGCGCAAGGTTGCGATCGCCTTTGGCACTTTGCGAACTGATCCAGCCTATCGGACGTGGGCCGATAATGGCATTCAACGGATCGTGCGGTAAACCATGGCCAAGACGGGGTTGATACGAATAACGGGAGTGGGTCATCTGAACGCCTTTATCTTTATGATTGCCGAAAAAAGTCGGGAAGTGTTTACGATCTCTACCTTAGCAGGTATCTTACGCGCCTTCAGACAAGAGAGCCGCTCATGAAATACACCGCCGAAAAAACTCAGCTTCATCCCCGTAACCGTCACCGCGCGCGTTATGACTTCCCTGCGCTGATCGCCAGCTACCCTCCGCTGGCAGCCTTTGTGGCCGTTAACCAGCACGGTGATGAGTCGGTGAACTTTGCCGATCCGGCGGCGGTGCGTACCCTGAATCAGGCGCTCCTGCAGCATTTCTATCAAATCTCTAACTGGTCAATTCCAGAAGGCTTTCTTTGCCCACCGGTGCCAGGCCGTGCGGACTATGTCCACCATCTTGCCGACCTTTTGGCTGAAGATAATAAGCGTTCTGTGCCGCGTAACATTACCGTGCTGGATATTGGATGTGGCGCTAACTGCATCTATCCGCTGATCGGCTTCCGCGAGTACGACTGGCGCTTTACCGGCAGCGAAGTCAATGAAGAAGCCATGAAAGCTGCTAACGCTATCATTGCCGCTAACCCTGACCTGAACCGCGGCGTTCGCCTGCGTCGTCAGAAAGACAGTAGCCTGATGTTCAGTGGCATCATCCACAAAAATGAGTTCTACCACGCGGTGATGTGTAATCCTCCGTTCCACGCTTCCGCTGGTGATGCTCAGCAGGGCACCCAGCGTAAAGTGCGTAACCTTGGGCTGGCGAAAAATTCGCCACTGAACTTCGGCGGCCAGCAGGACGAACTGTGGTGTGAAGGCGGCGAGAAAGGCTTTATCAGCCGCATGATCGCCGAGAGCGTGAACTTCTCCCGCCAGTGCGTCTGGTTCACTTCACTGGTTTCCCGTAAAGAGAACCTGCCCGATATCTGGCGCGTGCTGGAAGAGAACGAAGTTGTTGCCTACCGCACCATCGAAATGGCGCAGGGGCAAAAACAGAGCCGGATCATAGCCTGGACCTTTATGGAAAAACCGGCTCGCGAACGTCAGATGGGCCGCGTTTAATCCGGCGCAGGAAAAGACGGGAAGTGGGCAGTAAAGAGAGTAGTGGGAAGCAGGGCGAACGAAAGTTCGCCCTTTTTTATATCAAGAAACGTGCTGCAGGAACTCGCGCAGACGGGCACTCGGCGGGTTGTCGATCAACTCATCCGGGTGACCATCCTCAGCAATACGCCCTTTATCAATAAAGATCAGACGTGAGGCGACTTTCTTCGCGAAGCCCACTTCGTGGGTCACGATCACCATGGTCATGCCTTCTTCAGCCAGGTCTTGCATCACTTTCAACACTTCGTGACGCAGCTCCGGGTCAAGCGCTGAGGTCGGCTCATCAAACAGCATCATTTTTGGCTTCACCGCCAGCGCACGGGCGATTGCTACGCGCTGTTGCTGTCCACCGGACAACTCGGAAGGGAAGTGATGGGCACGCTCGGCCAGGCCGACTTTCCCCAGCAACTCTTTTGCCAGACGGTGCGCTTCCGCTTTCTTCGTGCCGCGAACGCGAATCGGACCAAAAGCCACGTTATCCAACGCGTTCATCTGCGGGAACAAGTGGAACTGCTGGAAGACCATGCCAGCTTCCTGACGGATCAGGCGCTCGTCCACTTTCGGGTCATTGACCTTCAGACCATCAACAATCAGCTCACCGCTGGTGATCTCTTCCAGCTTGTTGATGCAACGCAACAGGGTGGATTTACCTGAGCCGGAAGGCCCGATGATCACCACGACTTCACCTTTCTGAATGGTCAGATCGATGTTGTGCAGAACCTGAGTTTCGCCAAAATGCTTGGAGACGTTTTTAAATTCAATCACAGGATTTTCATCCTTTTCTCAATGCGACGCAGAATAAAGCTCAGCATCAGGGTAATAAACAGATAGATAACGGCCACGGCGCTCCAGATTTCCAGCGCACGGAAGTTTCCGGCAATAATTTCCTGCCCCTGGCGGGTCAGCTCGGCCACGCCAATCACGATAAACAGCGAAGTGTCTTTGATGCTGACAATCCACTGGTTACCAAGAGGGGGCAACATACGACGCAGCGCTAACGGCATAATCACGTAGCGCAGCGTTTCGCGGCGGGACAGGCCCAGCGCCAGACCAGCTTCACGGAAGCCGTTATGAATAGAAAGTACGGCACCCCGGGTGATTTCGGCGATATAGGCACCGGAGTTGATCATAATGGTCACCACGGCGGCACTGAGCGGATCGATGCGCAGGTCGGTGAACGCCATTGGCAGCGCAAAATAGATAAACATCACCTGCACGACAATCGGCGTACCGCGGATCAGTTCAATAAATACCAGCGCGATATTGCGAGATATCCAGCCGCCATAGGCACGGGCAAAGCCGGCTACCAGGCCAATTATCAGGCCGCCAATCAGACCCAGGACCGAAATCCACAGGGTCAGTCGGGCGCCTTCAAGCAGGGCCGGAATCGAGGGCCAGATAGCGCTCCAGTCAAACTGCATGCTTTATTTCTCCGGATCAAAAAAACTGTTTTCTGGTGGTGGTAATAAAACGCAGGCCTGAGCCTGCGTTAAAGACTGCAAAAAAAGAAATTATTTAGGTTCGCTGCCGAACCATTTTTTATAAAGCGTATTGTAAGTGCCGTTCTCGCGCAGGGTTTTCAGTGCGCCGTTCACTCTTCCACGCAGTTCGTCGCTGCCTTTCGGGAACGCGATGCCGTACTGCTGAGCAGAGATAGATTCGCCTACCGCTTTGAACTGGCCTTTGCCAGCTGTATGGATGAAGTACAGGATGTTTGGCGTGTCATGCAGCACAGCGTCAGCACGGTTGGTGCCCAGCTCCATGTACGCATTGTCGATGTTCGGGAACTGGCGCAGGTCTTTGGTTTTGATGTGCTGTTTAGCGTAATCAACAGAACCTGTGCCGCTCTTCACGGCTACAACTTTACCGTCGAGGTCAGCGAGGCTTTTGATCGAGTCGTTATTGGCTTTCACCATCACCAGCAGGCCGCTTTTGTAATAGCCGTCGGAAAACTCAATCGCCTTTTCACGCTCAGGGGTAATGGTGATACCGGCCAGGGCCAGATCGATATTACGGGTCTGCAGCGCAGGGATGATGCCGCTAAAGTCCATTGGCTTCAGGGTATATTCGATGTTCAGCTGTTTGGCGATAGCGGCCCACAGATCCACATCGAAGCCGACGTATTCGTTGCCCTGCTTAAATTCGAAAGGAACGAAAGCGGTGTCAGTCGCGACAACCAGTTTCTTTTCTGCGGCGGTAGAAGAGACGGCAAACGCCAACGTCAGCGCAGCCAGAGAAAACTTAACAATCGACTTCATCTTTTTATCCTTTTTGCCGTCAGGCAAGGTCTTTGCCTGATTGAGTGCCAGCAGCCATATGAAAATATTATGCCAACTTTTCAAAATATATTGAAAACAGCACGTTGAGTCAATTTATGTCGGGCGTGGCAGACGTAAAAGCCAGCCCGCATCATAATGGCGCACCAATTTGGTGCGTAAGGGTCATTGTGGTGCAGGGGATCTTTTAGCAAACTGAGGGATAAAAACAACTGATAGTGAAGGAGGGAATTGAATAATTGTTAACGAAGTCTTGTTTAACTGTAAAAAAAGCCGCGCTTATCGCAACTGACTGTCTTTGCTCCCGCGTCGATTATAAAGCGAAGAGGCTTGTTTGTTGTCTCGCTGCTGCTGACAGTGAACACAATATTGCACGCCGGGAAGTGCCAGACGACGGGCTTCCGGAATTGGCTCACCGCATTGCTCACAATATTCAGCGCTGACACCATGATGTATTGCCCGCCGTGCGCGGGAAACGGCATCCTCCAGCGTGGAATCAATTTGTTCCTGAACAGCTTCGTCACGTGCCCATCCACTTGCCATTGTTACCTCCAGAAGCCAAAAAAGCAGAGGGATAGCTCCATCTGCTTTGGGTTTGCTCAATGAAGCCGCGCTAAACGCGGCTGCCATCATTATTCGATATTCGATTCGATGAACCACAGGAATTTATCCAGATCGCGGGATGCCGCGGTAAAGATATCTGCCGTGTCTTCATCTTCTACTTCACTGATTGCTTTGCGGGTGTCATTGGCCACTACCGCATAGCGTTCTGCCAGCGCTTTGAGGTGATCCTGCACGCTGTGAATGTTTAGCGGGTAGCTTTTCAACGGCGTTCTGTCGTTTACAATCTGGGTTGTACCCAGCGCAACGCCACCCAACTGAACAACACGTTCTGCAATGGTATCCTGATGTTCGGTAATCGCGGTCCGGAAACCGTCGAGCATTTCATGCACACCGATAAAGTTTGCGCCGCGCATGTTCCAGTGCGCCTGCTTGGTGATCAGGGACAAATCAATGAATTCCGTCACTAAGCGATTCAGCACCTCGATGGTGGCTTTTTTCTCGTCGTCAGCCACGTTGTTGCGGGTGTAAATCAGCTCAGGAGATTTTGCTTTAACCAGTTTAGCGGTACTCATCATTAATATCCTCTTAATTGTGGTTGTCCTAATTAAGTACGAGACTAAGTATAGCAGCGCTTGATAACTCTGCCGGAAAGTTACTGCCTATTGGTTGAATAGAGCAGGCCTTACGCCTCTACACGGTTGGATAGTAAACAAATTTAGCGAAATAAAATGCGAGTGATAAATATTATCACTCAGTCTTTGATTTATATCTTCATGATCTACAGGGGTTTTATTTCTTTAATAAACTAACGTCAGCGTGCTTGTTATTTTTAATGAACAACCCTTACAGAATATTTCCGCGCGCGGAACTCACTGAGAATCCTGCTTTTAATAATCGTATTGATGCGCAGCTGTTATAAACCTCACTCCGTTGAAGAGCTGAGGTTTATCTGAGTTTTATTCGCGGAGCTCGCTAACGGGATCTATTTTCTGCCTGGAGGAACGCATGGTTAGCGTGGAGCCTGCCGAAGCCATAATGATCGCCAGTAAGCCCAGCCATTGAACAAAGTTGAGGATCTCGCCCAGGAATAGCATGCCCGAAAGCGCAGCCATTGCGGGCTCCAGACTCATCAGTGTGCCAAAGGTTTTGGCTGGCAGCCGCGTCAGCGCCATCATCTCCAGTGAGTAAGGAAGTGCGCTGGAAAGAACCGCGATCAGCAGGGCAATGGGGATCAAAGAAAGACTCCAGAGCCCGGCGCTGGCATAAGCCAGGCCAAGAGGGACATAGATAATGGAAGCAATCAGCGATCCCATCGCTACCGTAGCAGGACCATGTTCTGAACCTGCGCGTTTACCGGCAAGAATATAAACAGCCCAAAACGCCCCGGCTACCACCGCTAATAAGGCCCCTTTAGGATCAACGCTGGAAATGTCTTTGCCGATCGGCAACAGAAAATATAACCCCATCAATGCCAGCAACACCCAGACAAAATCCAGCGGTCTTCTTGATCCGGCCAGGGCTAAGGCCAGTGGCCCGGTAAATTCGAGTGCAACCGCAATGCCAAGAGGCACGGTGCGCAGCGCTAAATAGAAGGTGTAATTCATTCCACCCAGCGCAAGGCCATAGAGGAACAGGGGCAAAAACTGCTTTCGGCTGAAACGTAAACGCCAGGGTTTAAAGATCACGCAGAGTATGACGGTGCCAAGCCCCAAACGCAGCGCAGTGATCCCAGGCGCGCCGACAACAGGGAAAAGAGTTTTAGCCAATGCCGCGCCGCCTTGAATGGAGGTCATGGCGATCAGCAGCACTAAAATGGGGAGCCAGAGTGGGGATTTATCAGCAGAAGACATCCGTGAACCAACCTTATTCGTCCATCGTTTTGAGAAAAAGTTCCGTTGAGTGTACTGGAAGGGGGCATAAAACGGATCTAAAGGCCGATAAAAAAGTCGTGGAAGCGTCAAAAACAGGGCCATTTACGTAAAGAAACGTCAGATTTTAGTAAGAATTATCTTAGAGAACATTTTTTTACATTACTGTGACAGCCTGTAGGGAACTTGATATTCATAAGAGAAAAGAATGACATACGAACCTTCATTAACGTCCTGTTACACCAAACATTGTGTTGGACAACAAAATCAAGGCAGAGTTTCTGGCTAAGTTTTGTTATATTTTCAGCGTTGTCAGGAGAATATATTTTCACATTTGAGGTGGTTATGAAAAAAATTGCATGTCTTTCCGCACTGGCTTGTGTACTGGCCGTTTCAGCTGGTTCAGCAATGGCACAAAGCACCGTTTCTGGCGGTTACGCTCAGAGCGATTACCAGGGCGTTGCTAACAAAGCAAACGGCTTCAACCTGAAATATCGTTACGAAAACGGCAGCGATGCTCTGGGTTGGATTGGTTCATTCACCTACACCGAAAAAGATAATACTGATGCTGGCATCTATAACAAAGGTTCCTACTACGGTATCACTGGTGGTCCTGCTTACCGTCTTAACGACTGGGCAAGCATCTACGGTGTTGTAGGTATTGGTTACGGTAAATTCCAGCAGAATTCTACCACCAGCCGTGACAAATCAGATTCTAGCGACGTAGGTTTCTCCTACGGTGCTGGCATGCAGTTCAACCCAGGCATCCAGGACGTTGCCCTGGACGTTGGTTACGAGCAGAGCCGCATCCGTAACGTTGACGTTGGCACCTGGATTGCTGGCGTAGGTTACAGCTTCTAAGTTGTCACCTTCAAGCCCAGCCTGGCTGGCGCTATAAAAAATCCGCCCTTGTGGCGGATTTTTTTTGTCTGTCAGAATGACCGACACTTTTACGCGAAAATTTGTGCTTCTTTGAGCTTAGTTTACAATGTGGCACCCGTTGCCGTTACAAGCTGTTTGGGCATCAGAGAATAAGAAGAGGAAGCTGAATGAGTCGTCGCGCAAAAAGTGCAGTGCCTGCGCCCCTTAAAGAGATCGAAGAGCATGTCGAAGGCTTCCGCCAGGTACGTGAAGCACACCGCCGCGAGCTGATTGATGACTATGTTGAGCTGATTTCCGATCTGATCCGCCAGTATGGCGAAGCCCGTCAGGTTGATATGGCTGCCCGACTGGGCGTGTCGCAACCTACTGTAGCTAAGATGTTGAAAAGATTGGCTATTGGGGGGTTGGTTGAGCAAATTCCTTACCGTGGAGTCTTTCTGACGCCGGAAGGTGAGGCGTTAGCTGAAGAGAGCCGCAAACGGCACTATATTGTAGAAACCTTTTTACTGGCTTTGGGTATCAGTCCTGACACTGCGCGCCGTGACGCGGAAGGTCTGGAACACCACGTCAGTGATGAAACGTTGGCTATCTTCCAGAAGTTTTTTGAAAGTCGTCAATAACCCATTCCCTTGTCAGTGAGTCTTTATGGCAACGCTGCTCAGACCTTTTTTGCAAGACCGCTTTTTGCATTTGTTAGTTCTGCTTGGCCTGATACTGGCCTTTTTTGCCCCGTTCTCACTGCCACAACTTCCCAGGGCTGTTGACTGGCCGACGATTATTACACTTTGTGGCCTGCTGATGCTGACCAAAGGCATTGAAGCGAGTGGCTACTTTGATGTTGTCGGGCGCAGACTGGTCAAACGCTTCCATCGCCAACGCACGTTGGCGCTGTTCCTGATTGCAGCAGCAGCCTTGCTGTCGACGTTTCTGACGAACGATGTCGCGCTGTTTATCCTGGTGCCACTGACGCTGTCACTGCGGCGCTATTCTGCTTTACCCATTGCCCGACTGATTATCTTTGAAGCGCTGGCCGTTAACGCTGGCTCTTTATTGACCCCTATAGGCAACCCGCAAAATATTCTGATGTGGCGTCACGGTGAGGCTGGATTTGCCGGGTTTGTCTGGCAAATGTTTCCGCTTGCCCTTGTGATGGTTGGCAGCCTGCTGCTGCTGACCGCGATCTGCTTTTCCCGCAAAAAGATTGAGTTGTCTGGGGAGTTGGAAAGTCCACAGTGGCAGCGCCCGTTGCTGGTAGCAAGCGTAGTGCTCTACGGACTGTTTATTGTGGCGCTGGAGTTAGATCAGGCTATCTGGGGGCTGGTGTTGGTCTTTGCGGTCTTTATGGTGATGGCGCGGCGTATTTTACTGAGCATCGACTGGAGCCTGCTGGCAGTCTTTATCGCGATGTTTATTGATGTGTTTCTGTTGACCCGGTTACCTGTGCTGCAAACTTCCTTGCATCACATCACCCAGTTGTCGGAAGGCGGGCAGTATCTTCTCGCCATCGGACTGTCGCAGGCGATCAGTAATGTTCCCGCGACCATCTTACTCTTGAGCAGCCTGCCGGCCACCACCCTGATGGCCTGGGCAGTCAACATTGGCGGTTTTGGGCTGTTACCCGGCTCGCTGGCGAATCTTATCGCGCTGCGCATGGCCAAGGATCGCAGCATCTGGTGGCATTTTCATCTTTATTCCGTACCGATGCTGGTCTGGGCGATGGCGGCTGGCTGGGGGCTGCTTTTGATATTAAATGCGGTCTGAATTCAGGATACTCTGAATTCAGACCTGATGATCAGTCATTTAATTGGTCACTTTGTCCATTGCGGCGTTGTCTTTGGTGTCGGCATGCTGGGGGGGCATTGGCTGCTGCATATCCCTGTTTTGCTGCGAGGTTTCTTTCATTTGCTGCTGAACGCTATAGGTATTTGAGTAGGACTCAAAATCGCCGTTTCTGGCAGATGCCGTTCCAGCGGTAAACAGTAAAGCCAGCAGGGACGCGGCGGTAGCGATAACAGCAGTTTTAGCGATACGGATAGTTTTCATTTTATGACCTTATTAGTCTGAGTGATATTTCCGGGAGTCCGCAGGTAATCTTCAGGGCTCTCGGGTACAACACCTATAGTAAGAATTCCAGGTCATGCAATCCTCACCAAACCTTAAACCTTTTGTGATACTTCCCGCCCGGCTGCTTGCCGCTGATTTCCCTGTTGTATAGTGACGTAAAGCTGCGTTTGATTTTGTCAGTATTCCTTCTATTGTTAAGGCAGCTTGAGTGATTTCGGGCCCGGAAAGGGCCTTTGCTAACTGATGAGAATTATGGCTAATCAATCGAATAATGGGTCAGATGACGACCAGCGTCAGCAGGACGACAACCAGCAGCATGACAATAACCAGCAGCAGGATAATAACGAGCCACCAGAACGTAAGCGCCCCGGTAAAAAACCGCTGATTATTCTGGCGGTAGTGGTGGTTGTGGCGATCATTATTGGGCTGTTTTTCTGGTTAACCTCTCGCAATATTGAAACCACAGACGATGCCTTCACGGAGTCGGATGCGATAACTATCGCGCCTAAAGCTTCCGGTTACGTTACCGAACTGCGTGTTAAAGATAACCAGCGGGTGAAAAAGGGCGATTTACTGGTGGTTATCGATCCGCGTGATAACACCGCCCAGCGCGATCAGGCCAGGGCTCAACTTGGGTTGGCGGTGGCACAGTTGCACCAGGCGCAGGCCTCATTGGAACTTTCTAAAGTGCAGTATCCTGCGCAGAAAGATCAGGCATTGGCACAGCAGGCCAAAGCCCAGGCGAATTACTTGAACGCGCAGGAAGATTACAAGCGCCAGCGTGGCGTCGATCCCCGGGCTACTTCCCAACGTAATATAGATGCCGCGAATTCGCAGTTAAGAAGTGCGGCTGCCGAACTGGCCAGTGCTAAAGCTCAGGTTGAGGTGGCTTCGCAGATTACATTGCAGGTCCGTCAGCAGGAAACCAATGTTGAGGCTCGCCAACAACAGGTTGAGCAGGCACAGGCGCAGCTGAATACCGCTAACCTGAATCTCTCTTATACCGAAGTCCGCGCGCCTTATGATGGCTTTGTCACTAAGCGTAATGTGCAGGTAGGGACACTGGTTCAGGCTGGCACCGCACTGTTCTCGCTGGTCTCACCGGATGTGTGGATCACCGCTAACTTTAAAGAGTCGCAGCTGGAGCGTATGAAGCCAGGCGACAAAGTCGAAATCGGCGTGGATGCCTGGCCGGATATGAAGCTGGAAGGGCACGTCGACAGCGTCCAGATGGGCTCCGGCTCGCGCTTCTCTACTTTCCCTTCAGAAAACGCCACCGGCAACTACGTGAAGATTGTCCAGCGCGTGCCGGTCAAAATCGTCATTGATAAGGGCCTGGATCCGAACAAGCCGCTGCCGCTGGGTCTGTCGGTTGAGCCGAAGGTGACGGTGGAATGAGTTACAGCGAAAGCTGGAAGCCGGCCAGCAATCCCTGGCTGGTAGCCATGACGGTGACGCTGGCGGTGTTCATGGAAATCCTGGACACCACCATCGTCAACGTTGCGCTGCCGCATGTAGCGGGGTCGCTCTCTTCCAGTTACGACGAGTCGACCTGGGTACTGACTTCGTATCTGGTAGCCAACGGCATCGTCCTGCCTATCTCTGCCTTCCTTAGCCGGGTGTTTGGCCGCAAACAGTTCTTCCTGATCTGTATCGTCATGTTCACCATCTGTTCCTTCCTGTGTGGGATTGCTACCGAACTGTGGCAAATCATCCTGTTCAGGGTGTTGCAGGGCTTTTTCGGTGGCGGTCTGCAGCCTGTACAACAGTCGGTGTTGCTGGACTACTTTAAACCCGAAGATCGCGGTAAGGCGTTTGGCCTCTCCTCCATAGCGATTATCGTGGCCCCGGTGCTGGGCCCGACGCTGGGCGGCTGGATCACCGATAACTACAGCTGGCGTTGGGTGTTCTTTATCAATATCCCGGTAGGGATTTTCAGCGTGATGGCTATCTATCAGCTGCTGGAAGATCCGCCGTGGGAACGCAAATGGGCGAAAGGGAAGCTCAATATCGATTACATCGGTATCGGGTTGATTACGCTTGGATTGGGCTGCCTGCAGGTGATGCTTGACCGGGGAGAAGATGATGACTGGTTCAGTTCGAACTTCATCATTACCTTTGCCATTCTGACCGCCATCGGGCTGGTGGGTGCCGTTTACTGGCTGCTCTATGCCAAAAAACCGGTGGTGGATTTGCATGTCCTTAAGGACAAAAACTTTGCTGTTGCCAGCCTGTTAATGGCCGGGATGGCGGCCATCCTCTACGGCAGTTCGGTGGTGATCCCGCAGCTGGCACAGCAGGATTTAGGCTATACCGCCACCTGGTCGGGATTAGTCTTATCGCCCGGCGCGGTGTTGATAGTGCTCTCTATCCCGCTGGTGCTGAAGCTGATGCCGATTATTCAGACCAGATGGATTATCGCCTTTGGCTTTACCTGCCTGTTCGTCTCCTTCGTCTATTCGGCAACGTTAACGCCGAACGTGGATTTCACCACGCTGGTGTTAATGCGCAGTGCACAGACGATTGGGCTGGGCTTCCTGTTTGTGCCGCTAACGACCATCGCCTTTGTGACTATCCCACAACGGCTGAATGCGGATGCCTCTGCCCTGTTTACCATGTGCCGTAACGTGGCTGGCTCAATCGGCATCTCGCTCTCTACTGCGATGATTACGGAAAGGGCGCAGGTTCGGAGCGCAAATATGGTGCATAACATGTCACCGCTGAATGAGCCGTTCAATCTGACTGTTGAACGCTGGGCGCAGGGCGTCAGAGATTTCACCACGGCGGTGGGCGATCCGGTGACTATCGCTACCGGGCAGCTGTATAAAGAGATGATTGCTCAGGCGCGAATTCTCGCCTATGTCGATGTCTTTATGGGCCTCAGTCTTGTCGCCCTGGTTCTTATTCCTTTTTGTTTACTGCTTGCGCCGATTAAGAGCGAGGGCAGTGCTGGAGCACACTGACATGAACGTTTATCTTCCTTTCTTGCGTTCGCGGCTCAGCGCTGTGCTGGCTGCTACGCTGGCCCTGTCTGCCTGCTCCGTCGGGCCTGATTATCAGGCGCCAAAGCCCTCTACGCCTGCGGCCTTTAACAGCCTGAAAACCGACAGCGGATCCAACCCGCAGGCCACCGCGACCAATGCTAACTGGTGGAAATCCTTTAACGATCCTCAGCTGGATAGCCTGATCGATCGTGCCATTGCAGGCAATCTCAGTCTGCAACAGGCGGTGCTGCGTATTGCCGGTTCCCGTCAGCAGCTGAATCAGGCACGCGGCGCATGGTTCCCTTCGGTGAATGCTAACGCTTCCGCTAAACGCCAGCAGTTGGGTATTAAAGGCGAGCTGGAATCTAACGGTGTATATGACCAAACCGATCGGCTTGATCCGCAAGTCAGCTCGGCACTCGATGGCCTGACCAAGCCGGTGACGCTGTATCAGGGTGGGTTTGATGCTTCCTGGGAACTGGATTTGTGGGGCAAAGTGCGCCGTCAGGTTGAAATGGCCGATGCCCAGCAACAGGAGTCTGTCGAAAGCCGCAACGATGTGCTGGTGTCGTTGGAAGCGGAAGTCGCGAGAACTTACCTGCAATTGCGTGGCGCGCAATCTGTCAGCCAGACATTGCAAACGCAGATCGATGTCGCTCAGCAGACTTTTGAGCTGACGCAAAGCCAGCAGCGCAACGGGCTGGCTCCGCAATTGGACGTGGAAAATGCCCGCGCCCAGCTGAATTCGCTGCGCGCGCAGTTACCGCAATATGAGTCGCAGATCCATCAGGCTCTGAACGGTCTGGCTGTGCTTATTGGCAAGCCGCCAGGTGCGCTTGATGCAGAGCTGATAGCCAGTAAAGCCCTGCCGCCATTACCAAAAGTGGTGCCCGTTGGTTTGCCATCCACGCTTGCCAGAAGGCGCCCAGATGTGCGCCAGGCAGAAGCTAAACTGCATGCTGCGACCGCCAATATCGGCGTTTCGGTGGCTCAGCTGTTCCCTGATCTGTCCCTGACCGGGCAGTTTGGCATGCGCAATTCGGATATCAGCTATCTGGACAACTGGAGCAGCAATTTCTACAGTTTTGGCCCGTCGGTGTCGATCCCGATCTTCCAGGGCGGCAGGCTGATCTCCAGCGTCAAACTGGCCAGAGCCGATCAGGCCAGTGCGGCATTGGGCTATCGCCAGACCGTGCTTACTGCCCTGCAGGACGTGGAGAATGCATTGGTCAGCTATCGCACCGATCAGCAGCAGGTTGAAGGGTTGGATCAAACGGTGGAAGCGATGCAGAACGCCTTCGATCTGGCGAGCGACAGCTACAAACAGGGGCTTTCAACCTTTATTGATGCCCTGGATGCACAGCGTCAGCTGGCGCAGGCGAAGCAGCAGGCCGCGCAGGCCAGAGTGCAAAGCAGCCTGGATCTGGTGGCGCTGTATAAAGCGCTCGGCGGCGGCTGGGAGCTGTATCAAAACGTGAAGATGCCGGATTATTCGGTATTTGGTCCGGCAGAGAGTGCGGATAAGCCGCTTAACTAGCGGCTGCGTTCGACCTCCTCCGGCAATCATCCCTGCCATTTCAACTCGCGGCTGTGACGGAAAGCGGTTTCCGTTTCACAGCCGCCTATTCTGCAAGTCCTCTGATTTTCAGAAGCTGAAAAAGGGGAGAAGATCGGGCAGAAAATTTCTGGTCATAAAAATGAAATGAATTTTTTGAATCCCGTTGAATAAAATTTAAGCAGTTTGTTTTTGCTGCATGAGTCCGCCTGACAGACAAGAAACTCCCTTCATAAATGCGCCGCAGGTCACATAATGGTCAGTGAAGTGCGCGCTGTATCTCAAAATTTAATTTTCATTGTTAATGGAAATGAAAAAAATAAACTAAATTGAGTGCCATACAAGGTAAATGTTGCTTAGTTGTTTCATTTCCCGATCGGAGCCTTCCCATCAGGTAAGAATAAGAGGTCAACACTCTCCCATGGCAAAAGAACAGTATCTCACCCCCAGCCGGGCCTCCGGGCCTAACAGTCAGACCCCCACGGAACCCTTCGTAAAGATCATCGCGGTTGTCGCTACGCTTGGCGGTCTGTTATTTGGTTATGACACCGGGGTGATCTCCGGCGCGTTGCTCTTTATGGGCAATGAATTGCATCTGACGCCGTTCACCACCGGGCTGGTTACCAGTTCGCTGCTGTTCGGTGCCGCGTTTGGTGCCCTGTTCGCCGGCCACTTTGCCGCGCAAGCCGGGCGGAAGAAAATCATCATTATCCTCGCCGTGCTCTTTGCTATCGGAGCAGCAGGCACGGCGCTGGCCCCAGACGTACACTGGATGATTTTCTTCCGCCTGGTGCTGGGCGTTGCGGTGGGCGGGGCTTCCGCTACGGTTCCGGTGTATATCGCCGAAATTGCGCCAGCCAATAAGCGCGGGCAGTTAGTGACCTTGCAGGAGCTGATGATTGTCTCTGGCCAGATGCTGGCCTACATCTCAAATGCCGGGTTCAACGCCGCCTGGGGTGGCGAAACCACCTGGCGCTGGATGTTAGCGGTAGCCACTATTCCAGCGGTGGCGTTATGGTTTGGCATGATGTTTATGCCGGATACGCCGCGCTGGTACGCCATGAAAGGGCGCCTGGCTGAAGCGCGAAAAGTGCTGGAGCGTACCCGCGCGAAAGGCGACGTTGAGTGGGAGATGACCGAAATTGAGGAAACCCTCAGCGAGGATGAAAATAAAGCGAAGCCCAGCCTGCGCGAGCTGAAAAAGCCCTGGCTTTTCAAGCTGTTTCTGATTGGCGTAGGGATTGCGGTTATCCAGCAAACCTCTGGTGTTAACACCATTATGTATTACGCCCCGACCATGCTGAAAGCGGTGGGAATGAGCACCGACTCCGCGCTGTTTGCCACCATCGCGAATGGGGCCATTTCAGTGTTGATGACGTTTGTCGGCATCTGGCTGTTAGGCAAGATTGGCCGGCGGACGATGATCAAGATTGGTCAGTTTGGCTGTACCGCCTCTTTGCTCTTTATCGGCTGCGTGACCTATTTTATGCCGGAAACGATCAATGGCCAGGTCGATGTGCTACGTGGTTACATGGTGTTGCTGGGAATGCTGATGTTCCTGAGCTTCCAGCAGGGCGCATTGTCGCCGGTGACCTGGCTGCTACTGTCTGAGATCTTCCCCACTCGTTTGCGTGGGATCTTTATGGGCGGCGCGGTGTTTGCGATGTGGATTGCCAACTTTATGATCTCGATGGCCTTCCCGTTGCTGCTGGCTTCCGTCGGCCTGGCTGGCGCCTTCTTTATCTTTGCTTTTATTGGCTTATTCGGCGCCGTGTTCGTGATGAAATGCGTACCGGAAACCCGCAATCGCAGCCTGGAGCAGATTGAACATTATCTGCACGACTGGCTGAGCGACGATGTGGAAACACGCCCAATGCCTGCGCCAAAACGCCAGGCAGAAAGCCATTAACCTGAACTAAAGACAGTAGCTGGGGTGGCGGTGTATTCGCCGCCCCTTTTTTTTGGCATAATGCGCCCTGGTTCACATTCTCACATCGCAAACGAAAGGCAATCCTGTGCTAGTTTCCAGCAACGTCACCATGCAGTTTGGCAGTAAGCCGCTGTTCGAAAACATCTCTGTCAAATTTGGCGGCGGCAACCGCTATGGCCTGATCGGTGCCAACGGTAGCGGCAAGTCCACCTTTATGAAAATTCTGGGTGGGGATTTGGTTCCGTCCGGCGGCAACGTGTCGCTCGATCCTAACGAACGCATCGGTAAGTTGCGCCAGGATCAGTTCGCCTTCGAAGCGTTTACCGTGCTGGATACCGTGATCATGGGCCACGGCGAGCTGTGGGAAGTGAAAGAAGAGCGCGACCGCATTTACGCCTTACCAGAAATGACCGAAGAAGACGGCTACAAAGTGGCCGATCTTGAAGTTAAATATGGCGAAATGGACGGTTACACCGCTGAAGCGCGTGCCGGTGAACTGCTGTTAGGCGTGGGTATTCCGCTGGAACAGCATTATGGCCCGATGAGCGAAGTCGCACCAGGCTGGAAGCTGCGTGTGTTACTGGCGCAGGCCCTGTTCTCTAACCCGGAAGTGCTGCTGCTTGATGAACCGACGAACAACCTGGACATCGATACGATTCGCTGGCTGGAGCAGGTGCTGAACGAACGTAACAGCACCATGATCATCATTTCGCACGACCGTCACTTCCTGAACATGGTCTGTACGCATATGGCCGATCTGGATTACGGCGAGCTGCGCGTGTATCCGGGTAACTACGACGAATACATGACGGCGGCAACCCAGTCGCGTGAGCGTCTGCTGTCTGAGAACGCCAAGAAGAAAGCGCAGATCAACGAACTGCAGTCCTTCGTCAGCCGCTTCAGCGCTAACGCCTCGAAGTCCCGTCAGGCGACTTCCCGTGCCAAGCAGATCGACAAAATCAAGCTGGATGAAGTGAAAGCCTCCAGCCGTCAAAACCCGTTCATTCGTTTTGATCAGGACAAGAAGCTGTTCCGTAACGCGCTGCAGCTCGAATCACTGACCAAAGGATTCGATCAGGGTCCTCTGTTCAAGAACGTTAACCTGCTGCTGGAAGTCGGTGAAAAGCTGGCAATCCTTGGCCCGAACGGGATTGGTAAAACCACCCTGCTGAAAACGCTGGTGGGTGAGCTGCAGCCGGATAACGGCGAAGTGAAATGGTCTGAGAATGCCCGCATCGGCTATTACGCACAGGATCATGCTCATGACTTCGCTAACGATCTGAATGTCTTTGACTGGATGAGCCAGTGGAAACAGGAAAGTGATGACGAGCAGGCTGTTCGCGGCATCCTCGGTCGTTTGCTGTTCAGCCAGGACGACATCAAAAAGCCCGCTAAAGTGCTGTCCGGTGGTGAGAAAGGCCGCATGCTGTTTGGTAAGCTGATGATGGAAAAACCCAACGTGCTGATCATGGATGAACCGACCAACCACCTGGATATGGAATCCATCGAAGCGATCAACATGGCGCTGGAGATGTACGAAGGGACGTTGATCTTCGTTTCCCATGACCGTGAATTCGTCAGCTCGCTGGCCACTCGCGTGATTGAAATGGTGCCGGGCAAGTTCAACGACTTCACCGGTAACTACGAAGACTACCTGCGCAGCCAGGGCATTAACAACTAAGACTGACCCGGCGCGGGGCTTCAGCCAGCGCCAGCCAGTGAACAGAAAAGGGGATCTTCGGATCCCCTTTTTTTATGCCTAAAATGGGTTAACTCACTTCAACCCGGTTTTTCCCCAACATTTTAGCCTGATACAGGGCTCTATCCGCCTGGCCAATCAACGCGTGACGGGAATTATCCGGCACTCCACCCTGCAGCACATGGACGCCAATACTGATGGTGACGATTTTAGCCTCATGGTCGTTATTCTGGTGAGGGATGGCCATTGCCGCGACGGTTTCAATCGCTGATCGCGCAAAGCGCAAAGCTCCTTCAATATCACTTCCCGGCAGGATCACCGCAAATTCCTCACCACCGTAACGGGCAATCATATCGTCTGAACGGTGCGAGACCCGGAGCAGCGCATCGCCTACGCGTTTAAGACAGTCATCACCAGCCAGATGCCCGTAGGTGTCGTTAAACTTTTTGAAAGAGTCGACATCAATCATCAGCAGGGCCAACGGTTTTCTGAGCTTATTGGCGCGTTCCAGTCCACGATCCAGATAGAGATCAAATTGTCTGCGGTTCGCCAGTCCAGTCAGGCTGTCAACCAGGGCCAGCGTTTGCAGCGTTCGGTTCATGGTGGTGAGCTGCTCACGAACCTGCGCCAGCTCCGCCTGATCGCGAATATTCTGGCCAAGATTGCGTAGCAGGAAATAACCCAGTACGAAAATGACCATTAACAGCAGGCTGCAGAGGATCAGATAGATCACCAGGTCGGTAAACCAGGCGTGAACAAGGTGCTTTCGGTCAAACCCTACGGTGACCACCAGCGGATAGCGTTTGAGGCTGGCATAACCAAAGATGCGCTCCACACCATCCAGCGCGGCTTTATAGGTGGCAGTCCCGTCTGGCGAGGTTTTAAGCAATTCGGTAAATAACGGGCTTCTGGCGATATTGCGGTTAATTGTGTTGTCCGGGAAAGGGCGGGCATAGAGAATATTGCCGTTATTGACGATCAGCGCAATCATGCCCCGTTGCCCCAGATTGTAATAACCAAAAATCTGGCGGAAATAGTCAATCCGTAAAGTGGCCAGCAGAACGCCCCGAAAGGAGCCATCGCTGTTATTCAGCCTCATCGAGACGGGGATAATCAGTGCGCCTGTCGTCCGGCTGCGGATCACATTGCTGATGTGCACGCCAGGATCGTTGTTTAGCTGATGGTAACGAAAGTAATCGCGATCGCTGTTGTTGCTGTGCTGCTTCAGCGTCCCTTCGGAAGTGACCAGCCAGTTGCCTTTACTGTCGTAAACAAATAACCCGTGCAGTTGAGGCAGTGAGGCCTTGCGAGTGTTTAACAGCGTTCGCAGATAGTTTTGCCGCTCTGCATCCAAACCCACCAGGGTTATGCGATCGCGCAGATCCTGCAAAGTCAGTTCAACCTGCATGAAGGAGTCTTCAGACTGACGGGAAACGGATTGTGACAGATTCCGCGCGTCGTTCTGCGTTTCATTGACCATGCGCTCCCAGGTGTTGATCACTATCCAGACAGTCACCATCAACACCGCACCGCTGATCACCAGCAGAAAAACAATCAGCATCTTTCTCAGGTTCAGCAGATTAACGTCTTGTGGACGAGGCTCCCCGGTCATGAACACAGCGCTCCTTTAGTGCCGACAATATCTTATCCTAACTATAGAGTCAGAGAGCTGAGTGCGTTGTTTTTATTCTGGAAAAAAGGATGGAAGTGGGCGCTTTGTAGCAAAAGCGCCCGGAAGGCAGAAGAAAAAATCAGTGAGCGCAAACTTCACAGGCCGGATCTTTCGCCACCTTCATGTCGCGAAATTGCAGCGTCATCGCGTCATACATCAGCAGTTTGCCCGGCACTCTGCTGCCAAAGTCGCACAGGATCCGGATCGCTTCCATGGCCTGCAGGGAGCCAATCACGCCGACCAGCGGCGCCATAACCCCGGCTTCAACGCAGCTTAGCGTTGCATCGCCAAACAGGCGGCTGATGCAGCGATAGCAGGGCTCATCCTGCTGCCAGCGGAAGACCGAGAGTTGCCCCTCCATGCGAATGGCTGCCCCGGAAACCAGCGGCGTTTTGCTGGCGTAACAGAGCCGGTTCACCTGTTCACGAGTGGCAACGTTATCGGTACAGTCCAGCACCACATCGTGGCGGGCAATCAGCTCAGACAGTTGCGCATCATCCAGCTGCTGGTCGATCGCTTCCAGTGTGATATGCGGGTTCAGTTGGCTTAACTGCTGGCGGGCCGATTCTACTTTTGTCAGGCCAATCACGCTGTCGCGATGCAAAATCTGCCGCTGTAGATTGGAAAGGGAAACCGTATCAAAATCCAGCAGCGTGAGATGGCCCACGCCCGCAGAAGCCAGATAAGGTGTGGCGGCACAACCCAGCCCGCCCAGGCCCACAACCAGCGCTTTCGACGCTTTTAACTTCTCCTGACCGTCAAAGTCAAAGCCGCGCAGAACAATCTGGCGATTGTAGCGCAGGCTCTCTTCGTTGCTGAGTTCAGGCAGCATTTCAGCCCTCCAGCAGACTGTTGAACGGCTCGATCTCTACCCATTCACCTGCTTCCACGTCACCGCGATCGCGCTCCAGCACGATAAAACAGTTGGCCTGGCTAAACGAACTGAAGACATGAGAACCCTGCGGACCGGTAGTGTGAACTTCCAGTTCGCCATCCTCATTGCGCTGCAGCATACCGCGCTGGAAATCGAGGCGACCAGGTGATTTTTTCAGGGCCGTTGCCGTCTTCACCGTCTGTCGAGGAGGCAGTACCGGGCCCTGCTGCCCGGTCAGTTTTGCCAGTAAAGGCTGAACTAACTGGTAGAAGGTGAGGGCGGCAGACACCGGATTGCCGGGCAAACCGCAGAACCAGCTGTCCGCCAGGCGGCCAAAGGCAAAAGGTTTACCAGGCTTGATAGCCAGTTTCCAGAAGCTGATTTCGCCCAGCTCTTCCAGCATGTGTTTGGTGTAATCGGCTTCACCTACCGATACGCCACCGCTGCTGATGACCACATCGGCCTGGCTGTCTGCCTGGCGGAAAGCCTCACGTAGTGCCTGTTGGTCATCGCGGATAATCCCAAGGTCGATCACTTCACAACCCAACTTATCCAGCATCAGACGGACGGCAAACCGGTTGGTATCATAAATCTGCCCTTCTGCCAGCGGCTGCCCTACAGGCTGCAATTCATCACCTGTAGAGAACAGCGCAACGCGCAGTTTGCGCAACACTTTGACTTCAGCAACACCAAGTGAAGCCAGTAACGGTAACTCCGCGGCGCCCAACCGGATGCCGCTTTCCAGCACCGTGGCACCTTGCACAATATCTTCACCAGCCAGCCGAATATTCTGGCCTTCGAACACGTCAGCCAGGATACGGATCGCATCGCCATCGTCGCCGGTCTGTTCCTGCATCACCACCGCTTCTGTGCCTGGCGGAACGGGCGCGCCGGTCATAATGCGCAGGCAGGTTCCAGCGGGCCATTCACCTTTAAAAGGCGCGCCTGCAAAGGCTTTTCCGGCAATTTTTAACGGTTGTTTAGCCAGATCGGCCATTCTCAACGCATACCCATCCATGGCGGAGTTAGCAAAAGGCGGTACGTCAATCGGTGAGGTGACGGCACAAGCGGTGATCCGACCGGCAGCAGCGGTCAGCGGCAGAGTTTCCGTTGCCGTCACCGGGGTAATCGCCGCCAGCATTTTTGCCAGCGCATCGTCCAGCGAGATCAAACCCGCAGTAAAGGCTTCCATATAGTCTCCAGCGTGCCCGAAGAGTCAGGCAGTGTTCCAAGTCAGTTGGCGTTATTATGGCGTGAATTCGCGGTCTGGTCACGCTTACCCAGGCGGCGGTTATGACATAGAACCCTTGGGTATTATCAGTCAGCGAACATTCTGCTTTACATCACTTTACAGCCTGCCTATAGTCGAAAACGACTTATACCTTAACAAATTCATCATAACTCAGTGTTTTTCATGCTGATTTAGCACGCAGGGTAACAGGATTATGGCCAGAGCAGTCATCGCGATCCACGGCGGTGCGGGAGCAATTGCCCGCGCCAGCATGAGCACAGAGAAAGAGCAGCACTATATTCAGGCCTTGTCAGGAATTGTAGCCAGCGGGCAGGCCGTGTTGGCTGGCGGCGGCAGCGCGTTGGAAGCGGTAACCGAAGCGGTTCGTTTGCTGGAAGAGTGCCCATTATTTAATGCAGGGAAAGGCGCAGTCTTTACTCATCAGGGCACCCACGAACTGGATGCCTGCGTGATGGATGGCCGCTCTCTGCAAGCCGGTGCCGTGGCCGGTGTCAGCACTCTTCGTAATCCCATTCTGGCCGCCCGAGCCGTTCTGGAACACAGCCCACATGTGATGTTCATTGGGCAAGGCGCAGAGCAGTTTGCCGCTGAGCAGGGGCTGGAGCAGGTTCCGCCTGACTTTTTCTCCACGCCGGAGCGCTGGGAACAGCTTCAGCGTGCGCTGCACTCCGATCAGGCTGTGTTGGATCATGATGGCGCGGCGCAAATTTCTGGCGATCCTCTCGACCCCGATCGCAAGTTCGGCACGGTCGGTGCGGTAGCGCTGGATTTATCCGGTAATCTTGCCGCTGCGACGTCTACCGGCGGTATGACCAACAAGCAGGCTGGTCGAGTGGGTGACTCACCGATTATTGGCGCGGGTTGCTATGCGAATAACGCCAACGTGGCGGTTTCCTGTACCGGCACCGGCGAAGTGTTTATGCGCACGTTAGCGGCTTACGATATCGCGGCGCTGATGGAGTACGGCGGGCTGTCGTTGAAAGAGGCCAGCGATCGCGTGGTGATGGAAAAGATTCTGGTGCTGGGGGGCAGCGGCGGAGTGATAGCCGTTGACCGTGATGGCAACCTAGCGCTGCCCTTCAACAGTGAAGGCATGTATCGCGGCTACGGCTATGTGGGCGATGCACCTAACGTTGGTATTTACCGCGAAAAATAAGGAAGCAGGATGCCGGTGATCACTGACCTGCCTGCCGGGCAGGTGCTTTCAGTCAGAAACCTCAGCGTGAGCTTCCGCCAGGAAGAAGGCGTGGTACAGGCAGTTAACAACCTGTCGCTGGATGTGCAGCGCGGCGAGACGCTGGCGATCGTCGGCGAGTCAGGCTCCGGGAAATCGGTCACCTCGCTGGCGTTAATGCGGCTGGTGGAGCAGGGTGGCGGCAGTATCGACAGCGGCGAAATGTGGCTGCGCAGACGCAATGGCCAGATCATCGATCTGGCCAGCGCGCGTCAATCTCAGCTGCGCGGCATCCGTGGCGCGGATATGGCGATGATCTTCCAGGAGCCGATGACTTCGCTTAACCCGGTCTTCCCGGTGGGCGAGCAAATTGCCGAGTCTATTCGCCTTCATCAGGGGAAAAGCCACCGCGAAGCCTTACAGGAAGCCGAACGGATGCTGGATCTGGTGCGCATTCCTGAAGCGAAAAATGTGCTTTCACGTTTTCCTCATCAGCTTTCCGGTGGCATGCGGCAGCGAGTGATGATTGCTATGGCACTCTCCTGTCGCCCGGCGTTGCTGATTGCTGATGAGCCGACTACGGCTCTGGACGTGACCATTCAGGCGCAGATTTTACAGCTGATCCGCGTGCTGCAAAAAGAGATGCACATGGGGGTGATTTTCATCACTCATGATATGGGCGTGGTGGCTGAAATGGCCGATCGCGTGCAGGTTATGTACCGTGGCGATGGGGTGGAAACCAGCTCAGTAGAGGCGATTTTCAAGTCACCGCAGCAGCCTTATACCAAAGCTTTGCTGGCCGCCGTGCCCAAACTTGGCTCGATGACCGGTCAAGCTTACCCGGCAAAATTCCCTTTGATTTCACTCGAGAACAGCGACGAGATCGTGGTGCCTCAGAATACCGTTTCTCCAGAGGCGGAGCCGGTGTTGCAGGTTCGCGATCTAGTGACGCGCTTTGATATCCGCAGTGGCATTTTCAATCGCGTTACCCGCAGGGTTCACGCAGTGGAAAAAGTCAGTTTTGACCTGAGGCCCGGTGAAACGCTGGCGCTGGTGGGTGAATCAGGCTGCGGAAAATCCACCACCGGGCGCTCATTGTTGCGGCTGGTTGAAAGCCAGGGCGGCAGCATTACTTTTGATGGTAAGCGCATCGACACGCTTTCCGGCCCGGCGCTTTCCCATCTGCGGCGGGACATTCAGTTTATTTTTCAGGATCCCTATGCTTCTCTCGATCCGCGGCTGACGGTCGGTTTTTCGATTATGGAACCCTTGCTGGTGCATAAGCTGGCAAAAGGGCAGGCAGCTGAAGATCGCGTGGCCTGGCTGCTGGAACGTGTGGGGCTGCTCCCTGAACATGCGCGACGTTATCCGCACGAATTCTCAGGTGGCCAGCGTCAGCGGATCTGCATCGCCCGCGCGCTGGCTCTGAATCCGAAAGTGGTGATTGCCGATGAATCCGTCTCAGCGCTGGACGTGTCGATTCAGGCGCAAATCGTCAACCTGATGCTCGACCTCCAGCGAGAGTTCGGCATCGCTTTCCTGTTTATTTCCCACGACATGGCCGTTGTAGAGCGTATCAGCCATCGCGTGGCGGTGATGTATCTCGGGCAAATTGTAGAAATCGGCCCACGTCAGTCCGTCTTTGAAAATCCTCAGCATCCTTACACGCGCAAGCTGATGTCAGCCGTGCCGGTGGCAGACCCGAGCCATCGCCGCCGTGAAAGAGCGCTGTTGGTAGATGAAATTCCCAGCCCGATCCGTGCCCTCGGGGACGAGCCGGTAGTGGCGCCGCTGATTGAAGTGAGCGCCGGACACTATGTTGCCCGCCATGCGATTGGCGGAGCCTGATATTGCTGCACAACGACAACAAGGACTTCAGGAGATGAACGCACAATGATGATTCATAGCAAACGTAAGTTACTGTTAACGGCTGGATTGCTAAGCAGCTTTGCCGCAATACCGGCCTGGGCTGCGAAAGATGCCGTGATTGCCGTGGGGTCTAACTTCACCACTTTAGATCCTTACGACGCAAACGATACCTTGTCGCAGGCGGTGGCCAAGTCGTTTTATCAGGGCCTGTTTGGCTTTGATAAGGACATGAAACTGGTCAACGTGCTGGCAGAAAGCTACGACGCCAGCAAAGATGGCCTGACCTACACCATCAAACTGCGCAGCGGCATCAAGTTCCAGGATGGCAGTGACTTCAATGCAGAAGCGGTGAAGGTCAACCTGGATCGCGCCAGCAATCCTGACAATCACCTGAAGCGCTACAACCTGTTCAAATCCGTAGCGACCACCGAGGTACTCGATCCGACAACGGTGAAAATTACCCTGAAACAGCCGTTCTCCGCCTTTATCAATACGCTGGCCAGCCCGGCCGCTGCGATGATTTCGCCGACCGCGTTGAAAAAATACGGTAAAGAGATTGGTTTCCACCCGGTTGGTACCGGCCCGTATGAGCTGGACACCTGGAATCAGACTGATTTCGTTAAGGTGAAGAAGTTTGCTGGTTACTGGAAGAAAGGCTATCCGAAGTTGGATACCATCACCTGGCGCCCGGTAGTGGATAACAACACCCGTGCAGCGATGCTGCAGACCGGTGAGGCTAACTTTGCCTTCCCGATCCCTTACGAGCAGGCCAAGCTGTTGGAGAAAAACACCAAGCTGGATCTGGTGACTTCGCCTTCTATCATGCAGCGTTACATCAGCTTTAACGTGACGCAGAAGCCGTTCGATAACCCGAAAGTCCGTGAAGCCATCAACTACGCGATCAATCGCCAGGCGCTGGTGAAGGTGGCGTTTGCCGGTTATGCCACGCCAGCAACGGGTATTGTGCCGCCAGCCATTCAATACGCGCAGACTTATCCTGCCCCGGAATACAATCCGGCAAAGGCGCGTGAACTGCTGAAAGAAGCGGGCTTCCCGAACGGGTTCACCACCACTTTGTGGTCATCGCATAACCACAGTACCGCGCAAAAAGTGTTGCAGTTCACTCAGCAGCAGCTGGCTCAGGTGGGGATCAAAGCCACACTGACCGCGATGGATGCGGGGCAGCGTGCGGCAGAAGTGGAGGATAAAGGGCAGAAAGAGAGCGGTGTGCGTATGTTTTACACCGGCTGGTCTGCTTCTACAGGTGAAGCCAACTGGGCACTGACGCCGCTGTTTGCGACTCAGTCCTGGCCGCCAACTATCTTCAATACCGCATTTTACAGCAACACTAAGGTGGACAGCGATTTGACCGATGCGTTGAAAACCACTGACGCAGAGAAGAAGGCCGCGCTGTACAAAGATGCTCAGGACATTATCTGGAAAGAGCAGCCTTGGGTCCCGCTGGTGGTGGAGAAACTGGTTTCAGCTAACACTAAAAACCTGACGGGCTTCTACGTGATGCCGGACACGTCGTTCAGCTTTGACGACGCCGATCTGAAGTAAACCCCGCTAACGGTCACTGCGCCTCTCATTAGGGGAGGCGTGGTTGTCTTAAGCGCAGGATGACGCATGCTCAATTATTTTATCAGACGCTTACTGGGACTGATCCCCACACTGCTGATTGTGGCAGTGCTGGTGTTCCTGTTTGTTCATATGCTGCCGGGCGATCCTGCCAGGCTGATTGCCGGACCGGAAGCCGATGCAACGGTGGTGGCGTTAGTTCGTCAGCAGTTAGGCCTCGATCAGCCGATGATCCAGCAGTTCTGGCACTTTATCAGCAACGCTGTGCAGGGCGATTTTGGTCAGTCGATGGTGTCGAAGCGGCCGGTCTCGGCTGAGATTGCCGCCCGGTTTTTCCCGACCTTATGGCTGACGTTAAGCAGCATGGTGTGGTCAGTGATTTTTGGCATGAGCATCGGGATTACCTCCGCAGTATGGCGTAACCGCTGGCCTGACCGCCTGGGAATGACTTTGGCCGTTTCCGGCATCTCGTTCCCGGCTTTTGCGCTGGGCATGCTGTTGATGCAGGTGTTCTCAGTAGAATTAGGCTGGCTGCCCACCGTGGGGGCCGATGGCTGGAAGCACTACATTTTACCTTCCATCACGCTGGGTGCGGCGGTGGCGGCCGTTATGGCTCGCTTTACACGCGCCTCGTTTGTTGAGGTGATGCAGGAAGATTACATGCGTACCGCGCGGGCTAAGGGCGTGCGCGAAACGCTGGTGGTAGTGAAGCACGGACTGCGCAATGCGATGATCCCCGTGGTCACCATGATGGGTCTGCAGTTTGGTTTCCTGCTGGGCGGCTCTATTGTAGTGGAAGTGGTCTTCAACTGGCCTGGGCTGGGGCGTCTGCTGGTAGATTCGGTAGAAATGCGTGATTACCCGGTCGTTCAGGCTGAAGTGCTGCTGTTCTCGCTGGAATTTATTCTCATTAACCTGGTTGTGGACATGCTTTACGCCGCCATCAACCCCGCGATTCGTTACAAATAAGGACCCGCGATGAAAAACTGGCGACGTAGCGCGGCGCTGTCCGCGATGCCATCGATTGACCAACATCGTGTGCGGACACCCTGGCGGGAATTCTGGCGACGTTTCAAAAGGCAGCCCGTGGCGATGGTGGCTGGCGGGTTTGTGCTGCTGCTGATTGTGGTGGCTATTATCGCGCCCTGGATCGTGCCGTTCGATGCTGAGAACTATTTTGACTACGACAGGCTGACCGAAGGCCCGTCGATGATGCACTGGTTTGGCGTGGACTCACTGGGAAGGGATATCTTCAGCCGTGTGCTGTCAGGGACGCGGTTATCACTGATTTCCGGCTTTTTCTCGGTAGCGATTGGCGCCGCCATTGGCACTTTGTTGGGACTGCTGGCGGGCTACTATGAAGGCTGGTGGGACCGCATTATCATGCGCATCAGCGATGTGCTGTTCGCGTTTCCTGGCATCCTGCTGGCGCTGGCCGTGGTAGCCATTTTAGGCTCTGGTATGTCCAATGTGATTGTTGCGGTGGCGATCTTCAGTATCCCGGCCTTTGCGCGCCTGGTGCGTGGCAACACTCTGGTGCTTAAACATATGACGTTTATCGAGTCTGCCCGCAGTATTGGCGCTTCTGATTTCACCATCATTATGCGGCACATTCTTCCTGGGACGATCTCGTCGATCGTGGTCTATTTCACCATGCGAATTGGCACCTCGATTATCACGGCTGCCAGTTTGTCCTTCCTGGGGCTTGGCGCGCAGCCACCCACGCCGGAGTGGGGAGCAATGCTGAATGAAGCCCGCGCCGATATGGTGATGGCTCCGCATGTCGCTATCTTTCCCAGCCTGGCTATTTTCCTGACGGTGCTGGCTTTCAACCTGCTGGGCGATGGTTTGCGAGACGCGCTGGATCCTAAGCTGAAGACCTGATTTTTATCAGCGCGTTGCTCACAGGCGCGCGCTGCAGCGTTCTGTGCCAGGCTTG
>NZ_JBAVTT010000084.1:0-7326 GCF_049696395.1 Erwinia sp.
CGATGGCGAACACAGTTTTCACCCCGCAGGGGTATAAAGCTCCCCACAGGGCAGCTCTGAGTGAAGAGCGGACCTACTGACTCTGAATGAAACTTGTCCTATGATAATAAAGACATGAAGAACTGCGAGGCATCTTAAGTTACGTTGATCTAATCATACTTTACATCGGTTAAAAATAACCTTTGTTGTGCTGCGGGCATGAAAATCCCGGACGACAGGCTTCAGCCGTAAATTCCACGTCGATTGCCCATGACCGGCGCAAAGATACCTACATAAAGGGGTACGCTACGACGCAAGGATATATGAGAACACTGCTTGCCATATTGCTTACGGTGATAAGTACTTCGACTTTATCGCAATCCAGCAACACCGAAGAAAACCCGGTTACAGCTAATGATATTGCGCTTGAACCTGATGACATCATGCTCACTCATGCAAAAGAGGCCAACACATTATTACTTGGCGATATCCCAAAAGGATTTGCTCTGGACGAAACACATACACCCCACATAACACTCCTTCAACAGTTCGTTCTGACGAAGGATTTTGATCAAGTCTACGCGGCGATCGACCATGTCATAAAGGGTGAAAATTCAACAATATGGAAGTTAGAGGAAATAAAATATTGATACATTCCAGACGGCGAGGTTGGCCTTGCTGGCATCGTTGTTAACCCAACGGAGGAGTTGCAAAAACTACAGAAGAAAATTATTAACGCAACAGCGCATTTTTCGGTAAAAAATGGCACTCCTTCGGCATTTTACAGTGCCCAGAATGGCAACGATATACAGAAGTCATTGATCAGTTATGTCACTAATTACCCAACAATAGCTGCAGGTGATAAATTCACTCCACACGTTACTGTTGGCGTAGGGACACGGAGTTACTTAGACGAGTTAATGAAACAGCCATTTGATAAATTTGAATTTTCACCAACTGGCGTTTCCGTTTACCAGTTGGGCACATTCGGCACCGCTCGTAAAAAATTATACGTATTTCAACCGTAGATAACTCACCACACACTTAGCTGACGATTTAAGTCAGTTACAGCGCCAACTAAAGTCCTGCGGGCTTTAGTTGTCACTGAATTAATTAACGGGGGGTAGGGGATTGAAATCATTTAAGCTTCAGAAAAAAAATCTACCGAGTTAATGCAGTTGAATAATTCTCCTTCAAGCCTGAAATGATAATCCCCAGATCCTAACTTGATATATTTAACATGATTTTCACTTATTTCTCCCCCTGTATTTTGGCTGCTCTTTTCGGAAATCACGAATTCACCCTCTGGTAAAATGATGATTGCCTTTGCGTTAGCCGGTACGGTGACATTTATTTCAGCAGAGCCCTCATTAAGTCTCCAGTCAATGGCAACCCGGCCACGGACCGAATCGTAATGTGCGTGAGCCATTCGAAAGCCTGCGCCGGATAAATCCGGACGAAACACAATATCGTCCCAGGCCACACTTTTCTCACTGTAATCAAGCCCGGCGACATAGCGATACAGCCACTCACCGATCGCGCCATAGGCATAATGATTATACGAGTTCATATTCGCGCTCCAGAAACTTCCATCTGGCTTGATCCCGTCCCAGTGCTCCCAGATTGTGGTCGCTCCCTGGTCCACAGAGAACAGCCATGAAGGGAACGTTCTCTGGCAAGCCAGCTTCACGGCCGTCTCATGATGACCATGAGCAGATAATGCTGTACAAAGCCAGGGAGTCCCCAGAAACCCAGTGGTGAGATGGTAGTCGTTCTCTTTAACAAGCAGATCCAACTTGTCAGCCACTGACTGGCGTTGTTTTTCCGGAAGCAGGCCGAAAGCAAGGGGGAGGATATGAGCAGTTTGTGTGTCCGCCATCATATCGCCATTCTGCATAAACACCTGACGGAAGCGTGCTGAAATTTTATCTGCCCACTCGCCATATAGTGCGGCATCTTCCGCAAAACCTAATGCATCCGCCGCGCGACTCAGCAGCGAGGCAGACCAGGCATAGAAGGCGGTAGCGACAAGAAAGACCGGAGTTGCCCCAAAATAACTGTCGGGTTCTGCATCCAGAGCCAGCCAGTCTCCAAACTGAAAACCGCTGTTCCACAGCCAGGGATCCTCACCGGTTTGATGAATGTACTGCACCCAGGCTTTCATACTCGGATATTGCTCGGCGAGCAGCTGCTTGTCGCCATACATCTGCCAGAGCGTCCAGGGGCAGATAACCGCCGCATCACCCCACCCCGAAGAGGTATAGGTTTCATCTCCCCAGATTTTAGAGATGTAATCCCGCAGAATATCCGGCACGACCATGGGTATCGTTCCATTCGCTTTTTGATCGGCACCTAAACTCATCAGCCATTTACGGAAGAAGCGATGAACATTGTAGTTAGTGGCACCTGTGCGGATAAATATATGCGCATCACCGGTCCAGCCAAGTCGCTCATCGCGTTGAGGGCAGTCAGTGGGAACATCCACAAAGTTGCCGCGTTGTCCCCAGACAATATTTTGAAAAAGCTGATTGATAAGTGGATTGTCGCAACTGAAATCACCGCTGCGGGTCATGTCAGTATGGACAACTTCCCCCGTCATACAGGAAATTAACTGCTCATCCGTCAGCGCATCAAGACCCTCAACGCTGACGTATCTGAACCCCTGGAAGCTGAATGCAGGCGCATAGTTGAGGGTCTTTCCGTTACCCGTAATCTGCACCGTCTGTAAGGCATTGCGCAGATTATCTGTATATAACTTGCCGGACGGGTCCAGTACCTCTCCATGACGTAATGTCAGGGTCTGGCCGTCATTGAGGCAGGTTTGAACACGAAGTCGCCCGACCATATTTTGCCCTAAGTCGAGGATACGCAATCCTTCAGGATCGCGTAATACCGCAATCGGCTTGAGTGATTCCGTTATGCGTACAGGTTCGGAGATCTGCGGAACCAGCCGATATTGCATCTTAAGCTCTTTAACCGAAGTCCATTTCTTCATTTCATCGGAAAGGTGATGAGCTGGGTCTGGACGGCGAGCATCAAAGACTTCCCCGGAATAAAACCCGCTTTTCACCACCGGCCCCGTACCACATCGCCACCGACTATCAGTAAATACAACGCGTTCCTCACCATCGGTAAATCTAAGATGTATCTGTGCCAGAAAGGCCTTTTTATTGCCATAAAGCTCACGTTTTTTTAGCCAGCTCAGCTCGCCTTTGAACCAGCCCTCAGCCAACGCTACGATCAGTGCATTTTCACCCTGCTTCAGATGGGGAGTGAGGTCCCATACCTGAAACTGTAAGTGATCGTCGTAGCTGGTCCAGCCTGGGCTGAACAGGTCTTTTTCGAGGCTATGCTGGTTGACGGTGGGTTCGTAGATGCCAAGTGCAGTTGCGTACATCCGAGCAGAGGCGAGTGGTTTTTCAATATCAAACCTTCGGTGCAGATAGGACACGGACTCTGCCGGCTCATCCTCAGACTCCGGTGTCACCCAGTTCGCTTTCCATTCACGTGAAGTCAGTAACGCAGTTTCAAACCAACCCGATGGGCTCCAGTCTGTCTGCTCTTGCTGGTCATCAATGATTCGGACGCGATACCAGTATCGCTGGCACGACGTAGGAATAAATGCAGGCAGCGCCACGTTAACCGACTGCGCAGATCCTATCCATCCACTGTCATAACAAACGTTGCTAAAATCAGCAGCGATCGCCAACTGTAGCTGATACTGGTGTTGCGTAACGTTGCGACGTTGAGCGGAGATTTCCCAGCTTAGCAGGATGTTTTCTCTCGCAATGCCCAGCAGTGCGTTAGTGTCGAAACAGGTTATTCGGATAATTTCAGTCATGACTGGCTCCATTTTTGGGTAGCGACTGTGGGCGGATGAAAGAGGGTTGTGATCGAATGGCTTGCATCGTGGGCCACAGACGGAACGCCAGTAGCACAGCGAAGCAGAAAACGGCGGGAGCAAGACAGCGCACCAGATTGATGGCAAGTAAGGCATCAGGCCCCTGATTGAGAACGTTAGGCTGATACCCGCTCCACTGAAGTACGATTCCCGCTAATGCTGCTGATAAAGCAAAGCCTGTTTGCATCGAAAGTGCATTCAACGAAAACAGCATGCCGTCATTGCGCTGACCGGAATGGTGTTCCAGCATGTCTGAGGCTTCTGCCATCATGCCGGTTATTGAAACCAGAAGGACGCCGATCCCCAGGCTAAAACAGGCAGCCAGAACGAAATACACCACCGGCAGGTGCACGGGAGAAAAGATCAGCAACGTGCTGCATATACCCATTAGTGCAAAGGTAACAAAAGCGGCTTTTGCGTTGTTATATTTACGAAGAAGAGTGGGTGCAACAATCGCGCCGAGAACTTTGAAGGCGTAGCTCAGCAGTATATAAAGTGGAACATAGTCAGGAAGGTGCAGATAATATTTCAGATAATAAATGCCGGTGGCATTTTGCAGGCCAACACTCATGCCGAATGTTGTCATGGCAAGCACGACACAGATTACCGGACGGTTCTTCGCTACCGTGCTCAGCGTCTCCTTTATTGCCACCGGTTTCACTGCTGCAGGTGTACTAATTTCACGTGTGTTGAAAAATAGGATCCAGCAGAAAATGATGCTTAGCGCACCGACTACCACGCCCAGCCACAGATAGCCCTGATGTGCGTCGCCGCGGCCAAAAAAGATAACCAGCGGAATGACAAGAGGGGCAAACAGCATGCCAGCCACGTTGGAAAATGCCCTGCTTAGCGCAATTAACTGACTGCGCTCCTGCTTATCGCGGGTCAGGTTAGGCATTAACCCCCAGATAGCCACATCGATGCAGGTAAAGCAGAGGCCAGCAATATTAAATGTCACCAGGGCGTAGAGAAACTTCATCATCGGTGACACGTCGGGATGCCAGAACATCAGCACGGTGAAAATCGCAAACGGGATGGGAACAACCAACAGATACGGACGAAAGCGGCCCCACTGCGTCAATGTTTTATCCATCATGATGCCAAGAAAAGGGTTCGACACAGCATCAATAAGGCGGGTTATCAGCAGTACCAGACCTGCCAGAGAAGCTGTCAGACCAAAAACATCGGTATAGAAAATCATGATGTATGACATCACGACGACGCTGAATATGTCTTTACCAAATGCCCCGAGTCCAAAGCACGCTTTCGTTTTCACGCTCAATTTCATGATGTAGCACCCTGCCAGAATGAGGGTAAAGTTTTATCGTGAAACGATGAGATGCACTCGGCTGTGGTGGACATCTTTTTAGTGTTGGTGGCACTCACGGAACAATGAGGGAATGCCCTTCACATTTTTGTAAAACTCGTGTTAAAGGCTATATGATACCGAGTCAGCGAAAAATAATGAGGAGGCCCACATGTACACCATTCGTCCGGATAACTATTTCAGGCAGGATTCTCAGCCTCTTGCCGTTCATCGGACATTACCTGAAATCAACGAAACTGAGCATAATCATGAATTTGAAGAACTGGTTATCGTTGAGCGTGGGAGTGGAATTCATGTGATCAATGGCGATGCGCATTTCATCCAGTCAGGGGATGTTTTTTACATAAATAATCGGGACTTTCACTACTACAGAAATGCAGGTTCACTGGGTCTTACGAACATCCTCATCCGGCCTGAAGTGAATTTTCTTATCATTCCCTCCGTTGAAAGTATTTTGCGCAGTGCATTTCCTGCAAGTGAAAACAGCCACCTGCGTCTCGGTAGTAAAGATCGTGTAATTTTTTTCAACCTGTTAACTGCACTGGATTCGCAACTTGTCGGGACAGGCAAAGCTGATGCGTTAATGCGCGAAGGACTGCTACTGCAGATGCTCTCTCTTTTTACCCTTAAAGATAATGTAAGTATCAATGAGGGAGATGTCCTTGCTATCGAGCGTATTCTGGAAGAGGTTCGTAGAGACCACTGCGAGGATATAAACTGGACATTATTGTGCAGCCAATATGGCGTTTCCCGGAGAACACTATTCCGTAAAATAAAAAATGTTACGGGATATACACCGGATCAATATGTCATGACGCTTAGGCTTCGGACGGCCCGCGAATTGATTAGAAATGAGGAAATAAGCATCACAACGGTTGCAGCACAATGCGGATTTCGAAACTTTTCACATTTTTCAAGATGCTATAAGAAATTATATAAAGTCAGTCCCAGCAATGAACGATAGAACAGGATTTGACTATTTAAGGATAGCGTTGCATTTAGCCCGTTGAACTTACAGCGAAAAGCAGACGTTCGCAGTTTCACTCAAAGCCGGATGTGACACTAGCAAAAAATCCTGCTCTATTCAGAAAAAGGGGGGAGGGGTCGTGTAAATGAACATACTTATACTCTTTTACTGGGTTTATTTAATTGAGTCGCCCAATGTCATTCGTTAAATGTGGCGTTGTTCCGTTCGATTAAGAAGTGGCGACCCTAATGATGTCATCTGATGCACCGGTCATAAAGCAGGGCGAGTAAAAAAAAACGCCCTGTGCGGGCGTTTTTTATTTATGAAAGATTTTACGTTCTGTTAAGGTTCAGCAATGGTGAACCAGAAATCAAACTTATCAAAATTACCTAACATCTCTTTGAATTTCGCTTTATCACCGTCAATCTTAACTTCTCCGCTGTCCGCCAGATTACCGAGTTTCAGTTTACCCAGTGCAATATCATCAAGCGTTGAACGGTCAAGGGTGACGGTGCCATCCGGCTTATCCATCTGCTTGTCTTTGCTGTAGTTCATCACGCCGTTTTCAACGGTCAGGATAAACTTCTCATTGGTGTCCGGGAAGACCAGGTTATAAGCATAGGTTTTGCCGCTGGCTTTAGGACCGTTGAGGTGGATAGCCAGGAAATCCAGGAACATTGGCGTGGTCATACCGCGAATGATATCCGGGGAACTGGTGTTCGGCGTGGCCATTTTATGCACGCCGCCTCGCAATTCCTGAGCACCGGAGAGATAGAAGTTACGTGCCGGGCCAGACTCGGCCTGATAGCCTAACTGCTCAAGTGCATCGGCTTCCACATCGCGCGCCTGCTTGTTTTCCGGCTGAGCGAAGACCACTTTATTGGCAACGGTAGCCGCCCAGCGATAGTCACCCTTATCAAATGCCGACTTCGCAGTAGAAATCATTTTATCGGCGCCGATCATTTCGACGTACTTTTTAGCCTCTTCGGCCGGTGGGTACGGATCGAAGTTGGCCGGATTGCCATCCCAGAAGCCCAGATAAAGCTGATAAGTGGCCCGGACGTTGTGCTTCAGGTTGCCGTAATAACCCCGGTTGTAAAACTCCTTCGCAAGGCTGTCTGGCAAGACAAATTTCTCAGCAATTTCATTCAT
>NZ_JBAVTT010000085.1:0-7971 GCF_049696395.1 Erwinia sp.
GCCGTAAGGTGGCGTTTTCTCATTCCTGCCCTTGCAACTGGGTTCCCTGAAGGTGGTTCGCTCCAAGCTGGACTATATGCACGAACTCCCCGTTTAGTCCGACTACCACGCCATATCAGGTAACAAAACGCTTGAATCCAACCCTGACAGACACGACGAATCGCCATTGGCGGTAGCCATTGGTAACAGGTTTACGGAGCGGCGTTGTTAAGCTAGCTTAACAAGAGTTCTTGAAGTAACCACCCTAGAGGGGCTACACTGGAAGGACAGATTTGGTTACTGCGCTCCGTTTAAGCCAGTTACCACGGTTCAATGAGTTGGTAGCTCAGCGAACCTTGAAAAACCACCGTTGGTAGCGGTGGTTTTTTCTTTCCTGACTAGACTACGCTTCGATCATGATTAACGTCAAGGATAACGGAGAGATATACTCAAATTAATCAAGGTATTGCGCCATATTTTTTCAGCATCTCTTCATTTTTTAGTTCAAGAAGATAATTGTCACCTAAAAAATCTTTATTTCCACTATACCTAATCTTCCATTGATTCAATATTATCCAAACGAAAGCAGCTCTTTGAGTCATAAGAATATTATTCTCTTCGTCTGCCATCCCATAATCACGCCTAACGCGCTCTTTTGCATAATTATCGAGATCAGTTTTAATCTCTATATCTAAAGGAACAATTCCATTCCATAATTTATCATAATCTAAACCATATTCCCTACCAACCTTCACCAGGTCATCACTTACTTCAATCACCCTAGAGAAGTTAAAATTCTTGTACTTCACATTACCATTCGCATCGGGATGATTAGCTCTAAAAATCCAATTAATACCATCAAACAATATAACCAGTGGGATGATTTTTCTTTCGGACAGATCTCTACCAGCGGCAGAGTTATAAACACATGAAATCATCAACCCTTGAAATATAGCTCTAGTTATTGCTGCAACCTTCTTGTTACATAGTGGATTGGTATCAACCCCAATCATCTCAAACCCAATGAGTCCTTTTTTCTTTATAACTCTATTTTTATCAAATCCATTTGCAAGCATGAAAAGTGCATCTTCCGCTTTTAGATCAACGAAAGGAATAAAACCTTTTAAGTTCAAAAAGAATTTTTTTTCTGATTGATCGTAATAAAGATTATCACCTCTTCTTTCCTTGTACTCTGAAATAATTCTACTTGAAGTTATTTCAGATACCCCAAACTCTTCTATCAATTCAGACCTTGATAAAACACCAGTATAAAAAATCTTAAAATCTATAAAAGATAACCTAATAGCTAACTCTTGGTTTTTCTCTAAAAGAACTGGAAAATCCATTATGAAACCCCGTAGTAAACCATGACACATTATAGCACACGGCATAGTATACACATCTTTTTTATGACAAACGAAGATCAAAATGATAAGTGATAGTTGACACAGGAAACCCCATGCGCTAGATTGTAGATGCATGAGAAGAATGGTCTTTTCAGCATTGATCTAGATGAGGTTAACATGGCCACAAATCCCCCAAAGGACAATAGTCGAATCGGTATGGTTCGTCAGCGATCTCAGGCATTCAATCCTGTGACTGATACTTGGGTTAAGCGCGACACTGAGACTGGGCGTTTCATGGACGTAAAGTCAGACGGGACTCCTTTCAAAGGAGTACGCAAGGAAAAATAAAGGGGTATTGGTTAAACCAATACCCCTTTATCTATTTGTTGCACTTAACTTTTGCGGGGAAAGTGCAATAGTCATCAGCAAAGAGACTGTTGAGTAGACTCTCAATTTTTAGGGGAAAGGTCAACAGTCTCAACCCTTAGAGGGCAAAACATGCAATTTACACATCACGATTTAAGAACGCTAAGAGCAGGACAAGTAGTGGCAGTATCCTTGTCTGGCAATGCAGCAAACGTGAAGCTCATGGATTCTTATAATTTCAACAATTATAAGAATGGTAAGCGCCATAACTATTATGGCGGACACATAACATCATCACAGACACGGCTAAAAGTTCCATCAACAGGTCAATGGCATCTGACCATTGACCTTGGTGGATACCAAGGGAACGTCAGATCTAATGTCCAAGTCTATTAATACAGGAAGAGGCTCTTTGGAGCCTCTTTATTATTGCATATGAAATCCCTTATTTTATTTGGAAGTAAGGCTCGTCACGATAGCGAAGCAAGTTCGGATATAGATCTACTTGGAGTTTATGATGGGGATAAAATAAAGTCCATATCGCATGATTCCGTGCATCTTTTCCTATATCCAGAAAAAACAATACTAGATAAAATGACATCAGGTGATCTATTTGCTTTGCATTTAAAAGAGGAATCAATTCCATTGTATGGAGATGACTTTATATTTGATATATTCTCAAACTTCAAATACAAAGAAAGCTATAACTACGAAATAAGTAAAGCTATTTTTTTAGCGTCAGAAATAGCAATGTCTTATCATGACATAAATAACAAAAAAAACGCCAACAAGAAAATATCATGGTGTACCAGGACCGCAATAATAGCAATATCGGCAGAAAATAGAGAGCCTGTATTTTCCAAGAAAAAGATAGCTAGCTATTTAGATATAGACGGAGTTTCATCAAGTGATATAGAGATATTAATAAACATAAAAAACTTCTCAAGCAAGATACCTGAAAGATATTTGGATAAGCTATTTTTATTTATCATGCACTTTGATTATATCAAAAAAGATTATGAGATGTTATTAAATGATCCATTCATAAAAAAATCAATATGCGAAGTGACTGATAATAAAATTTCTAATTGGTATTAAATTGCAGTGAATTTTGCCATTTAATAGTAGGGGTCCGCTTGGAAAAAGGAAATTATCCTACGTTAAGCGCTTTGATCTTAACGGGTGATTTCGTTCCATTGAGCGCGAATCCCTGACCGTAGGGGATGTACGGAACGCTCTGGCTGTCCGTTAAAGGTTTTGCTTACTTTCGTACACGTTATCGGGATGGTGTACGCAATCCGTTCGGTTTCGGACACAGAATCGCCGTAGCCCGCCGTTCAAGGGACTGAAAACGGACTTCTGGTTAAAAAGTAGTCTTAGCGTGTTTTATTTTCCGTTTTCCAAGCGGGCCCCATATCCCGCAGACATAAAAAAACCCGCCTTAGCGGGTTTTAGAGGAAGTATATAGTCAACCGCCGTTTGCATCACGGGAACGCAACGTACCGTTACGCGCCGCCCGATCAAACGAATATTTAAGCTGGCGCATAGCTTCTGCTTTACGCTCGGCCAGTGTCATTTTTTTAATGGTTGAAATATCGTGTTTTGAGTACATAACCCATTCCTCCTTCACCAAGTCCGGTGTTCACTTCATATACTACATCAACTGGCGGTTGCTGTAAAACCCGGTCATAGAAGCGTTTCAGCTTAGTTGTCTCAGCAACAGCAAGGTACGCTCTGGCACGATAAACATTGTGATGCAACGTTATGATTGTCTCCAGAGCTTCTGCTAACTCTTCGGTAAAATTATGCCGCCTGGAACACTGACCTTTGGGCGGAGGAGCATAAAAGTTACCGCTTTCAAAATTCTCTAGTCGATCAAATTTCACGTCATAGCATCGTGTGGGTATTCGAAAACCTACTTCTTCGCTTCTGTAGTCATGATACTCGCTGTCTGAGGTAATTACCTCTGCAAATAATACAACGAAATTGTGCGCCTCAATACAAAAGTCAAAGCGATGCGCAATAAAGTCACCATGAGGAAACTCAACAAAACTTTCTGAGAGGTATACAGGCATATCAGTGACTTAATCATTTTCGGTGCCACACTGTATCACCTATTGTTAATCCTGTACTACAGCAGGTTTATTTTTCTCCAGCACTGCATCATTTCAACCCGCTGGCTGTCGCCTCAAAGGCTTTAAAGAGGGTGCTAGTTAAGCTTAAACCGCTAAACGTAGGATAATTTCCGAATTCCAAGCCCCCCTCTAGTCATATCTCAGGGTGACCCTGCAGGTCACTCGATTGAACATAACATCTGCAAAGCGAATTCATGGCTGGAAGCCTAATCGATGTCCGTTTGCGTGAACTGACAGGGATCTCCTCCACTGCCAGAACGGGGGATACTCCTGCCAGCACCACACAAGACCAGTAACTCTTAACTCTGTATTTTTATTTCGTCCCTGAAACAGACATAGCAAAGCCTGAACTCTTCCACCCTCTTCTTTGCGACACCAATCGCCTGACGTGACGTGTAGAGCGTGCCAAGGAAGATTTTTTCTTTCGATCCGCTCAGTTTGTCGCATCCACGGAGATGTAAAATCCACACCCCATTCTCCGCCATAATCAGATAATAATATTTAGCTGCATTCATCGAAAACCCATACTCCTTCATGAAATATTCAATCAACATACCCATATAAAGATTCATGATAAAAGCACGCTTTTCGAATTACTGAAAATTGATGGTAAAGCGATAAAAAAACCAAATACGCGGCATAATCATCGCTATATCACTGCCTTGTAGCCATCTTCGCCCACCTCTGCCAACCACCCGATTTAACATAAGACTGGTTGCGCGCCCCGCAGAAATCGCCTCAGCGCGTTTCTGCCGCGTCCCGGCCAAAAGTGGCACCTTTCCCCGTCCCGATCCGTGAAAAACGCCCCTGATAAGTTTTAGCCCGGTGCATGGCTATGCACGGAACTGCCTGGCCGGGATTTTAGCGGCTAAAATCCGGTGAACGCCCTGAAAGGGGGTGTAAATCTGTACCTGATAGCGGTGAACGGGCGCGGAAATTGCCTGCCGGGGCTTAATCTGTATCCTTATAGATGGTAACCCGACTGAGGCCTTCATCGGTCAGCTCGCGGTCTTTAAGCGTGTATGCGTCAGCGATCGCGCGCCTCTCATCGATGTCCATATTATGGTCGTCACGTGACGCCTTGTGCAGCGCCTCAAGGCGTTCCACTTCGGCCTTCAGCTCCAGAAATTCCTGATCGGTCATATGCTGTCTCCAGGTAGGTAATATTGCTGCATGCAGTATCGGACACTTAATAATAGCCCTGTCGCTTCAGCTCATGTAAATTTTACACCTTACACACCATACTGAATCCGGGGTATACAGTGGCAGATACACGCCTGAATCTTACGCAGGCAGCCAAGGCTGCAGGTATAACGAGAAGAACGCTCTACAACCATATAAATCAGGGTAAAGTTACCGCGTCACGCGATGAGAAAAACAGCCCTGTGATAGACGTTTCCGAACTCATTCGTGCCTATGGCAATGTGAACCTGCCTGTAAAGAAAATTCCCACGCTTTTACACCGTAAAAATACACAGGAAAATTACACACCGGATGCGCTGAGTGACGTCCGTAAAGAGCTTGCAGAACTGAAAGTGGCCGTCACGCTGATGCTCGAAGACAAAACGGCGCGTGAGGAAGAGCGCCGGCGCGGCGAAGACGAACGTCGGCAGCTGCAGGAGGAAGTAAAACGCCTGGGAGAGCAACTGGAGCAGGAAAAGGCCAGAGGACTCTGGTCACGACTCTTTGCCGGCAGAAAACCACGATAAGCTGATGAGGCTTAGCCCATTTTTGGGCCGTTATAAGGCCGTTTCAGCTGTTTCTGGCGCTGCAGTTCAAGTTCCAGCGCCTCCCGCCGTGCCAGTTCGCCGGCAATCATCGCGCTAATCGGTGCAGCTGCTCGCTCAAACTCTGCACCTGAGCGCTCAAGCGCTGTACCTGGTTGCTTATCTGCGCGTTCTCCGCGCGCGTAGTGGAGTACATCTGCTCCATACTGGCGAAGGCGCTCTCCCATTCCCTCAAACGCGATCCGTAGTCGTTCTGCAGCTGCTCTAACGCGCTCAGTAACTGTTTTTCCAGTTCGGTCATGGTTCAGTACTCCTTCGGTATCATGTACTGGCTGTGCTCCCCAAAGGAGCCCGCCTTCGTGTCGATCTCGAGACATTTCTTCCCGCTGTCGCCGCAGGTGGTCCATATCAGGTTTCCACCCTGTGCGCGCATCTGCGCGATCGCCCGCTTCTGTTCGGCGATCATCTTCCAGTTGTCGGACATCTGCCCCCCCTGGTACCAGATTATGCCCCAGCAGGCGATCGTCACGGTGATTACTGTCAGCAGCAGCCATGACCAGCTCCGGAGCACGAACCGGGAAAGCCTCTGGTCCCGGGCGCTGATGGCGGCGCTGATTCTCTGCTCGCTTGATTTCAGCGCCTCGCTGATAGACTGCTCGTGCCGCTCGAACTCGCTCTGCAGATTCCGCGCGGTATCGCCGGCCAGCTGCCTGGATTTCTCCTCGAATCCCTTCGCCAAATTTAAAATCTCGCTCATAAATCATCCCCTTTAGTCGGATATTCCTGCCGCCTTCCGGATCGGCAATGCTGATGCTGCTGCGTGTTTCGCGGGCTATCGTAAATCCCGTGTTTTCCAGCGAGCGAATGACATCCTGACGGCTGCGAACGTCGCCGGCAGAAACAAGGCTGAGAAGACCGTCTGTGATGGCCTGGGCGGCCGTCTGCTTGTGTGCGGGCAGATCGCGGGGCGTACACAGCGTGCGCCGGTTGAGCGGGTCTGACGGGTCGTGCAGGCCAAGCTGCGTATTGATTACCGTTTTCCAGGCGTTAATCCGCGGTTTGTCCGCCGGCGCAAACCAGGGCTGCAGGCGTTTTCCGGACTGTAATTCGATGTTCGGGACGACAAAATTAAGCTCCAGCCTTCCCTTGTCCCGGTGTTCGACCCACAGGCACGCGTACTGATCGGCATCCAGTCCGGGAAGCAGCGCCTTTTCGAAGTGGGTTATCAGCTTTTCTTTGTCCGGCTCCGGTAAATCCGACTCACTGAAGGACAGAACGCCGGAGGTGTAAGCCTTGGCATAGGGACTGCTGTCGATAATGGCCACAATATCGTCGGGATTACCGCGCAGCAGGCGTGCATCAGTCCTCTGCCGGTCTTTACCCAGCAGATAATCGACCGGACCCGCACCTTTCCCCGTCCCACGTGCGTGGAATTTAACGATCACCGGTATGCTCCTGCCGCAGAGCCTTCAGCTCCCGCTCAATAGCAGCAAGCTGGCTGAGGATTTTTACGGCGGAAAGCGGCTCACCGTGTGATACGGCAGCGTTTACCTGCCGCGCTACCTGGTTGAGGTTGTTGCCGGCGCCGGCAAGCTGACGAAGCAGGGCCGGTGCCACGTCAGGTGCGTTGCCGCGCGGTCGCCGTTTTTCGGCGCCGAGGCATGTCTCACGCATCCAGGTGGCAAGGCGTGCACGATCGCAGCGGGCAAGCAGCGTTTCGTGTTCTGCAGGAGAGACCCAGACAGTCAGCATTTTGCTGCGCTTTTCGTTCATGACGTTCCCTGATAACCGTGTTTTCTGCCGGCTTTATCCGGCGGAAACGGGGTTGGACAAGCCGCCGGCGCGTCAGGGGGTTTCGGGGCGTAGCCCTGAACCAGCCATCACAGAGCGCTAGCGATGTGTATGCTGGCTTAAATGATAAAACGGAGTGGCGATTTGAGGAAGTGGTATATGGGGTTTTGGGGGTAAGGCTACGGTGTGAACGCGGAAAATGAGACCGCAGGTGAAATGACGCTTCCTCGGTGCAAACAAGTTTGCTTCTGCGGCGAGCGTTGCGGTTATAGGGTAGCGGTGGTTTGAGGGAGAGAGCGAAGCCCCCCTGGCGTTGGCGGAAACCTGCGGTTTTCCATAGGCTCCGCCCTCCTGATGAGCTTAACAGAAATACAGTGATTTCCGGAGCTCAAATCAGAAGTGACGAAACCTGACAGGACTTAAAGATGCCGGACGTTTCCACCCGGCGGCTCCCTCGTGCGCTCTCCTGTTCCCACCATGGGGTTTACCCGTTGCAGACCGCCGTAAGGTGGCGTTTTCTCATTCCTGCCCTTGCAACTGGGTTCCCTGAAGGTGGTTCGCTCCAAGCTGGACTATATGCACGAACTCCCCGTTTAGTCCGACTACCACGCCATATCAGGTAACAAA
>NZ_JBAVTT010000086.1:0-35289 GCF_049696395.1 Erwinia sp.
ACCGCCACGTTATGCCGTTGAATCTCATCACGCATCTTAAAGTAGGGCGCACCCATCTTGATCTCCAGCCGCTTCGCCTCGGCATTCCGCGCAATCACGCAGCCGTCGTTATTGGAAAGCACCACGACAGGCCGTCCTAAAAGGTCAGGGCGGAACACCGTCTCACAAGAGGCGTAAAAGCTGTTGACGTCTACAAGAGCAAACATCTCAGTTTGATTTCACTATTATTTTAACAACATCAACAGCTTTCACCGGGCGAAAGCAGCGTAGTTGGGTCAATTTTTTCGGGGGGATAAACAGCATAGTGATCATCTCGTTTAACTGTGTTTATATACAGTATCAGCGATAGCCAGAAAGGATCAAGATGTATGCCGAAAGATTCCTGAAAACAGTTGAAGTGTCAGGGGATCTCATTAGTGAATTGTATTCATGGTGTCTATCCGTTTTGGCCAGATTATCCAGAGCGTGGATCCCAGTAGAATGCCGGATTATCCGCAACTTATTGGATCACCATGATCGAGTCCCGGACGTCAGCACGTACCGCAGCAGTCCACACCACCGGCATTGTTTTTATCATTATTCTCAGTGCGCTAATGGCTGTTACCTCTTTATCTACCGACATTTACCTTCCGGCCATGCCAGCCATGAGCAAAGACCTGCATGGCGATGCAGAATTAACTATCACCGGCTTTTTGATTGGATTTTGTCTTGCCCAATTAATCTGGGGGCCATTAAGCGATCATTTGGGACGCCGGATCCCGCTGTTTATCGGCATGACCTTATTTATCATCGGATCGGTAGGGTGCGCGTTGTCAGATGACATCACCAGCATTGTGTTCTGGCGTGTTTTTCAGGCTCTGGGGGCTTGTACCGGGCCGATGCTGGCGCGTGCGATGGTCCGCGACCTGTTTAGCCGGACCCGCGCGGCGCAAATGCTTTCTACGCTGATGGTCATTATGGCCATTGCGCCTATTGCCGGGCCACTGATCGGCGGACAACTGATTAAAGTCACTTCATGGCACGCCATTTTCTGGCTGCTGGCGGTTATCGGCGTAGTGATGCTGCTCTCTTTATTTTGGCTGCCGGAAACATTACCAGAAGACAAACGAACGAAAGCCAGTTTATCCAGCGCATTTAGACATTATTCAGCGTTACTGGCAAATGCCCGTTATATGCGCTTTACCTTGTGCGTGACGTTTTACTACGTGGCTGCCTACGCGTTCATTACCGGTTCGCCTTTTGTCTACATTAGCTATTTTCATATCGACCCACAGTATTTTGGCTGGTTATTTGCGCTGAATGTCGTCGGGCTGATGGCGGTCAGTCTCGTCAACAGACGTTTGGTTCACCGGTATTCGTTGGAAGCGTTACTTAAATTCGCCACACTTATCGCCGCTGTAGCCGCGCTTGTTCTGGCTGTTGCCACCAAATTGAATATTGGCGGCGTGATGCTGATCGTGGTCGCCGTATTTGTGTTCTTTTCCATGAACGGCATTATTGCCGCAACGGCCACTGCAGGCGCATTGGATGCCGTGCCAAACGTTGCTGGGTCGGCTTCCGCATTAATCGGCGCATTGCAGTACGGTAGCGGCATTATCTCTTCGTTGTTACTGGCTCTTCTTAGCGACGGTACACCCTGGACGATGGCATGGATTATCGCTGCCTTTACCGTTGCCAGTGCCGTCATGGCGCTGTCTACCCGGGTACATCAGGCTCTCCCTGACTAACCCTGAACAAATTAAGACAGGGCAGGGTTCGCGGATTAATAAGAATTTCTGATTAACACTGGCGGATCCCACTCCGTAATCAAATAAGTCAGCCTCTGTGTCGGGGATTATGGTGCCAATTGTATCGACTGGCAGTGAGCCGATGGCATTACTGGCATAATAACGGTGAACACCTGCTGAAATTTATTTACTTCAGGATTGCTGTTGAGGAAGAGGTAACAGGATCAGAGCAGCTGAAATAACCGCAAATACGTTGAGCGCAGCCACTACGCCAGTGCCAGCAGAGAGTAAACCAAACAAGACCGCGCCCGCGACCTGGCCTGCTGCGAGAGCGAAGAAAACGGCGGCTACGCCTGATGCTGGAGAACTTTTTGCCACTGAGACACCACACACCAGCAAAACGCCTGATAACGTGACGTATCCCGCGCCGCAAAATGCTACCGCAGCGAACAGCCACCAGTGCATCTGGTGGCTGAATGCCAGCCACACCAGCGGTACGGCCATCGCCAGTTGCGAAAGACGGTAAACCTGACTCAGCCCGATACGGGCAGCGAGCGGACCGGTGATGGCGCCAATAATCCCCGCGCCACCACTGACCAGCCACAACAGATTAACGGTACTGGCTTCAACCGCAACATGATGGCGCAGCACATCCGGCCCAAAATTCCACCAGGCCGCGCTGGCTATCCCGCTGAAGAAGGCTATCAGGATCAGGCTTAGCATTGGGCGTTGCAGCAGAGTCTTACCCCAGCCTGGCGTATTTTTACGGGCAGTGGCTTGCCCGCGTGGCAGACAGCGAATGACCGCTGGAAGACAGCACAGAGCACATAAGGCGAAGGCGAAGCAGGCTGCGCGCCACCCTCCTGGCAGAAAGCTCAACACTGGGACTGATAAGATGATCCCGGCGCTGGTGCCCGAATTAATAAGGGTATTCAGCTGGGGCTGATCCTTCGCGGTGACAACCCGGTTAACGGCGTCGGCCAGGGAAGGTGAGGCTAAACCTGGACTAAGACCGGCGATGAACAGTCCGGCTGCCAGCATCACGGATGACCAGGCCACAGCCACCACGGCTAATCCTGCAGCGGCACAGCAGGCAGAGGTTATCGCCATAAAGCGTGAGCTAAACCGATCCTCCAACAGAGACGAAGCCACAACAGCCAGGCAGTACGCGGCAAAACTACAGGCGGAAATATAGCCTGCCACTCGCGGGCTGAAAGGGATATCCAGAATGACTTCCGGCATCATCAATCCCCAGGAAAAGCGTGCCATGCCGTAAGTGACGGCAATCAGGGAGAAGCCCGTGATGCCCAGGGTGACGGAAGCTTTCATCGATCGGCCGCTGAAGAGGGAGAGGTCAGCAGCGCCGCAGCCTGACCCGCGCGAAGGGCGGCCTCAGGGCCAGCGACTAACGCCGCCGTGATAGCGCCCTCAAACAAGATCCAGATTGCATCTGACAGCACCTCGCTGTGCGTTCCGGGCATATGGCGTACACAGGCGGCGATGTATTCCCGCATCTCATAGCGATAATCCAGCGCCAGCGCCGACAGCCAGACATCCTGTTCCGCATATTCTCCCCAGACCTTAAGGAAGAAACAGCCAGACGAGCCGTAATCCTGCATCCATGTGCCGAGCACCCTAAACAGCTGGTCTACCGCTGCCGGGTGTTCCACAGGATGCAGTGCGGCAAAGAACCGATCTTTTCGCGCATTCATCACCGCTTCTGTCAGCATTTCTCTTGAAGGAAAGTAGCGGTAGAGCGTCCGGGTTGAGACGCCCGCTTCACTACAAATTCTGTCGGTGCTGGTGGCGTGAAAACCGTTAGCGTAAAACAGCCGCTCAGCGGCCTGCAGTATGTCCTGTTCCTTTTTCATTCTTTAAAAGTAAACCGATCGTTTTACTTTTGCAAATCAGCCGCTGAAAAAAGCGCCCAGCTCGCGAGCAATCGCCTGCGGTTGTTCCTCTGGCAGAAAGTGCCCGCAATGAGGAACGATCACGCCTGAGACATTTTCAGCGAAAGGTCGTAAGGGAGCGGCCATATCGGGGATTGAGCCCTGATCGGCGCTGATGGCGAGGATCGGCATCTTAAGCTTGCCTTTAGCCTGCAGCTCTCTGTTTTGCTGAGCGGATTGCGCGGCTGAACGATAGTAAGCAAGACCAGCACGCAAACCGCCGCTGCTCATCAGAATACGCAAATACTCCGCCATGTCCTGTTCAGAAAAGACGTCAGGGCAGGCCGTTTTCCGTTTCAGGAACCACTCAAGGTAGACGCGTTCATGTCCGGCAATCAGCGCTTCTGGCAGGTCAGGAATGACGTGAAAAGCGAAGTGCCAGGTTTTCCAGGCTTTGTCCGGCGTCACGGGCAGGGCGTCTGGCAACGTAATGCCTGGAATACCGGCATCCAGCAAGGCCAGGCGATTAATCTCTTCACCGTATAAAGCGGCATAAGGCCAGGCAACCCAGGCACCTACGTCGTGCGCTGCCAGAGAGTAGCTGGTGATATTCAGTGAGCTGAGCAGGCCGTGAACTTTTTCAGCCAGCGAGCTGGTGTCATAACCTGTTTCCGGTCGATCTGAATCGCCCTGACCAGGCAAGTCGGGCGCGATAATGTGGTAAGTCGGCGCAAGGAGCGCCATCACTTGTCGCCACGCATACCAGCTTTGGGGGAAACCGGCGAGCAGCACCAGAGTTTCGCCCTGTGGATTGCCGCCTATCACGTAATGCAGCCTTACTCCCTCAACGGTGGCATAGCGGTGTTCGAAGCCGGGAAGGCTGCTGTCAGCGAAGGTTGTAGGCGCTGCCTCTGTCCGGCGGGGCGGGATCGCTGTGACGTTGTCTGGTAAAGGATGTTCCATAGTGGCACCTCTTGATGTGATTGCCTGCAGATCATGCAGACATGATAATTAGGAAATGAACGATTCCTAAATGGATAAATTTTTTACTCGAGCAGCTTCATTGCCAGCCCGAGCGTAGCCTCCCGATCGGTGATGTTTTGCATCTTACCGACAATGCGCATCCCAAACAGCAGGCATAAAATCAGCTCTGCTGCGGTTTCAACGTGCAGCCTGGCAGACACCGATCCATCTTGCTGTCCCTGGGTTAACAATGAAGTCAGCAGGCTTTTGTTGCGTATCACCGCCTGACGAACCAACTCAGATAGCGTTTCATCCAGTACTTGTAATTCCGATGCGCTGCCGACAACAAGGCACCCGCGTCTTCCTTCACTATCCTGAGCGGATTCAAGATAGAACCTCATTAGCTCAGCCAGTTTCTCGCGGCCCGTCTGTAAGGGTTCCAGACGCCCCCGCAGCGCGGAATTACGCAATGAGGTATAACGCTCAAAAACGGTAAGAAACAGCGTCCGCTTATCTTTAAAAGCCTTGTAGATGCTGCCAGCGGTGAGGTTCATCGCCTCGCCCAATTCAGCGATTGAGGCGGCATGAAAGCCTTTTTCCCGGAACACCAGCATGGCGTTATCCAGCGCCAACCCGACATCAAACTCTCTTGGGCGACCGCGCTCTTTGATTTGGCTGGTAGGGAGGGGAGCGTTATTCATGATAATCCAATATGGGAACGATTGTTTCCAAAGTGCCAGAAAGCAGCATGGCTGGCAAGCGTGTTCTCACTCGGCTGGAAGCAACGAGAGGGTAAACGGCGATCGCTCTGCGAGTGCCAAAACTCAGCGAGCCGCATAAATAATAAAAGTGACCACGCCGAACACACTCAGCCCGGCTTCGTCGTCAATATCGATGGCGGCGTAGCTGGGGTTCATCGGCAGCAGCTTAACGCAGGGCGTCAGCTGCAGCTTCTTCAGGGTGAATTCGCCATCAATAGCGGCAATCACCCGATCGCCATGCTGCGGTTTTAACGAGCTGTCCACCACCAGGAGATCACCATCATTAATATTGCCCTCGATCATCGAATTCCCCGCCGCGCGGATAAAGTAGGTGGCGCTGGGATGGCTGACCAGCAGTTCGTTCAGGTCTATCCGCGATTCTACATAATCGGCAGCCGGCGAAGGGAACCCGCAGGCAACCCGTTCAACGAACAACGGAAGCGCAAGCGGAAGCGGAAAATCGGTGAGTTGGTGCAGGTTCATGGTAATGACTCAAGGTTACTGTGTTTATATACAGTATTATCGATCGGCGCTGGCAATCAACCGCTTAATCAGCGGAAAACCCTACGCGCTTGTTCTGGTGGGGAATTTAGTTTTTTCCAGAAAAACGGGTGAAAATGGGCCAGGGGGAAAATGTAAAATAATGCGTTCACCAGCCGCAATCACTGAAGCTTTTTCAGCCAGGGCCGATACCTGTGCTGAATGGAGGAACTGGCGAAGAGGCGCAGGATGATTAAGCGAATTCAGGTACAGGAACTGCGCGTTGGGATGTATGTGCATAAGCTGGAGGTTTTCTGGCTAAAACACCCTTTAGTCCACAACGACATGTTGCTGTCCACCGACTTGCAGATCCAGGTGATTGCAGAAAACGGCATTAAAGAAGTCTGGATCGATCTGTCTAAAGGGCGGGCTCCGGACGAAACTGATGCAGAGATTGAAGAAGATCAGGCGGACGTGCCGCGTGGTCCGATAAGCCTGCACGAAGAAATCGAGCAGGCGCAGGCCATTTGCCTGCATGCCAAAGGGCAGGTGATGGATATGTTCAGCGATGCCCGGCTGGGACGTACCATTGACACTGCCAGCACGCTGTCGCTGGTGGATGAAATTGGCGGCTCAATCAGCCGACATCCTGCTGCGCTGCTCAGCGTGGTAAGGCTGAAGACGCATGATGATTACACCTATCTGCATTCGGTTGCGGTGTGCGCACTGATGATTTCGCTTGGCCAGCAGTTAGAGCTGGATGAGGAACAGGTGCGTCGTGCGGGAACGGCCGGCTTGCTGCATGACGTGGGAAAAGCCGGTATCTCGCTGGATATCCTGAATAAGCCAGGCAAGTTGACCGACGCCGAGTTCGATATCATGAAGCAACATCCGGTGATCGGTGAAGCGCTGCTGCGCAAAAGCGGCGGAGACGATGACCTGTTGGATGTGGCGTTACATCACCATGAAAAATTTGATGGCCGTGGTTACCCGCATGGATTGAAAGGCGAAAATATCTCGCTGCTGGCGCGGATGGCGGCCGTCTGCGACGTCTATGATGCCGTAACCTCTAACCGGCCTTATAAGGCTGGCTGGAATCCGGCCAGCGCCATGCACCATATGGCCAGCTGGGAAGGGCACTTTGACCGCAAAGTCTTTTTCGCCTTTGTGAAGGCCGTGGGGATCTATCCTGTTGGTTCCGTTGTTCGTCTCGCTTCTGGACGAATTGCGGTGGTCGCAGAACCGAGCGGAGGCTCGCTGCTGCAACCTAAAGTCTGCGTGTTCTATTCACTGGTGACTAACCAAACCCTGTCACCCAATATAATCGACCTGGCGGATCGCTTCTGCTGGGACAGCATCACCGGTCCGGAAGACTCTACCCACTGGCACGGCATCAATATTGATGCGCTGTGGATGAAGCCAGTGGCCTGAAGGTTGCGCAAAAGGCGGAGTGTTTCCGCCATTGCCTTACCCCTTTCACTCACAGTTTTTCCGAGTCATCCCCACCAATATTTCGCCTTTCTCCTATGTCTTTTTCCCCAGTTATTTGGCAGGTTAGTCGCAGTGATCCGCGCTCAAAGCCGCGCATTGTCTGGCAGAGTCGGGATCAGCGACTATACTGAATGCTGATATTGCTGCGTTTTCCTCATGCGTTGTGGGTGATTCAGAGACGTAATCTGACCCTCCCCCGTGAGTTGGGCCGCACCAAAGCCTGATGAATGTATCGCCGTAACATACTCAATCAGGAGGAATACTTTGAACACCCAGAATGAATCCGCGCCTCAGTTAGCCGCCAGTGGCCGGTATGCTTTTTTCTTTGATGTTGATGGCACGCTGGCTGCCATTCAGTCCCGTCCGGATGAAGTGTTTATCCCCGAGCAAGTCATTGCCCATCTGGACCGCTTAAGCCGCCTGACAGAAGGTGCGCTTGCCCTGGTTTCGGGCCGGCCAATGGCTGAACTGGACGCATTAGTGGCACCTTTACATCTCCCTCTGGCTGGCGTTCACGGTGCTGAACGACGCGATGGCCAGGACAATATTGAACGCCTTTCACTGCCGGAAGACGTCGCGAGTTCGCTCTCTTCTTTACTGAGCGAGGCGATGGCAAAGCTGCCAGACACCCAACTTGAAACCAAAGGAATGGCCTTCGCGCTGCATTACAGGCGTGCGGAACATTATCAGCAAGAGGTGCTGGCGCTGGCCGAAGCGATGACCGAACGTTTCCCGATGCTGGCTCTGCAACCGGGAAAATGTGTGGTTGAACTGAAGCCGAAGGGCGTAAACAAAGGGGCTGCCATTGACGCGATCATGCAGCAAGCCCCGTTCGCCGGCAGGACGCCTGTATTCATCGGCGATGATTTGACAGATGAAGCTGGATTTACCGTTATCAATGCTATGGAAGGCGTAGCCATTAAAGTGGGCGAAGGACAAACGGAAGCCAGTTTCCGGTTACCGGATGTAGCGGCTGTTTACCACTGGCTGGAACAAACACTATTACAACTAGATCAAGACGAAACAACGTCGGTAAGGAGTTAAGGTTATGAGTCGCTTAGTAGTCGTATCTAACCGCATCGCTGTACCTGATGGGACCAAGGCCAGCGCAGGCGGTCTTACTGTTGGGATCGTGGATGCCCTGAAAACCACCGGTGGACTGTGGTTTGGCTGGAACGGCGAAATCAATGAAATCGGTGAAGATGACGAAGATATGGACCTGTTTGAACAGGACAATGTCACTTACGCTTCTTTCGGGCTGAATCAAAACGATTACGACCTGTATTATCTGCAGTTCTCCAATGCGGTGTTATGGCCTGCTTTCCACTACCGGCTTGACCTGGTCAACTTCCAGCGTGAAGCCTGGGATGGCTATTGCAACGTCAACACGCTGCTGGCAAATCGCCTGCTGCCGTTGCTGAAGCCGGATGATGTGCTGTGGATCCATGACTATCATCTGCTGCCTTTCGCGGCCGCGCTGCGCAAGTTAGGCGTGAATAACCGCATTGGGTTCTTCCTGCATATTCCGTTCCCAACGCCGGAAATCTTCAATGCGCTGCCGCCTCACAATGAGCTGCTGGAAATGATGTGTGATTACGATCTGCTGGGCTTCCAGACAGAGAGTGACCGCACGGCGTTCCTGGAGTGCCTGTCGTTAATGACTCAGTTGCAGACCAAGGGCAAGCAGCATCGCGCCTTCGGCAACAACTTTGCCACAGAGGTCTATCCGATCGGGATTGAGCCAGACAGCATTAAAGAGATGGCGGAAGGGCCACTGCCGCCGAAAATGGCAGCGATGAAGAAAGATCTGGGCGAGGCAAAAAATATCATTGCCTGTGAGCGTCTGGATTATTCCAAAGGGCTGCCAGAGCGTTTTCTCGCTTATGAAGCGCTGCTGGAAAACTACCCCGAGCATCATGGCAAGATCCGTTATTCGCAGATTGCCCCAACGTCACGCGGGGACGTGCAGGCCTATCAGGACATCCGTCATCAGCTGGAAACGGAAGCAGGGCGCATCAACGGCAAATACGGCACGCTGGGCTGGACCCCGCTGTATTACCTGAATCAGCACTTTGATCGCCGTCTGTTGATGAAAATCTTCCGCCTGACCGATATCGGTCTGGTGACGCCACTGCGCGATGGCATGAACCTGGTGGCGAAAGAATATGTCGCCGCTCAGGACCCGAACGATCCGGGTGTGCTGATCCTGTCTCGCTTTGCTGGAGCCGCTAACGAGCTGACTTCTGCGTTGATTGTGAACCCTTACGATCGTGATGAAGTGGCTGCGGCACTGAACCAGGCTGCGACTATGCCGTTGAACGAGCGTATCTCTCGCTACAACGACATGATGGCCGTGCTGAGAAGGAACGATATCAGCCACTGGCGTAAATCTTATCTGAAGGATTTAGAGGCGGTTGAGCTGCGCACGCCGGAGCAGGGAGAGGCCAATAAGGTCGCGACCTTTCCGCGACTAGCATAATCTGTGCCAGTAATCAGAAGGGCGATCACAGATCGCCCTTTTTTTCGTCCAAAATCAGCAGCATAATTGAGACAGAGGTCTAACTTTCCACTAAAAAAGTGCCATTTATAAGAAAAGTAACGAAAATTTCGCCTGATTACTAAAGATTGCTCCCCAGCTGCCGATACTCTCCTTGTAAGCCACTCTCCCGCCAAAACATTCACATCACTAATGTAACCATCAATTACATCCCTTTACATGCCCTAAACACAAGCCAGATAAGGCTTACGGAACGTTATCGCTTGCTGATAGAAACCTGCGTTATGTCACATTTTTGTCAACAACTACACCCCTGACTGTCACTTTGCGTGACTACTTTGTCATCGCCTCCTACCCAATAAAACCAGCATAAAATTCTGTTTATTTTTGTCAATACGGATAATTAAGCTGATATTGATCTAAATCAAGTTCCCGTTCCGTTTAATACTCGTAAATAGAATCGTTTTCATTTGGAAATGATCCAGGTTTGTTAAATTTTAACAAAAAGGGGTGAAAATGATTAGTTAGTGAACTAATCAACAGCAATGCTGAAGGGTTATTTTAGTTAATTAAGCCCAAAAGTGTGATCTGCGTCACACTTTATCTAAAATTTAGTCTGGTCCGCGTTGTATGTCGAAATCAGAGGGGATAGAGTTGCCTTGTTTTCGGAATAGTCCTAAAGAGAAGTAAGATAAGTCTGACTTAATCGTCAGAAACAAGGGGCGAAAACAGGGACGCAGTAACTGGCAAAATGAGTTAATGACTACTTTCTGGACAGACGCCATTAGGGCACCTTCCAGCTTCGCAAACGTTTGGCTTCTGCCACTAGATTATTTGCCAACTTAGATTTACCAATCAGCAACCAAGGTAGCGGCACAAGCCGCAAACGTTTAAGTAGTGTTAGTCAGGATGAAAAAAAAAAATGGGTACATCAGAATTACTCAAACATATTTACGACATCAACTTGTCTTATTTATTGCTTGCTCAACGCCTCATAAACCAGGAAAAAGCTTCCGCGATGTTCCGTCTCGGCATCGATGAAGCCATGGCTGACACACTCTCTCAGTTAACGCTGCCAGAAATGGTTAAATTAGCTGAAACGAATCAGCTGGTGTGTCAGTTCCGTTTTAACGACCACAATACAATTACTCGCTTAACGCAGGAATCCCGCGTGGATGATTTACAACAAATCCATACCGGCATTCTGTTGTCCAGCCGTTTATTACGCACTGTGTCGGGTAAAAACGACGAGTTGCCTAAGAAGAGAGCTAGCTAATGAGCGAGAAAAGTATTGTTCAGGAAGCGCGTGATATCCAACTGGCGATGGAGTTAATCTCGCTGGGTGCGCGTCTGCAGATGTTAGAAAGCGAAACGCAGCTGAGCCGTGGTCGTTTAATTAAATTATATAAAGAACTGCGTGGCAGCCCACCCCCAAAAGGCATGCTGCCATTCTCAACCGACTGGTTCATGACCTGGGAACAGAACATTCACTCTTCTATGTTCTGTAATGCCTGGCAGTTCCTTCTCAAAAGCGGGTTGAGCAAGGGTGTGGACGCGGTAATCAAAGCGTACCGACTCTATCTTGAACAGTGCCCGCAACAGGACGAAGGCCCGCTGTTGGCGCTGACTCGCGCCTGGACCTTAGTCCGGTTTGTTGAGAGCGGAATGCTCGAACTGTGCGATTGCAAAAGCTGCAACGGCAGTTTTATTAACCATGCACATCAGCCAGCCGGCAGCTTTGTCTGCAGCCTGTGCCAGCCGCCATCCCGTGCGGTAAAAAGACGTAAACTTATCGGGGAATCTGCCGATAACATTTCACAACTGCTGGAGGAAGAGATTAAACAAGCCGTTTAATTCTCCTCACAACGTGGAATGCATCCAGCAGCGGTTATTTAACCGCTGCTTTTTTTTTGCCTGCGGCGGGTAGAAATAATCTGAAGCGCTCTTCTTCAACCCACACGTCACCAGACGTAAGGATCTAGTGTGTTAATTATTATTGGGTATATCCTGGTACTCGGGTCGGTGTTGGGGGGCTACGCGATGGTAGGCGGCCACCTTGGCGTTCTCTATCAACCTTCAGAAGTGTTGATCATTGGCGGCGCTGGCCTGGGTGCCTTTATCGTCGGCAATAATGGCAAAGCCATAAAAGCCACCCTGAAATCGTTGCCGTTATTAATGCGAGGCTCCAAATATAACAAAGCCGTTTATATGGATTTAATGGCGTTGCTGTATCGCATTATGGCCAAATCCCGCCAGCAGGGCATGTTGTCACTCGAAGCGGATATTGAAAGTCCGCAGGAAAGTGAAATTTTCGCTAATTACCCGCGCATCCTTGCCGATAAAAGATTGGTGGACTTCATTACCGACTATTTGCGACTGATGGTCAGCGGCAATATGAACGCCTTTGAGATCGAGGCGCTGATGGATGAAGAGATTGAAACCTACGAACATGAATGCGAAGTCCCGGCAACGGCACTGCAAACGGTAGGCGATTCTCTTCCCGCTTTCGGCATCGTGGCGGCGGTAATGGGTGTGGTACATACGCTGGCTTCAGCCGATCGCCCGGCAGCAGAGTTAGGGGCATCGGTAGCTCACGCGATGGTAGGAACCTTCCTGGGCATTTTACTGGCCTACGGATTTATCTCTCCATTGTCCGGGGTTTTACGCCAGAAATGTGCCGAGACCACCAAGATGATGCAGTGCATCAAAGTGACGTTGCTCTCCAGCCTGAATGGCTATGCGCCGCAGATCGCAGTTGAGTTTGGTCGTAAGACGCTTTACTCAACCGACCGACCGTCGTTTACCGAGTTGGAGGAGCATGTCCGTAACGCAAAATCACCAGCGAAACAGACTTCAGACCAGGACGCATGACGCATGAAGCATAACAATCACCCCATTATTCTGGTTAAGAAAAAGAAGCATAAAAGACATGAGGGCGGTCACGGCTCATGGAAGATTGCCTATGCCGACTTTATGACCGCGATGATGGCCTTCTTCATGGTGATGTGGCTGCTTTCAATCTCTAACCCTCAGGAATTGGTGCAGATTGCCGATTACTTTAAAACGCCGTTAAAAGTGGCGTTGACCGGGGGATCGAAGAGTAGCGAAAGCATCAGCGTCATTCCTGGCGGTGGTGAAGACCCTACTCAGAAATCGGGCGAGGTTCACAAGGTTGTCAATATGGACGCGCAGAAACGCAAGCTGGATGAAATCCGCCTTAATCGTCTGCGTGAAAAGCTCGACCAGTTGATTGAAGCGGATCCAAGGCTGAAAGCCCTGCGCCCACATTTGATCATCAATATGGTGGAAGAGGGGCTGCGCATCCAAATTATCGACAGTGAAAACCGGCCGATGTTTAAAACCGGTCGTGCGGAAGTAGAGCCTTATATGCGCGATATCTTACGAGCTATTGCGCCGGTCCTGAACGATATACCGAACAAAATCAGCCTTGCCGGCCATACCGATGATTTTCAGTATGCCAACGGTGACCGCGGATACAGTAACTGGGAACTGTCAGCCGATCGTGCTAACGCCTCAAGGCGTGAACTGGTGAGCGGCGGGCTGGATGGCGGCAAGATGCTGCGTGTTGTCGGAATGGCCGACACCATGAGATTAAAAAACCGCGGCGCGGATGATGCAGTAAACCGTCGAATCAGTCTGCTGGTGTTGAACCATGACACCGAAAAGCAGATTGAGAAAGAAAACTCGGAGAGCGACGCGATGCAAATCAGCGACAGCGATCCAGGCAGTCTTAAAGAAATAGTCGCACCGGCGATACCGTCCGATGCCACAAAAAAACCAGACCCTCAACCCCCAGTGGCTGGGCAGGCAGGCGACCAGGTAACCCCGAGAGCATTCGCTCCGGCTCATCCGGCACCGGCGGCTCAGACCGATCGCGACTCACAGCAGAGGTGATCCCGTGAGCATGGATATTAGCGATTTTTATCAAACGTTTTTCGATGAAGCCGATGAACTGTTGGCCGACATGGAACAACACCTGCTGGGGTTAGACCCACAGGAACCGGATTCGGAGCAGCTTAACGCTATCTTCCGTGCAGCCCACTCGATTAAAGGCGGGGCGGGTACCTTTGGTTTCACTGTATTACAGGAAACCACGCATATTCTGGAAAATATTCTCGACGGCGCTCGTCGCGGCGAAATGCAGCTGAGCACCGATATCATCAACCTGTTTTTGGAAACCAAAGATATTATGCAAGAACAGCTGGATGCCTATAAAACCGCCACGGAACCCAATGCCGCGACGTTTGAATACATCTGTCAGGCCCTGCGCCAGTTGGCTCTTGAAGCCAAAGGTGAAGTGATTGAGCCACCAAAAACGCTGGCCGAAGCGGCGAATGCGCCGGTTGCTGCCGCAGGCTTGAGACTGGCTTTGGTGGACCTGAAAGCTTCAGAAATTCCGTTGATGCTGGAAGAACTGGGGAATCTGGGCACGGTTTCTGATGTGGTTAAAGGTGAGACGTCGGTTGAAGTGACCCTTGATTCTTCCGTTGATCAGGATGACATCGTAGCGGTGCTCTGTTTTGTGATTGAAGAATCGCAGATCAAATTCCTGACTACTGCCGCTGCACCACAGGCCGCCGAGCCAGTGGTTGAAGGGGTTGCAGAAGAGCCGATTTCACTGGCCACGGTGACCGATATCACCCCAGTGAAACGTGAAGCCCCGAAAAAAGCCGCAGCGAAAGCCAGCGAATCGACCAGTATCCGCGTAGCCGTAGAGAAAGTGGACCAGCTGATTAACCTGGTGGGCGAGTTGGTGATCACTCAGTCAATGCTGGCTCAGCGTTCGGGTGAACTGGACCCGGTAGCCCACGGTGAACTGCTGAACAGCATGGGGCAGTTAGAACGTAACGCCCGTGACCTGCAGGAATCGGTGATGTCCATCCGTATGATGCCGATGGAATATGTGTTCAGCCGCTTCCCACGTCTGGTGCGCGATTTAGCCAGCAAGCTGGGTAAAGAAGTCGAGCTGACCTTACAGGGCAGTTCGACTGAGCTGGATAAGAGCCTGATTGAACGCATTATTGACCCGTTAACTCACCTGGTGCGTAACAGCCTGGATCACGGTATTGAAACACCTGAGAAACGGGTTGGCGCAGGCAAAAAGGCGGTCGGTAATTTGACCCTTTCTGCGGAACATCAGGGTGGCAACATCTGCATCGAAGTGGTGGATGACGGTGCCGGTCTGAACCGTGAACGTATCCTCGCGAAAGCCCTCTCTTCTGGCCTGCCGGTCAGCGAGTCGATGAGCGATGAAGAAGTCGGCATGCTGATCTTCGCCCCAGGCTTCTCCACGGCTGAGCAGGTGACTGACGTCTCTGGTCGCGGTGTGGGCATGGACGTGGTGAAACGAAATATTCAGGAGATGGGCGGTCACGTCGAAATCTCTTCAAAGCAGGGCAAAGGCACCACCATTCGTATTTTGCTGCCACTGACGCTGGCGATCCTCGACGGCATGTCCGTTCGGGTGGCTAACGAAGTGTTCATTTTGCCGCTGAACGCGGTAATGGAATCGCTGCAACCGCTGGCAGACGATCTGCATCCGCTGGCCGGTGGCGAGCGCGTGCTGGAAGTGCGTGGCGAATACCTGCCGCTGGTTGAGTTGTGGAACGTGTTCGATGTGCAGGGCGCAAAAACGGAAGCCACTCAGGGCATTGTGGTGATCCTGCAGAGCGCCGGAAAACGGTATGCCATGTTGGTCGACCAGCTGATTGGTCAGCACCAGGTGGTGGTTAAAAATCTGGAAAGCAACTACCGCAAAGTGCCGGGGATCTCGGCAGCAACCATCCTGGGTGATGGCAGCGTGGCGCTGATTGTCGACGTATCGGCTCTGCAGTCTCTCAACCGTGAAAAGCGTGTGGCGGGAGCCGCAGCCTGACTTTAACCGATTAAGGGTAGAATTATGAATGGAATGGCAACTGTCTCTAAACTCACTGGCGAAACCGTAGGTCAGGAGTTCCTGGTGTTTACGCTGGGTGACGAAGAGTACGGCATTGATATTTTGAAAGTGCAGGAGATCCGCGGTTACGATCAGGTTACCCGTATCGCCAACACACCTTCCTTTATCAAAGGTGTGACTAACCTGCGCGGCGTTATCGTGCCTATTATCGACCTGCGCATTAAGTTTGCTCAGTCTGATGTTGGCTATAACGAAAACACCGTAGTCATTGTGTTGAATCTGGAACAGCGCGTGGTCGGGATCGTGGTGGATGGCGTCTCTGACGTGCTGTCATTGACTACCGATCAGATCCGTCCTTCTCCGGAGTTTGCGGTGACGATGTCTACCGAATATCTGACCGGCCTGGGTGCGCTGGGCGATCGTATGTTGATCCTGGTCGATATCGAAAAGCTGCTGAACAGCGAAGAGATGGCGTTGGTCGACGTGCTGCGTAGCGCCTGATAACCGTTGTTTTTCCTGTTGAAAAAGGGCCGTGCGCACACCGCATGGCCCTTTTTTTAGTTACAATATTATTTGGTCTTTGTTTTATAAAGCAAAATAAATCCCCGCTAAATATCTTTCTCACAACATAAAGTATGGCCCTGAAAAGCCGATAGATCCGGTGTTGTCATTACTTTTACACACCAAGGGTTCTCTATGTTCACACGCATTAAAGTTGTCACCAGTCTTCTGCTGGTCCTGCTGGTTTTTGGCTCACTGCAGCTGATCTCTGGCGGCCTGTTTATTCGCGCGCTGACCAGCGACAAAGAAAGTTTCTCTATTGCTCAGAATTCCAGTGACAACGTGGCGGCGCTGACCGACGCGTGGATTGCACTGAACCAGACTCGTATCACCCTGAACCGCGGCATGTTGCGCCTGCAGAGTGAAACGGCTGACAGCATCAACAGTGCTTCGCTGACCGGGATTTCCGACCAGGGGAAAAAACTGCTGGCGGATGCCGATAAAGCCTACGCGGTGTACCAGTCCATTCCAAATACCAAAGGCATCGATCCGAAAGTGGTCGAATCCCTTGAACAAAACTATGTGATCTATTCCAAAGCGTTGGCAACCATGCTGGATCTGATGCAGAGCAAGCAGCTGCCGGAAATGTTCAAACTGAACATTGAACAGAAGCAAATTGAGATGCAGCAGGCTTATACCCTGTGGCGCACAGCACTGAATGAAATCACCGTGAAGGGCGTTCAGGCCAATGAAGCGGCTTACGTCAAAATGCTGTGGGTGATCGGGACGGTAATGGTGCTGGTTCTGGCACTGATTGCCTTGTGCTGGATCGGCTTACGTAAAATTCTGATTACGCCACTGCAGACCAACATTGCCCATATCAGCCATATTGCGGGCGGCGACCTGACGCACACCATCGAAGTAGAAGGCCGTAACGAAATGGCTCAGCTGGCTACCAGCCTGCTGGAGATGCAGCAGTCACTGGTGCGGACGGTAAGCGACGTGCGCGACGGTTCAGATGCTATCTATACCGGTGCCAGTGAAATTGCCGCTGGGAATAACGACCTCTCTGCCCGTACTGAACAGCAGGCTGCCTCACTGGAACAAACCGCTGCCAGCATGGAACAGCTGACCGCAACGGTGAAGCAGAACGCCGAAAACGCCCGTCAGGCTTCTCAGCTGGCCCTCAGCGCTTCTGAAACTGCCCTGAAAGGCGGAAAAGTGGTGGATGGCGTAGTGAAAACCATGAGTGATATTGCCGGTAGTTCGAAGAAAATTGCCGACATTACCAGCGTGATCGACGGTATTGCTTTCCAGACCAATATCCTGGCCCTCAACGCCGCAGTAGAAGCTGCCCGTGCTGGTGAGCAAGGACGTGGCTTTGCCGTGGTCGCTGGTGAAGTACGTAACCTGGCACAACGGAGTGCTCAGGCCGCCAAAGAGATCAAAGGGCTGATTGAAGACTCTGTAGCCAGAGTGGACAGCGGCACCCAGTTGGTCGGTACGGCGGGCGAAACCATGGCCGATATCGTCAGTGCGGTCACCCGCGTGACGGACATCATGGGCGAAATCGCTTCTGCCTCCGATGAGCAGAGCAAAGGTATCGACCAGGTTGGCACCGCAGTCACCGAGATGGATCGCGTAACCCAGCAGAATGCCTCGCTGGTGGAAGAGTCTGCAACCGCAGCTGCCGCACTGGAAGATCAGGCCAGCCGTCTGACTCAGGCCGTAGCGGTGTTCCGCGTGCGTAAGGAGCAGGGTTTTAAACCCGCAGCCAAAGCAGCAACGGCAAAACGTGCTGCTCAGCCGGCTGCCCGTAAAGCCACCGCGCCGGTCGCCTCAGACAGTAACTGGGAAACTTTTTAATCCCTCCTCACCAGTAAAAATGCCGTCATAAGATTATCCGCTGAGCGATCGGCGGATAACTGCATAAAGATCCCAGCCCCTGTGCCGATAACAGTGCCAATTGTGTCCCTTCCTGAGGTAGTCATGTTCAAGCGTATAAAGGTTGTTACCGGCCTGGTCAGCGTCCTGGTGCTGTTTGCGTTGCTGCAGTTTGGCACCGGCGGTTTGTTTTTCCAGACGGTCAAAAATGACAAAGATAATTTTGCTTTTAACCAACGTCTGCGGGTGTTGCAGCAGTCAATGGGGACGTCCTGGGTCTCTTTGGTTCAGGCACGTAATACGTTGAACCGTGCGGGCATTCGTTATCTGCAGGATGCCAATCAGATGGGATCGGGTGCCACGGTAAAAGAGCTGCTGGTGCTGGCACAGAAAGAGTTGGATGTGGCCGACAAATCGCTGGCAGTGTTCAATGCCAACCTGTCTGAAAAAGGCAAAACGGCGGAAAACGTCAAACAGCTTCACGATGGCTATCAGCAGCTGCACGATGCGCTTGAGCAGCTGATTGTGATGATGCAGACCGGCAAGTTCACTGACTTCATCGCTCAGCCGACCCAGAGCTATCAAAACCAGTTTGAAAAAACCTACAACGAGTGGCTGGAAACTAACAACCAGCTGACCGCGAAGGGAACGGAAGCCAATCAAACAGCTTATGAGCACACCTTATGGCTGCTGCTGGCCGTGTTGATTATCTCCCTGGCGGTGATTGCGCTGGCCTGGAGCGGCATCTACACCATCCTGCTGCGTCCTTTAAAAACCAATATCGAGCATATCCGTCATATCGCCAGCGGCGACCTGACGCAGTCTATCGAGTCAGAAGGGCGCAATGAAATGACCCAGCTGGCAGACAGCCTGAGAGAGATGCAGCAGTCACTGGTTCGGACGGTAAGCGATGTTCGTGATGGTTCCGATGCCATTTATACCGGTGCCAGCGAGATCTCCGCAGGCAATAACGATCTCTCTTCCCGTACCGAGCAGCAGGCTGCCTCGCTGGAGCAAACCGCTGCCAGTATGGAACAGCTGACCGCAACGGTGAAGCAGAACGCCGAGAACGCCCGTCAGGCTTCTCAGTTAGCCCTCAGCGCGTCAGAAACGGCGCAGAAAGGCGGAAAAGTGGTGGATGGCGTGGTGAAAACCATGAACGACATCGCCGGAAGCTCGAAGAAAATTGCTGACATCACCAGCGTGATCGACGGTATTGCCTTCCAGACTAATATCCTGGCCCTGAACGCCGCCGTGGAAGCGGCCCGTGCCGGTGAACAGGGTCGTGGCTTCGCCGTGGTTGCTGGTGAAGTCCGTAACCTGGCCCAGCGCAGTGCGCAGGCAGCGAAAGAGATTAAAGGACTGATCGAAGACTCGGTTGCTCGCGTGGATACCGGCTCTGTGCTGGTAGAGAGCGCAGGCGAAACCATGGCGGACATCGTCAGCGCGGTCACCCGCGTGACCGACATCATGGGCGAAATCGCCTCTGCCTCTGATGAGCAGAGCAAAGGCATCGACCAGGTTGGCACCGCTGTCACCGAGATGGACCGCGTGACACAGCAGAACGCCTCGCTGGTAGAAGAGTCTGCAGCGGCGGCGGCTGCACTGGAAGAACAGGCCAGCAGACTGACTCAGGCTGTCGCCGTATTCAGAATCCGTAAAGAAAATGCCATCCAGGCCGTTAATAGCAGTAAGGCAAATAAAAACCCGCTGTTGATGCCTGCCGCCGCCCCGCGTAAAGCGCTGGCCGCGCCGACATCTAACGACAATTGGGAAACTTTCTAACCGTATTTTTTGCCGTCCGCTTTGGGCGGCAAAACCTGGAGGCTTTGATGGTCAGTCGTATGCGTATCTCTACCGCCATTTTTCTGCTGTTAGGGCTGTTCTGCGTGATGCAGATTGTGGGTAACGGATTGTCTTTTAACTCTTTCCGCCTTGATGCCCGTAATTTGCAGAATGTGGAAATAAGCAGTAACCAGCGTGAAGCTTTAGGCGAAACCTGGGCGGCATTATTGAGCGCTCGCGTCACCTTAAGCCGCGCCGGCACTCGTGCGGCATTGAGTTTACCCCGCGACCAGGTAACAAGTTTGATGGCAAAGGCTCAGGAAGATCTGAATGCTGCCGATAACGCTTTTAAGAGATTTAATGCAATTCAGGAATCAACGCCTGCGGGCGGGGATCTGAAAAAGTCGATGAATGCGGCCTATGACGTTTACGCCCACGAACTTTCTCAGCTGATTGCTTACTTACAGAACTATCAGTTGCAGGATTTCCTCGACTCGCCCACTCAGGGCAAGCAGGACAAGTTCCAGGTTCAGTACAACAGGTGGATGACCCACATTGATGTTCTGCGTGAACACGCAAACCAGGCTGGGGAAGGGTTTTATGCCCAGTCGAAGATTATTTTTATCGTGGCAGTGGTGCTTTGTTTGTTGGTGACACTGAGCGGTATCTGGTGGGTGCGCAATGCGGTTATCGCCCCTTTATCCAGAATGCGTAGCCATTTTGAGCGCATCGCCTCCGGCAACCTGGGCGGCACTATTGAGACTGAAGGGCGCAATGAACTCAGCCAGCTGTTTGTCAGCCTGAAGGCGATGCAGCACTCGCTGGCAGAAACGGTAAGCAGCGTGCGTGATGGCACCAACGCCATGCATACCGGCATCCGTGAGATTGCTTCCGGTAACAATGATTTGTCTGCCCGTACTGAGCAGCAGGCCGCCTCACTGGCCGAAACCGCTGCCAGCATGGAGCAGTTGACTGCCACCGTTACCGGCAACGCCGAAAACGCCCGTCAGGCTTCTCAGCTGGCGAAAGAGGCCTCAACCACCGCCCATAAAGGCGGCCAGTTGACCGGTAAAGTGGTCACCACCATGAGTGAGATTGCCAACAGCTCGAAGAAAATTGGCGATATCACCGGCGTTATCGACGGCATCGCGTTCCAGACCAATATTCTGGCGCTGAATGCCGCAGTGGAAGCCGCACGAGCTGGAGAACAGGGCAGAGGGTTTGCCGTGGTAGCCGGAGAAGTTCGCAACCTGGCGCAGCGTAGCGCGCAGGCAGCAAAAGAGATTAAAGCGCTGATTGAAGCCTCGGTGGACCGCGTTGATCAGGGTGCCGTGCTGGTCGCTTCAGCAGGCGAAACGATGGAAGAGATTGTGCAGTCGGTGACTCGCGTTAACGACATCATGGGCGAAATAGCTTCGGCTTCTGATGAACAGCGCCGCGGTATTGAACAGGTTGCACAGGCAGTCAGCCAGATGGATCAGGTAACACAACAGAATGCCGCGCTGGTAGAGGAAGCGGCAGCAGCCACCGAAGCCCTTGAAGCGCAAGCCGACCATCTGACGGGCACAGTGACTAAATTCTCACTGGACGCAGAAGGCTCGACCGGTCATCCGAACGGCATACAGGGAATATAGCTGTGTTTTACCCCCTTAATCCGTACGTTGCAGGGTAGCCTTACATGAAAAAATCGACGTTGTTAGCCCCGCAGGAGAACACCACGCTGCTGTCCCAGATGGTTCAGCGCCTGCCGTTATCCGATACGCACTTTAAGCGTATCAGTCAGTTGATTTACCAGCGTGCTGGCATCGTTCTCGCCGACCACAAGCGAGAAATGGTTTACAACCGGCTGGTCCGCCGGTTGCGAATGTTAGGTATCGATGATTTTGGTCGTTACCTGGCGCTGCTGGAGAGTGATTCCAACAGCCCGGAGTGGCAGGCGTTTATTAACTCGCTGACCACCAACCTGACGGCATTTTTCCGTGAGGCGCACCACTTCCCGATTTTGGCCGAACACGCCAAAAAACGGGCTGGAAGTTTTAACGTGTGGTGTGCGGCGGCCTCAACGGGCGAAGAGCCGTACTCCATCGCCATGACGCTGGCCGAAACGCTGGGCGCAGGTCCGGGAAAATTCCAGGTCCATGCCAGCGACATTGATACCCAGGTGCTGGAGAAGGCGCTGACCGGTGTTTATCGCCAGGAAGAACTGCGCACGCTGTCACCACAGCAGCTGCAGCGTTTCTTCTTCCGGGGAACCGGCCCGCATTCAGGCATGGTGAGAGTCCGACCTGAGCTGGCGAACACGATTACCTATGCTCAGCTCAATCTGCTGGGCAATGAGTGGGCGTTGCCAGGCCCGTTCGACGCTATTTTTTGCCGTAATGTGATGATCTATTTCGATAAAGAAACGCAGGAAAAGATTTTACGGCGTTTTGTCTCGATGCTGAAACCCGGCGGGATCCTGTTCGCTGGTCACTCCGAGAACTTTAGCCAGATCAGTAAAGAGTTCTATCTGCGCGGACAGACGGTCTACGGACTGACTAAGGAAAGATAATGAAAAAAATCAGAGTGTTATGCGTTGATGATTCCGCATTGATGAGACAGCTGATGACCGAAATCATTAACAGCCATGCAGATATGGAGATGGTGGCTTCGGCACCGGACCCTTTAGTGGCAAGGGACATGATCAAAGAATTTAACCCGGACGTGCTGACGCTGGATGTGGAAATGCCGCGGATGGACGGCCTGGATTTTCTCGAAAAGCTGATGCGCCTGCGGCCGATGCCGGTGGTTATGGTCTCATCACTGACCGGGAAAGGCTCTGAAGTGACCCTGCGTGCGCTGGAGTTAGGCGCCGTGGATTTCGTGACTAAGCCTTCGCTGGGGATCCGTGAAGGGATGCTGGCATACAGCCAGATGATTGCCGATAAAGTTCGCGCGGCTTCCAGGGCAAAACTGCATACGCGCGGGCCACAACCTGCACCAGCGATGCTGAAGGCCGGTCCGCTGCTAAGCAGTGAAAAGTTGATAGCCATTGGCGCCTCTACCGGTGGAACGGAAGCGATTCGCCATGTGCTGCAGCCGTTACCGGCAACCAGTCCGGCACTGTTGATTACTCAGCATATGCCACCAGGCTTTACCCGTTCTTTTGCGGAGCGGCTGAACAAGCTCTGCCAGATCACGGTGAAAGAAGCGGAAGACGGTGAGCGTATCCTGCCTGGTCATGCTTACATCGCCCCGGGTGCCATGCATCTGGAGCTGGTGCGAAGCGGGGCTAACTACCAGGTCAAACTGAATGAAGGGCCGCCGGTTAATCGTCATAAACCGTCGGTGGACGTGTTGTTTAAGTCGGTGGCGCAGTATGCCGGTCGTAACGCCGTAGGGGTGATTCTTACGGGGATGGGTAACGATGGCGCGGCCGGTTTGCTGGCGATGAACAAGGCAGGTGCCTGGACCATCGCTCAGAATGAAGCAAGTTGTGTGGTATTTGGCATGCCAAGAGAGGCAATTGCCCTCGGGGGAGCCAGTGAAGTGGTGGATCTTCACCAGATCAGTCAGCACATGCTGACCAAAATTAGCGCCGGACAGGCATTACGTATTTAACGCAGCGCCCGTCCAGCGGGCTACAAAAAAAACGGGAGTGAGTATGGTTGATAAAAATATGCGGTTTCTGGTGGTCGACGACTTCAACACGATGCGTCGTATCGTCCGTAACCTCCTGAAAGAACTCGGCTTCAACAACGTTGAAGAAGCTGAAGATGGTGTGGATGCGCTGCACAAGCTGCGTGCGGGTGGATTTGATTTCGTGGTGTCTGACTGGAACATGCCAAACATGGACGGTCTGGAACTGCTGAAGACCATTCGTGCCGATGCAGGCATGGCAAAGCTACCGGTGTTGATGGTAACGGCTGAAGCCAAAAAAGAGAATATTATTGCGGCTGCTCAGGCTGGTGCCAGCGGCTATGTCGTTAAACCTTTTACAGCAGCGACCCTTGAAGAGAAGTTAGGCAAGATCTTCGAAAAGCTGGGTATGTAAGGAGCCGAGATGAGCACACTTCCGACACCAAATGTTGATGCGGCTTCGGCCAATGACATTATCTCCCGAATTGGTTCGCTGACGCGGATGTTGCGCGACAGCCTGCGTGAATTGGGACTGGATCAAGCTATTGCTGAAGCGGCGGAAGCAATTCCAGATGCCCGCGACCGCCTGGATTACGTAGTGCAAATGACCGCTCAGGCGGCAGAACGCGCGCTGAACTGTGTGGAAGCTTCACAACCACGTCAGACGTTGATGGAAGATGGAGCGAAGGCGCTGAAAGGCCGTTGGGATGCGTGGTTTGAGAATCCCGTCGAACTGGCGGACGCCCGCTCTCTGGTTTCGGATACCCGTGGTTATCTGGATTCCGTCCCTGAACACACGGCGTTCACCAACGCCCAGTTGATGGAAATCATGATGGCGCAGGATTTCCAGGACCTGACCGGTCAGGTGATCAAGCGCATGATGGATGTGATCCAGGAAATTGAGCGCCAGCTGTTGATGGTGCTGCTGGATAACATGCCAGAACAGGCCGCCCGTCCGAAGAAGGATGTGGACAGTTTGCTCAATGGTCCGCAGATCAACGGTACCGCGCCTGGCGTGGTAGCGAACCAGGATCAGGTGGACGACTTGCTGGACAGCCTCGGGTTTTAAGCTTGTCTGTGACAGGAGCTGGCGCCCGCCAGCTCCTGCTATTTTTACCATCCCGCAAATAACCCCCATTTTACGCGTTTACTCGCGGCATTATCCCTGCGCCAATTTGGCATGCTGGCACCTGAAATTCCGTATTGAAGGTGAGCTGCCGTGTCCGGAGACAGCGAAGAGGAAAAGACCGAATCCGCAACCCCCCACCGAATAGAAAAAGCACGAGAAGAAGGGCAAATTCCGCGTTCGCGCGAGCTGACTTCTGTGCTGATGTTGGTGGCGGGACTGAGTATTTTGTGGGTTACCGGGGCATCAATGGCACGAAAGGTCGGTGCACTGCTGGCCGATGGGCTCAAATTCAATCATTCCGTGGTCAGTGATACCAGCCAGATGCTGCATCTGTTGGGCAACCTGGTGCAGCAGGGCATTTTCTCGCTGATCCCAATGATGGGTGGCCTGGTGCTGGTAGCCATTGCTGCCCCTATGCTGCTCGGCGGCGTGGTGATCAGCGGCAAAGCGATCAAGTTTGATGTTGGCAAAATGAACCCGATTAAAGGCATCGGCAAATTGTTCTCCGGGCAGACCGCCGCAGAACTCCTTAAGTCGGTGCTGAAGGCGATTCTGGTTGGCTGCGTGACCTGGCTTTATATCAGCCATCACTGGCCGGATATGCTGCGATTGATCAGCGAGTCGCCTTATAACGCTTTAGCCAACTCGCTGAATATGATTGCGATGTGCAGCGTGCTGGTGGTGTTTGGCCTGTCGCCGATGGTGCTGTTTGACGTGTTCTGGCAGCTGTACAGCTACTTCAAGAACCTGCGTATGACGCACCAGGATATTCGCGACGAGCACAAGCAGCAGGAAGGTGACCCGCACGTTAAGGGTCGAATTCGTCAGCAGATGCGCGCCGCAGCCCGCCGACGCATGATGGCAGATGTGCCAAAGGCGGATGTGATCGTCACTAACCCGACGCACTATTCCGTGGCCTTACAGTACGACGAACGCAAGATGAGCGCGCCGAAAGTGGTGGCGAAAGGGGCCGGAGACATTGCCCTGCGTATCCGTGAGTTAGGAAAAGAGCACCGCATTCCGATTTTAGAAGCACCGCCGCTGGCGCGTGCCTTATACCGACACAGTGAAATTGGTCAGCATATTCCGGGAACGTTATATGCCGCCGTTGCAGAAGTGTTGGCCTGGGTATGGCAACTCCGTCGCTGGAAGCTGGAGGGTGGCCTTGCCCCGAAAAAACCTGATAATTTAACAGTCCCGGAAGGACTGGATATTGTCATAAGAGATGAAGACTGATGGCGAATCTGGCCGCATTATTACGGTTACCGAATTTTAAAGATACCCAATGGCAGGTGATGGCCGGGCCGGTATTGATTCTGATGATCCTGTCGATGATGGTGCTGCCATTGCCGCCTTTCATTCTGGATCTACTGTTTACCTTTAATATTGCGCTGTCGATCATGGTGCTTCTGGTGGCGATGTTCACCCGGCAGACGCTGGAATTCGCCGCTTTCCCGACTATCTTGCTGTTCTCTACGTTACTGCGTCTGGCGCTGAACGTCGCCTCAACCCGTATCATTCTGATGGAAGGCCACACTGGCGCCGGGGCTGCAGGGCAGGTAGTTGAAGCCTTCGGTCACTTCCTGGTGGGCGGCAACTTCGCCATCGGTATCGTGGTGTTTATCATCCTCGTGATCATCAACTTTATGGTTATCACCAAAGGTGCTGGCCGTATCGCCGAAGTAGGCGCGCGTTTTGTGCTTGATGGGATGCCCGGTAAACAGATGGCGATCGATGCCGACCTGAACGCCGGCCTGATCGGTGAAGAAGAAGCGAAAAAACGCCGTTCAGATGTCACCCAGGAAGCGGACTTCTACGGTTCGATGGACGGTGCGAGTAAGTTCGTTCGTGGTGATGCCATCGCCGGGATCATGATCATGGTGATCAACGTGGTCGGCGGCCTGTTAGTGGGGGTTATCCAGCACGGCATGGACGTGGGACACGCTGCAGAAAGCTACACGCTGTTGACCATCGGTGACGGCCTCGTGGCTCAGATCCCTGCGTTGGTTATCTCTACAGCGGCTGGTGTGATCGTGACCCGCGTGGGAACCGACCAGGACGTGGGCGAGCAGATGGTGACCCAGCTGTTCAAAAACCCTCGTGTAATGATGCTGAGTGCCGGTGTATTGGGCCTGTTGGGCCTGGTGCCGGGCATGCCAAACCTGGTGTTCCTGATGTTTACCGCCGCCTTACTGGGTCTGGCCTGGTATCTGCGCGGCAGAGAGAATAAGCCGAAAGCGGCACCGGCGGCGCCGACCAAACAGATTGAAGCCTCTTCCAATACCGAAGCGTCCTGGGGCGATGTGCAGCTGGAAGACTCGCTGGGGATGGAAGTGGGTTACCGCCTGATCCCGATGGTTGACCATCAGCAGGATGGCGAACTGCTTGGCCGTATCCGCAGCATCCGTAAAAAATTCGCTCAGGAGATGGGTTTCCTGCCGCCGGTGGTGCATATCCGTGACAACATGGATCTGCCGCCAGCGCGTTACCGTATTCTGATGAAAGGTGTGGAAATTGGCAGTGGCGATGCCTATCCTGGCCGCTGGATGGCGATCAACCCTGGCACCGCCGCGGGAAGCTTGCCTGGTGAACCTACGGTCGATCCGGCGTTTGGCCTTGCCGCCACCTGGATTGACAGTGCGCTGAAAGAGCAGGCGCAAATTCAGGGCTTTACGGTGGTGGAAGCCAGTACCGTGGTAGCCACGCATTTAAACCACCTGATTGGTCAGTACGCCAGCGAGCTGTTTGGTCGCCAGGAGTCACAACAGCTGCTGGACCGTGTCACTCAGGAGATGCCGAAGCTAACGGAAGATTTAATCCCTGGCGTCATCACGCTGACCACGCTGCATAAAGTGCTGCAAAATCTGCTGGCAGAGCGCGTTTCGATCCGCGATATGCGCACCATTATCGAGACGCTGGCTGAACATGCCGCGGTGCAAAGCGATCCGCATGAGCTGACGTCTGTGGTTCGTGTTGCCTTGGGCAGGGCAATCACTCAGCAGTGGTTCCCGGGGACTGGCGAAGTGCAGGTGATTGGTCTGGACACCACGCTTGAGCGTCTGTTGCTGCAGGCCTTGCAGGGCGGCGGCGGACTGGAACCTGGTCTGGCTGACCGTCTGATGGCTCAGGCTCAGGGCGCGCTGGATCATCAGGAGTCATTAGGCGCACCGCCGGTGCTGCTGGTTAACCATCCTCTGCGCGCCTTGCTGGCTCGCTTCCTGCGCCGCAATATGCCGCAGCTGATGGTGATTTCTAATCTGGAGCTTAGCGACAACCGGAATATCCGCATGACGTCTACCATTGGAGGCCACTGATGAAAGCGCTGTTGCTGCTGCTCTGTATGCCTGGTTTTGCCATGGCTGCCGGAGGTGCCTGGCAAGCCAGTTCCATCGGGCCTGGCCTGCAAAATCGCGGTATGCAGGCGTCCTCGCCAGCGCTGACAGCCTCTGAAAGCGTTGAAGGATCGATAACTGAAGTGGCCTGGCGTTATGTGGTCAACGGCCCGGTGCCTTCTGGAATGAGGGTGCATCTGTGTGCCGAAACCCGCTGTGTTGAGCTGGACGGTGCCAGTGGCGCGACCAAAGGGTTGAGTAATCTTGCGGCCAACCAGAGCCTGCATTTTGTGTATGGCGTGCAGGGGAAGGGCAGATTGCACAAAGATCTGCGGGTGATCAGTAATCAAGTGATGGTTAACTATCACTGATCTCATCGCTCAGGATCGAAAAAGGGGACGAATCGCTTCGTCCCCTTTTTTATTGCCACCGAAGGCAGAATTACATTTTTTCTACGGTATCAATACCCAGCGTATCCAGACCCTGTTTCAGGGTTTTTGCCGTCAACAGCGCCAGTTTCAGGCGGCTCTGTTTAGTGGCCTCATCATTTGCGGCCAGAATCGGGCAATGCTCATAGAAACCGGAGAACAGGCCAGCCAGGTCGTACAGATAAGCACACATGACGTGTGGCGTGCCGTCACGGGCAACCTGAGTGATGGTTTCTTCAAACTGCAGCAGGCGAACAGCAAGCGCTGCTTCACGATCTTCAACGATCTGCGCGTTGCCAGTTACGCCGGACTCATCAATTCCTGCTTTACGGAACACCGATAACACGCGCGTATAAGCATACTGCATATAAGGTGCGGTGTTGCCTTCAAAGGCCAGCATGTTGTCCCAGTCAAAGATGTAATCCGTGGTGCGGCTCTTGGAGAGGTCAGCATACTTAATAGCGCCAATACCCACGCTATTAGCCAGCGCTTTCAGCTCATCCGCTGGCATATCCGGGTTCTTCTCGCTAACCAGCCTGGTTGCGCGCTCTACCGCTTCATCCAACAGATCGGACAGTTTGATGGTACCGCCTGCACGGGTTTTGAACGGCTTACCGTCTTTGCCCAGCATCATCCCGAAGGCATGGTGCTCTAAAGGCACAGACTCAGGCACATAACCGGCTTTGCGAACGATGGTCCATGCCTGCATCAGATGCTGATGCTGGCGGGAGTCAATGTAGTACAGAACGCGGTCGGCCTTCAGGGTTTCATAGCGGTATTTAGCACAGGCGATGTCGGTGGTGGTGTAGAGGTAGCCGCCATCCTTCTTCCTGATGATCACGCCCATCGGGTCGCCATCTTTGTTCTTGTACTCGTCAAGGAACACCACGGTGGCGCCTTCACTTTCCACCGCCAGACCTTTTGCCTGCAGATCGGCCACGATACCCGGCAGCATATCGTTGTACAGGCTTTCACCCATCACATCTTTGCGGGTCAGCGTGACGTTCATGCGGTCGTAGATGAGCTGGTTTTGCGACATGGTGATGTCGACCAGCTTCTTCCACATAGTGCGGCAGTATTCATCGCCACCCTGCAACTTAACGACATAAGCTCGGGCACGCTCAGCGAACTCAGGATCTTCATCGTAAGTGCGTTTCGCTTCGCGGTAGAAGACTTCCAGGTCGGCCAGCGCATGCTCTTCGTGATGCTCGTTCTGCTGCTTTTCCAGGAAGGCAATCAGCATACCGAACTGGGTTCCCCAGTCACCTACGTGGTTAGCACGGATGATGTTGTGGCCCAGGAACTCAAGGGTACGAACGGCGGCATCACCAATAATGGTGGAGCGTACGTGACCGACGTGCATCTCTTTAGCCACGTTGGGCGCGGAGTAGTCGATAACGATGGTCTGAGGAGTGACTGGGGTAACGCCCAGACGCGGAGCGGCAGTCACGCTGTCAATCTGAGCGGACAACCACTGTTTGTCCAGGAACAGGTTGATGAAGCCCGGCCCGGCAATCTCTACTTTGCTGGCAATCCCGGTCAAATCGAGATGCTTAAGGACGTCTTCTGCCAGTTGTCGGGGAGCCATTTTCAGCGTCTTGGCAACCGCCATGATGCCGTTAGCCTGGTAGTCACCAAACTGGACTTTAGCTGACTGTCTTACCTGCGCTTCGCAATCAGCAGGAGCGCCTGCTGCGATCATCGCCTGACTGACTTTTTCTGAGAGAAGAGCCTGAATATTCACCGGGTTACCTTATATGCTAAAAAGCCTGCATCTGTGCAGACCATCATGCTGAACGAAGCCAGGCAACAGAGTAACCTGTTGACCCCTGGCACCGTTAAAAAAGAAGGGGAAAAGTATACTGCATTTCAGGCTGAGTTATCCAGGAACCTGATCATCGGCTGGCAAAGCGAGGGCGGCGGGAAACAGTGCTGTGTCTGTTCCCCGCCAAAGTCTTTAAGAACGGCGACGGGCTGCGCGGTGAGGGCGGTGTGGGCTGGCAATGGTATTTTTATCATTACTTACCTTCCAATGGCGGGCCAGAGCAAACCCCATCATCGCAATCAGCACTGCAACTAAAATATACATAAGCATTTTGCTTTTTCCTTGTGTGAGGGTGGGAACAAATCTATAAGAATCCACAATACCCTACAACGCCCCGGCCGGGATTTAGGAATAGTCGCATTGTATAAATTTAACTAAACTAAAACAGAAAGTTAAATGGGCTTTTATAAAAATTAGACTGGCCTTAAACCAGCGGGAATTGAGTGTTTTTGATAAAAAGCGTTATTTTTTGGCACATTAATCACTAAAATGACGGTATTCATAACTAAGGCTGGTCCGGTAATAAGACCTGACCTTAAAGCAATCATTAACTAAATTACAGTGAGAAGCGCGAATGGCCCTGTTTACAGGTAAAAATGCAGAAGAATTAAACGATTTATCTAATGATTTACCCCGTTTTTTACACTCCCTTTACCAATTAGCGGATCGATTAGGATTGGATTTAACGGCGCTGGAAGTGGACCATATAGCCGTACGTTGCCATCAAAACACCACCGCAGAGCGCTGGAAATCTGGCTTTATGCAGCATGGCGTGCTGTTTTCCGAAAAGGAAATAAACGGACGTCCTGTGGCCCTTTTTGAACTGGAGTCGCCGCTGACGGTTGGGCCCTGGAAGATAAGCGTTGTTGAACTACCCTGGCCAGGAAATCGCCTGTATCGCCACGAAGGATGGGAACATGTAGAAGTGGTGATCAGGGGAGAGGTGGAAGATCTTGGCTCACGCGCACTGGCGCTTTGCTCAGATGAAGGGCTGATTCAGCAGGGAATTTCGATCAAAAGCAGTGCGCCAAAGGGCGAGGGTGAACGTTTACCCAATCCCACTCTGGCGATCACCGACGGTACCGTGACGATCAAGTTCCATCCCTGGAGCCTGAAAGAGGTAGTGGAAAGCGAATTATGAAAGATTGCTACGGGGGAGTGTTCGCACGGCACTTTCCATGCGTCGGATCGCTTCAAAGATAAAATCGCGTGGGCAACCGAAGTTCAGGCGAACGAAGCCGTCGTCGCCAAAGTCACGGCCTGGTGAGAAGCCCAGTCCGTGGCGTTCAAAGAACAGCGCCGGGCTGGCGGTTTTTAGCTGGCTGGCATCAATCCACGCCAGATAGGTGGCTTCCGGTGCCACCATCGACAGGCCGGGGATAGCATTGACACGTTTGGTCAGCAGGTCGCGGGTTTCCCGCAGGTAAGTCAGTTGCTCATCCAGCCAGGGTTGCCCGTCACGCCAGGCCGCGGTGGCAGCAACATAGGCCAGAATATCCACGCTCGGAACCAGCCCCTGACGCTGCTTTGAGAAACGCTTACGCAACTCTTTGTCAGGAATGATCGCCATCGACGCGCCCAGTCCGGCAATGTTAAAGCTCTTGGAAGGGGAGATCAGCGTAATTGAGCGTTGCTCTGCATCCTCATTGAGACTGGCAAAGGGAATATGCTTCGCGCCGGGCTCCAGCAGCAGGTCACAGTGGATCTCATCAGAACAGACAATCAAATTGTGACGCTGGGCAAACTTTAACTGCTCCAGCAACTCTTCACGACGGTAGACCGTGCCGCCTGGGTTTTGAGGATTGCAAAGCATCAGCAATGTCTCATTACCAGTCATCTGTGGCGCTAAAGAAGCCAGGTCCATGACCCAACGCTGCTCTTCAAGACGCAGCTGAGCATTGAGCTGAGTGCGGTTAGCATTGGCCGCAGCAGAACGGAAGGGAGGATAGATCGGGGTTGGGGCTACCGTTCCCTGATGCGGTTCAGTAAAAGCCCGCACCGCAAGATTTAAACCGGTTACCACGCCAGGCAGGAAAACCAGCCATTCAGGTTTTATCGCCCACTGATACCTTTCAGCCATCCGCTCGACAATAAGCTCAATCAGGTCTGAGGGCGGGTTGCCATACCCAAAAACGCCATGCTCAACACGCTGCTGTAGCGCATCGATAATACACTGCGGTGAACGGAAGTCGGTGTCGGCTACCCAAAGCGGGAGGATATCCTGATCACCATATTTCTGCCATTTAAGGCTATCGCTGTGACGGCGATCGATCCGTTCATTAAAATTGGATGCCATGTTAGTGATTCCCGTTAATATTAATCCTAGGTTCTTGAGTCAGACTAAACATCTGGAAAGATTTACACAACCAGCCAGCAGTCATTAACAGGAGGATGGGATGCTAAAACTGGAAGTATGCTGCTATGGAGTCGATTGTGCTTTAACGGCTGAACAAGCCGGAGCCGATCGGGTTGAGTTATGTGCTGCACCGGCAGAAGGTGGCTTAACCCCTTCAGCTGGCTGTCTTAAAGTTGCACGTGACGTTCTGACGTTGCCCGTCCACCCCATTGTTCGCCCGCGTGGCGGAGATTTTTGCTTCACGGCTAGCGAATTTAATGAGATAAAATCAGATATCGCGTTGATTCGCGAACTCGGTTTTCCCGGCTTAGTGGTCGGCGTTCTGGATGTTGATGGTCATATTGACCTGCCGAGGATGAAACAGATCATGGCGCTGTGTGAGGGCATGGCAGTGACCTTCCATCGGGCCTTTGATCTTTGCCACAGCCCGCTGATGGCTCTGCAACAGTTGACCGATTTGGGCGTAGCCAGGATCCTTACATCAGGACAGCAGCAAAGTGCCGAAAGCGGATTAGCCTTGCTCAAGGAACTAAACAGGATGACGCGCGGTCCTATCATTATGGCTGGGGCCGGTGTTCGCCTCGGCAATTTGCAGAAGTTCATCGATGCCGGTCTGAGCGAAGTTCACAGCTCTGCCAGCCAGAGAGTCGCCTCTCCGATGCGCTACCGTAAAGCCGGTGTCTCTATGAGTTCTGTGGCAGAAAACGATGAATTCAGTCGCACCTGTGTGGACAGTGATATGGTTGAAGCGATGAAAGTCGCTCTGTCACTAAGTTCCCCGGTGAGAGTTGCCTGACCCCGATTTTGCCGCGCAGCACGCCACTAAACGACGTGATGTTTGCAAGTACCAAGCCCCATCATTTTGGTGGGGCTTTTTTTCACCCTAAACTGCCCGCAAGGCAGGAATTCCTTTTACACTTACGCTATTCCCTTCCTCTTTGACGAGATTGTTCATGAAAATCATCATGCTGGGCGCAGGGTGTTTTATGTGTTGGGCAGGCGTATCTGGAGCCGTTTATGCCGCAGAGAGCTGTCCTGCACAGGCTAAACAGATTAACGACAGCAACAGTCTGGTGCTGCTGGGAGGCACTGCCAAAGGGCCAGTCAAGCAGGTGGTGGTCGGCGAGTTTGGCAAAGATGTGAATCAGCAGAAGCGGATCCTCGGCCAGTTTGACCGTTGTGGCTCGTTGTTGAGAGCGGATATCAGCTATGACAAGAGCGAAGGCAACATGATGCTGAGGATGGTGCAGAATATCGCCCGGAACAACAGTGGCTGGCAGTCGGTGTATGACATGTCGGTGTTTGTGATAAAAGAAGGTCAACCTGTCGAAGTGAATCGCAAGCAGGGCACCGTGAATTATCTGATCAGCAACAAGGGCATTATTACCAGTTCAACGGATGCCTTTTTACTGAAGGGCGAGAAAGGCTTTACGGAAACCACCAACAGCTTTGACTCACGCCTGCGGTTGATAAAAAGCGTGGCCAGAGGATCTGACGAGCAGGCTAACGGTGAGTTCCGTTATAAGTGGAACAGCAAGAACCAGCTGGTGAACTCCAGCTCGGAAAACAGCAAAATGAGCTGGTCGTATGATAAGCAGGATCGCGAGCAGCGGCTGCTAACGCTGACTCACTCAGCCAGCAGTGAGATGACTTCTGTCGATGAGTGTCAGCTTTGGGACGAGCAGGGGAACTGTACGTTGAGCTACTCCCATGAGAAGGAAGTCTTCCCGCAGGGCGAGATCAGCCGACATATCAGCGCTGCGTACCGCTTTGAATACTGGGAGCAGTAGCGGCAGGAACGAACAGAGCCACTGGAAAGGATTGATTGTTTGCAGGGGGTCGCTAGAATATGAATTTCCTGTTCAGGAGCTTTCATGACCGCCTCATTACTCACTTTTCTGTTTGCTATTATCATTTTGACGCTCACACCTGGTTTCGATACTGCCCTGATCCTGCGGACATCTGCGGCTAACGGCTGGAAAAAAGCGCTGACCACAGGCATGGGAATCAATGCCGGTTGTCTGGCATGGGGAGCGGCTGTTGGGCTGGGATTGGGTGCGCTATTGCTGGCCTCGGAGATGGCATACAACCTGCTTAAGCTGGTGGGTGCAGCCTATTTATTGTGGTTAGGCGTGGGATTATTGCTCAAGCCGCGAACCAGTTTTCACTCAGATATGCCGGTGAGTAAAAAACAGAGCGGCTATGGTGCTGTTTTTATGCGCGGCTTTTTGGGCAATATGTTAAATCCGAAGGTTGGTGTATTTTACGTTTCTTTCCTGCCTCAGTTCATTCCAGCAGGCGGATCTGTTGCTTTGTGGAGTATTGGGCTAGCGTTTATTCATGTAGTGGTTGGTACGATGTGGAGCGGGGTCTTGATTGCTTCGACGCATTATTTTGCCGAAAAACTGCGCCGCCCGTCAGTGATGAAGGTAATGGATCGCCTGACCGGATGTGTGTTCATCGGGTTTGCCGCAAAGCTGGCGCTGTCCCGGCGGTAACGTTGAGAACGGATGCTCCTTTCAGGACGTAAGTCGTCTGGATGCTCTGGTGGCCAAGTTAGAGTCAAGTAAGCGCTGTTGGATCGTAAGTTGGCTGGCTGCTCTGGTGGCAGGTCAGGGAGAGAGAGTTGAACATAAAGACGCCGTGAACCCATCCGTGGGGGCTCAGCTGCGACGTCCATGTCGCAGATGCTTTACTTATCAACTC
>NZ_JBAVTT010000087.1:0-5255 GCF_049696395.1 Erwinia sp.
CAACGTCAGCTCACCAGAACGGGAGGCGTAAAAACGGCGCAACAGATTTTTGGCTATCTGCAGGCGGTAATCTGCTGTAGCGCGGAAGTCGCTCAACGGTTTGAAGTCCTGCTCCAGCGCGGCGCAAGCCTGTTCAACAGACGCCAGCGTCAGCGGTTTACCCGTCAACAGTTGCTCGCTGTGGCTGGCGCGTTTGGGAATTTCAGCCATCCCGCCAAAGGCGATTCTGGCCTCAGTCACCACGCCAGCGCTGTCGGTATCCACCAGCAAAGCAGCAAATACCGCCGAGATATCGTCTTCAAGGCGCTTGGACACTTTCCATGCGGCGAAAGCCTGTGACGTTGTCACTTTAGGAATGACAATTGCCCGGATAAACTCCCCTTCCTGTAAGGCCGTTTTACGGTAGGACTGAAAGAAATCTTTCAATGGCAAACGGCGAACAGACTGGCCTTTTTGCAGCTCCAGTGAGGCATTAAGGGCCAGTAACATCGGCGGTGTATCACCAATCGGTGAACCATTAGCGATGTTGCCGCCAAGCGTGCCCTGATGACGGATTTGCAGTGAGGCAAACCGCTCCAGCATCTCTGAAAACGGCGGGATGTGGTCGGCCAGCAGCTGATAGCAGTGATGCAAAGAAGCTCCTGCTCCCAACACAATCTCCTGTTCGCCGATTTGGCAAGCCTTGAGTTCGTCAACCTGCTCAAGGGCAATCATCATCGGCAGCGGTTTGTAGAATTGCGTGACCTGCAATGCCAAATCGGTGCCGCCGGCCAGCAGTTTCGCCTGCGGGTTTTCCAGCAGCAGATCCGCTAACTGTGACAGGGTTTTTGGCACATAGCAGCTGTTGCCTTTGGCAGTCAGTAGCTGCACATCAGCATTTTTCAACGCGCTAAGGCGTTTCGCGGTCTGCGCACGTTGCTGCTGGAAGCTGTCAACTTCAGGCTGTTCGCAAGCCTGGCGTGCCGCATCCACAATCGGGCGATACCCCGTACAGCGGCACAGATTGCCTGCCAGCGCCTGTTCAGCCTGTTTATGTTGCCAGCCATTGCTGTTTTTTTGCAGGGTGAACAGAGACATAACAAAGCCGGGCGTGCAGAAACCACACTGAGAAGCGTGACAATCCACCATCGCCTGCTGGACCGAGTGCAGTTTGTTACCCTGTTTTAAATCTTCCACGGTGATCAGCTGTTTGCCCTGCAGGCTGCTGACAAACGTCAGGCAGCTGTTGGCGGTTTCATACACCATTTCGCCGTTTTCTACCCGGCCAAGCGTCACCGTGCAGGCGCCGCAGTCACCAGAGGCACAGCCTTCTTTGGTGCCGCTGCGGCGTTGGTTCTGACGCAGATAATTCAGGACGGTCAGATTAGGATCCAGCGACGCTTCGGTCACCAGCGTCTGATTCAGTAAAAATTGGATCATGCCGCTTTCTCCTCGCTGTGGGCCTGCCAGACGCATTGCCCGTTTACCCAGGTTGCCGCAATATTGCGATCGTCGCCCAACGTCATCAGCACAAAGAGTTTTTCCCAGATATCTTTGCTGTTGGCATGGCGCATTTGCTGTAAGGCGGAAACAGCCGGGTCCAGCACCACAAAATCGGCTTCTTTTCCCGCGGTAAAATTGCCAATGCGGCTGTCCAGATCCAGCGCGTGTGCACCGCCAAGCGTGGCATGATAGAAGGCTTCACAGGCGGCCAGTTTGTAGCGCTGTAGCTGACCCACTTTGTAGGCCTCACCCAATGTCTGCAACATATTAAAGGTCGTCCCTGCACCAACATCGGTCCCGATGCCCATTTTCACCCCTTTTTCCCAACAGGTTTTCAGGTCAAACAGGCCGCTGCCCAAAAACAGGTTTGAGGTGGGACAGAAGGCCACGGCAGAATCCGTTTTATGCAGGCAATCCCACTCTTCACCTTCCAGATGCAGGCAGTGGGCAAAGACGCTGCGGCGGCCCGTCAGCTGATAAGAGTCATACACATCCAGATAGCTTTTATGTTCCGGGTACAGCGACTTCACCCACTCGACTTCCTGCGGGTTTTCGCTCAGATGGGTGTGCAGCCAGGTATCCGGATATTCGGCTTTCAGCTGCTTCACCTTGTTTAACAGCTCCGGAGATGAGGTTGGCGCAAAGCGCGGCGTCAGCGCATAGCTGAGGCGTCCCCGGTTGTGCCAGCGCTCAATCAGCTCCCGCGTTTGCTGGTAACTCTGCTCAGGCGTTTCAGTCAGGTACTCAGGTGCATTGCGATCCATCATCACCTTACCGGCAATCAGCCGCATACCCAGCCCTTCTGCGGCGCCAAATAGCGCATCAACCGATTCAGGATGGACGGTGCCAAACACCAGCGCGGTTGTGGTGCCATTGCTCAGCAGCTGATGCAGGAAGAAAGCCGACATTTTGGCTGAGTGCTGCGGGCAGTGATACTGGCTCTCTACCGGGAAAGTGTACTGCTGCAGCCACTCCAGCAGTTGTTCGCCGTAGGCCCCGATCATTTCGGTTTGCGGATAGTGAATATGGGTATCGACAAACCCGGGGACGATCAGTTTGCCTCGGTAATCGAGTACATCGGTGTCGCTTGCGAGTTGAAGACGCCCTTCCTCCCACGGCTGCAGGGAAACGATCTCGCCGCCGTTCAGCAGCAATAACCCGTCTTCAATAGAGCGAGCCTGTTCGGGAAGTTGCGTCGGTGTGTCCACAACCGCAGTGATATCAAAAAAACTTCCGCGAATAGCTTGAGTATAAGTAACTGACATAGCGATTCCTTGGGAGAAAGAGTTCACCTCTCTCTTTTGTTATTGCAGGTGATGACCTTCATTTCAAATTGCAATTGTTATGCCAGGTCATTCAAATCCTAACTTACCTTTATAATCAATAAGTTATTTCAATAGCATGACAAGGTTATTTCACTTTTCCAGGTAATCGTATGCGCAATCGGTTGCTTACCTTCGCAAACGGTTGCATTGCAGAATTATTGCTTTGCCACGGCCTGAAGGGCTGTTTTGCTGAACAATAACGCACTAAAACAAGGCGGTTCGCTGGTGAAGTCGCACCATCACCGTGCACTCTCTCTGAATATATAAATCATAACCTTTTCGTTCTTATCACCTTCACAGGGAAATGGTAAGGTGGCTGAATTCGAAAAAACGTTGAGGAACAGTGAGATGATTGTATTTGTTACTGGTGCCACCGCAGGCTTTGGCGAAGATATCACCCGCCGCTTTATCGCTCAGGGCCATAAAGTGATTGCGACTGGCCGCCGTCAGGAGCGTTTACAGGCTCTTAAAGAAGATCTGGGTGAGAATGTCTACACCCTGCAACTCGACGTGTGCAACCGTGCTGGCATCGAAGAAGCGCTGGCAAGCCTGCCTGCAGAATGGCGCAACATCGATGTCCTGGTGAACAACGCCGGTCTGGCGTTAGGGATTGAGCCAGCGCACAAAGCCAATGTTGATGACTGGGATCTGATGATCGACACCAACAATAAAGGTCTGGTGTATATGACCCGCGCGGTGTTACCAGCCATGGTCGAACGTAACGTTGGGCATATCATCAATATTGGCTCTATTGCAGGCAGCTGGCCTTATGCGGGCGGCAACGTTTATGGCGCTACCAAAGCTTTCGTGCGTCAGTTCAGCCTGAACCTGCGCGCCGATTTGCACGGTACTGCGCTGCGTGTCACCAATATTGAACCAGGTCTGGTAGGCGGCACCGAGTTTTCTAACGTGCGCTTTAAGGGTGACGATGCCAAAGCAGACAGCGTGTATGACGGCGCGGAGCCGTTAACCGCAGAAGATGTCACTGAAGCGGTATTTTGGGTGGCTAACCTGCCTAAGCACGTCAACATCAATACGCTGGAGATGATGCCAGTCGGTCAGACTCTGGCTGGGTTGAAAGTGCATAAAGGGTAAGATCTGATGGGGTGAAGTGCACTGCTTTGCCCTGCTTCAGGTTTTCAAGGTCAAAACCGGCTGCGATGCAACGGCAGCCGGTTTGGCCTTACCGCAACACCGCAACGGCCTCGCTTAACTCACGATCTCATCCATTGCCTGCTGAATGCGCTTTTCTGACACCGGATAAGGCGTGCCTAACTGCTGGGCAAAATAACTGACCCGCAGCTCTTCTATCATCCAGCGAACGTCTTTCACGTCTTCATCTTCCCGGCGAACCGGCGGCAACTTGTTATACCAGGTTGACCAGGTCTGCTGAATTTTCTCGATCTTCAGCATTCTGGCGCGATCGCTGTGTGGATCGATCGGCATTTTTTCCAGACGGCGCTCCATCGCAGTCAGGTAGCGCAAGGTATCGGACAAGCGCTTCCACCCGTTCTGGGTGACAAAACCTTTATAAACCAACCCACCTAACTGAGCCTTAACATCAGACAGCGCCAGCGCCATAGACATATCCACGCGCCCTTTCAGACGTTTGTTGATACTGAATACGGCTGTGAGGATTTGCTCGACCTTCCTGGCAATATCAACCACGGTGTCGTTCAGCTCCGCACGGACTTTATCGTGCAGTTTGCTGTAGCCCGCTTCCTGCCAGGTTGGCCCGCCGTGTTCATCAATCAGTTTATCTACGCCACAGGCAATACAGTCATCAATCAGGTCCAGCACCTTGCCATAAGGGTTGAAATAGAGCCCCAGCTTGGCTTTGTTCGGCAGCTTTTCATGCAGATATTTGATCGGCGAAGGAATATTGAGTAACAGCAGACGTCGCTGCCCACGCCACATGGCTTTTTGCTGCTCATGCTGCGAGTCAAACAAGCGGATCGCCACGCTGTCCTTCTCATCCACCAACGCTGGCCAGGCCTTCACGCTGTAATTGCCGCGCTTCTGCTCGAAATGATCGGGCAGGTCGCCAAAGCTCCAGATATGCAAACCGCTCTGTTCCAGCCCATCATCAGCCACCAGCGACAGGGTTTCCTGCACTTTGCCTTTCAGAGCCACTTTCAACGCGGCCAGATCGCGCCCTTCATTCAGCTTACGGTTATTTTCGTCCACCACCCGGTAAGTGATTTTCAGGTGATCGGGCACCTGATCCCACTGCCAGGCTTCACGGTCAATCGTTATGCCCGTCATCCGCCGGAATTCGCGCTCCAGCGCCTCCAGCAGCGGCAGCTCCAGGGGTGTTACCCGGCCAAGGAAAGCTTCCGCATAATTGGGGGCAGGCACCAGATTACGGCGAACAGGTTTAGGCAACGATTTGATCAGCGCGATGATCAGCTCACGCCGCACGCCGGGGATTTGCCACTCAAACCCGTG
>NZ_JBAVTT010000088.1:0-28883 GCF_049696395.1 Erwinia sp.
GGGATTAGTCCTAAGGAGGGCGCATGTCTGCAATCGAAGTAATCCTGGTTGATCGTCACGATCGTCCCATCGGCAGGATGGAAAAGCTGGAAGTTCATGAGAAAGGGTTACTGCATCGCGCGGTAACTGTTTACGTGTTCAACTCCCGCCACCAACTGTTGCTGCAGCAGCGTGCCAAGGGCAAATATCACTGCGGAGGATTGTGGAGTAACACCACCTGCGGTCACCCCTTCCCACAGGAATCCACCCAGCATGCCGCAGAGCGCCGTCTGCGTGAAGAGATGGGAATGCGTCTTTCACTGCATCCGGCATTTGAGTTGAGCTACAACCTGCCAATGGGCAACGGACTGACCGAGCATGAGTACGGCCACGTTTACTTTGCCTTCAGCGATGAGCAGCCACAGCCTAACCCGGAAGAGGCCGATGGCTGGCGCTATGCCTCACTGGCTGACATCGAGCAGGAAATGCAACGGTATCCACAGCGCTTTACGCCTTGGTTCCTGCATACCTTTGCCCGCATTCCACCGGCCTTCAAACAGTTCACCGCTCAACAACTAGCGGGCTAGACCTCAGCCCGCACAGTCAACTCCGTTCGTTTTCTACGCAAAGTCTTCCGCATCCACATCGTAACCTGAGGGTTCCCAACGGATGGCGAGCAGGGCAATCAACCCAGCCAGCGGCGCCAGCGCAATGATCCAAAAGACATCGGTGCTGAAGGCTGCCGAAAGCAGCGGGAACAGGAACAGCGAAGCGGTTGAACTGGCCCGCATCAACGTCTGGTTAAAGCCGACGCCAACGCCACGCAAAGAGGTGGGATAACTGAGCGAGGCAAAGGTCATCGTATGGGAACCCGGACCAAATCCTTGTCCCAGCAGGAACAGCGCCAGCATGCCAATTGACACCGCCGCTTCAGCGCCGTCAACAGGACGGCCAATCAATGCCAGACCAATCAGGGCGATAAACTGGAAACTGTAGCCAAGCGTCGTCATTTTCCAGGCACCAAATTTCGGTACTAACCGCACCGCCAGAATCCCACCGACAAAAGCAAACAGCAGATTCAGCGCCAGCGAGACCAGGATAGTGGTCAGCATTGACTGTGCCAGGAAGCTGGAAATAATCACCGGCAGACCGAAGGCCACCGCATTATAGGCAAAGGCAGAAGCAATCGCCGTGACAGTCGCCAGAATCGTGCGGCGCAGGTACACCCCTTTCAGCAGTTCACCATAATTGCGCCAGCTGGCCTTGCGGGTGGCTTTGGCTGGCGTCAGATCCGCGTCTTCCGCCACATGAGCATTGATGCCGTAAGAGCTGCGCAAAATCGCGGCAGCCCCTTTCAGGTCGCCCTGATTAGCTGCCCACACCGGCGATTCACTCATATACCGGCTGCGGATACAGATAATCAGAATGGCTGGCACGGCACCGAAGCCAAGAATGATACGCCACAGCAGGCCGGAATGGGCTTCTGGCAGCACGGAATAGAAGAACAGCACCAGCAGATAGGAAATCGAGATGGCGGCGTACCAGGTTGGGCACCACATCGCAATACTGGCGGCTTTATTGCCGCGCCCCTTCAGCTTTGAAAACTCCGCCAGGAAGGCCATCGCTACCGGCAAATCAATGCCGACCCCTAATCCCATCACAAAACGCGCGGCGGTCAGCACGTACTCATTCGGTGCAAAAGCACAGGCCAGCGCGGCAAAAACGAAGAAAAACATATCGGCCATAAACACGCGATAGCGGCCAATTTTATCGGTCAGGTAGCCGCCGAGTAGTGCGCCGACAATGGCACCAAAAGCAATCGCGGAGGCCACCATGCCAGCGCCGGTGGGCGACAGACCAAATTCTTTGGTCACATCCTTCATGCCAAAGGCCAGTGCGCCCAGATCGTACGCGTCAAGAAACACCCCGCCCAGCGCAATACCGATCACGATACGGGCATTACTGCGGGCTTGAGTACTGGTGTTGACCAGATGTGAGACGTCCGCTGCGCGACGGATAGCGAAAGCTTCACCCGTCGGAGCATCCCCTGCCATGGCGACGTGCGCCGAAGAAGCTAAATCAGTCATGATGTTGTGGTCTTTTTTCTAAGAATAAGCCCAGAGAATACTCCCGGTGATGACAGAGTTAAATTCCTGCTGGTTATAAGTTAAAACTAAATGCCCGTTGAAAAAAAACTGACGAAAGGGTTCTCTCTTTGGGAGGCGGCTCGGGGTTTTTAGCCGTCTGGCTTTCTCTGACGATTTATTAGGCTACGCTTGTTACTAACCTTCAGGAAAGGAACAGAAAATGTCGCAAAGAACAGGGCGTAAAGCCTCTTTTGCCTTGGCTGGCTTACTGGCATTGACGGCAACAGCCCAGGCAGCGGAGCCGGTTAAAGTCGGTTCGAAAATTGATACGGAAGGATCGTTGCTGGGCAATATCATCCTTCAGGTGCTGGATAAGCACGGCGTGAAAACGGTGAATAAAGTGCAGCTCGGCACGACTCAGGTAGTCCGAGGCGCGATCACCGCTGGTGAACTCGATATCTATCCAGAATACACCGGCAACGGGGCCTTCTTCTTCAATGATGAAAAGGATCCGGCGTGGCGAAATGCCACGGCAGGCTATGAGAAAGTGAAAAAGCTGGACCAGGAGAAGAACAAACTCACCTGGCTGACGCCAGCACCAGCCAACAATACCTGGACGATTGCGGTACGAAGCGATCTGGCTGAAAAGAATCACCTGAAATCGCTGGACGATCTCAGCGCTTATCTGAAGAAGGGCGGTGAGTTCAAGCTGGCGGCGTCGGCTGAGTTTATCGAACGTGCCGATGCATTACCTGCCTTCCAGAAAGCGTATGGCTTCACCCTGAAACAGGATCAGCTGCTGTCTTTGGCTGGTGGCGATACCGCAGTAACGATTAAGGCCGCTGCTCAGCAGACTTCCGGGGTGAATGCGGCAATGGCTTATGGCACTGACGGGCCAGTTGCCGCGCTTGGGTTGCAAACGCTGAGCGATCCAAAAGGGGTTCAGCCCATTTATGCGCCTACCCCGGTGATCCGGGATGCAGTGCTGAAAGAGTACCCACAGATTGCTGACTGGCTGAAACCGGTCTTTGCCTCTCTGGACGAGAAAACGCTGCAGGAACTGAACGCAAAAATTGCCGTAGAAGGGCAGGATGCGAAAACGGTGGCAGCGGACTATTTGCAGCAGAAAAAACTGCTGTAGGGATGAGCCTGGGCCGGGCTTACCGGCCCACAAGGTAGTGGGAATATTTTGCGACTCAGACTGCATAACCGGGTATTGCTGACGCTTGCTGTGCTGCTGGTGCTAGCCGCAGTCAGTTTGCCCTTTCTGAATTATGCCCCAAACCGGCTGGTTTCCGGCCAGCCCTTGCCGCTGCACCACCTGCTGCACGGCCTTCAGTGGCTGCTGCCTGTGCCGGTCATTCTGTTGCTACTGCTGGCGTTTCTGCCGCTATCCCGCCGAAATCTGCTGCTGAGCCTCCTGCTTAGCGAAGGGCTCTTTGTCGCAGCGATCGCCTTCAGCGGCCATCAGGCCGGGGTGCTGTCGCAGCAGGGCAGTTCATTGGCAAGAACCTCCTGGGGCAGTGGCTTCTGGCTAACTGGCGGGCTTTGCTTGCTGATCGCGGCGGATGCCATCTCACGCCTGACGCCACAAGTCTTCTGGCGGCTGATCTTGAACGGGCAAATCTGGCTACCGGTCATCGTTTTTTTACTGAGCGGTCAGCTTGATCAGTTGGCATTGCTGAAAGAGTACGCTAATCGCCGGGAAGTGTTCGACCAGGCTTTCACTCGTCATTTGCTGCTGCTGGTGGGCACCTTACTCCCTACGCTGCTGATCGGCATTCCTCTCGGCTGGTGGTGCGCCAAAAAAGCGGCCGTACAGTCACCGGTTTTCGCCGTGCTCAATGTCATCCAGACGGTGCCTTCTGTGGCGTTGTTCGGCTTACTTATTGCGCCGCTGGCGGGACTTGCCCGCTCGTTTCCCTTGTTGTCAGAGCTGGGTATCAGCGGGATTGGCATGGCTCCGGCGCTGATTGCGCTGGTGCTTTATGCGTTGCTCCCGTTAGTCCGCAGCGTAGTCGCCGGGTTGCAGCAGGTGCCGAAAGAGGTGATTGAAACCGCAGAAGGAATGGGAATGACCCGCCGTCAGATCTTCTGGCAGGCGGAAGTCCCGCTGGCGCTGCCTGTGCTGCTTACCGGATTGCGGGTGATTGCCGTCCAGACTGTGGGGATGGCGGTGATCGCGGCATTAATTGGTGCCGGTGGATTCGGTGCCATTATCTTCCAGGGCTTGCTGAGCAGTGCGCTGGATCTGGTGTTGCTGGGGGTGATCCCGGTGATTGCGATGGCGGTGATCATCGATGCCCTGTTTAAATTTGTCCTTTCCGTTATTGAGGCGAAGCGCCAATGATCAACTTCAATCAGGTCAGCAAACATTTTGCCGGGAAAGCGGCGGTCAGCGAGTTGACGCTGAATATCGCCAAAGGCGAATTTACCGTGCTGATCGGCACCTCTGGCTCTGGGAAGTCCACCACGCTGAAGATGATTAACCGACTGATCGAACACGATCAGGGCACTATCGAATTCGCCGGTGAGGAGATCCGCAGCTTCAATCCGCAGATCTTACGTCGCCGTATGGGCTATGCGATCCAGTCGATAGGGTTGTTCCCACACTGGACGGTGGAAAAGAATATCGCCACGGTGCCAGCCTTACTGAACTGGTCAAAGCAGCGGATTGCCGAACGCGTTACCGAATTGCTGGCGTTACTGAACCTGGACGAGCAGTTTCGCCACCGTTTTCCTCATCAGCTTTCCGGCGGTCAGCAGCAGCGCGTCGGCGTGGCAAGAGCGCTGGCGGCCGATCCGGAAGTCCTGCTGATGGATGAACCCTTTGGCGCACTCGATCCGGTGACACGCGGCGCATTACAGCAGGAAATTGCCCGCATCCACCAGATTTCAGGCCGCACCATTGTGCTGGTGACCCATGACATTGATGAAGCGCTGGCACTGGCTGACAGGCTGGTGCTGATGGATGGCGGCAAGGCTATCCAGCAGGGAACGCCGGTAGAGCTGCTCACCCAGCCCGCCAACGAGTTTGTACGCGATTTCTTCGGGCGCAGCGAGTCAGGTATCCGCTTACTGTCGCTGGGCAATGCCGGTTCAGCGGCGCGGCGTGGTGAATGGTTGGAGGAGGAAGCCATCTCAGCGGAGATGACCTTGCGTGAGGCGCTTTCACAGTTTATTGCACGCCAGACCGATCGTCTGCCAGTGATCGACAGGCAGCAAAAGCCGCTGGGCGTGCTGCACTTCGCCGACTTGCTGCGGCAGAGGAGGGAGTAACATGCGCTGGATAAGGGATCCCTTGTTGTGGCTGATGGGCGTGTTTGTCGCGTTGCTGGCGTTGATGCCTTACAGCCAGCCGCTGTTCGCCAGCTGGTTTCCTGAGCTTGATCGGCCAATGTACCTGCAGGACAGCTTTCTGCAGCTGGCGCTGGCGCATATCGAACTGGTGGCTATTTCCAGCGTCTTTGCGGTGATTGTCGGCATGGGCGCGGGGATTTTTGTTACCCGTCCGGCGGGAAAAGAGTTTCGTTCGCTGATTGAAACGCTGGTAGCGGCGGGGCAAACTTTTCCCCCGGTAGCGGTGCTGGCGATTGCTGTGCCGGTGATGGGGTTTGGCGAGAAGCCCGCCATCATCGCGCTATTTCTTTACGGGTTACTGCCGATTTTGCAGGGCACGCTGGCTGGCATAGGCGCAGTGCCGTCAAGTGCCAGAGAGATAGCGGAAGGCGTGGGAATGAGTTCCTGGCAGATTTTGCGTAAGGTTGAGTTGCCACTGGCGGCCAGCGTGATTATTGCCGGGATCCGCACCTCGGTGATCATTAATATTGGCACGGCAGCCATAGCTTCAACCGTTGGGGCCAAAACCTTAGGCTCGCCGGTGATCATCGGCTTAAGCGGATTTAACACCGCTTATGTGATTCAGGGGGCTTGTCTGGTGGCGCTGCTGGCTATCCTGACCGATCGTCTGTTTGAGCGCCTGCAGAGGCACTTCAGGAACGGATAAGCAAGGTGTAACCGGTCAGCATCACGCCGCCAATGCCGCCCAGCGCCATTAACAGGAAGATGAAGATGACGCCAATTTTTTGCAAGTTCATGCCGGTGTGTCCGTTGGTCTGCCGCTGAAAGAGGGCGAAGTATAACGCCATTCGCCCTCGCGGGTTAAGCCTTTGCTGGCATTTTATTGCCCGATAGCCTGCTCTTTGTTAAAGAAAATGGTGACTCGCGCGACCTCGATGCCGAGTTTTTTCATTGAGGTGACGTTCATCAGGTGGGTGGCATCCTGCTGATAGATCCAGTCATCGAAGTTCAGCTTGTAGCTGCTGCTGTCGGTTTTCACTGTCATGGCGTACTGCCAGTTGAAGGCATTCCCGGCAGCGTGACCTTTGGCGGTGCCGATGATATCGCCAGCCGTCCCGACGTAGCTGCCATCCTCAAGCTTGCGGATGTGCCAGACGCGAGTCTGTTTTTCACCATCATCGTAAACAAACTGCTCGTTCAGCGTCAGGGTTGAGCCAACTACCGTGCCCTGGATCACCACTTCAAATCGGCGGATCTGTTTGCCACTGTAGTCCTGTACCATCCCCCATGCGCGTGACTGGCCGTTAAACCACTGGAAGATATCAATCTTCGGCTGGGCCTGTTGATAGTCTTCAATTTTCGCGCCGCACCCTGTCAGCAGCAGCGCACCAATTAACAGCAGGAATTTCCACATCAGCTACCTCCGGTAAGTGCCCGACGGATGTCGGGATAAGTCGTTTTTTCTGCCAGCCAGATGGCCAGGAAGGCATCCCGGAAGGCCGGGTCAAAGGGCTCTCCAAGCGATTTGATCGGCGAAGTTATGCCCGGGGCTTGCCAGTAAAACTGTCCGCCTTGTTGACTGGCCTGAAAAGCCAGCCTGGTGCCATCTGTCACGTCCGGCCACAAGCTGTTTAACTCTTTGATCCATTTCTGACGCTGGCTTTCTGTTCCAATGTTCTGTGCCTGCCACTGCTCTTCAGTCGCCTGGGTCAGTTCCTGATGCGTGATGTCGCGGCGGTAAGTGATCACCAGTGCCAACGGCCAATGCTGAGGCTTGAAGCTGCCCGCAGGCGTTAACAGCTGCGAGTCGTAAACGGTGAACGGCCCCCAGGTCAGCGTGGCTTTCCCTACTTGCTGCCAGCTCTGCCAGTCAGAAGCCTGGGCTAGCGGCGAAAGCATCAATAGAAACAGCAGTAGCACTCTCATGATCTCTTCCTTTGCAGCAGCCAGCGTGTGAGCGGCAGGTAAATAGCCCAGCCAATAGCCATCAGGCCAAAGACCTTCAGGGGTGAGGCAGTCAGTTCCATGCCACCCAGACGCTCGCCGATATAATACGAGAAGGGGCCGGCTGCGGCGCCGAGCAAGGCCAGAAAGAGCCCGTTTAACGGGTAGCGTTGCAGAAACAGTCGCCACCAACAAGCATAGGCCAGCCACAACGACAGCATCCAGACTGGCAGCCAACTCGCCCCGGCAAAATGGAACAATCCCAGCCACAGCCATAGGCTGTCCATTGCCACGCCAGCCAACGTCACGGCTAAAAGACGCAGCTTGCTTGCGGCATCACTGACCAGCCAGGCAACAATTGCCACCGCCAGCAGAGCGTAAACCGCGCTGTCCCGCAGACCTACAGCCAGCGCCCAGTAGAGGTCAAACCCCAGCGTCAGTAGCCAGAAGCGCAGGGTACTCATGCACGCTCGGCGGTGAGCTGAATGGTGCCGATAGTTTTAGCCCGGAAACCCGCTTCGCAATAGCACAGATAGAACAGCCACATACGGCGGAAATGTTCGTCAAAACGGCCTTTTTCCAGCTGTGGCCAGGCGTGATCGAAGCGATGCCGCCACTCTTGCAGGGTGCGCGCGTAGTCCAGTCCCATCTCAAACAGATCCAGACTGACGAAGTCCGTCAGTTCGTTCATGGTCTTTTCAAGCAACTTAACCGAAGGCAAAAAGCCGCCAGGGAAAATATAACGCTGGATAAAGTCGACGCCGCTGGCATAGCCTTCAAACCGTTCTTCACTGATGGTTATAGCCTGTAATGCCATGCGCCCGCCGGGTTTAACCAGCTGCTGACAGCGTTCGAAAAACAGCGGGATATAATTTTTGCCTACGGCTTCAATCATTTCGATTGAGACCAGCTTGTCGTACTGACCGGTCAGATTGCGGTAGTCCTCTTTCAGCACCGTCACTTTTTCGCTCAGCCCAGCCGCTTTAATACGCTGGCAACTGTAGTCGTACTGCTCCTGAGAAATGGTAGTGGTGGTGACGCGGCAACCGTATTCGCGCGCGGCGAACTCGGCCATCGCACCCCAGCCAGTGCCAATCTCCAACAGGTGATCGTGTGGACTCAACCCAAGTTTGACGCACAGGCGGCGCATTTTCGCCTGCTGCGCCTGTTCCAGCGTCATCTCCGGCTTTTTATAACAGGCGCTTGAATAGAGCATCGCCTGGTCCAGAAACGCGGTGTAGAAATCGTTGCCCAGATCGTAATGGGCAGCAATATTGCGCTTCGCCTGTTTCACGCTGTTACTGCGAAACGCATGGCGCATCTTATTCAGCGGCGACGAGAGCCAGCTCAGCCGGGACTCGAGCTTATCCAGCACCGGCATATTGGTCGCCAGCGTCAGGATCACCGCCGTCAGGTCGGGCGTATCCCAGTCGCCGTCCATATAGGTTTCAGCCGCAGCAATGCTGCCGCCGAACAACACCCGACGGTAAGCGCTGGTGTGATGAACCACCACTTCAGCCTGAATAGCGGCCTGGCTGTCGCCAAAGAAATGGGTCCCCAGATGAGGATCGTGCAGACGCAAGCCCGCGCCCTGCAGGTGGTGTAACAGAGAAAAAATCAGCCGCCGAGAGGTGGACAAACGTTTGCCCGTTTTACCGCGACGGGTCAGGGTCAGCTCCGGTATACACATCCACTATTTCTCCGACTTAGGGTGGTCATAGATCGGCGCGCCTTTGCGCCACAACTTCCAGGCTTGCCAGTAAATGGCCAACGCGGTTCTCAGGGTAATCAGCGGAAATCGCCACAAATGGTGGCGCAGTGTTTTTCTGGTCAGTGGCTGGTGCCGCAGGTGCAGCGTGGCATCAAATTCGCGACCGACCCGATGATTTTCAATGTGGACCGAAAGGGACTTTCCGGGAGCGGAAAGACGCCAGTGATAAACCATGTCCATCGGATTAAACGGGGAAACATGGAACGCCTTCTGAGTTGTCTCACTGCCATCTGGCTTCACTGCGTAAGTGTGACGTTCGTTCCACGGCGTATTACGCACTTCCGCCAGCATCCAGCGCAGGCTGTTGGTTTCATCGTACAGGTAGTAAAAATTCACCGGGTTAAATGAGCTGCCCAGATAGCGTAACTGGGTCAGTAACATCACTCGCCCGTTCAGGCGCTCGCCGGTCAGTTCGGCAATTCGATCCTGGGCGCGCTGCTTAATATCGCCGCCGCCAAGGTAATCATCCTGGCAAAAAGAGGCCCAGGAAAATTTACCCAGCCGGATACCGACGCTGCCCAGCATCGGCAGCTCATCAAGGTCAATCAGCGGCATAAAAATACGGTAGCTGAACTGGTGATCTATCGGCGTGAAGCGTCGATGCCGCACATGTCCGCTATACAGCGCACTGTTCATAGCAAACCAGCCTGTTCCATCGCCGCGACCACATCCAGACCGCTGCGGATCCCATCTTCATGAAAGCCGTTATAACTCCAGGCCCCACAGAACCAGCTCCGGTTGCGGCCATTAATCCGCAGGCGTTCGCTCTGAGTCGTCAGGCTTTGCAGGCTGAACTGAGGATGATGGTAGATATAGCGGCCAAGCACTTTTGCCGGATCGATCGGTTGCGTGGCATTCAGGGAGACACAAAACGTCTCGCTGGACTGGATGCCCTGCAGAATGTTCATGTTGTAGGTCACGCTGGCACCCAGCAGCTCGTCGCCTGCCTGGGTATCATCCAGTCGGTAGTTCCAGCTTGCCCACGCGCGGCGTTTTTCTGGCAGCAGGGAAGTGTCGGTATGCAGGACCACTTCGTTGGCGCTGTACGGAACGCCCAACAGCATTTCGCGTTCTTCGCTGGTGGGGTCAGCCAGCAAATTCAGGGTCTGGTCGCTGTGGCAGGCAAAAATCACCTGATCATAAATCTCCTCACCGCGTGAGCTGTGCAGGATGACACCCTGTTCAGTGCGCTCTGCTTTTAGCACCGGCGTGGCGAGATACACGCTCAGCTTGTCGCCAAGCAGAGTGAGTAGCCGACGGATGTACTCTCTGGAGCCACCTGGCACCACATACCATTGCGGGCGCTGGCTTAAATCCAACAGGCCGTGATGGTTGAAGAAATGCAGAAACAGCGACAACGGCATCTGGCGAATTTCGGCCAGTGAGGTTGACCAGATTGCCGCGCCCATTGGCAAGATATAGTGCTGAGCAAAGAACGGGCTGAAGCCTTCCTTTTGCAAAAAGTCATCCAGCGTTCCCTGGTCTTGCTGATGGTCCAGCCAGGCTTTGCCACGCTTATTAAAGCGCACAATCTCCATCAGGAACCGCCAGAAGCTGGGCTTCAGTAAATTGCTGCGTTGAGCAAACAGCGTGCCCAGCGTGTGGCCGTTGTACTCCAGGCCGCTGCGATTGTTACGGACCGAGAAGCTCATTTCAGTGGGCTTGCTCTCCAGCCCCAGTTCGGCAATCAGCGACAGAAAGCGGGGATAAGTCCGGTCGTTAAACACGATAAATCCGGTATCGATCGCCCACCTTTTTCCTGCCAGCTCCACATCCACCGTGGCCGTATGGCCGCCGAGGGTTGGGCCAGCTTCATACAGGTGCACCTCGGCTTTGTCTGCCAGTTTCCATGCACAGCTGAGCCCGGCAATGCCGCTGCCTACAATCGCTATTCTCAAAGATTACCTCGCTATCTGTTGGGTAAGCAGGCGCTGAAGCGCAACAGGCAGACGTGAGGTCATGCGCAAAATAAAGGAGAGCAGTCGAGGGAAGGCGATCTCGGCTTTGCCTTTCGCCAGGCCTGCACGAATACAGCGAGAGGCCTGGGTGACGGTGATCATCATCGGCATCGGGAAATCGTTGCGCTGGGTCAGCGGGGTATCGACGAAACCTGGCTGGACAAGGCTTATTGCGATTTGCTGGCGTTTTAAATCCTGCGCCAGGCTGCGGGCGAAGTAGGCCAGCGCCGCCTTTGAGGCACCATAAGCTTCGGCGCGCGGCAACGGAACCAGACTGGCTGTTGATCCGACTAACGCAACGCGGCTACCCGGAGCCAACTGCGGCAGCAGTACGTCCAGGCAGTTAACCGGGCCGCTGAAATTGGTGCTCATCACGCGATGGACTTTCTCCGCCTCAACCACGCCATGATTCAGATATTCACAAGTCCCGGCACAAAGGATCACCAGGTTGGCGCTTTTCCCCTGCAGCGCCTGGCGTGTTTCGCTCAGATTGGTGATATCAAAAACACACAGCACGATGTCGCTATGCAGTTCACGCAGGGTTTCTAACTTGGCGCGATTGCGCCCGCAAGCGGTGACGTGCCAGCCTTCCGCGGCATAGTCGAGTGCCAGTTGATAGCCAATGCCGGAGCTTGCGCCGGTGATTAATACCCGTTTCATGGTTTTAACCTCTTTTTAAGCTGTTTGATTACCGCTCCCAGCACGGGGATTTTTTCGTACAGCATGGCGCCCATGTCGTAGTAATCGCGTTGATAACTGATTTTGTCGTCGCGGAACTGCAGGTAACTGCTGCCTTCCAGCGACTGCTCTGCCCCGCGTTGCAACGAAGGATGAGCGTAGATCATCCGCCAGATCAGCAGGGCGTTATCGTCAAAATGGTGAGTGCGGGAGACCTCAAACCGGCAGTAGCGCAGGTTTTTCAGCAGAGAAGAAAAGTAGTTCTCAACAACGGTCAGACCCCGGTGTTCGCCTACCGGATCCGCCAGGCAAATGTCAGAGTGGTAGATGTCCTGCAGCTGGCTCAGTTTGCTGGTTTCCAGCGTCTGGTAAAACGCCACCAGTCGGGCCAGCGTTTCCTGCTGTGTCATATGCCACTCCTCAGCCTCAGCTGCTTATATAGGTGATAGAGAATCCCTGCTCGTGCCAGTGCGTAAGCTGCTCTTGCTGTCTGCGGGTCAGCGGTTTTCCGGTAAACACAAAGAGATTTTGGCCTGGGAAAAGTTCCGGGCGCGGCATCTCAAGGGGTTCAGCCAGCACATCGATTCGCCAGCCTTGCTGTGACAGCCGCCAGGCCTCCAGCCAAAGTCTGGTCCTGTCTTCATTGCCCCAGCCAATCAGCAAAGCATCTTTGCCTGGTTTCTTACGCGACCCGGTTAAACAGAAGGCGACATAATCTATTAAAGCACCATCCAGCAAACTGCACATGGTGCGGGCGGTATTTTGATCGAGCCCCAGCCGCTGTCTGATCGGGATGAAAACGTGATCAATCAACGCGTCTGCCGGGTTTTCGCGACCAACTGTCGCAATTTTAGCCCGGAGTTTTGCTGCTCTGACATGACGGAGGACCGCCATCATTTCTTCCTGCAATGTGACCCATCCATCATGGACGTTAACGTTTTCGCCTTCGAGGAGGGCCTTAACCTTGCCGACGGGCACGCCACTTTTCACCCAGCGCATAATCTCTTCGATGCGCTGAATATCTTCTTCATCAAACTGGCGGTGACCGCCTTCGGTCCGCTGGGGTTTTAATAAACCGTAGCGACGCTGCCATGCCCGTAGCGTGACCGGATTAATACCGCAGCGCTCTGCGACGTCACCAATACTGTACAATGCCATTCAATTCCTCACGATCAGCCCACTCCACCTAACCGTAGCGAACTCTTGATTGTTGTACAACTATTATTTTGTTGTACAACTTGAAGTTCAGCGCAAATCACGGTAGATCTCAATTAAGAGAATATTTCCCTTTTATGAGATTATTATGGACTCCTTTGCTAATACCGACCGCCTTCTTGCCTTGCGTCTGGCCGACTTACGGCTGGAAAAAGGCTGGTCGCTGGACACCCTGGCTGAACTAACCGGCATCAGCAGAGCCTCTTTATCACGTATTGAACGAGGCGAAACCAGCCCAACGGCCGCACTTATGAATCGGTTGTGTATTGCTTACGGCTTAACGATGTCGCGGCTGCTAAGTGAAGTAGAAGAGCAGGGGCCGCAGCATCTGCGTCCAGCGAATCAAACTGTCTGGCAGGATCAGGAAAATGGCTATCACCGCCGCAGCGTTTCACCGCCCGCGAGCAATTTTCACGGTGAGCTGGTGGAGGGGCGTTTGCAAGGTGGCGCGCTGATAGAATATGACGCGCCGCCACTAGAAGGGATTGAACAACATATCTGGATGCTTGCCGGCGTGCTGGAGTTCAGCATGAATGACGAGCAGTGGCGGCTGGAGGCGGGTGACTGCCTGCGTTTTCACCTTTTTGGTCGCTCCTCTTTCCACGCACCAGAGGCCGAAGGTGCGCACTATGCTTTGGTGGTGTGTCGTCTATGAATCAACTTCAGTATCAACTTCTCAGTGCAGAGCAGGCCGCTACAGAACAGGCGGCTTTATTTAAGGTCCTTCAGGCCTGTGTCGCAGAAGGTGCCAGCATCGGTTTTATCTCTCAGGATCCGCAGCCAATGCAGCACTTCTGGCAGGGTGTTATCGCCAGTCTGGCCAGCGGAGACAAGCAGTTGATTGTCGCGCGCCAGCAAGGCGAGATCGTAGCCACGGTGATTGTGGTGCTGGGTATGATGCCGAACGGCAGCCATCGGGCGGAAATCGCCAAGCTGCTGGTACACCCTAAAGCCAGAAGGCAGGGCATCGCGCGCGAGTTACTGCTTAAGGGGGAAAAGCTGGCGGAGCAGGAAGGAAGAACGCTGTTAGTGCTGGATACCCGAACCGGCGATGTGGCAGAACAGCTGTATCTGGCACAAGGCTGGCAGATCAGCGGCCAGATCCCCGATTACGCCCTGTCAACAGAAGGGGCATTCGATGCCACAACAGTGATGTTTAAAAGGGTAGGTTGAGTAAAACAGTGGAGGCAGTCCCTAATAATAGTGCCTGGGCTCAACTGATCCCCAACGAATCTATAAAAAGTCTTATTGTCTGGCGAGGGAGAAGCAAACTGTGATGAATGAATCGCTTAATTTCCTGAATATTAGATAAAAAAATACCCGCAGTTGACCACTCAACCCTGCGGGTCTTACCCTCCTTTGTCTGGCTGTGCGCTATGCCTGATGCGCAGAGAATAATCATTGCTGGCCTGGTACATTTTCAGTAATGTGACTCAGGTCACTCCGCATTATTCAGCCTTATCTGCGTTATTTACCCAACCTGCCGCACTCTGATTAGCCGTTTTCCCCTGGTGGATGAAGGAACTATGCTCACGTTGAAAGTGTTAAGTATTGGATTTATCTGCATCATGCTGCTCTCTTTAGGCCAGAGCTATCTTAAGGCCTCACATAACGGTGTAGCGTTAACCGGGCAGAGCTGGTCGACAGCAAAGCGTGACTCTGCCGGGATCGCGCCCGATCCGGTTGCCTTAAGCCAGACTGCCATCGTGCAGATTTATGTCGCCCCGACTTTCGGCTGGCGTGGCCTGTTTGCCGTCCATCCGTGGATCATCTTTAAAAAGGCCGGTGAAACTCAGTTTAGCCGCTATGAAGTGGTGAGTTGGGGAAGCAACAATGTGATCCGCGAAAACTTTACCCTCCCGGACGGTTACTGGTTTGGCGCTAAGCCCCAGCTGATCGTGGATCACCGTGGTGCAGCGGCCGCAGCGATGATCCCGCAGATTGAAGCCGCGATTAAAAGCTATCCCTGGCCGCACACTTATCGGGTCTGGCCTGGCCCCAACAGCAATACCTTCCTTGCGCATATTGGCCGGGAAGTGCCCACGCTAAGACTGGATCTGCCTGCGAATGCCATTGGTAAAGATTTCCGGCCGCTGACCAATCCCGTTGGCCTGCCGCCGTCGGGGCGCGGTTTCCAGTTCTCTTTACTGGGTGTACTGGGGCTGACGCTGGGCGGTGAAGAGGGGCTTGAGGTCAACATTCTGGGCTTCAATATGGGCGTGGATATCAAGTCTCCGGCATTGCGGCTGCCTTTTATCGGGCGCATAGGTAAAGCTCACCTGGAAACAGACAGCGCTAATTGAGTGCTGTTGACTAAATTAATAAAGGCGAAAATATGCGCCTTTATTAAAATTACAATTTCTACTGCGGTGTTCTAAATAATATTTAAATAGCGCTGGGTTTCTGTGGTGTTTATTTTTTGTAAGTCCGTGCATGAAAAAAAATAAAAGGCGGATTGTATTCGATCTGCCTTGTGTTCATACGACAGGGTGTTGATAAAAGCTTTTATCGGGTGCGGATAATTCAACGCTGTGCCGCCAGCGCTTCAACACGAGCAATAGCCTGATACAACGCATCGACCGTCACCGGTTCGGCCATGTTCTCCATATCCGGCGCATGAACGGACTCCCTGACAATCACTTCAAGCTCTTCTTCCGTCAGCTCGGCAATCTCCTTCAGGCTTAATGGCACGCCGCAGTTGTGCGCCAGCGCCATTTCATGCAGCAACTCTTCATCGCTGCGTTTCTCCAGCGCCAGCAGGCAGAGGTTGCCGTAGCCGACCAGCAGGCCGTGACCGAATTCGCGGGTTTTATCGCAGAAGGTAAAACCTTCATAAATAGCATGGGCTGCCGCTGCATGCGCGCCGTTGCTCATCAGTGACGTCAGGCCGGCGAAGGTGAAGATCACGTCCAGAACCTGATCAAGATGATGATCTGGCAAGTTTTTGCGCACGGCCTCGTACGCTTTTGGCCCGTGGGCGGCGATGATCTCATAACAGATATGGCTGTGAGCCAGCGAAGAGCGAGCATTGGCATCCAGCGCCGGATGACGCTGGCTGACGGCGCGGAATTCGTACCATTTCGCCAGCGTATCGCCCAGGCCTGCCGCCAGCCACCGCCGCGGTGCCAGCGCCAGCAGTTCGCTGTCGATAATGACCGCCGCCGGAGCCTGTGGCAGCGGGGAAATATCGTGGAAATTGCCGCTGTCATCGTAACGAATACTCAGCGGGGTGACGGCAGAGCAGGTCGCGGCGATGGTCGGGAGGGTAATCACCGGAATGTTGTGTTCTGCGCCAACGGCCTTGCAGGTATCCAGCGATTTTCCTCCGCCAGCCGCAATAATCACCTCAGCATTGAGCGATTTTGCCAGCTCACCCAGCCTGGCTATCTGTTTCAGCGAGGTTTCCCCGCCAAACCATTCGCAGCCGATCAACGCCACTTCTGCATCCGCCAGCTGTGAGCGAACCTGCGGTTCCACGGCTTTCAGCGCCTGATGGCCGCCGATCAGCAACGCGCGCTGACCCAGCTCACGGCAGACTTCACCTAACTGATGAATGACCCCTGCGCCACGCAGCACGCGGGCCGGGAAAACCAGATTTTGTTCAGACATGACTGACCTTATCAATGTGCCGACGCTCAGCGCCTTCAGGGGTATTTCACTCCGGGTAACACCCAGAGCATGTCGTAAAGAATAGTCGCTGCCAGCTCAAATTTATGCAAATTATAGGTGTTGATCGGCACCTCTCCGAGGTCAGCAACCCGTAAGGAGTCAAAAGAGGCTGCGCGTGCCACGTCCGGCAAAACGCAGCAGGTCATTACCGCTTTGTGGCTGCGGGAAATTGGAGGTCTGATTTTCCGCCGTAGGCGCAGCAGGGAAACGCTGATCATAGCCTTCTGTGATTGGGTAAAATTGCGGGAAGCGCCGACTCAATAATCTAAGAAGGCTGACGTCAGCCTGATACTGTGTAAAAATACAGGCCGTCTCAGTAACAAGTGGTTGTCATGGCATTATCTGCCGCGTTAAAAGCGCAAATTGCCGGGTGGTATAAAGCCCTTCAGCAACAAATTCCTGATTTTATTCCCCGCGCCCCGCAGCGGCAGATGATTGCCGAAGTGGCTAAAACGCTGTCGGGTGACGATGGTCGCCATCTGGCGATTGAAGCACCGACAGGAGTGGGGAAAACGCTCTCCTACCTGATCCCGGGTATCGCGGTGAGCCGTGAAGAGAAGAAACCGCTGGTGGTCAGTACCGCCAACGTCGCTCTGCAGGATCAGATTTACAGCAAAGATTTGCCGCTGTTGAAAAAAATTATTCCAGACCTGCAGTTCACTGCGGCTTTTGGCCGTGGGCGTTATGTCTGTCCGCGCAATCTGTCGGCTTTAGCCACAGATGAAGAGAAGCAGGGCGACCTGCTGCTGTTCCTTGATGAGCAGATGACAGCCAGCAAAGATGAGCGGGCGCTCTGCACCACGCTGGAAAAAAACCTTAACCGCCATCAGTGGGACGGTCTGCGCGATCACTGCGAGGATTCGATTGAAGATTCGCTGTGGCAGCGTCTGAGCACCGACAAAGCCAACTGCCTGGCCAGTAACTGTCACTGGTTTCGCGAATGCCCGTTCTATGTCGCCCGCCGGGAGATTGAACATGCGGACGTTGTCGTCGCCAACCATGCATTGGTGATGGCGGCGCTGGAAACCGAATCGGTATTACCGCCACCGAAAAATCTGCTGTTGGTACTGGATGAGGGCCATCATCTGCCGGATGTTGCCCGTGATGCGCTGGAGATGAGCGGCGAGATCACGCCGGGGTGGACCACCTTACAGCTCGATCTGTTTTGCCGTCTGGTGGAGCAGTGCATGGCGCAGTTCCAGCCGAAAAGGCCGCCGGGGCTGAGCAATCCGGAGCGGTTAAAAGCGCATTGTGAAGAAGTGCGCGAACAGCTTCAGCAGTTGTCGCAGATCCTTGCCCAGTTGTTGCCTCCTAATAATCAGGAAGGCGAATACCGGTTTGAAATGGGGCTGTTGCCGGAAGAAGTGCTGACGATTTGTGCCCGTTTATTCAAACTCAGCGACGGGCTGCGCGGGTTGGCTGAGGCCTTGCTCAACGACCTCAGCGAAAAATCCGGGCAGTTTGATGTGGTCAGATTGCACCGCACGTTAATCCAGATGAATAAAGCGTTGGGCTGGTTTGAAGCCAGCAGTAAATTGTGGCGTCTGGCGGCCATGGAGAAAGCCTCTGGCGCACCGGTTTCAAAATGGGCCTCTCGTGAGATCCGTGAAGGCAATGCGCACCTGATGTTCCATTGCGCGGGGATCCGCGTCAGCGACCAGCTGGAGAAGCTGCTGTGGCGTAAAATCCCACATGTGGTGCTGACCTCGGCCACGTTACGATCGCTCAACAGCTTCCAGCGGCTGCAGGAAATGTCCGGGCTGTCTGAGAAAGTGAGCGATCGTTTTGTCGCGCTGGATTCGCCGTTTAACCATATCGACCAGGGCAAGCTGGTGATCCCGCAGATGAAGTATGAGCCGATGCTGGCGAATGAGGTGATGCATCTGGCGGAGATGGCGCACTTTTTCCGCGAGCAAATTAAGCTGGCGAAGCACAAAGGGATCCTGGTGCTGTTTGCCAGCGGCCGCGCTATGCAGCAGTTCCTCACGTATCTGCCCGAGCTGCGGCTGATGATGCTGGTGCAGGGCGATAAGCCGCGTCCGGCGCTGGTTGCTTTACATCGCAAGCGGGTGGAGCAGGGTGAAACCAGCATTTTGGTGGGGTTGCAGTCCTTTGCGGAAGGGCTGGATCTGAAAGGGGATTTGCTGTCTCAGGTGCATATTCATAAAATTGCTTTCCCCCCGGTGGACAGTCCGGTTATTTTGACCGAGGGAGAATGGCTGAAAAGCCTGAAGCGCTACCCGTTTGAAGTGCAAAGTCTGCCCAGCGCCTCCTTTAATCTGATTCAGCAAGTCGGCAGGCTGATCCGAAGCCATGAATGTTTTGGCGAAATCGTCATTTACGACCGCCGTTTACTGACTAAGAGTTACGGGGCCCGTTTGCTGGGAGCCTTGCCGGTGTTCCCTATTGAGCAACCGCCGATGCCGGAAGGGGATCTGCCAAAAGCCAGCCCGGCTCTCAGCGTGAAGAAGTCTTCACGTCGTCGTCGCTAACCACCGAACAGAGTAGAAGCATGGAATATAACAAGATCATCAAAGAAGTCGGGCGCGGTAAAAACCATGCCCGTGATATCGATTTTGCCACCGCGCGCGATCTCTATCGCCAGATGTTGGCGGGAGCCGTGCCGGATCTGGAACTCGGCGGGATCCTGATTGCCTTGCGCATCAAAGGCGAAGGCGAAGAAGAGATGCTCGGCTTTTATCAGGCGATGCAGGAGCGGGTAATGCAGCTTACGCCACCCGCTAATCAGCCGATGCCAGTGGTGATCCCCAGCTATAACGGCGCGCGTAAACAGGGCAACCTGACGCCATTGCTGGCACTGCTGTTAAGCAAACTCGGCTTCCCGGTTGTCGTTCATGGCGTGAGTGATGATCCCACTCGTATTACCAGCGAAGCGGTATTTGCGTCGCTAGGGGTGGAGGCTACGCAGAGCGCCGAACAGGCACAGGCGAAACTGCAGCAGGGTGAACTGGTCTTTATGACGGTTGCCACGCTGTGCGAACCGCTGGATAAGCAACTTTCGCTGCGCTGGAAAATGGGCGTGCGGAACAGCGCCCACACGCTGGCCAAGCTGGCGACACCTTTTGCAGAAGACGCCGCGCTGCGTCTCTCCAGCGTTTCCCATCCTGAGTATATTCCCCGCGTCGGCAAGTTTTTCCAGGCGATTGGTGGCCGCGCTCTGTTGCTGAACGGCACCGAAGGTGAGGTTTATGCCAATCCTCAACGCTTCCCGGCGATCAGCCTGATTGCCGGAGCAGAGCCGGAAATTATGCTGCCGCGTCAGGACGAACTGATGACCGAACGTGATGCGCTGCCAGAAGCGAAAGACGCAGAGACCACAGCGGCGTGGATCAAGCGCTGCCTGAACCGTGATGTGGCGGTGCCGGAATCCCTTCGTCAGCAAATTGCCTGTTGTTATGTGGCAACTGGCCGGGCAGCAGACATTGCCGAAGGGTTAACGCAGATCGAAACTGCCGGGTATTAAGGCGGGGCAGAGTGGACATCACTCAGAGCGAAATCAGCAACGCTGTCGGGCGGAGACTTTCCGCCCGAGTGGCGCTTTAACGCAGCGGCAATAAACGCTCGGCCAGAGCGGTCCACAGCGTGATCCCTTCGACGATCAGCCGATCGTTAAAATCGTAATGCGCATTATGCAACGGCCTGGACGGCGTGTCGCCATCCGCCCCTATCCAGAAGTAGGCGCCAGGGCAGACGTCCAGCATGCAGGCAAAATCTTCCGAAGCCATCGACGGGTTGACATTCCAGTGCACCCGATCCGCCGGCAGCAGCGCCAGCGCACAGTCGCGTACCTTCTCCGCTTGTGCCGCATTATTCGTAGTCACCGGGTAATCTGTCAGATACTCAATACTGCCTTCAATGCCCATTGGCGCGGTAAAAGTCGTGACGAATTCATCGATCATCTTGCGGACTTTATTTCTGACGTCCCCCTGCAGGCAGCGCAACGTCCCGCGTAGCACCACATTTTCCGGGATCACATTGATCGCTTCACCGCCAGCGATCTGGGTAATACTGACCACCGCAGAAGCCAAAGGTGACAGGCGTCGGGCGGGAATAGTTTGCAGGGCAAGGATCAGCTGAGCGGCGGCCACAATCGGGTCCGCGCCGTTTTCTGGCATTGCCGCATGGCAACTTCTGCCATGCAGGGTAATTTCGAACGCATCGAGCGAGGCCATCATTGCGCCGCTGTTTACCGCAAGGTGACCCACAGGCAGACCCGGCCAGTTATGCAGGCCGTAAATAGCGTCCATCGGGAACAGGTCAAACAGGCCATCCGCAACCATTTTGCGGGCACCACCGAGGTTCTCTTCAGCGGGTTGAAAAACAAAATGCACGGTGCCACTAAATTGACGGCTTTCGCTGAGGTGTTTTGCTGCGGCCAGCAGCATGGCGGTATGGCCATCGTGACCACAGGCGTGCATCACGCCTGGCTGGGTTGAACGCCACGCCAGGTTGCCCAGTTCAGTGATCGGCAGGGCGTCCATATCGGCACGAAAACCAATCGTCGGGCCGGGGCCGTTTTCCAGCGATCCCACCACGCCTGTGCCGGCAAGGCCGGTATGCACCTGTAAGCCAAATTCACGCAGCAAGTCTGCGACCCTGCGCGAAGTCTGATGTTCCTGATAGCCCAGTTCCGGGCGAGCATGCAGCTCTTTGCGCCAGCGGGTGGCTTGTTCAATCAGCGAAACGGGGATTGCCATAACGTCCTCTCCTCTGCGGGCTGTCATTCCTGATATCTGGCTGAATTAAGGTAGCATAAAATGGCGGGCAGAAGCGGCGTGCTGATGCTGATGGCGAAAAATGTAACAGGCCGGGCAGGGCGCCCGGCCTGTATAACTACTTGATCATCGGCAGGTTAAGCTCGTGCTTAGCGGCACATTGCTGGGCCAGTTCATAGCCCGCATCTGCGTGACGCATCACACCGGTTGCCGGGTCATTCCACAGTACGCGGCCAAGACGCTTATCCGCTTCTGCAGTGCCGTCGGCAACAATCACCACGCCAGCATGCTGAGAGAAGCCCATTCCAACGCCACCGCCGTGGTGCAGGCTGACCCAGGTCGCGCCGCCTGCGGTGTTCAGCAGGGCATTCAGCAACGGCCAGTCAGATACCGCATCGGACCCATCTTTCATTGCTTCGGTTTCGCGGTTAGGCGAGGCAACAGAACCACAGTCCAGATGATCACGGCCGATGACCACAGGCGCTTTCAATTCGCCATTACGGACCATTTCGTTAAAGGCCAGCCCGGCAAGATGACGCTCGCCCAGTCCCAGCCAGCAGATACGGGCGGGCAAGCCCTGGAAAGCAATGCGTTCCTGTGCCATATCCAGCCAGCGGTGCAGGTTTTTGTGATCCGGGAAAAGCTCTTTCAGTTTGGCATCGGTCTTGTAGATATCTTCCGGGTCACCAGACAGCGCCACCCAGCGGAACGGACCTTTTCCTTCACAGAACAGTGGACGGATATAGGCCGGGACGAAGCCTGGGAAATCGAAGGCATTTTTCACGCCTTCTTCCAGCGCTACCTGGCGGATGTTGTTGCCGTAATCGACGGTTGGAATGCCCATATGACAGAAGTCGAGCATCGCCTGTACATGCACCGCCATGGAAGCGCGGGAGGCTTTCGCCACGGCTTTAGGGTCGGATTTACGGGTTTCCTCCCACTGCTGCACGCTCCAGCCTACCGGCAGGTAGCCGTTGATCGGGTCATGTGCCGAAGTCTGGTCGGTCACGATATCCGGCTTCATGCCGCCCGCTTTGGCACGTTTAACCAGTTCAGGCAGGATTTCAGCGGCATTGCCTAACAGGCCAACGGAGATCGCCCGTTTTTCTTTGTTAGCGTTGTCGATCATCTCCAGCGCTTCATCCAGGCTGGTGGCTTTAAAGTCGACATAGCGAGTGCGCAAACGAAAATCGATACGCGATTCCTGGCACTCCACGGCCAGCACAGAAGCCCCGGCCAGCACGCCAGCCAGCGTTTGTGCGCCGCCCATGCCGCCCAGGCCAGCGGTGAGGATCCATTTGCCGCTGAGGTCGCCGTTGTAATGCTGACGACCTGCCTCAACGAAGGTTTCGAAGGTGCCCTGTACGATGCCCTGAGCACCGATATAAATCCATGAGCCGGCGGTCATCTGGCCGTACATCATCAGGCCAGCTTTATCCAGTTCGTGGAAGTGATCCCAGGTTGCCCAGTGAGGCACGAGGTTGGAGTTAGCAATCAATACGCGCGGAGCATCGGCATGGGTGCGGAACACGCCAACCGGTTTGCCGGACTGCACCAGCAGGGTTTCCTCTGGTTGCAGGGCTTTCAGCGAGCGCAGGATCTGCTCGAAGCATTCCCAGTTACGGGCCGCTTTACCGATGCCGCCGTAAACCACCAGGTCTTCCGGGCGTTCCGCTACGTCCGGATCCAGGTTGTTCTGGATCATGCGATAGGCCGCTTCAATCAGCCAGTTGGCACAGTTAAGTTCGCTACCATGAGGGGCACGCACTTCGCGAGCCACGGCTTTGCTTACGTTGTCACTCATTATTCAGTCCTTAATTTGGGGGTTACTTAACGGGCTGCACTGGGTAAAAGGGCGGCGACTGGCTGCGGCCAGGTGTCGCTGCTTGCCCATAACCGCATTTGTTCGATATCGGGTGCCATCAGGCGATCTTTGTCGAGGAAGGCCACGCGCTCACGCAGGGCAGAGAGTTCCTGCTCAATCAGTGGTGAGCTTTGCAGAGGGCGATGGAAGTCGATGCCTTGTGCTGCAGCCATCGCTTCAATGCCGACCACTGCCGAGGTGTTAAAGCACATCGCACCAAGACGACGTGCCGCATAAGTCGCCATCGAGACGTGGTCTTCCTGGTTTGCTGAGGTTGGCAGGCTGTCTACGCTGCCAGGATGAGCAAGGGATTTGTTTTCTGAGGCCAGCGCCGCAGCGGTTACCTGAGCAATCATAAAGCCAGAGTTCACGCCGCCATCATTGACGAGGAAAGGGGGCAGACCAGAAAGGCCGGTATCCAGCAGCAATGCCATGCGGCGTTCAGAGATCGCGCCGATTTCGGCAATCGCCAGCGCCAGGATATCAGCGGCGAATGCAACGGGTTCAGCATGGAAGTTGCCACCGGAAATCACATCGCCAGTGTCGCTGAACACCAGCGGATTATCGGAAGCGGCATTGGCTTCGATCTGCAGTATTTTGGCAGCGTGGGTGAGGTTATCCAAACAAGCGCCCATTACCTGAGGCACGCAGCGAATGGAGTAGGGATCCTGCACCCGACCGCAGTTGGCGTGAGAGGTGAGGATTTCACTGCCTTCCAGCAACGAGCTGACGGCAGCGGCTACGGCGATTTGGCCCAGTTGACCACGAGCTTCATGGATGCGGCTGTCGTAAGGTTTAATCGATCCTTTAATTGCTTCCAGCGACAGAGCGCCAGCAACCAGTCCGGCAGCGAAGGCTTTTTCGCCTTCAAACAGTCCGCGGAGTGCCAGAGCGGTAGAAACCTGGGTGCCGTTCAGCAGCGCCAGACCTTCTTTTGGCCCCAGCACAAAAGGTTCCAGGCCAGCCAGCGCCAGGCCTTCGGTGGCCGGGATCAGCTTGCCCTCAACCCGAACGTCACCTTCGCCCAGCAGCATCAGTGAGAGATGCGCCAGCGGCGCGAGATCGCCGGAAGCGCCAACTGACCCTTTCTCTGGAATACAAGGCATGATGCCAGCGTTGAACAGGGCCAGCAGGCCGTCGATCAGCTCGATACGCACGCCGGAGTGGCCGCGAGCCAGGCTGATGATTTTGGTCGCCATCACCACGCGCACCACATCATCCGGCAGCAGGTCACCCAGACCCACGCTGTGAGAGAGCACCAGGTTGCGTTGCAGTTCAGCCAGACGTTCAGAAGGGATAGACGTTTGAGCCAGTTTACCGAAGCCGGTGTTAATGCCGTAGGTTACCTTGCCAGAATTAACGATGGCTTCGACGGTGGCGCGGGCCTCAAGGACTTTCGCCCGGGCGCTTTCATCCAGCGAGAGCTGAACATCACCGTGGTAGATGCGTTTCAGCATCGCTAACTCAACCTTACCGGGGATCAGGCGGCAGAGATGCGGGGTAGCTGACATGGTATACTCCTGTATAGACAAGTTGATGTGGTGTAGACCCTTTTTACAGGGTAGCCGTTGCCTTCAGGCAGCGGGGGCTTAACAGGTCACTTTCTGCAGTGAAGCAGATGTGTATAGTCTTGTCTATACAATTAGCAATGCTTGTGCCAGTTCGATCACAAAACTTTCGCGATACGGAGAATTTTTAGCAAAGGGCTGTCGCTGCTGGCTTTCAGGCAGGATCCGCACAGTTGCTGGGTTGGTCGGGCTTTTCTGCGCTGGCGACAGCCTTGCGCTATCCTGAAGCAAGCCGCCCAATAACAGTGCAATAGTTGCCCTTCAGATGTATATACATTTAGGTGGGTAAACAGTAAACTGGCGAAAGCATTTTCATTAAGGAAGCAATTTATGGTCGAGCAGACTGCCATTTCTCAACTCTCCGCAGCCATGAGCGATCAACCTGCGCCGATTTATCAGCGGGTAAAGCAGGCGATCATCAGCCAGATTTCGGAAGGCGTCTGGAAGTCGAATCAGCGCGTACCGTCCGAGAGCGAGTTGGTGAATGAGCTGGGCGTCAGCCGGATGACCATAAATCGGGCGTTACGCGAGTTGACCAGCGAAGGCTATTTAATCCGCATGCAGGGCGTTGGCACCTTTGTGGCCGAGTCCAAAGGCTACACGGCGATGCTGGAAGTACACAATATTGCCGAGGAGATTGCCCAGCGAGGCCATCGCCACAGTTGTAAAATTGTGGAATTACGGGAAATCAAAGCCGACCCAGAGCAGGCATCCGTATTGGGTTTGAGTACCGGCAATGCGGTCTTTCATTCGGTGATTGTGCATTTTGAGAATGATTTGGCGGTGCAGTTGGAAGATCGTTTGGTCAATCCGCTGGTGGCACCGGATTATTTGCAGCAGGATTTCGCGCTGCAAACGCCTTACACCTATTTGATGCGTGTAGCGCCCTTAACAGCAGGTGAGCATATCGTTGAAGCGGTCTTGCCGAATCGTCAGCAATGTACTTCGCTGGCGATTGAGTCCAACGAGCCCTGCCTGTTGATCCGCCGTCAAACCTGGAGTGATGCCAGGATCGTCACGTACGCCAAGCTGTTGTATCCCGGTTCGCGCTATAAGCTGCTAGGACGTTTCAAAGGGCATGGCTGATTTTTGGGGTATTTGAGAGCTAAGGTCAAGAGTAGCTGAGGTGGTACTGCGTCAGCATAGAGCGCGTTGCTAAGGCTGCAACGTCAAGGACGGCTGCGGTGGTACGGCATCAGTATAAAACGTGCTGCTAAGGTCAAAACCGGCTGCGGTGGTTCGGCGTCGACATAGAGCGCGTTGCTAAGGCTGCAACGTCAAAACCGGCTGCGGTGGTTCGGCGTCAGCATATAGCGCGTTATCCGAGACGCCGTGAATACGTCCATGTAGGCTTGGATGCAGCATCCCTGCTGCATACACTCGGCTAACGCGCTATATGCTGCCACCCATTAGCTTCCGTGTCGTTGAAGGGATTCGTGGACACACAATTCAACACCCACTCTTCAATTCCCAACTCAACCTGCCAATGTCGTTTTGCCTGCCAGATGTCCGCACTCATTTTTAAAGTGTGGGGAGAGTTTAATTGGCTGGAGTGAGTTGAAGGTTTGATTGATTTGGATGGTTTGACTGGTTCGATTGGTTTGACGGGTTTAACTGGTTTGAATGGTTTGAATCAGTAGATTTTGAAGTGTGTAGCCCCATTTGAACAGGCAACATTGAAGCTGACGGGAAGGGAGAGAAGGTTGATAAGCAAAGTATCTGCGACAGGGACGTCGCAGCTAAGCCCCCACGGAAGGGTTCACGGCGTCTTTGTGTTCAACCTTCTCTCCCTGACCAGCCACCTGACTATCCAGACAACTTTCGACACTACAGACACAAGCTCTCCCTGACCGGCCACCAGACCCTTCAGACAACTTATTTGCCCACAGCACCAAACACTCCCTGTCCAGACCCAGACCCTTCAGACAACTTACTTGCCCACAGCACCAAACACTCCCTGACCAGCCACCTGACTGTTCAGACAACTTAAGATCCCGCAGCAACAAGCTCTCACTAAGCTGTCACCAGAACATTCGGACGACCTACTCGACTACCGCGGCAAACACTCCCGCTTACTTTTGACGTATCTCCGTCAGCAGCAGCTGAGCCTCTGCTGAGCCTGGCGCCAGCGGCTGACCGTTTTCTTCCCACCAGACTCCCTGACCTTGTTGTAGCCTCAAGTCGCCCAGAATCCATTCCCCAGCCAGAACGTATGCTACGCCGGCTTGTTCGGGAGCAGGGGAGAAGCAGTCGTTAATCACTCGTACTTCGGCCTGATGCGTTTCGCGCCGGGTCATGACGTTGAAATCACGGCTTACGCCGCCAATCAGCCGGGACTCAATCTCATCTTCCCCGGCGAACACAAAAGGCTGATTGCGAATTAACAGCTGCTGATACTTCCCTTTGGCATTCAACTCCACGCCTTCTCCGTCAAGCAACGTAATCACTCTGTCGATGCCGGGAAATAAGGAAAAAGCGCCGTCCTGGGCGATGGCAGCAATGCTGATGCGCCAGCTGAAAGCCTCGGCAGAAGCCGGGAAACTGATAATTTCCCTCGTCTCTCCGCCGCCATTGCGCCAGCGGCTGACGGGTAATGTCTGGCTGTCATAGAAGTGGATCATTTCAGCGCCTCTACAACTGCCCGGAAAGCGGCATCAATTTGCGCCTGCTGCGCATGTTTGCCTTCCCGAATAACCTGCTTACCGGCAACAAACACATCCTGAATCTGCCCGCGATGCCCGGCAAACAGCCAGCGATTTAGCAACGAGGAATCTGCTGTGCTGCCCAGCAGCGCATCATCGGCAAGTACCAGCCAGTCGGCCCGATAACCTTCAGCCAGTTGTCCCATCTTTACGCCACAGGCCTGCGCACCGCCTTCCAGCGACTGACGGTAAAGCAAATCTCCAACGGAAGTCTGCTCAGGTGTGACAATGCGGTTTCGGCGGCGATCTCGCAGACGTTGACCGTATTCGAGTAAACGCAGCTCCTCAACGACATCCAGTGAAACATGGCTGTCTGAGCCAATTCCCCAGCGTCCGCCCTGCGCGATGTAGTCCGTTGCCGGGAAAATACCGTCACCCAGATTGGCTTCCGTGGTCGGACAAAGTCCGGCCACAGCCTGGCTGACCGCGAGTCGCGACACTTCGCTTTCATCCAGATGGGTGGCGTGGATCAGACACCAGCGTGCATCAACATCGAACCGGTTTAGCAGCCAGCTTACCGGGCGTTCTCCGCTCCAGGCCAGGCTGTCATTCACCTCTTTCTCCTGCTCGGCAATATGGATATGCACTGGCAGGCTGCCCGGTAGCGCGTCCAGCACTTCGCGCATCTGCGGTTCGCTTACCGCACGAAGGGAATGGAAGCAAATGCCCTGGTTATGCAACGGCTTGTCGCCGATTGTCTCCGATAGGTGCCGCTGCTGGCGCAGATAACTGGCGGTGTCCTGAATGAAACGCTTCTGTCCCGGCTGCGGCGGTTGCGCACCAAAGCCAGCGTAGCTGTAAAGCACCGGCAGCAGCGTCTGACCTATACCGGCGCGTTCGGCTCCGGCAATCAGTTGCTGCAACATCTCATCCTGCTGATAAGGCGTGCCGTCGGTGTTGTGGTGCAGATAATGGAATTCAGCAACCTGGGTATAGCCGCCTTTCAGCATATCCACATAAAGATGCGCGGCGATTGCGCCCACTTGCTGAGGGGAAAGGCGCTGAACCATGCGATACATTAAATCGCGCCAGGTCCAGAAACTGTCCTGCGGATCACCAGCCACCTCTGCCAGCCCGGCCATCACGCGCTGGAAGGCATGAGAATGCAGGTTTGCCATCGCCGGGATCACCGCGCCATTCAGGTGTTGGGCGTCTCCTTCAACAGCATTGGGTGTCAGCTTCTGAATGAAACCAGCGTCGTCAACTTCAATCAACACGTCGTGATGCCAACCGTCCACCAGCAGGACGCGCGGCGCAAAATAGCGAGCCATCATGGTTGCTTCCCAGGCAATGTAGTTGTATATACATATACATACTTATGAATCAACAGTAAAGCCGGGAGAGAAGATGAGCGGTGAACTTCGCTGTGACAGCCTGTGGTACGGTGCCGATATCGTGACGATGCAGGAGGG
>NZ_JBAVTT010000089.1:0-6691 GCF_049696395.1 Erwinia sp.
AAACGCGAGTTCTGAGGCCGAGGTTTATCCCATTGAGCGCGGGATAAACCTTAACCCCTTCTCCCCATACGCTGCATAGCGCGCTGATAGGCTCCACGGCGGATGGACCAGCGCAGGGCTTTGGCCAGCAGATTGATGCGCACACGGATAAGACGACGGCGAAGCGGAGAAAAACGGAAACCGAACTGCTGCTGTGCCCATTCGGGTAACAGTTCAATGCCAGCCATCATCATCGCTTTCATTGCCGGTCGCGCCTGCCAGCTGGGGGCCGGGGCATTCATCAATATCGACAGCACTTCCCTGGTTCGCTCGTCGCAGCGTAGCTGTGGCTGCATTGCCAGCAGATAAGCCTCAACCTCCTGCACCGATTTTGGCACCTCTTCCGCTCCCAGCGCTTCGGCTACAAGCGCGGCTTCCGCATAGTATCGATCCTGCTCTGCCAGGCTTAGCTGCGGATTTTTGTAACGCACGTGCGAGGCGAGAAAACGGCTGGTTTCTGCCACATGAACCCAGGTGAGTAAACGGGGATCGCTGGCAGCATACACCGTGCCCTGCGCATCAACGCCGGTCACCTGCAAATGGATGCGCTTCACCCGTTCAATCAGCGTTTGAGCATCCTGCGTGTTACCAAACGTGGTCACAGCAATAAACTGGCTGGTCCTTCGCAGCCTTCCCATCATATCCTGACGGAAAGTGGAGTGGTCCCACACGCCAGCCAGCGCCAGCGGATGCAGCATCTGCATCAGCAGCGCCGATATCCCGCCGCAAAGCATCGAGGAAAAGTCCCCATGTACCCGCCAGATAACGCTGTCAGGGCCGTATAAGCCCGGATCGCCCTCTGGTTTTGAGAGATCAAACTCGTTCATAGCCAGACCATTTAACCGAAAGACCTGTTGCTGAATTCTGTCGCGAAACGAAGGCATAATGGGGCTGATTACCTGTTGAATAAATAAAGGGACGAATAAATTCGTCCCTCAGAATGAGGCACCGGCAGGATGAAAACCTTCAGCCTGCCTGGCCAGTTTACGGCAATCGTCCGTTATAAGTAGTCAAACTCTGCGTCAGTGGTGCGGGCAGAATCCAGACCGATCATCACGTTGAATTTACCTGGTTCAGCCACCTGCTGCATCTTCGCGTTCCAGAACTTCAGTGCGTTGACATCAATCGGGAAGGTCACCGTCTGCGACTCGCCCGCTTTCAGCATGATCCGTTTAAAGCCCTTCAGCTCTTTCACCGGACGGCTGATACTCGCCATCTCGTCATGCAGGTACATCTGCACCACGGTTGCACCATCACGATCGCCGGTGTTGGTCACCGTCACGCTGGCATTGACCGTGCCGTTACGGGGCATAGTGGCAGAGGACATTGTCACTGACGACAGGCTGAACTGGGTGTAGCTCAGGCCATAACCAAACGGGAACAAGGGACCATTAGCCGCATCGTAATAATGCGAAGTGTATTTGTTTGGTCTGGTGAAGTCATACGGACGACCCGTGTTCAGGTGATTGTAATAAATCGGGATCTGCCCCACTGAACGCGGGAAGGACATCGGCAGTTTGCCTGACGGGTTATAGTCACCAAACAGCACATCGGCAATGGCATTACCGCCTTCGGTGCCGCTAAACCAGGTTTCCAGTAACGCATCAGCCTGCATATTCTCTTTGACCATGGCCAGCGGGCGGCCATTCATCATCACCAATACCAGCGGTTTGCCGGTTGCCTTCAGCGCATCAATCAGCGTCAGCTGGCTGGGTGGAATAGTGATATCACTGCGGCTGGAGGCTTCATGCGCCATGCCCTGGGACTCGCCCACCACCGCCACAATCACGTCGGCTTTTTTCGCTGTGGCTACAGCTTCATCCAGCATCTGTTTTGGCGTGCGCTGGTCAACGATCACCGAGCCTTTCTCATACTGATTGAGGAAGTCCTGAATCGCTTTGTTATCCGTAATGTTGGCGCCTCTGGCATACAGAACCCTGGCCTTATCGCCCAGGGCATTTTTCACCCCCTGCAAGACGGTGACAGACTGATTGGCCTTGCCCGCTGCTGACCAGCTTCCCATGATGTCACGCTGGCTGTCGGCCAGTGGCCCAATCAACGCCACGGTACCGGATTTCTTCAGCGGCAACGTGTCCAGACGGTTTTTCAACAGCACAATGCTTTTGCGTGCCACATCTCGCGCTTCGGCGCGGTGGAGACGACTTTCCGCGTTGGTATCAACCGGGTCGCTCTCTTTCGGGCCCAGATGGCTGTAGGGGTCGTTAAACAGGCCCATATCATATTTTACGTTGAGGACGTGGCGAGTGGCGTCGTCGATCTCTTTCTCGCTGACTGCACCGGTTTTGACCAGTCCCGGCAGATATTTGCTGTAATACTCGTCGCTCATGCTCATGTTAACGCCGGACTGAATCGCAATGCGCACCGCATCCTGAGGATCGCTGGCGACACCGTGTTTGATCAGCTCTTTAATCGCGCCGTGGTCGCTGATTGTGATGCCTTTAAACTTCCACTGATCGCGCAGCAGATCTTTCAGCAACCAGCTGTCTGCCGTGGCAGGAACGCCGTTGAGGGAGTTCAGCGCGACCATCACGCCGCCACTTCCGGCATCCAGTGCCGCTTTGTAAGGCGGCAGATAATCCTGTGCCAGACGCTGTGGGCTCATGTCTACGGTGTTGTAATCACGCCCGCCTTCCACTGCGCCATAGGCTGCGAAATGCTTCACGCTGGTCATGACTGAATAGCGATCCGCCGGGCTTTTCCCCTGCATCGACTCCACCATCGTGCGGCCCATGGCTGAAGTCAGGTAGGTATCTTCGCCAAAGCCCTCAGAGACTCTGCCCCAGCGCGGTTCGCGCGTGACATCCACCATCGGCGCCCAGGTCATATTCAGACCATCGTCCGCCGCTTCATAGGCAGAAATACGTCCGACGTTAGCCACGGCATCCAGATCCCAGGTGGCGGCCAGGCCCAGAGGGATAGGGAACACGGTACGCTGACCGTGCACCACGTCATAGGCAAAAAACAGCGGGATTTTCAGGCGGCTGAGTTGCATCACCTGATCCTGCATCACGCGGATATTGTCACGCGTAACGGTATTGAAGATCGCCCCAACCTGCTCATGCTTAATCATCTCGCGGATAGCTTCTTTCGGGTTATCCGGCCCGACGGTGATCAATCTCAATTGCCCTATTTTTTCATCAAGGGTCATTTTAGTCAGCAAATTCGTCACAAACGCATCACGGGCTTCAGGGGTTAGCGGATGTGGGCCAAACAGGTCTTCAGCAAAAGCCGGCTGCAAGGTTAAAGCGGCAGCGAGGCTGACAGAGCAAATCCATTTCATCAGGTTGGTTTCTCTCAAATAACTGCGGGGCAAAAAGAGTCTGCGCGACAAAGTCACAAGATGCGCAGTGTGCCATAAGTTCAGGATAGCAGGTAGTGTTCAACGTACTGGCGCGATCGGGGTCTGATTTTTAGCGCTTCCGCCTGCTGTCGGGTCGGCTGCAGCTGCTAAAGTTAGGATGTGACAAATAAAAGGACAAAGGATATGCACAACGCTTCCCCTACCGGCAGCCAAAAACTGGTTGCCGAGTTGCTCCGCATCGTCGGCCGCACTCATCTTCTTACCGACCCGCAACAAACAGCACGCTATCGCACCGGATTCCGCTCCGGTCAGGGCGAGGCGTTAGCGGTGATTTTTCCCGGTTCACTGCTGGAACAATGGCGCATCCTGCAAGTCTGCGTAGCAGCCGATGCCATTGTCCTGATGCAGGCAGCGAATACCGGTCTGACCGAAGGCTCAACGCCGAACGGCAACGATTACCCGCGCGATATCGTGATTATCAGCACGCTGCGGATGGATAAAATCCAGTTACTGGATCAGGGTAAACAGGTGTTGGCTTTTCCTGGCAGTACGCTGTATCAACTGGAAAAAGTCCTCAAACCGCTGGGGCGTGAGCCTCATTCTGTGATTGGCTCTTCCTGTATTGGCGCTTCGGTACTCGGTGGCGTGTGTAATAACTCAGGCGGCTCGCTGATTAAACGCGGGCCAGCCTACAGTGAGATGGCGCTCTATGCGCAAATTGATGCTCAGGGAAAACTGACGCTGGTCAACCATTTAGGGATTGATTTAGGCACCACGCCGGAACAGATCCTCAGCCGCCTGGACGATGAAACCTGGCAGCAGAGCGCGGTGAAATACGATCAGCGGCAGGCGTCGGACCATGAGTATGCCGACCGCGTTCGTGAAGTCGAGGCTGACACCCCTTCCCGCTTCAATGCTGATGCCCGCAGATTATTCGAAGCCTCCGGCTGTGCGGGTAAACTGGCGGTCTTCGCCGTGAGACTAGACACCTTTGTCAGTGAAAAGGAGCAGCAGGTCTTTTACCTGGGCACCAACAATCCCGATGTGCTGGATGAACTTCGCCGCCATATGCTGCAAAAATTCAGCCATCTTCCGGTTGCCGGTGAGTATATGCATCGCGACGCTTTTGATATCGCAGAGGTGTACGGCAAAGATACCTTCGTGATGATCGATAAGCTCGGCACCGATAAAATGCCGCTGTTCTTTACGCTGAAAGGCCGCGCAGACGCTCTGTTGCAACCCGTTACGTTCCTGAAACCGAACTTCAGCGATCGACTGCTGCAAAGAATCAGCAAGGCTTTACCCTCGCATCTGCCCAAACGGATGAAGGAATATCGCGATCGTTTTGAACATCATCTGATGATTAAAATGGCCGGTGAGGGCATTGCTGAAGCGCGTGAGTATCTGACAGCCTATTTCGCTAAGGCTGACGGCGAGTTCTTTGAATGTACGCCGGAAGAAGGCAGCAAAGCCTTCCTGCACCGTTTTGCCGCCGCGGGTGCTGCCGTGCGCTATCACGCGGTTCATCATGATCAGGTGGAGGATATTCTGGCGCTGGATATCGCGCTGCGCCGTAACGATCGTGACTGGTTTGAACGTTTGCCGGCAGAATTTGATGATTCGCTGGTGCACCGCCTCTATTACGGCCATTTCTTCTGCCATGTCTTCCATCAGGATTACATTGTGAAAAAAGGGGTGGATGCGCATGCACTGAAAGAGAAGATGCTGGCGATGCTGGCGGACCGTGGTGCGGAATATCCGGCTGAGCATAACGTTGGGCATCTGTATGCCGCCAAACCGCAGCTGAAGGCGTTTTATCAGCAGCTGGATCCGACCAACAGTTTTAATCCTGGGATTGGTAAAACGACCAAAGCGAAACACTGGGGAGAGTGTGGATGCGGTGCGCCATCTGCTACTCACAGCGGCGCACCGGAAGAGGTTATCCCTCAGCAGGATCCTTAACCACCAGCGCGCCGTTACGCTGTTCGACAATCATGGTTTGCGGCGTGGACAACACCACGCCCTCTTTACGCAGTCGGGTCAGGATATCGAACAGCAGGTCGCTCTTCGCCCCTGAAACCTGACGCGGGCTGGCAACGTTACCTGTAACTGACAGGACGATACCGGCAGGCGTCAGATCTTTGAACGAGACGGACGGTTCAGGGGTTTCCAGAATGCGTTCGTTATCGTTATAGACTTCCAGCAACAGATCGCGCACTTGCTCAGGATTGATGTCCAGAGGGAACGTCAGCGTGATGGTCGCCACACCCTGCGCATTTCCCATGGTGGCGTTACGCACGTTCTGAGAGATCAGCTGAGAGTTGGGCACAATCACCGTAGATTTATCACCCAACTGGATCTCAGTAGCACGCACATTGATGCGACGAATATCCCCTTCGATACCGCTGATACTGACCAAATCGCCCACTTTAACCGGGCGTTCCGTCAACAGGATCAGGCCAGAGATAAAGTTTTTTACAATCTCCTGCAAGCCAAAACCGATACCTACCGACAAGGCACTGACAATCCAGGCCAGCTTGTTCCATTGCAGCCCCATAATCGACAGCGCCAGCAGGAACACCAGCACATATCCGAGGTTGCTGAACAGGGTAATCAGCGAGACGCGCATGCCCACGTCCATCGTGGTCTTCGGCAGGAAGTCATTGTCCAGCCAGCGCTTAACCGAGCGCAGCACATAAATACCCACCACTAAGGTGATCAGCGCATTCAGTACATGAGCTGGAACAATGTTCAGCGTTTCCAGGCCCTTTCCGCCCCAGAATTCTATCGCCTTCTGCACCAGTTCAATCGGCGTTGAGCTGCCGAAAGTGCCGTTTAACAGCGCCATTGCCGCAGAGAGCACCAGCACGGTTTTACCCAGCCCGGCCAACAGCGCAGCCACCTGCGCCAGATGCCGCTCATCAATGTTAAGGGACCGCTGGATGCTTTTGCCGGACGCGTTGTTGGTGGAGAACAGGCTTTCACAGCCATCCACCACCAGCTGGCTGAGGATATAGAACGAGCCAAAGACGATGCCCATCCAGATCAGTTCATAGCTCAGGAAGCGCGCAAGGGTCACGTAACCAATCACCAGCGTCACCATGATCGAGATACCGAACAGAGTAATGGCCATCTGGATCAGCCCGACCAGCGTCGATTTGGCTTCAGGCTGCTGCCCTTCCAGCAGCATTCTGCGACGAACACGGTTAGTGCGGAAGCTGATAGACAGGGCGGTAAAACCGATCAGTAAAGCCGTTAATCCGTTGGCAAAAATCGTGGTGCCCACGCTGGTGTTCGCGCTGCTGTTCAGGATCTCAACCGTCTGGAAGA
>NZ_JBAVTT010000090.1:0-5531 GCF_049696395.1 Erwinia sp.
ACATTGGTGGGTCGTGCAGGATTCGAACCTGCGACCAATTGATTAAAAGTCAACTGCTCTACCAACTGAGCTAACGACCCGAAGTGGTGGGTGATGACGGGCTCGAACCGCCGACCCCCTCCGTGTAAAGGAGATGCTCTACCAACTGAGCTAATCACCCCCGCTGTGTGGAGTCGCATTATAGGGATCGCCGCAAATGAGTCAACGGTTTTTAAAACGAAAATGTTCGTTCGTCTTAAATTTAATCAAGATGTTGGGGTTTTATCCAAAAAATGGGGTCTGCTGCTGGCTTTTCCGGCAAAGGCCCCCAACAACAAGGGGAATGCCGTTGAGGATTCCCTTTCAGATGGTAGAATGTTGCCCACTTTGTGTTGGTCTTTATCAGACCTCCTCCGGCAATGGCCGACTCTGATAGCGTAATAAGGCAGCTGTTAATGAAAATCAAAACCCGCTTCGCACCAAGCCCAACCGGCTACCTGCACGTTGGCGGCGCTCGTACCGCGCTTTACTCCTGGTTGTTTGCCCGTCACCAGGACGGTGAGTTTGTGCTGCGTATAGAAGATACCGATCTGGAACGCTCCACCCAGCAGGCTATCGACGCGATTATGGATGGCATGAACTGGCTGAACCTCGACTGGGACGAGGGCCCGTATTACCAGACCAAACGTTTCGACCGCTACAACGCGGTGATTGATCAGATGGTCGATGCCGGAACAGCCTATAAATGCTATTGCTCAAGAGAGCGTCTGGACGAACTGCGCGAAACGCAGATGGCTAATCATGAAAAGCCACGTTATGACGGCCACTGCCGCGACAGCCATGAACATCATGCGGATGACGAGCCTTGCGTCGTTCGCTTCCGTAACCCGCAGGAAGGATCGGTCATCTTTGACGACCAGATCCGTGGCCCAATCGAGTTCAGCAATCAGGAGCTGGACGATCTGATCATCCGTCGTACGGACGGTGCACCAACGTATAACTTCTGCGTAGTGATTGATGACTGGGACATGGAAATCACCCATGTGATCCGTGGCGAAGACCATATCAACAACACCCCTCGTCAGATCAACATCCTGAAAGCGATTGGCGCGCAGGTGCCAGTGTATGCGCACGTCTCCATGATCCTGGGTGATGACGGCAAAAAACTGTCTAAACGTCACGGTGCCGTTGGCGTGATGCAGTACCGCGATGATGGCTACCTGCCAGAAGCGTTGCTGAACTACCTGGTGCGTCTGGGGTGGTCGCATGGCGATCAGGAAATCTTTACCCTTGCTGAGATGAAAGAGCTGTTCGATCTGGAAGCGGTAAGCAAATCTGCCAGCGCTTTCAATACCGAGAAGCTGCAGTGGCTGAACCACCATTACATCAATACGCTGGCGCCTGAATACGTGGCTACGCACCTGCAGTGGCATATTGAGCAGGAAAATATTGATACCCGTACCGGCCCTGAGCTTGCTCAGCTGGTCAAACTGCTGGGTGAACGCTGCAAAACGCTGAAAGAGATGGCTGCTTCATGCCGCTACTTCTATGAAGACTTTGCTGAGTTTGACGCTGACGCGGCGAAAAAACACCTTCGCCCGGTCGCCCGCCAGCCTCTGGAAGTCGTTCGCGACAAACTTGCCGCACTGACCGACTGGACAGCTGAAAATGTGCATCAAGCGATTCAGGCGACGGCAGATGAGCTGGAAGTGGGGATGGGTAAAGTCGGTATGCCACTGCGTGTGGCGGTGACTGGCGCTGGTCAGTCTCCTGCGCTGGACGTCACTGTTCATGCCATCGGCAAAACCCGCTCTGTAGCGCGTATTAACCAGGCTTTAGGCTTTATTGCAGAGCGTGAAGCTCAGCAGTAATCTCAGCAGAAGTCTGCAAATAAAAAACCGGCCAACTGGCCGGTTTTTTTATGCCTCACGGTCGCTGATATCCAGGCGGCTAAGTAAGCCTTGCACACCTTCACGTAACAGCAACGCGTAAAGCTTTTCCTGTTCAATGGCGTTCATTTGCTGCAATGAGGTCATCAGTAGAGAGGAAAGGGAGTTGGGGGCGACACGGTAAGTAGCAGAGGGTTCCGACGCATGGCGCGTGGATTTTAAGTAGGATCTGACACGTTCATCAATATGGATCATCCGCGCTTTGCCTCCCTGTACTCCGGGCTTCGGCTTGGTCGCCCATTGTTCTTTTTTGACCCATTTATTGATTGTCTGACGACTGAAACCAGTTTCTCTGGCCAGCTCTTCTGGTGTTAACCATTCCTTTTTCATAGTGCAATTCCTGTTTGCGACGTTAGATAACACGAACATATTACAGGATTTCGTTGCTTGGACAACTAACAGCAAACGCTGGGAAGGGGGCCAACGGGGAATTGAAACAGAGGAAACTCCCTCTGCCTGAAGGCAGAGGGAAGAGGGCATTAACCTCAGGCCTTAGCGGACTCCGGCTGTGGGCGGTAGGCCATATAATAAGCCAGACCCACGAACACTGCGCCGCCAACGGTATTACCAAGGAATACGGCAGCAAAGTTAGGCAGGTAATCCACCCAATTTAACTGACCGGCAAATATGGCGGCAGGAATAATGAACATATTCGCCACCACGTGCTGGAAGCCGATAGCCACAAAGGCCATTACCGGGAACCACATACCAAATATTTTGCCGACGACATCTTTACTGGCAAAAGCCAGCCAGGTGGCCAGACACACCAGCCAGTTACAGCCAACACCAGAAATAAAGGAGTGGGTGAAATCCGCGTTCACTTTAGCGGTAGCAATGGCGACGGTCTTTTTAAGGTAATCGCCTTCGGTCATGCCCAGCAGGTGACCAAAGAACCAGGCAACAGCGATGCTGCCAATAAAGTTAGCGAGAGTGACCCAGAACCAGTTACGCAAAACGCTGTAAGCACTAATCTGACGGGCGAACCAGGCGATTGGCATGGTCATCATGTTACCGGTCAGCAGTTCGCCACCGGCCAGCACAGTCAATATAATGCCTACAGGGAACACGGCGGCACCAAGCAGGCCACCGAATGAGCCCCAGTCAGCGGGCAATGAGTTGATCACATGGATATCCAGCAGGAAGCCCAGTGCAATAAAGGCACCGGCCAAAAAGCCGAGGATCAGTAAAGTGGAAACAGACGAATGGCTTTTCGCCACGCCGGATTGAATAGCAACCGCTGCGATTTCTTTAGGTGAATGCAAGGACATAAGAACTCTGATTCTGGTGTAGTTAAGGAAGAAATGGCCGGTTCCGTCGCGTGAGAAAACGCGCGCATCCAGCGCTGAGAGGGCTCCGGCCTTCGAAAGCGCGGGCAGTTTTGCACGAGAAATTAACAAAAACAAGATCAATTAGACCGCTAATTAACTCGCTGTTTACATGATTGACCTGCAGAAAGGGTGAAGGCAGAAATATCGCAGTGAAATTGCGCTCTCTGCCCTATTTTCTGGCCGTAACGGGGCTGATAAAGGCGATTCCCTCTGTCTAAATGCCGCCTCAACAAGAGGTTATTCAGTGCGGTTGGCGGCTTTTTCAGCGATCAACCACAGTTTGGCAATTTGCCGTTGACACCATCACCCCCGTTTCATATCATCCCCGCCGTTGAGACGACTCAGGTTGTCTGACGAGGTTATCCGGCTTGGGGGTATAGCTCAGCTGGGAGAGCGCTTGCATGGCATGCAAGAGGTCAGCGGTTCGATCCCGCTTATCTCCACCAATCAATTCCTTTCTGCTCGTTGTTTCCTCTCTTTACAGTAAAAATCATCCACAGACATAAAATGATAGCCACCTTTTGTGCTAAAAAGCGGCTATGTCAGTGTGCTATTCGCTATTTAATTAAGCAGCGACTTAACCTTGCAACGATCAATCAATAAGCCTTAGTGCTTATTCACGCCATAGCCTGAAGCCGGGCTGGGGATCGCCTGAAGGAAAAGTACAGGTTGGAGGTAAAACACAGGGAGGTGGGGTAGGTTTAAAACATCCCTGTGAAAAGCCTATATTGAAAAAAAAGTTAATAAAACTTTGTACTAATTTAAAACCATTATGGCCTCTACCGCCAGACAGGTTACTTAACTCATTCTCGTTTAATTCTCTCATCTACACTTTCCTTGTTTTTAGTTAGATTGTTATTTGCATTTTCGAATTTTTATTGTAATCACCTCCTCGTTAAACTGAATTGTAGGTAAAATATCAGCTTGAAAAATTAAAATGACCTCCTGGCCTGCACAGCAATGCACGTTTATGCTTTCTGGTTTTTTCCCATAAACCGCAGGCCGTATAGAGCCTGTTGGCAGCTGTTGCAAAGCAAGGTAGCCCTACGTCTTCGAAAAAACTCGCTGAATTCTCTCCCGCAAGAACTTATTTATATAATATCCCCCGGCATCGCTTGCGCGATAAAATCATTAAGCCCCATCTAGAACGCGAAAATTTTAGAAACGCCGTTATTAATTGTTCGATAGAGCAAAGGGATGAGAATGATAATAATGATGAGAGGGATAGCGTTCGTCCTGTGAACATCATCAAAACTCCTTTTTCATAATGTATGATAATGAGGGTTTCAAAGATGTGAACTAAACCACAAAAAAGTCGACAGAATAACGCCAGTTATTACTGGTGGCGTTATTTTGTCTTATTAGTTATTTTAATTTTAAAGTAATGTATTATTAATGTGAAAATTTACGCTAAAAAAGCGACGTTTACGGTTACTTTTGACGCTCAAGCACTTTAAATCCGTGGGTTCCATCGCGTTCCAACTGCGCAATCAATCCAAACTCCCAGTCTAAATACGCCTGCATCGCTTCGGCAGAATTATCCGTGCCCTCATAAGGGCGACGCTAGCGATCGGTTCCCGGCTGTAATAACACCTCTTCACCTTGCGCCACTGGCAACCCTGCCGCTTTTCACGCTGCATTGCCGCTCTTAAGCACGCTGACAGGTTTGCCACTGAGCTGCTCTAACTCAGCTACGGCATAGCGCGCCAGTAGACTGCTGCCACAGGTCACTACATAACGTTCTGCTGCTGGCAGTGCCGTGTGGCCTTTTTCTGTCAGCAGACTGCGCTGCAGCCAGGCAGCGCCCGGAATATGGCTGGCAACATAGTTAGCGCTGGCGGTGAAGTCCAGCACCTGCGTTACGGCGCTGTTCAGCCAGTCTGCCAGTTCTGCTGGAGAAATCTCTTCCTGCTGTGGCAGTGAAGGGACTTTCGCCACCCAACTGCCTTGGTCGCTAAAATCTTGTTGAGTCAGCCCATCAAGCACGGAAACATTCCAGCCCAGTTGCGCCAGCCATAAGGCTGTCATATTGGCACGCAAAAAAAAAAGGCGAACCCATTACAGGTTCGCCTTTTCGTCGTTCCGGCTTGTTACCAGGCCAGCACTAATCCTGCGATGGAAGCAGACAGTACGCTCACCAACGTTGAACCGTACAGCAGTTTCAGGCCGAAGCGGGAAACCACGTTACCTTGCTCTTCGTGCAGGCCTTTAATCGCTCCAGCCACAATCCCGATAGACGAGAAGTTAGCAAAGGAGACCAGGAACACGGAGAGGA
>NZ_JBAVTT010000091.1:0-6254 GCF_049696395.1 Erwinia sp.
TCATCTACCAGAATGTCGCGGCGGCGGGATTTGTGTTCCAGCTCTTCCACTTCTTCGCGCAGCTTGAGGTTGGCTTTAAAGAACGCATGACGCGTCTGCCACTCACCCTCAACCAGTGCATTGCGGATAAACAGTTCACGGGACAACACAGGATCGATCTGGCTGTAGTTCACCTTTCGTGCCGCAACAATCGGCAGACCATAAAGCGTGACTTTTTCACTGGCCATCACCGCGCCCTGGGCTTTCTCCCAGTGCGGTTCGCTGTAGCTGCGTTTGATCAGATGCTGCGCGACTGGCTCAATCCATTCCGGATCGACCCGGGCAGCAATTCGTCCCCATAGTCGGCTGGTTTCCACCAACTCCGCCACGATGGTCCATTTTGGTGGCTTCCTGAAGAGACCAGAGCCAGGGAAAATGGAGAAACGGGCGTTGCGCGCACCGGTATATTCCTGCTTGTCGGCATCTTTCTGGCCGATGTGCGACAGCAAACCGGTGAGCAGCGCGGTATGCACACCACGGAAATCTGCGGGTTCGCTGTTCAGTGGAATGCCCTGTTCACGTACCACCTGGCGTAGCTGAGTATAAATGTCCTGCCACTCACGCACGCGCAGATAGTTAAGGTATTCCATCTTACATAACCGGCGGAACTGGCTGGAAGACAGCGCCTTCTGCTGCTCCTGCAGGTAATCCCACAGGTTCACATAGGACAGGAAGTCAGATTCTTTGTCGGCAAAGCGGCGGTGTTTTTCATCAGACGCCTGCTGCTTGTCTGCGGGACGCTCACGCGGGTCCTGGATAGACAGTGCGGAGGTGATGATCATAATCTCGCGCGTACAGGCATAGCGCTGCGCTTCCAGCACCATTTTTGCCAGACGTGGATCGACCGGCAGCTGCGCCAGCGAACGCCCCGATGTCGTTAATTTATAATGCTGATTTTCGCTCTGAGTGATCGCTCCCAGCTCTTCAAGCAATTTAACGCCATCCTGAATATTGCGCTTATCCGGCGCTTCCACAAAGGGGAAGGCAGCGATATCGCCAAGCCCCAACGCCGTCATTTGCAGAATGACTGACGCCAGGTTGGTGCGCAGAATTTCCGGATCGGTAAACTCCGGGCGGTTGATGAAATCGTCTTCTGAATACAGGCGGATACAGATCCCTTCAGAGACACGACCGCAACGCCCTTTACGCTGATTCGCCGAGGCCTGAGAAACCGGCTCAATAGGCAGACGCTGGACCTTAGTACGGAAGCTGTAGCGGCTGATGCGTGCTGTACCCGGATCGATAACGTATTTAATGCCCGGAACGGTCAGCGAGGTTTCGGCCACGTTCGTTGCCAGCACAATACGGCGTCCTGTGTGCGACTGGAACACGCGGTTCTGCTCGGCATTCGACAGGCGGGCATACAGCGGCAGAACCTCCGTATGGGGCAGATCGCGGCGGTTTAACGCATCCGCGGTATCACGAATTTCCCGCTCGCCACTCATAAAGATCAGGATATCGCCGCGGCTTTCCTGCCCCAACTCATCTACGGCATCAAAGATGGCCTGCAGTTGATCGCGGTCAGTGTCGTCAGCGTCTTCCACTACCGGACGATAGCGAACCTCAACAGGATAGGTCCGGCCCGACACTTCGATTACCGGCGCATTATGAAAATGTTTGGAGAAGCGCTGCGGATCGATGGTTGCAGAAGTGATGATCACTTTTAAATCCGGGCGACGCGGCAGCAATTCACGCAGGTAGCCCAGCAAGAAGTCGATGTTCAGACTGCGCTCATGTGCTTCATCAATAATGATGGTGTCGTATTGCATCAACAGGCGATCCGTCTGGATCTCCGCCAACAGGATGCCATCAGTCATCAGCTTGACCTGGGTGGTCTCACTGACCTGATCGTTAAAACGGACCTTGTAGCCAATGCAGCCGCCCAGGCTGGTTTCCAGCTCGTCGGCGATGCGATCGGCAACGGTGCGGGCAGCAAGACGCCTTGGCTGCGTGTGCCCAATCAGTCCGGTAATCCCCCTGCCCAGCTCCAGACAAATCTTCGGCAGCTGAGTGGTTTTCCCTGAGCCAGTTTCACCCGCAACAATCACCACCTGGTTATCACGGATGGCGTCGGCAATGTCCTGCTTCTTCTGACTGACCGGCAGGTTTTCCGGGTAACGGAGGGTCGGCGTCGCGGCCCGGCGGGTAGCGACACGCTGCTCGGCCACGGTAATTTCCGCGGCCAGCTCGTCAGCAATCGCCTGCATGGCTGCCGGTTTGCTGACTTTTTTAGCCCCGTGCAGGCGCTTCAGCAGACGCTGGCGATCGCGCAGCATCAGCGAGTCCAGGCGTGGGAAGAGCGCAGTCAGGGGAGAGTGAGGTGTGGTCGACATAAGGTAATAAACTCGCTAATTGCCGTCATTCCGGCAAACAACAGATGATTCGAAGGAATAAAATTTTGCGTAGTGTAGCACAGACAACCACTTAGCCATGACTCCGTGCAGTTAACCTTGTTCAGTAAATTCGAACATTGAGCTCAGAATATTGCACTATCACTGAGGGAGCTTTCCCCCTAGAGTGTAAATCATTGAGTGGAAGCCCTTTCACGTATCACACAGGAAATTATCATGAGCAAAGTTTTAGTTCTGAAATCCAGTATTCTTGCCGGTTATTCTCAGTCAAATCAGCTGGCCGATCACTTTATTGAAGAGTGGAAAGCCGCTCACGGTAGCGATGAAATCACCGTACGTGACCTGGCTGCGAACCCAATCCCGGTGCTGGATGGCGAACTGGTTGGCGCACTGCGTCCTTCTGATGCCACACTGACGCCACGTCAGCAGGAAGCTCTGGACCTGTCCAACGAACTGATTGCTGAAATTCAGGCTCACGACACCATTGTTATTGCGGCACCGATGTACAATTTCAACATCCCTACTCAGTTGAAAAACTATTTTGACCTGGTTGCCCGTGCTGGCGTGACCTTCCGTTACAGCGAAAACGGCCCTGAAGGCCTGATCACCGGTAAGAAAGTCGTGGTGATCTCCAGCCGTGGCGGCATCCATAAAGATACCCCAAGCGACCTGCTGACGCCTTACCTGAAACTGTTCCTTGGTTTCCTGGGCATGTCAGACGTGGAGTTCGTCTTCGCTGAAGGCATCGCTTACGGTCCGGAAGTGGCTACCAAAGCGGCTAACGATGCGAAAGATGTGCTGAAGCAGATCGTTGCTGCTTAAGTCGTGACTTTGCCGTAAAACTCAGACATAAAAAATGCCGGTCACCCAAAGTGGCCGGCATTTTTCATTGCAGATAAGCCTGAGCCCGTTCAGCCGCTCCCCGTTCATCAAGCGGGTTAAAGAGTGGATTTATACGCCAGACCTTTTACCTCGCTCGAAACAGGAGCAACACTCCTCGCGGCTCGCGTGGCTTTAATCGCTTGCCACATACTGGCGAATACCGGTGTCAGCGCTTTATTACCAAATTCGGACAAATGGTTACTGTCACGATACAGCGGCAAGCCCTCTTTCGAACCATAACAATATTTTTGATCGCACAGCGCCTGTGCCGCATCTAATAGCGTGACGTTATTGTTATTCAGCTCAATGTTATTCAGCATTGCCAACGCATCTTTATTACGTGATTCATACTCGGCGCGGGTTATTTGAATGCTGTCATAATTCCCAACCATCGCGTTACGGCTTAATTTCGAAATGACATCGAAATCAAACTCCGGCACGGGTGTCATGATAAAGACTTTGCGCCCTACCGCTGATAGCTCTTTCACTGCAGCACTGAAGTGGTTCTGATAGGCCGACAAGGAACTGTCGTTGCCTTTGAAACTGAATTCAGGCGAATACGTCACCGTATTATTCTCACCATGCAGATAAAGTGAAATACGGTTAATGACCAGAATCGAAGCATGGGGGTATTTGGTATTGATATCTTTAAGCGCGTTCTGCACAAACAACCCACAGCTCGGGCGGGACTTACGGGTAATATCCGGGATTGTCGGGCAACTGGACTGCGCAATATAAACGATGGAATCGTCCTGACCATTACTGCTGGAGACCACTGAAGACAGCAACGCGTTGGCATGGCTGTCGCCAATCACCACTAAATCCACATCACTGGCTTTATTGCCAAAGACACATTGCGGGGATTTCGCGCCATCAAGGACAAAGCAGCCGCGAGCCTGGGCAAATTTATCCTTTGAGTAGTCATCGATGGTTTTCACCAGTGCTGGCGCCCGGTATTGCAGCCCATTCATCATTAACACCGCCACACTTAAGCAGATAACCACAGCCGAACTCGCCAGCACGCGTGGCGTCTGGCTGAGGATCTTGGCGGAATTACGCTCAATAAACTGCCACGAAGCCCAGCCACACAACAACGACAGCCCCAGCAGCCCGACTTTATCCAGCAGGCTCATACCGAAACCGGCCAGGTTCCACATCACCAATAACGGCCAGTGATAAAGATAGATTGAGTAGGACCAGCTGCCGACTTTCTGCACCATGCCATTATTCAACAGCAGATTTTTATCCCCGCCGGAGTAGATAATCATGCAGGTGGCGACTACCGGGATAAGCGTTGCAAGCCCGGGCCAGGCCGTTTCGGCGTTCACCCACATCGCAGTGGCAATTAATACGGCCAGACCCAGCGTTGGGATCAGTTGATTGCCGCTCTGCTTGCCTTGCGAAGCGTAATAAACCAGCCCACCGGCCATCATCTCCCAGGCGCGCGTCGGCAACATAAAATAGGCCAGGCTGCCATGGTTTTTCGAAAGATACACCGCAAGCAGTAGCGAGATAACGCTAAATAGCGACAGTGCCAGGGCGTATTTTCTGCGAAAGAACTTTGCAATGACCATTAAGACAATGGGCAAGATAAGATAGAATTGCCATTCAACTGACAGGGACCAGGTGTGCAGCAGCCATTTATAGATAGCTCCCGCTTCAAAATAGCCTGACTCTTTGAAATAGACCACGTTAGAAATAAAGGTCAAACTGGCCGCGACATGTTTGGCTAAGGTGGCATATTCTTCCGGCGGGATCACGAAGTAACCGGTGAGCAGTAATAAGACGCACATCACCAGCAAAGGCGGAATAATTCTTTTACAGCGAGCAGCGTAAAACCCTGATAACGAGAAGGTTTGGGTATTCAATTTGGCGGAGATAATCCCCGTCATCAGGTAGCCCGAAATAACAAAGAACACATCCACGCCGATGAACCCACCGCTAAAGGTCATAAACCCAAAATGGTAAAGCAGCACCAGGATAACTGCATAGGCGCGCAATCCGTTGATATCACCCCGAAATTTCATGATATTCTTTCTCTGTTATCGTTATTATTTTCACGACGTTACAGTATCAATTCAGGGTTATCAATGAAGGTAATCTTAACTTTGACTGCGCTTTTTTAATGATAATCCGCTACCGCTGGCGGACAGGGTTTTATTTTAAGATTATCTTTATATTGCCAGGTGAGACGCTTTCACTGAAAGCCGCCCGTCATCGTTGGTACAAGCGAAAAACCACGAAGCAATCCTATATCGCCGCAGCCGTGCCGCTGAGCATAAACGGATCAGAAAACTCGCCCGCATCGAGCATTACGACGACCCTAAATAGGCGACAGGACTGGAGCTGCAAAAGCGCATAGAACGTGGCGAGCTGGTGGCAATGTCTGAAGATGCGTTTAAGCATGAGGTTACCAGATGGCCAGCAAGATACGCCAGCCAGCTGACCCCGGCCCGGTCGATCATTTGAGGCCACCACCGGTCACGCTGGCCAGTAACGAACTGCCTTACTAACTCATTTCATCATGCACCGCCGCCCGGCGGTGATTCTTATAGCCAGCACAAAATAGACGCTCAAAATCTGCCCTCATCAGACTGGCCATACTGGCACATTTCCCCCTGATTATTGCAATATCTCCCCTCGCCCATACTTACAACCAATTAAGTGCAAACTATAGGCTTACAACTGTTGCCGGTAGGCTGATTCGCTCATTTACGATGATGATCACTGCAAATCGTTAGGGCAGGCTTTTTATTTATTCATTAGTCCTTATAATGACTAAGGTTTTAGGAGTTAACTACATAAAAGGATGTTTAAAAATGCCCATTCCCGCATATCTCTGGTTAAAAGATGACAGCGGCGCGCCAATTCAAGGCAGCGTTGATGTGATGAAACGCGAAGGGAGTATTGAGGTGATCGGATTCTCCCACGGAGTTTCAATTCCTGTTGACCCATCTACTGGAAAGATTACCGGTACCCGTA
>NZ_JBAVTT010000092.1:0-16278 GCF_049696395.1 Erwinia sp.
AGACGCTGTTTGGCGGCGTTGCGCCTGGCGCATCCTGGAAAATATCGATCAGTTTCTCAAAGCGGCGATACAGCATTAAAGGCTCACTTTCCCGGCTAAAAGAACTGATTTTAGTGCATTTTCATCAGCCTCTGCGTCAGTAAATGCCTTTTAGGCCTGGGGCTCTACCACAATCAGCCGCGAACCATACTTAGCGCGCTGTTTCAGCGTGGGGGAATTTTCGGTGACGATCTGGCTGATATCGTTCAACGGGCAGACATGAGCTAATGCGCGATAACCGATTTTGGAGCTGTCGACCAGCACCACCGTTTTCTCTGCAGATTTGATCATCGCCTGCTTCACCGGAATTTCTACGGTGTTGATATTGGTGATGCCACTGTCGAAATGAACGCCTTCCGAGCCAAGAAACGCCCAGTCCACGTGGATGCTGTTGATCTTGTCGACCGTTTCCTGCCCCACTAAGGTATAAACCTGGTCCAGCATCAAACCTCCGGCAACGTGCACCGTAATGCCCGGATGATTTCCCAGTGCCATAGCGGTGTAAATGTCGTTGGTCACTACCGTCAGGTTCTTTTTATCCTTTAGCGCCAGGGCCAGCGCATAAACCGTGGAGCCGTTATCCAGAATCAATGATTGTCCGTCTTTCACCAGGCTGGCAGCGTAGCGAGCAATGGCCGTTTTGGCCGCAGCATTCATCGTCAGTCGCTCATTGAACGGCGTATCATTATTGCTTTCCGCTTCAACCGGCAACAGACCGCCGTGGGTGCGCATCACCTTGCCGGTTTTCTCCAGCAAAGAGAGATCGCGGCGGATCGTTGAACTGTCCACGCCAAAGATGTCTGAAAGTTCTCCAGCATTCAGATAGCCCCGTTCAGCAATCATTTCTACTATTTGCGCTCTGCGCTGTGCCGCTGTCATCCGTTACTCCCTTAGTCTGTAATTGCACGTTATCATGCATATACTGGCGTATAACGTGCAGGTTGTCACCTTGGGCGGGCTTATTTCGCAGTAAAAATGATCAAATTGCACACATTGCACACTTGACTGCACGAATTCGTGCATATATTGTTAAACACATCAGGAATATTTACCTTTAAGAGAAAAAGACTCATGCCGGAACAGTGCCTCAGCGACTACGAAAAAGAGTTAGAGCAGCAGGTCAGCGCGCTTAGCGACCAGCTCAACTATGCCCTGCCGGGCACGCTGAATTCACTGGATCTAAATCAGTACGATCGCATCGTGCTGGCCGGGATGGGATCCTCAGATTATGCCCTGATCCCGATCGAAAGAGAGCTGATCGCCAAAGGCTTACCGGTCTGGAGAATGGATGCAGGTCGCTTACTTGATATGCCAAAAATGGTCACACCAGGGACCTTATTATGGATAACGTCACAATCCGGAATGAGTGGCGAAGTGGTGGCGGTGCTGGAGTCCGTGCCGAAACCAAAAACGCTGATTGGCGTCACCAATGATGTAACCAGCCTGTTGGCAAAAAAGGCGGATATCCTTGTTGAACTGAAAAGTGGCGATGAAGCCACTGTCAGTGCCAAAAGCTACCTGAATACGCTAGTGGCCAGTTATCGGACGCTTTACGCCCTGACAGATCAGGATGAGCTGCCGTTGCTGGAAGAAGTCCACGCCGTGCTGCCGAAAGTGGCCGAGATCATTGCACAACGCGATCCGGTACAGAAGTTGACCGACCGTTTATTCCGCCATGCTAAACCTCGTGTGGCGCTGGTAGGAACGGGAGCCGACGCCGCTACAGCCTTAACCGGGGCGTTGATTACCAAAGAAGCATCAAAAGTCAGTGCAGAAGGTTTTATTGGCGGCGAGTTCCGACATGGCCCGATGGAAACCTCGGGGGAAGGCATGCTGGCTCTGTTGTTTGGCGAAGGTAACGATGTCACGTTGCAAACGCTGGCCACGGATTTGCAGAAGAACGGGACTGAAGTGGTCACCGTTGGGCCAGTGGCCTATGCCAACAGTCAGCGTTGGGAGACGCCTGCAAACTCCACGTTAACCCGTTTACTCTGCGCTATGCTCTGGGTTCAGCATCTTACCGTTACGCTTGCCCGCGGCAATGGTATGGTGCCTGGTGAATTCCTCTACGGCAAAAAGATAACGGAAAAAATATGACAACTTACACACTTCCTCTCCGCGCAGGTATCGACATGGGTGGCACCGGAACACGCATTGTGTTGCTGGACGGTGACCAGGAAGTGGTGTCAGAAACCGTGGCTACGGCCTGGTTCGCCACGCTGCCACAGACGCTGCGGGCCAAGGCGTTGGTCGACAAGATTTGCCGCCTGTTACCTACCGGCTATTCGCTGGGAAGTTTAGGCATCGGTGCCAGCGGCCCGGTGAACAACCAGACCGAAATTATTGAGAACAACGATACGCTGGCCTGCTTTTCTTACTACCCGTTGGTCGCGCAATTACGCGAATTACTGGCAGTCCCGGTGGCTATCGATAACGATGCCGTCGTGGCAGCACTTGGGGAATACCATTTAGGCGCAGGCCGGGGCAGCAAGCGCATGCTGATGGTGACATTAGGCACCGGGATTGGCGTAGCGCTGCTGGATAATGGCGAACCGATGCGCAGCTTTGACGGCAAGCACCCGGAAGCCGGTCATATCCCCGTCTCTTCCGAGCCGGTGATGTGTTACTGCGGCTTGCAGGGATGTTGGGAAATGCTCGCCTCACGCAGCGCACTACAGCAAGCGCTGGAAGTCGAGCTTCCTGATGTAGACTGGAATGCCAACACGCCAGCGGTATTAACAGAAATGAAAGCGGCGAAACCAAAAGTAGCCGACATCCTTTACAAATATGGTCATACCGTTGGACGAGGATTAAATACCCTGCTGACACTTTATGGCCCGGATATTACCGTATTAAGCGGCAGCGCGGCCGCTCTGCTCCCTCTTTATCAGTCAGGTCTGGATTCAGCACTGATCCGCGCAGACGGATATGCTGTGAATAACCTTATTACTCACTCTTCTCTTGGCGATGCGGCTGGCGCGTTGGGAGCGGCAATATTGCCAACACTCAGGGCCAGCCGACAGTAGCAGACGTAAAGTAAATAATATAATCATCTCTCGACACGCGGCGGGCGTGTCAGGAACGGCGACTCAGCCAGCATCAGGGGAATCCCGCCAACTGTAAGAAATAAAAAAAGAAAGTGCTCGTAATTATCGCCTGGCCCCTTTAATTTACAAGGGTGCCAGGCGTTTTACCGATCTTAAAATATATTGACCAATCGCTTTTCATTTACTGTAACTGGAGAGTTTGTATGACGAGTCGATTCACCCCCCGTTTGACCGGTTATGTGCTCACCCTGCTGGCATTAAGTGCCTCCGGGATGGCCTCTGCAAAAACCCAAATTAATGCCTTATTTATGTCTCAGGCCGCCTACAGCGAAAGCGATGTGCGGGCGATGACCAGTGAGTATGAAAAAGCCCATCCAGACGTCAGCGTTAATCTTGAATTTGTCCCTTACGAAGCGCTGCACGATAAAATCGTCGCCGCTCGCGGCGCGGGCAGCAACGGCTATGACGTGGTGTTATTTGACGATATGTGGCCGGCTGAATTCAGCAAATTCAATATGCTGAAAGATGTCACCAGTAAAATTACCCCAGACGAAAAGGCCAAGGTTTTTGATGGCGCCTGGAGCACGGTCAGCTGGAATAACAAACAGTGGGGAATGCCGTGGATCCTCGACACCAAATACCTCTATTACAATAAAGCGATGCTGGCGAAAGCCGGAATTAAAGAGCCACCAAAAACCTGGGCACAGGTTATGGAGCAATCGCAACTCCTGAAAGAGAAAGGCATCGTCAAATATCCGCTGGTCTGGAGCTGGTCACAGGCCGAAGCGCTGGTGTGTGATTACACCACGCTGGTCTCAGCCTTTGGCGGGCAGTTCTATAAAGAAGGCAAGCTGAATTTCAGCGATGCCGGATCGGTTAAAGCCGTCGAGTATATGAAAACGTCGCTGGATAAAGGGGTCACCAACCCGAACTCCCGTGAGTATCTGGAAGAAGATGTCCGTAAGGTATTTTCCAACGGCGATGCGGCATTTGCCCTGAACTGGACCTACATGTACAACATGGCCAACGATCCTAAGCAGAGCAAAGTGGCTGGTGATGTAGGGATTGTTCCTGCACCGTCAGAAAAACCAGGTGCCGTTGCGGCGATGAACGGCTCAATGGGCCTGGGCGTTACCCAGACCAGCAGCCACCCGGATCAATCCTGGGACTACATCCGCTATCTGACGTCTCAGCCGGTACAGAACAACTATGCCCGCCTGAGCCTGCCAATCTGGAAGTCTTCCTATGACGATCCGGCGGTGCAGAAAGGTCAGGAACCGCTGATTGCCGCGGCCAAACCTGCGCTGGACGTCATGCTGATGCGCCCGATTACCGCCGATTATTCCCGCCTCTCTAACACTCTGCAGCAACAGCTTCAGCAAGTGTTGCAGGGACAGGAAACCGCGGAAGCCGGCATGGCGGCGGTGACCAAAAGCGCCCAGCGTCTGCATTAAGGAATAGCGATGCTCAGTTTGTCACAACGTGAGCAGCGTCAGGCATGGGTGCTTCTGGCACCCATGCTGATCGTGATGGGGCTGTTAACTGCCTGGCCCCTGCTGCGTACTGTCTGGCTCAGCTTTACCGACGCCGCGCTGATTGGCACCGGCGGCGAAGTGAACTACGTTGGCATTGAGAACTATCTCTATGCGCTGACCGATCCCGACTTTCTCTCTTCTATCCTGCGTACGCTCTATTTCACCGTAGTCTCGGTAGCGCTGGAAGGCATTATCGGGGTGCTGGTCGCCTTGCTGTTAAATCAACAGTTTTATGGCCGCAGCGTCCTGCGCGTGCTGGTTATTTTACCCTGGGCGCTGCCGACCATTGTTAACGCCATGATGTGGCGACTGAATTTTAATCCGGATTACGGCAGCATCAACGCGCTGTTGACGCAGCTGGGGATCATTGACGGCTATCGCAGCTGGCTGGGATCGCCGGATTCGGCTCTGAATGCGGTTATGCTGGCCGACGTCTGGAAAAACTACCCGTTAGTCACCCTCCTGACGCTGGCAGCCATGCAGTCAATCCCGGAAGATCTGTTTGAAGCCGCCCGCCTTGATGGTGCCTCTGCTTTTCGCCGCTTCCGCGCGATCACCTTCCCGGCAATTGTTGGCCCGCTCAGCGTGGCGCTGGTTCTGCGCACCATTGATGCCTTTAAAATCTTCGACATTATCTACGTGATGACGCGCGGTGGCCCGGTCGACAGCACCAAAACACTCAGCTTCTTCGTCTATCAGGAATCTTTCAGCTATCTCCGTGCAGGCAGCGGGGCGGCTTATGCCATTCTGATGACCCTGATGTGTAGCATCCTGATTGCCCTCTATATGGCGATGCTCTATCGCCAGCGCCGCAGGAGCCTGGTCAATGAAGCGTAAACTCCGGCTGGTTCTTCGTTATTTGGCCGCGCTGCTGGTGGCCGCCAGCATCCTTGGTCCGATGCTGTGGCTGTTTCTGATGAGCGTCAGCTCGAATAACGATCTGGCCCGCATTCCTCTGGAGTGGTTACCGCGCAAATGGGATTTCAGCCGCTACGCGTCTCTGGTGTCGTTAGAGCCGGGCCAGCCTGGTGCGTTGTTCCTCCATGCGTTGGGCAACAGTATTCTGGTCGCCACCTGCGCTACGGTGATTTCGCTGCTGTTAGCAATCCCGGCGGCGTTCAGCTTTTCCCGCTATCCGGGGCGTGAAGGTTGGCTGTTCGGTAGCCTGGCTATATATATGGTGCCCCCTGTGGCGTTTGTGCTGCCGCTCTATTTCGTGCTGCAACAGCTCAGCCTGCTGAATACCCATCTGGGCCTGGTGCTGGTTTACTGCTCGCTGATCCTGCCATTCCTCACCTGGATGCTGAAAAACCAGTTTGATGCCCTGCCAAGGGACATTGAACAAGCGGCACGCCTGGATGGACTGCGGTTCTGGCAAGTGCTGTTACGGATCACGCTGCCGCTGGCGAAACCGGTGCTTGGCGCTTCAGCCCTGTTTGGCTGGCTGCTCGCCTGGGATGAATTCTTTTACGCCTTGCTGTTTACCAGCAATATCAGTGCCCAAACGCTGCCAGTCACCATTGCTGGCTTTACCGCAGGCCGGGCAACCGATGACGGGCTGATTGCCGCCGTGGGCATTCTGGCCTCCGTTCCCCCGCTGTTTATTGCCCTCTGGCTGCAAAAAAGCCTGGTAAGCGGGCTGGCCACTGGCGGCAGTAAAGGCTAAGCCATTGCCCTTTTTGGAGAGATCGCTGAATTATGGCTCGTGTTGAACTGGTTAAAGTGGCCAAGCGCTACGGGAAACAAACGGTGCTCAGTCCGCTGGATTTAACCATACCGGACGGGAGTTTTACCGTGCTGGTTGGCCCTTCGGGCTGCGGAAAATCTACGCTACTCAGATTGCTGGCGGGGCTGGATACGCTGTCTGAAGGCGCGATCCTGTTAGATCAAAAACAAATTAACGATCTGGATCCGGCGGATCGCGACATTGCCATGGTTTTTCAGAGCTACGCGCTGTATCCCCATTTGACGGTGGCGGAAAACCTTGGCTTCCATATGAAGGTGAAGCGGGTAAAACGCGAAGAGCAGGAGAGCAAAATCGCCCGTGTGGCGGAGATCCTTGGCATCAGCAAACTGTTGAACCGCTTTCCCCGAGCGCTTTCTGGCGGCCAGCGCCAGCGCGTGGCGATGGGCCGCGCAATGGTACGCAACCCGCAGGTTTTCCTGTTTGATGAGCCGCTCTCAAACCTGGATGCCCAGCTGCGAATGGAGCTGAGGGCGGAAATTAAAGCGCTGCATCAGCGATTTAAAACCACCATGGTTTATGTCACCCACGATCAGGTTGAAGCGATGACGCTGGCCGACCAGATTGTGGTGATGCGTGAGGGCGTTATCGTGCAGCAAGGTAAACCCCTGGAGATTTACGACTATCCGGTCAATACCTTCGTGGCCCGCTTTATTGGCTCTCCGCCAATGAATCTGCTTGAAGGCACAGTGGACAGCCAGCAAGGTGTGCCGGGAGTTGTGTGCAACGGTTTAAGGTTCACTCTCCCTCAGCACTGGCACGAAGCCGCAGCCCGTCAGGGCAATAAACCGGTGCTGGTTGGGGTGCGCGCGCAGGATTTCTTACTTTCATCCGCTGCAGATCAGCCTGCAGCCACCGTCAAACTGATTGAAGTCACTGGCGAATCGAGCCTGCTTCATGTTGACTGGCAGGGCTTCTCGTTACATGTGCAGTTTGCTGGCCGGGTTGATGCTCAACCGGAACAAAGCATTGAGCTGACGATTAACAGCGACAAAATCCATTTATTTGATTTGCAGAGCGGCAGCCGCCTCAGTTAGAGAGCCGGCGATCGTCCCGTTTTACTGTTGCCAACATGGAAAGCATTTTTACGATTTTTCCGGGGTAATAATCCACACAAAATCGGTGTAGCCTTGTGGTCAAAGCACTAACACCATCCCGATTATCACCCAGAAAATGAGGCTAAGATGGCAAAAGGACTGGTAATTTTACTGCATGGCGTAGGCAGCAACGGAGAGGATTTGGCCGGTCTTGGCACCCATTGGTCTGATGATTTGCCGGGGGTTATCTTCTCAAGCCCTAATGCCCCCTTCCGTTTTGAACATGGCCCTGGTTACCAATGGTTCAGCCTGACAGGCGTGACGCCGGGTAATCGCCCACAACGTGTAGAAGCCGCGCGCGATGCGTTTGATCAGCAGCTGAAGGCGATCATTGCCGAACATGGGATGGAAGAGCACCTGGATAAAGTGGTGCTGGTAGGTTTTTCTCAGGGCTCCATTATGGGGCTGGATGCGATTGTCTCTGGCCGCTGGCCTGTTGCCGGGCTGGTCTCATTCTCTGGACGCCTGGCCTCACCCACGCCTTATCATGCGGCTGCAGACACACCGGTGATGATGATCCACGGCATGGCTGACAGTGTGATCCCTTATGCGGAAACAGAAATAGCCGCCGAGGCGCTTCGTAAATCAGGCGTCACCGTCAGCACCCAATTTGATCCCTCTATTGGCCACACTATTTCTGCACAGGGCGCCCGCTCCGCTGCCGAATTTATCGATCACTGTCTGGCGTAACTCCTCAGACACTGGCAGCTTCAGACCAGAACCAAGACGAAAGCTCCTGCGGGAGCTTTTTTATTTGTTAGTAATCATAAGATTACTGTCACCCCTTTCCATCCCCCTGCTATATCAGCAGCGAAAGTGTGATCAAGATCGCATTTATTGTTAATCCGCTAATAATTACAAGGGTTATTATTACACCTATCGAAGGCACACAGCCTTCACCTGCAAACCATAAAGAAGGATTTTAACCATGAAAACCATCAAAACTCTGTCTGTTGCCGCTATTGCCGCCCTGTCACTGGTTTCTTTCGGTAGCTTCGCTGCCCAGAGCATTTCAGCACACGGTTCAACTCTGGATAGCGCAGAAGCGCATATCGCTGCACAGGCTAAAGCATCAGGCGCTGATTCTTACAAAATCACCAGTGCCCGTGCAGATAACGGCGTGTATATGACCGCTGAACTGTACAAATAAGGAATGGTGCATAAGGATGTGCCAGAAGAAGCTGCCTACGGGCGGCTTTTTTTGTGCCTGCTCACTGATACTCTTCGAGTACCGGCGGCTCTTTTACCGGCAAGGTGATTATAAAGCTCGCTCCGCCTTCAGCGCGGTTCTCCGCCCTGATCCTCCCTTCATGAATGCTCACAATTGCCTGACAAATTGCCAGCCCCAGCCCCACGCCAGGCACCGCCGACTCTTTATTGCCGCGCGAAAACTTCTCAAAAATCTGTTTTTCCTGCCCGCCAGGAATACCCGGTCCGGTATCCCAGACCTCAATTTCCAGCCACTGAGCCTTTAATCCGGCGCGAATGCCAATGTGAGCCTGAGGGCCGGCATATTTCAGCGCGTTTTCCAGCAGATTGGTCAGCACCCTTTCCATCAGCGGCCCGTCAACGTGGATCAACAGCATCTCTTCCGGCAATGCCAGCGCAATTTTCCGATCCCCCAACGAGGGAGCCATCATTTTCAGCGTGCTGCCGATTAACTCCTCCAGCGCCATCCATTCGGCCCGCAAACTAAATCCGCCCGATTGCAGACGGGCCATGTCCAGCAAGTTATTCACCAGCCGGATGGTATTAAGCGTCTGCTCGCGCATGGCACTGGCCTGAATGGCATGTTTTGAGCCTTCAGTTGCCAGATCCAGCGTCAGGATTTCGGACTGTCCGAACAGCACCGTCAGCGGCGTTCGCAGATCGTGCGAGAGCGCTGAAAGCAGCGCATTGCGCAGCTGCTCGCGTTCAGCGGCCAGCCGGGAAACGGCTTCGCGCTGGCTGAGTGCAATACGCTCCAGCGCGTTAGCAATCAGTACCGTGAAGGTTTCCACCAGCCTTTGCTGTTCCGGGATCATCAGCTGCCGCAGATTCAGCGGTTCCAGCACCAATAACCCCAGGGTTTCATTTCCGCTTTTCAGCGGCAGGATCTGCCAGGGTACGCCTGGCAGCGTGTCGGTTCCCGCTCCGGCAGGCTGGCCTTTATCAAAACTCCAGCGTGCTATCGCTTTATCCGGCACGTTATTCAGGCGTGTTTCACCCACGGTGACCAGTTCACCCTGCTCATCAGGCAACAGCAGTTCGCTGCGTGCCTGCAACGTGGTGTCCAGACTATGCGGCAGGGCCTGCGCAATATCCTGCTGGCTGAGCGCGCGGCTCAATGTCTTTGCCATTTCGTACAGATGCCGTGCTCGCTGTTCACGATAACGGGCAACGCGGGCCTGATAGCGAACCCCAGCGGTCAGATTCCCGACTATCACGCCCACCGCCAGCATCACCCCAAAGGTCACCAGATACTGCACATCAGACACCGCAATGGTGCCGGTTGGCATCACAAAGACCAGGTCAAAAGCAACGATATTCAGCACGGTCGCAACGACGGAGGGCCAGCGACCATAGCGCAGCGCCACAACAACGACCGACAACAGATAAACCATGACCAGGTTAGCAGAGTCGACGCCGGGCAAGAACCAGCGTCCGGCCAGTGTTACCAGCGAACACAACACCAGGGCAGCCAGGCAGCCGCGCAACGGATTACGCCATTTATCGCCGCCAGGTCTGCTGTCTGACAATCCGCTGGCCGGTGCCGAAACGGGTTCATCCAGCGCGACAATCACCATATCCAGATCCGGGCCAAGCTTGCCCAGCCGTTCGGCAAAACTGTCGCGTCGCCAGCGGCGGGCAGGACGGCGACCCATGATGATCTTGCCAAGGTTATTTTCACGCGCATAGCGTAAGACGGCGTTCGCTTCGTCAGGATCCGAAAGCGTGGCGGTTTCAGCGCCCAAATCCTGCGCTAACTGGAGCGTACGCAAAATTCCCCGACGTCTGGCTTCGGACAGTTTATGCAGCCTTGGGGTTTCAACATAGACGGCGTGCCAGACGCTGTCGAGCCGGGCAGCCAGGCGGGCAGCGGTACGCACCAGTTTTTCACTGCCGGTGTTATCGCCAATACACAGCAGAATAGCATCCCGGGTGTGCCAGACTTTCTCCCGTCCCTGAGTGTCTCGCCAGGCGCGCATCTGCTCGTCAACGCGATCGGCTGTGCGCCGAAGCGCCAGCTCTCGTAAGGCGAAAAGATTGCCCTTGCGGAAGAAATTCTCGATGGCGCGTTCAGCGCGATCGCCAATGTACACTTTGCCCTCTTTCAGCCGTTGACGCAGATCGTCGGCAGGCAAATCGACCAACACTACTTCATCAGCCGCATCAAAAAAGGGATCCGGTACGGTTTCCCGCACGCGAATGCCGGTCACGCCGCCGACCACATCATTCAGGCTCTCCAGATGCTGAACGTTTACGGTAGTCATCACGTCCATTCCGGCATCCAGCAACTCTTCAATATCCTGCCAGCGTTTGGGATGCCTGGAGCCTGGCGCATTGGTGTGCGCCAGCTCATCCATCAGGATCACCGCCGGATGACGAGCCAGTGCCGCATCCAGATCGAATTCCGGATGCCGGTTTTGCCCGGTTGCCCGTCTTGGCAGGACGGTCAGTCCTTCCAGCAGTGCCGCCGTTTCCTCACGACCATGGGTTTCCACCACACCGACCAGAACCTCCAGCCCCTGCGCCCTGAGGCGCCTGGCTTCCTGCAGCATTGCCCAGGTTTTCCCGACGCCAGCGCAGGCACCAAAGTAGATTTTCAGCTTGCCCCGGCCGCTCTCGGTGGCCTGGAGCAGCAGGGAGTCCGGGTCCGGTCGTTGCAGTTCATCGTTCATGGACGCTCCCTGTTGAAGTGATTAAGTCAGTTATTTCAGTGCATCCAGCGCCAGGTTCAGCGTCACCACGTTCACGCCGGGTTCGCCAATGAAACCAGGGAACGGCGTATGCGTATTGTCATCAATCAGCCTTTTTACCTCTTCCACCGGCAGATGCCGAGCAGCCGCCACGCGCGGTGCTTGCCAGAATGCGGCTTCCGGTGAAATCTGTGGATCTAAACCACTGCCTGAGGCGGTGACCAAATCCACCGGCACTGCCGCGCTGGCCTGCGGATTCGCTTTGCGTAAGGCTTCCACACGCTGTTTCACCGCTTCATCCAGGGCCGGATTGCTGCCAGCCAGGTTACTGCCCGACGAAGCCAGCGGATTGTAAGGCGCATTACCGGTGGCTGAAGGGCGACCCCAGAAATAGGTCGGCTGCGTGAAGTTCTGCCCAATCAACGCGGATCCCTGCTTTTTCCCCGCATTATCTAACAAAGACCCGTTCGCCTGGGAAGGGAACCACCACTGGGCCAGCGTGGTGGTGAGTAAAGGATAAATCAGCCCGGTGATTAACGTAAGTAACAGCAGTAAAATCACCGCAGGACGTAATTGACTCATGAGACTTGCTCCTTAGAACCAACCGGTCAGGGTCAGTAATATATCGATCAGCTTGATCCCGGCAAACGGCACCAGCAAGCCACCAAAACCATAGATCCACAGATTACGACGTAGTAGCGCAGCGGCACTTAACGGGCGGTAACTCACGCCGCGCAACGCCAGCGGGATCAGGAACACAATCACCAGCGCGTTGAAAATCACCGCCGACAAGATGGCCGAATCCGGTGAGTGCAGATGCATGACGTTCAGCGCATTCAACTGCGGATAAGTCACCGCAAAGGCCGCCGGGATAATGGCGAAATACTTCGCTACGTCATTGGCGATACTGAAGGTGGTGAGCGATCCACGGGTCATCAGCATCTGCTTGCCGATATGCACCACTTCCAGCAATTTGGTGGGATTAGAATCCAAATCCACCATATTGCCCGCTTCTTTAGCGGCCTGAGTCCCGGAGTTCATTGCCACCGCTACGTCAGCCTGGGCCAGCGCCGGCGCATCGTTGGTGCCATCACCGGTCATCGCCACCAGCCGACCTTCGGCCTGATACTGACGAATGAGCGCCAGTTTGGCTTCCGGGGTGGCTTCTGACAGGAAATCATCCACGCCAGCTTCGGCGGCAATCGCGGCGGCGGTCAGCGGGTTGTCACCGGTGATCATGATGGTTTTGATACCCATTTTGCGAAGCTCGGCAAAACGTTCTTTAATGCCGCCTTTCACAATGTCTTTCAGCGCCACCACGCCCATCACTTTTGCCCCGTCACACACCACTAACGGTGTGCCGCCACTGCGCGCAACATCCTCTACCAGTTTGTTGACTTCTGACGGGAACTGGCCGCCATTGCTGTCGATATGGCGACGAACGGCATCAACTGCGCCTTTTCGTACCATTCGATCCTGCACGTTCACCCCGCTCATTCGCGTCTGGGCTGAGAAGGGAATAAATGTTGCGCCCATACTGGTGAGATCGCGTTCACGCAGGTTAAATTTCTGCTTAGCCAGCACCACGATGCTGCGCCCTTCCGGCGTCTCATCCGCCAGTGAAGCCAGCTGTGCGGCGTCTGCCAACTGCTCCTCAGTCACACCCGGTGCAGGCATAAATTGTGTCGCCTGGCGGTTACCCAGCGTGATGGTGCCGGTTTTATCGAGCATCAACACATCGACGTCACCAGCGGCTTCTACTGCACGGCCACTGGTCGCAATCACGTTCGCGGCCAGCATCCTGCTCATGCCTGCAACGCCGATGGCTGACAGCAAACCACCAATCGTTGTCGGGATCAGGCAGACCAGCAGCGCCACCAGAACGGTAAGGCTGACCGGATGACCGCCCCAGACCGTAAACGGATAGAGCGTGGCGGTAGCCAGCAGGAAGACGATAGTCAGCGCCACCAGCAGGATAGTCAGGGCAATTTCGTTTGGCGTTTTACGTCTTGTGGCGCCTTCCACCATAGCGATCATCCGGTCCAGGAAGGTTTCACCTGGGTTAACGCTGCACTGGATCACCAGCCAGTCCGACAGGATGCGTGTGCCGCCGGTCACCGAAGCAAAGTCGCCACCCGATTCACGAATCACCGGTGCGGACTCGCCTGTAATAGCGCTCTCATCGACAGAAGCCCCTCCTTCCAGCACTTCGCCATCGCAGGGAATAATGTCACCGGCTTCTACCAGCACCACATCACCTTTGCGCAGTGAATCTGCCGCAACCTGCTGATGGGATGAACCGTATTTTGCCGCCGCCATTTTCTTCGCATAGCTGGTCTTCTGGATGCCTTTCAGGCTGTTAGCCTGAGCTTTACTGCGCCCTTCTGCCAGCGCCTCAGCAAAATTAGCAAACAGCACGGTAAACCACAGCCACAGCGAAATGGCCGCAGTGAAACCAGCGCTGCCCGGCGTTTTACCTGCCAACATCGCCAGGGCCAGCAAAGTGGTTAACACGCTGCCCAGCCACACAACAAACATCACCGGGTTGCGAAACTGCACGCGGGGACTCATTTTTTTCAGGGCATCGCCCAGGGCAACCCTGATCAGCGCACCGTCAAACAGCGCCTGTTGATTACGACTCATGATTCTTCTCTCCGGCGATTAATGACCGAACATTACGAGGTGTTCCGCAACTGGCCCCAGAGCCAGAGCAGGGATGAACGTCAGTGCACCAACCAGCAATACCGTGCCAATCAGCAAGGCAATGAACAGCACCCCATGCGTGGGCAGCGTGCCGTTGCCAACCGGCTGCACTTTTTTCATCGCCAGCGAGCCAGCAATCGCCATCACCGGAATGATGATGCCGAAGCGGCCGACCACCATGCAGAACGCCAGCAGCAGATTCCAGAACGGGGTATTCACGCTCAGGCCTGCAAAGGCACTGCCGTTGTTATTAGAAGCAGACGACACGGCATACAGCACTTCGCTAAACCCATGAATGCCAGGGTTAGCCATCGCGCTGCGTCCGGCGTCGGTCATCATCGCCAGCGCAGTGCCGAGCAGCACCAGCGTGGGAGTGATCAGGATCGCCAGCGCGGTCATTTTCATTTCCCAGACGTCGATTTTTTTGCCGAGGTATTCCGGTGTGCGACCGATCATCAGCCCGGCGATAAATACCGCCAGCAGGACAAACAACAGCATGCCGTACAGCCCCGCGCCGACGCCGCCAAACACCACTTCACCAATCTGCATCAGCCACATTGGCACCATGCCACCCAGTGCCGTGAAAGAGTCGTGCATAGCGTTGACCGCGCCACAGGAAGCAGCCGTAGTGATCACCGCAAACAGGCTGGAGTTGAGAATGCCAAAGCGCGTCTCTTTACCTTCCATATTGATGGCACTGTCAGCGCCCAGACTGAGGAAGTGCGGGTTCCCTTTCAGTTCGGCCCACATCACCACCACCACAGCCGCCAGGAACATCAGCGACATTGCCCACAACAATGCATGGCCCTGACGACGGTCTTTCACCACGTCACCGAAGGCGAAGCACAGCGCCGCAGGGATCAGAAAGATCGCCAGCATTTGCACAAAGTTGGTCAATGCGGTCGGGTTTTCAAACGGATGCGCGGAGTTAACGTTAAAGAAGCCCCCGCCGTTGGTTCCCAGCATTTTGATCGCTTCCTGCGAGGCAACAGGCCCCATCGGCAGCGTCTGTTTCACCCCTTCCAGCGTGGTGAATTCCAGATAGCTATGGACGTTTTGCAGCGTGCCCTGGCTGACAAAGAACAGCGCGATCGGCAGGGAAAGGGGTAGCAGGACATACAGCGTGATGCGGGTCATATCCCGCCAGGCGTTGCCCAGCGTGCCAAGTGAGCGGTTAGCGAAGCCACGGATCAGGGCAAAGGCCACCGCAATCCCGGTTGCTGCAGAAAGGAAGTTCTGCACGGTCAGGCCGACCATCTGGCTGAAGTAGCTGAGCGTGCTTTCCCCGGCATAAGCCTGCCAGTTGGTGTTGGTCACAAAGCTGACGGCGGTGTTCAGTGCCAGGTGCCAGCTCAGGTTCGGCAACTGCTGCGGATTCAGCGGCAAACTGGCCTGAGTCATCAGTATCACCATCAGCAGGATCATCCCGCCCACGTTGAACAGCAGAATAGCCAGCAAATAGCTGCGCCAGCTCATCGGCTCAGACTCTACGCCGCTGGCACGCCAGAGGAGGCGTTCAAACCCGGCAAGTCCTGGTAACGCACGGTCATCAATCAGGCGAGCGAGACCGCAGCCTAATGGACGGGCAAGGATCATCAACAGCACCAGATAGCTGGCGATCAGTAAAAATGCGCTGGCGGCCATCAGAACGCCTCCGCATTTATCAGGGCATACACCAGATAGCCCAACAACAGGAACACCAGCACAATGCCGGCAATTAAGGCCATGCTCACAACACACCTCCAGAGGCGCTTTCGAAGGCCTCTATTGTTGCGAGCGGGGTGCAAAGTTGATGTAAAAATGCAGGGGCGGGGTGTAAAAAAAGTATAAAAATGGCTGATAAATAAGCAGTTAGTTTGACTTAAGGATCATCCAGATGACAGCGACAACTGTTATGCAGACCACAATTAAGCAGAGGGCGACTCGTTTTTGTGCCATCTTTGGCCTCCATTCTCCGTTGCTTTTCAGCAGGTACAAGGCTACCTTTACATTGTGTGAATGTAAGAGCAGCCTCACTTTGAGTCACTTCAAGTGGGGCTTTTCTCTTTCTATCCCGATACTTAAGGATAAAAAGATCCTGAGCACCCGCGCGCAGTGTAGCGCACACTAATTCCTCGCCACGACACCACTTCTTTAAACTTAAGCCTGGCCCTAACTTTCCTGCAACAGCAATGAAATCTGCCAGCACATTTCTGCACCTGCTCGCGCAGGAAG
>NZ_JBAVTT010000093.1:0-29930 GCF_049696395.1 Erwinia sp.
AGGCAGATGTGCCCAATGCGCGGTCATAAAGTCGATGGTCTCTACAGCGCGCAGAGAAACGACCCAATCATATTTACGGCCATCGCCCATCACGCCAACGGAACGGACTGGCAGGAACACGGTGAACGCCTGGCTGACCTTGTTATACAGGTCGGCTTTATGCAGCTCTTCGATGAAGATCGCATCAGCACGGCGCAGCAGGTCACAATACTCTTTCTTCACTTCGCCCAACACGCGAACACCAAGGCCTGGACCAGGGAACGGGTGACGGAACAGCATGTCGTGAGGCAGACCTAATTCCAGACCGATTTTGCGCACTTCGTCTTTGAACAGCTCTTTCAGCGGCTCAACCAGACCCAGTTTCATCTCTTTCGGCAGCCCACCCACGTTGTGGTGAGACTTGATCACGTGCGCTTTGCCTGTGGCAGAAGCAGCAGACTCGATCACGTCCGGATAGATGGTGCCCTGAGCCAGCCACTTCACGTCCTGCAGCAGAGTAGCGTGCTCGTCGAACACTTCCACAAAGACGCGACCAATGGTCTTACGCTTCGCTTCAGGCTCGTCGATGCCAGCCAGCGCATCCAGGAAACGATCTTCAGCCGCAACGTGGATGATGTTCAGACCGAAATGGTCACCAAACATATCCATCACCTGCTCTGCTTCGTTAAGACGCAGCAGACCGTTATCCACGAACACGCAGGTCAGACGGTCGCCAATGGCGCGGTGCAGCAGCATGGCAGTGACAGAGGAATCCACACCGCCAGACAGGCCGAGGATCACTTTGTCGTTACCAATCTGCTCACGCAGACGCTCAACGGTGTCTTCGATGATTTTTGCCGGTGTCCACAGAGCTTCACACTCGCAGATATCGCGCACGAAACGCTCCAGCAGACGCAGACCCTGACGGGTGTGAGTCACTTCCGGGTGGAACTGCACGCCGTACAGGCGCTTCTCTTCGTTGGCGATAATCGCAAACGGACAGGTTTCAGTGCTGGCAACGGTAACGAAATCAGCCGGGATTGCAGACACTTTATCGCCATGGCTCATCCAGACATCCATCAGCGGTTTACCGTCTGCGCTCAGGGAGTCTTCGATGCCACGGGTCAGTGCGCTTTGCAGGGCTATTTCAACCTGTGCATAGCCAAATTCACGCTCGTTAGAGCCTTCCACTTTGCCACCCAGCTGCAACGCCATGGTCTGCATGCCGTAGCAAACGCCCAGCACTGGCACGCCAGCATTGAACACGTACTCAGGCGCACGCGGGCTTGAATGCTCGGTGGTGCTTTCCGGGCCACCGGAAAGGATGATGCCGTTCGGGTTGAACCCGCGGATCTGCTCTTCGGTGACATCCCACGCCCACAGTTCACAGTAGACGCCCAGCTCACGCACACGGCGTGCAACCAGCTGCGTGTACTGCGAGCCGAAATCAAGGATCAGAATGCGATGTTTATGAATATTTTCCGTCGTCATTGGGCTATTCCAGGGCGATATAACAAATTCAGGGAGAAGGTGTAATACGCCCGGCTAAGCCGGGCGTGGGGTTCAGCTATGTTATGAACCCATACGGTAGTTCGGGGACTCTTTAGTGATCGTCACATCGTGAACGTGACTTTCCGAAATACCGGCGCCGCTGATGCGGACAAATTCTGCTTTGGTGCGCAGGTCGTCGATGGTAGCACAACCGGTCAGACCCATACAGGAGCGCAGGCCGCCCATTTGCTGGTGAACGATCTCTTTCAGGCGGCCTTTGTAAGCCACGCGCCCTTCAATCCCTTCCGGTACCAGTTTGTCCGCAGCGTTATCGGTCTGGAAGTAACGGTCAGAGGAACCCTTGGACATCGCGCCCAGAGAACCCATGCCACGGTAGGATTTGAAAGAACGGCCCTGATACAGCTCGATTTCGCCCGGAGATTCTTCAGTACCAGCCAGCATAGAGCCCACCATCACCGCAGAAGCGCCAGCAGCGATAGCTTTAGCGATATCACCAGAGAAGCGGATGCCGCCATCGGCGATAACTGGAATGCCAGTGCCTTCCAGCGCTTCAACCGCGTCAGAAACTGCAGTGATCTGCGGAACGCCCACCCCGGTAACGATACGGGTAGTACAGATTGAGCCAGGGCCGATACCCACTTTCACTGCGCTCACGCCAGCTTCAACCAGCGCCAGTGCACCAGCACCAGTCGCTACGTTGCCGCCAAGGATTTGCAGATCAGGGTATTTAGCACGGGTTTCACGGATACGTTGCAGAACGCCTTCAGAATGACCGTGTGAGGAGTCAATCAGCAGCACGTCAACACCAGCAGCGACCAGCGCATCAACGCGCTCTTCGTTACCGGCACCGGCGCCAACTGCAGCACCAACGCGCAGACGGCCATGCTCGTCTTTACAGGCGTTAGGTTTACGTTCGGCTTTCTGGAAGTCTTTAACGGTGATCATGCCCAGCAGATGGAATTTGTCATCCACCACCAGCGCTTTCTCTACACGCTTTTCATGCATTTTATGCAGAACGACTTCGCGGGCTTCGCCTTCACGCACGGTAACCAGACGGTCTTTCGGGGTCATTACAGCTGAAACCGGCAGGCTCAGGTCGGTTACGAAGCGCACGTCACGACCGGTGATGATACCGACCAGCTCGTTGTCGCCGTTCACAACCGGGTAACCAGCAAAGCCGTTACGTTCGGTCAGAATTTTAACATCGCTCAGTGCGGTAGTGGGCAGAACAGTCTGGGGATCGGTAACAACGCCACTTTCATGTTTCTTCACCTTGCGAACTTCTTCCGCCTGGCGCTCGATTGGCATGTTTTTATGGATAAAGCCGAGTCCACCTTCCTGCGCCAGGGCGATAGCCAGACCAGATTCGGTCACGGTATCCATAGCAGCGGAAAGCATTGGGATGTTCAAACGGATAGATTTAGTAAGCTGGGTGCTGAGGTCAGCCGTGTTGGGTAAGACTGTGGAGTGAGCAGGAACGAGCAAAACGTCGTCGAAAGTCAGGGCTTCTTTAGTGATTCTTAGCATGGCAATATCTCAACCTCAGGGTGAATGAGAACTTGTAAAATATTGCCGCGGCATTATACAGGCCGTAATCGATTGCCTCCAGCATTATTTACGAAAATATCTTGATCCCTTCACTGAGGCCTGTAGTATCGGTCAATTAACCCTCTGATTTAAAATTTGATCTTCATCACATGTCGCTACCGCCATCAGCCAATATTTTTACCGTCAGCCGTCTCAATACGACAGTGCGCAAGCTGCTGGAGATGGAAATGGGCCAGGTCTGGCTGAGTGCTGAAATCTCCAACCTCTCTCAGCCCTCTTCCGGTCACTGGTATTTCACTTTGAAAGACGATGGGGCTCAGGTTCGCTGTGCGATGTTCCGCAACAGTAACCGGCGAGTGACCTTCCGTCCGCAAAATGGTCAGCAAGTTTTGGTCAGAGCGACCATCACGCTGTATGAACCTCGCGGGGATTACCAGCTGATTGCCGAAAGCATGCAACCAGCCGGTGAAGGTCTCCTGCAGCAGCAGTTTGAACAGCTGAAGCAGAAGCTGATGAGCGAAGGTCTGTTTGAACAGAGCCACAAACAGCCGTTGCCAGACCCAGCCCGTCAGGTTGGCGTGATCACCTCTTCCACCGGCGCAGCGTTACATGACGTGCTGCGCGTGCTGCACCGACGCGATCCCTCTTTGCCTGTGGTTATCTACCCTACTCCGGTTCAGGGCGTGGATGCCCCGGCGAGCATTGTTCGTGCCATTGAAATTGCCAACGCCCGTGCCGAGTGTGATGTGCTGATCGTTGGGCGAGGCGGCGGCTCGCTGGAAGATTTGTGGAGCTTCAACGATGAGCGGGTTGCCCGCGCTATCTACGCCAGCCGAATTCCGATAGTCAGTGCGGTTGGGCATGAAACCGATGTGACCATTGCTGATTTTGTGGCTGACCTGCGCGCGCCTACCCCTTCAGCCGCCGCAGAACTGGTTAGCCGTAATCAGATTGAACTGCTGCGCCAGCTGCAATCCCAGCAAACACGGCTGGAAATGGCGATGGATTATTACCTCGCGCAGAAGAGCAGAACGTTTACCCGAATTCAGCATCGTTTGCAGCAGCAGCATCCGCAGTTACGGCTGGCCCGTCAGCAGACCTCTCTGATGCGTCTGCAACGCCGTCTGGACGACGCAATGCAACTAAGAGTACGTCAGGCTACCCGTCAGCAGGAACGTGCTGAGCAGCGTCTGAGCGCGTTTCAGCCGCAGGCCCGAATCCATCGCGCTCAACAAAACCTGCAGCAGTGGCAATACCGTCTGCAACAGGCCATGCAACAGCAGCTAAACGGCGGTAAACAGCGGTTCTCCACGCTCACCGCACAGCTTGAAGGCGTCAGCCCGCTGGCTACACTGGCGCGTGGGTTCAGCGTCACTACGGCGCATGATGGTCAGGTGGTGAAAAAGACCCGGCAAGTTCATCCCGGCGACACACTAAAAACCCGTCTGGATGATGGTTGGGTAGAGAGTGAAGTCACCTCCATTACTCCCGCTAAAAAACCGCGTAAGAGCAAAGATCCCGCAGCCTGATCCTGATCCCGCCTGATTAGCAGGCGGGAGTAACCTCCCCGCAAAACTCTCTCTGGCGACTATACTTTCTGCATACTCACCGTCGACCAGGGAGCATGGTATGCACTATGGCGTAATCCCCCCTTACATCCTGCGTAAAATTATTGATAACGGTTCCGGGCAGCAACAGAGCTGCGCGCGCAATACGCTGGCCCATGTTCAGACGCTGATGGCGGAGAACTGGGTCAAGCCCGAAGGCGCCAAAAATGCCACACCCGGCCAGGTCCGGCGGGAAATTTATGATTCAGAGCAGACACAAAATCTGCCCGGCACGCTAGTCCGCAGCGAAGGACAGCCTGCGGGTAACGATATTGCCTCGACCGAAGCTTATGATTACCTCGGGGTCACCTATGATTTCTTCTGGCAGGCATACCAGCGCCACTCGCTGGATAATCAGGGGTTGTCACTGAAAGGCACCGTCCATTACGGGAAAGGCTATCAGAACGCCTTCTGGAACGGTCAGCAGATGGTGTTCGGCGATGGTGACGGCGAGATATTCAACCGCTTCACTATCGCGCTGGATGTGGTCGGTCATGAGCTGGCACACGGGGTTACAGAAACCGAAGCTGGGTTGATCTATTTCGAGCAGGCTGGCGCACTGAACGAATCGCTGTCTGACGTTTTCGGTTCGCTGGTGAAACAATTTCATCAGAAGCAAACAGCCGATCAGGCCGACTGGATTATTGGCGAAGGTTTGCTGGCTGAAGGGATCAAAGGCAAAGGCCTGCGGTCGATGTCAGAGCCCGGTACGGCCTATGACGATCCGCTGTTGGGCAAAGACCCTCAGCCTGCCGACATGAAAGGCTATATTCAGACCCGCGATGATAATGGCGGTGTCCACCTGAATTCAGGCATTCCAAATCGGGCATTTTATCTGGCGGCTAAGGCGTTGGGAGGCTATGCGTGGGAACAGGCAGGTTACGCCTGGTATGACACGGTGTGTGACAAAACCCTGCCACAGAATGCCGATTTCAAGACTTTTGCCGGCTTCACCCTTAAACATGGCCAGAAACGGTTTAATAAGGCCGTTGCGCAGGCAATTGAAGAGGCCTGGAAACAGGTAGGCGTACTCTGATGCAAACCTTGCCGGAACTCACTGATGATGCGGTGATCGATCTCGCGCGTGAAGGCGGGTTTGCCTACATCCCCAAACTGTCGGGGCCGAGGCGGATTGCGCTGGCGCAGCTTAGCGGGCCCCAGCGTGAACATGTCTGTAATGTCTTGCGCCAGGCGATGCCTCTGGCTGAAACGCCAGCAGAACAAGGTCGCGCCGGACAAGGCGATCAACGCTATTACCGTATTGAAATCAGCTATGCCACGCCCGATCGGCTGGGGAATATTGTGATCATCATCCCTGAGCATCTTGCCCCCCCCGAACTGGTAGAACTCTGGCAACAGGGCCAATAGCGTTGTCCGGCAGGCAATAAAAAAGCCCCTTCAGTAATGAAGGGGCTTGTTCTTTTCAGGCCTTCAGAGGTTTCCCTCCGCGCTTACTTATCCAGTGCGTAAGCAATCACGTAGTCACCACGGTCCGGAGACTGACGGCCACCGCCTGCAGAAATCAGGATGTACTGCTTCCCGTTTTCTGGAGAGACGTAGCTGATTGGCGTGCCCTGGCTGCCGACTGGCAGGCGAGCTTTCCATACTTCTTTACCGGTTGCGGTATCGAAGGCGCGCAGGTAGTAATCCTGAGTGCCGGCAATGAACACCAGGCCGCCCTGAGTGGCCATGGTGCCGCCCAGCGATGGCATGCCCACAGGCATCTGCGCATGCATTTTGATACCAAATGGCCCGGTATCCTGCACAGTGCCTACCGGCACCTGCCAGACGATTTTCTGCGTGTTCAGGTCAATAGCAGACAGTGTCCCGAACGGTGGCTTCTGGCAAGGAATGCCCAGCGGCGACATGAAGCGGTTTTTGTTCACTGCATACGGCGTGCCTTTCATCGGCACCAGACCCATCCCGGTGTTAACGGCTTCACCACCGTTATTCACTGCGCCATCTTTCGCGGGTGCTGCAGCAACCATCTGCTGCCACAGGCCCAGACGCATATCATTGACGAACAGGTAGTTATGGTTTGGATCGGTAGACATGCTACCCCAGTTCATCCCACCCAGAGAGCCAGGGAAGCTGAGGGAGATATCGGTGCCTGGCGGGGTATAAAGCCCGTTATAGCGCATTGACTTGAAGCTGATACGGCACGCCAGCTGATCGAACGGCGTAGCACCCCACATGTCAGACTCTTTCAGCGTTTCGTTGCCAATCTGCGGCATGCCTACTGAACGTGGCTGGGTTTTGGAATACTGCTCGTTAGGGATGTTAGCAAGCGGAACCTTCTGCTCTTCCACTTTGGTCAGCGGCTCACCAGTCTGGCGATCAAGAACGTAGATCTGACCAGACTTCGTCCCGATAACCACGGCTGGCTTCTTGCTGCCATCCTTCATCGGGAAGTTAACGAGGCTTGGCTGCATTGGCAGGTCGAAGTCCCACAGATCGTTATGCACGGTCTGATAAACCCACTTCTCTTTACCGGTAGTGGCATCAACAGCCAGGACGGCTGCGCCATATTTGTGATCAAGCTTGGTACGGTTAACGCCCCACAGATCGACAGACGAGCTGCCCATCGGGATGAACACGGTGTTCATGTTAGGGTCGTAAGACATCGGCGCCCAGGAGTTAGGCGTGCTGCGGGTAAAGTGCTCGCCCGGCATCAGGATAGCATTTGGATCATCCTTGCCTGGATCGAACGCCCAACGCATTTTACCGGTGATCACGTCAAAGCCACGCATTACGCCACCAGGCATATCGGTGCTGACGTTATCCGCCACACGGCCACCCACAACCACGGTGCTGCCAGCCAGCGTAGGCGCTGAAGTCAGTACGTAGCTAGGGTCTTTTGCATCGCCCATCCCTTCATGCAGATCAACGGTGCCATTCTTGCCGAAATCAGCACAGAACTGGCCATTATCGGCATCCAGCGCCATCAGGCGACCATCGATGGTGTTCATCAGCACACGACGCTGACAGGCAGCACCAGCTGGCAGGTTAACCGGCGCCGGCGCGTTAGAACCAGGCGCAGCAGGCTGCGTCAACGGTTTAGTCGCGTCGAAGTAAGCCAGACCACGGCAACGCATCCAGACGGAGGATTTCGCGTTGATGTCTGCTTTCCAGATCTGCTTACCAGTATCTGCAGCTACAGCTATGACATTGTTATGCGGAGTACACAGGAAGACGGTGTTACCTACTTGCAAAGGAGTCTGCTGATCTTCTGCACCGTTCCCGTCCGGGCTCAGTGGCGTGTCACCAGTGTGGTAAGTCCAGGCGACTTTCAGATCTTTCACGTTGTCGCGAGTGATCTGGTCCAACGCCACGAAGCGGCTACCGCCCGGTGTATTACCGTAGTTATCCCAGTTTTTCTGCTGCTGATCTTTAGCAACAGAAACCAGTGGCAATTCCTGACCGTTTGCCACGGTAGGATGCGGCTGGAACATCTGAACCAGCGTGGCAACCATGCCGACTACCAGCACCGCTGAGAGAGCGTAAGCCGGTTTGGCAGCGGAAGGCTTACCTTCACGCTTGCGCAGAGCTGGCAGCGTAATCATCGCCACTAACAGCAAACCGGCCAGCGTCATCAGACGAGAGACCAGCGGCCAGAAATCCATGCCAGCGTCCTGAACGGCCCAGATAGCCGAACCGATAAACACCAGCGCGAAAATCGTCACAGCGGAAGATTTACGGCGGAAGAATTGAATCGCGGAAAGTACGGTGAACACGCCGGCAATAACGAAATACCAGCTACCGCCCAGTGAAACCAGTTTCCCGCCACCAATCACAAAGAAAAGGCCGGTCGCCAGTAAGACTACCCCCAGCAAAACGCACCACAAGCTCAGCCATTTTGACGGCCGGGCATTCAGTTGAGACATGGTAAAAATACTCCTGAACAGAATAGGGCTTTAGCACAATCTTCATTTGGCTTCAGTACCCCTAACGCGAAGGTTGGCAGGTAGCGGAGGGCAATGAATATTATTCTTAAGTCACTAAACTTATTAACAATTCGTTACGGGCTGTTCCCGTCCTGTGTTACTCAAAGCCACTACTGGCGCCCTTTGGCGGCAAAGAGGGCTGTGAAATAACGGCAAAATTGTACCACGTGGTTCATAAAGTAATAAACACAAACTTAACAAACTTCACACTTCTCGCTTTTTTTGACAAAACCACGGCGCAACAGGAAAAAAAATGCGCAATAGTTTCTTGCCACAATAATTCATTATAGCTGGAGTTTATTTTTTGAAATTGACGTGGGGGGAGTGGCGAGGACGGAATAAAAAAGGGAGCCCGCAGGCTCCCTTATCAAAGGCAGGTTACTTTTTCTTCAAATGGCTCATTAAACGCTTACGTTTGCGCAGCTGATTTGGCGTCAGCAGGTTACGTTTGCCTTCATACGGGTTGTCGCCTTCCTTAAACTGAATACGGATTGGCGTGCCCATCACTTCCAGTGAACGACGGAAGTAGTTCATCAGGTAGCGTTTGTAGGAATCCGGCAGATCTTTCACCTGATTGCCGTGGATAACCACAATCGGCGGGTTGTAGCCACCGGCGTGAGCATATTTCAGCTTCACACGACGGCTACGCACCAGCGGCGGCTGATGGTCATCAGCAGCCATATTCATGATGCGCGTCAGCATTGAGGTGTTTACGCGGCGCGTAGAACAGTCATAAGCTTCGGTTACCGATTCGAACAGGTTACCCACACCGCTGCCATGCAAGGCAGAGATGAAGTGCACGCGCGCAAAGTCGATAAAGCCCAGACGGAAGTCCAGCGTCTCTTTCACTTCATCACGCACTTCCTGTGACAGGCCATCCCACTTGTTGACCACAATCACCAGCGAACGGCCACTGTTGAGGATAAAGCCCAGCAGTGACAGATCCTGATCGGAGATACCTTCGCGGGCATCAATAACCAGCATCACAACGTTAGCGTCTTCAATAGCCTGCAGGGTTTTAATGACCGAGAACTTCTCAACAGTTTCGGTAACCTTGCCACGCTTACGGACACCAGCGGTATCAATCAGGATGTATTCGCGGCCGTCGCGCTCCATCGGGATGTAGATACTGTCGCGGGTTGTGCCTGGGGCATCGAATACCACTACGCGGTCTTCGCCCAGAATACGGTTAGTCAGTGTGGACTTACCTACGTTAGGACGCCCCACAATCGCCAGCTTGATCGGCAGATCCAGCGGGTTGAAATTGTCTTCAGCTTCCGCCGCTTCGATTTCTCCCTGCTCTGCAGCTTCCAAATCAGCCCAGTAAGCCGCGTTCTCTTCTTCTTCTGTCAGCGGAGCCGCTTCTTCTTCCACTTCACGGTAAGGCTCAAGGACGTCTTCCAGCAGGCTGGAAACGCCACGGCCATGAGAAGCAGCAATCGCATGGATCTCGCCCAGGCCTAACGAATAGAAGTCCACCACGGCGGAATCTGGATCCATACCGTCAGTTTTGTTCGCCACCAGGAAAGTCGGTTTTTCGCGCGAGCGTAAATGCTGGGCGATAGCGATATCAGCAGGCATCAGGCCGGCACGGGCATCAACCATAAACAGCACCACGTCAGCTTCTTCAATCGCCAACAGGGACTGCGCGGCCATGCGCGTTTCCACACCTTCTTCGTTGCCATCAATACCGCCGGTATCGATGCAAATAAACTGCTGCCCTTCGACCTCGGCACGACCATATTTACGGTCACGCGTGAGTCCAGGAAAATCCGCCACCAGTGCATCTCGCGTATGCGTTAAACGGTTAAACAGGGTGGATTTTCCCACATTGGGACGCCCGACCAGCGCGACCACAGGTACCATATTGAAGCCTCATGACAAAAATTAAGCGCCTGACATACATATTATTCATGCACGACAAACAAAGAGAGTGCTGACGCACACGCAGGCTGAAGGCGTAGAGGATACCACGCCCAGAGAAAAACGAAACGGCCCCTGACGAATCAGGAGCCGTTTAAGACCAGAATCAGCTGGATGACGTTAGCGAGTAAACGCGTAAACTTCGCCGCCTTTTGCCTGGATCAATAACTTATCGCTGGCGACAACTGGCTCAGTCTGGAAGCCGGAACTGTCAACTTCCTGCTGAGCAACGAAACGACCGTCGTCAGTGTTAATCCAGTGCAGGTAGCCTTCACTGTCACCCACAACCAGATAGCCGTTGTACAGCACTGGTGAGGTCAGGTTACGGTGCAGCAGATCGCTCTGACGCCAGACGGTCACGCCGCCTTCGGTGTTCAGGGCGACAACACGGTCATCCTGATCGACCAGATAAATACGACCGCCATCGACGATCATATCGTGCACTGAGCCAATTTCACGCTTCCACAGGATTTGACCAGAACGCAGGTCCATCGCCGTCAGGTCACCGTTGTACGCCAGTGCATAAACCACACCGTTCACCACAACTGGCGTGGTATCAACATCGGACAGACGATCGATTTCCGTAGCGCCGCTAGGCTGGGAAATACGCTGCTGCCAGATAATCTGGCCCTGGTTCATCATCACAGCACTAACGCGACCGTTATCACCGCCGACAATGGCTGCGCCGAAAGCGGCAGTAGGAGCAGATTCGCCACGCAGAGAAAGCGCAGGAACATCCAGGTTGACCGACCATTTAATGGCACCGCTGGTCTGATCCAGACCCTGCAGCATGCCATTGCTGGTGTGAACCAGTACCAGGCCATCGCTGACTACCGGACGGGAAAGAACTTCACCGGCCGCTTTCGTCTGCCAGGCAACAGAACCGTCACTGCTGTTCAGGGCATAAACCTGAGCACGTTCGCTCCCCAGGTAAACATGGCCACCGTCGACCGTTACGCCACCAGAAATCAGCGCCGGGCGGTTGCTGGAGAAGAAGCCGGTCTTTTCTGACAGATCAACTTTCCACTGTTCTTTACCGTCGCCCGCATTCAGTGCTTTCACAATGCCATGGCGATCGGCTGCATAGACAGTACTGTCGGCCCAGGCTGGATGCAGGTTGGAGTAGTAATCACCCACTCCATCACCTACTGAGGTGCTCCAGACTTTTTCCGGGGTAAACTGATTTTCAACTTTTGGTAACGGTGACATTTTAACAACGTCTTCTTCACCGCTAAACCATGAACATCCGCTGAGCAAAGTGACTGAAATCAGTCCCGGCAGAAGTATCTTACGCAATTCCATGAAATCCCTCTTGAGCCTGTGGAGGCAATTTTATACCGCGGGTAAACTTAGCCGGGTAAATTATTCATTTTCATCTGCAGCATCTCTTTCAGCGCCGGAGACGCGTCAGAGTCAATGCCTTTGCTCCAGGCATCGTGGGCGCCTTTGGTGTCGCCTTTGCTGAGCAGGGCTTCACCGCGCACATCAGCCACGATCGCTGTCCAGCTGTCACCTTTGATCAGATCGAGGGTTTTTACCGCCTCATCAGGTTTCTTCTGCTGCAGCTGAATGCGCGCCAGGCGCAGATTCAACACGGCTTGCAGGTTCGCGTCTTTGGTGTCTTTCAGGCCGCTTTGTAACTGTGCTGCCGCTTGATCCAGTTGGTTGCCGTCCGCATAACGCTTAGCCACATCCAGAGAAGCCAGCGCACCATAGGTGTTGCTGTTTTCACTGGCGAATTTGGCTGCAGCGGCCAGCGTCTCAGGCTTGCTGGTATCCAGCGCGCTGGAAACCTGCTGATAAGCAGCGGATGTTTCACGGCTGCTGCCATCTTCATGGCTGCTCCAGTAGCGCCAGCCGGCCAGTGCACCAATACCAATAATCACGCCGATAACCAGCGCCTTACCGTTCTGGGCGAAAAAACCGCGTAACGCATCAACCTGTTCGTTTTCGTTGCTATAGACTTCCACGCAAACCTTCTCCTTTAAAACCGCGATACCGCTTTTGGCTTATTTCAACATCGCTGCCAGTGTGGCTGCAGCATCACGTTGCGCCAGCGTCTGTTGCTCGCCATTACGCAAATCTTTAATAGTCACTTGCCCATTGGCAACTTCATCTTCACCCAGCATCAGTGCAACGCGAGCGCCCCACTTGTCCGCACGGGCGAACTGCTTCTTGAAATTACCGCCGCCGAAGTTAGTCATTAACTTCAGTGTCGGGTCTGTATCACGAATATGCTCCGCCAGTTGCATAGCGGCTGACTGCACGCCCTGTCCCGAAGCGATAACATAGACATCGACAATTCGTGTCGGTTCAAATTCCGGGTTAACTGCCTGAACCAGCAGCACCAGACGCTCCAGACCCATCGCAAAACCAACGGCTGGGGTAGCACGACCGCCAAGCTGTTCAACCAGACCATCATAACGGCCACCGCCACAAACGGTACCTTGTGAGCCCAGACTGGTGGTCACCCACTCAAAGACGGTGCGGTTGTAGTAATCAAGCCCACGAACCAGACGCTGGTTCACGGTATAGGCGATCCCCGCTGAATCCAGCAGTTCACACAGGCCAGCAAAGTGCTCGCGCGATTCGGTATCCAGATAATCGCTCAGCTCAGGTGCCGAGTTCAGCAAGGCCTGAATATCCTGATTCTTGCTGTCCAGCACTCGCAGAGGATTGGTGTACATGCGGCGTTTGCAGTCTTCATCCAGCACGTCCTGATGTTGCTCCAGGAAGGCGATCAGCGCATCACGGTAGTTAGCGCGAGCTTCCAGTGAACCAATAGAGTTCAGCTCCAGCTTAACGTGCTCAGAAATGCCCAGCGCTTTCCACCAACGAGCGGTCAGCATAATCAGCTCAGCATCTACGTCTGGCCCCTGAAGACCGAAAACTTCAACACCCATTTGATGAAACTGGCGATAGCGCCCTTTCTGCGGACGCTCGTAGCGGAACATAGGTCCCACATACCAGAGGCGCTGCTCCTGATTGTACAGCAGACCGTGTTCGATGCCGGCACGTACGCAACCTGCCGTTCCTTCCGGACGCAGCGTCAGGCTTTCGCCATTGCGGTCTTCGAAGGTGTACATCTCTTTTTCAACCACGTCGGTAACTTCACCGATCGCGCGCTTGAACAAGGGGGTCTGCTCTACAATCGGCAGGCGGATTTCACTGTAGCCATAGCTGGCCAGCACCTGCTTGAGGATCTGCTCAATGCGTTGCCATACAACGGTTTCCGCGGGGAGGTAATCATTCATGCCACGGATAGCCTGGATATTCTTCGCCACTTTTTTTCTCTTATTAACTCAGGGGCTGGTTAAAAGGTCCGGGAAAGCGCTTATCAAAAGCCTCTCCTCCCGGCCTTCAGGCCAACCCGCAAATGCGATTTATTTTTCTAACTGCTGAATAGCAATGCGGCGGCTTTCGTCCATCATCGTGGCTTTGGCACGAATGCGCGCCTCCAGCTGATCGATCATGTCGTTGTTATCAAGACGCTCACGCAAGCGCACGCCGTCTTCATACAAGCCACTTTTCTTGTTGCTACCGGTGACGCCAAGGGTGGAAACCAGTGCTTCACCCGGGCCATTCACCACACAGCCGATAATGGAGATATCCATCGGCGTCACAATATCTTCCAGACGCTGCTCAAGTTCATTCACGGTACCGATCACGTCAAACTCCTGACGTGAACAGGTCGGGCAGGCAATGAAGTTGATGCCGCGTGAGCGAATGCGCAGGGATTTGAGGATATCGAACCCGACTTTAACTTCTTCCACCGGATCGGCGGCTAACGAAATACGCAGCGTATCGCCGATGCCTTCAGAGAGCAGCAGGCCAAGACCGATAGCGGATTTCACTGAGCCTGCACGCATACCACCGGCTTCGGTGATCCCCAGGTGCAAAGGTTGATCAATCTGCTTCGCCAGCAAGCGGTAAGACTCAACGGCCAGAAACACGTCGGAGGCTTTTACGCTGACTTTAAACTGATCGAAGTTAAGACGATCCAGATGATCGACATGGCGCATGGCTGATTCCAGCAGGGCTTGAGGCGTAGGTTCGCCATACTTTTCCTGCAGGTCTTTTTCCAGCGATCCGGCATTCACGCCGATACGAATAGGGATGTTGTAGTGACGCGCGCAGTCCACAACCTGGCGGATACGCTGATCATTGCCAATGTTACCCGGGTTGATGCGCAGGCAGTCAACGCCGTATTCGGCAACCTTAAGGGCAATGCGATAGTCAAAATGGATATCGGCAACCAGCGGGACGTTTACCTGCTGCTTGATCAGGCGAAAAGCCTCAGCGGCGTCCATGGTAGGAACAGAAACGCGAACAATGTCGACACCGACACGCTCAAGCGCTTTGATTTGTTCGACCGTTGCGGCCACATCGGTGGTTCGCGTGTTGGTCATGGACTGAACGGCTATTGGTGCTCCGTCGCCCACTGGCACCTTGCCGACGTAAATGCGCGTAGATTTGCGGCGGATAATGGGTGCTTGGTTATGCATAGTCTTCTTTCTCCACAATTACTCGCGATCAGAAAGATGCGTTATTGCGCACCGACTGTCAGGCGAGCAACCTGGTTAGTACGGATGAAACGACTCAGATCGACCGGTTGGCCTTGATACTGGATCTGAACGGCGCCCGGCGCACCAATCTTCAGACGATATGGCGCTGTACCGGCGAGGCTGAGTTTACCACCACTACGCTGCATTCCGCTGAACAGTTTTTTCCCTGTCGCATCGGTAACTTCCAGCCAGCAGTCTTTATCAAAATTCATCACCAGCGCATTAGCCTCGGCTGCAGGCGCGCTAACGCCTGCAGCTCCGGTTGGCATCTGGCTGTTAGACGTGTTGTCCACAGGAGCCTGAGAAGGCGATACGGCAACCGGCTCTGAAGAAGCCGCGGCAGTGTTTGCCGGGGCCTGAGTTGCGGTTGGTGCATTGGCTGCAGCTGGAGCCGTCTCTACTGGCGTCTGGGCTGAGGAGTCAGCAGGCACACTTTGTGCGGCCGAGTTATCGGCCAGTGTGCTGTCATTGCTGCTGTCACCCAACGGGATCGACTGGCTGTTATCGCCACTGGTTCCCGCGTTCTGATCGGCCATTGAAACCAGATCGTCCTGAGCAGCCTTGTGGTTTTGCCACCACCAGGCGCCGGTCAATCCGACGACAACAAACAGGACCAGCCAGGTGAAAATCATCAACCAGCCATCACGCTTTTTGCGACGTTTGCCCAGAGAGAAGCTCTGCATCGGCTCCACTTTGGCCGCACGAACAGGCGAATGCTTAGCCATCATCGGTAGCAATTCGTCTTCAGGCACGTGGACCAGACGGGCATACGAGCGGATATAACCCCGCAGGAAGGTCGATGCCAGATCGGCAGGCGACTTGTCCTCTTCAAGATCACGGACGGTGGAAAGTTTCAGGCAAAGGCGTTCAGCAACATTCTGCTGAGTCAGTCCCATTTGCTCACGGGCACTGCGCAGGCGCTGGCCTGTTGAATTTACTGCTGAGTTATCTTGAGTGGCTTCAGTATTCATTAGCTAAATAATGCAGGTGCTGTATCGATTGTGGAAAATTTCGCGCCAACTGCTCCCCGGCAAGCTTAACGCCTTCGGAGTGCTGCGCCAGCGCGGCGAAGCGAATCTCTAACCACAAACTCTCAGCCGAGGCTGAAAAGTTGTGTTGATAAACATCTAAAAGGAGTCGCGATACCTCGCGCTCATTCTTTCCAAATCGCCTTTCGGCTTCTGCCAGCAGAGCCTTTCCCTTGTCCACAGCGTTTTGTGTTGCCTCAACCAGTGCGATCCGTGCCTTATGCTGCTCCCCCGCAAGGAGATAACAGTAACCGGCATTTTCCTTCGCATCGGCAAGCACGCCGTTTTGAGGTAATTCAGCGGCTTTGCTGAACTGCTGCTGAGCCGCATCATACTGCCCTAAACGACAGAGAAACGCACCGTAATTATTGATTACGTCACGGTTTTCTCCTGCCAGTAGCAGAGCCTTCTGATAATGCTCGCCTGCAGCAACCAGGTTCCCTGAAAGCTGGTAAAAACGCGCCATCGCCAGCTGGGCACGATAATCCTTTGGCGAGAGCGCCGTGGCCTGTTGCAGATTGCGCTGAGCAGCAGGCAAATTATCGCGGGCCAGATAGTCCAGCCCCAATTGTAGCCGGGTCTGGAGCAAGTCATCGCGTGGCGATGAGTGGCAACCTGCAACCAGCAACAGTGCCAGCCAGAACGGGAATCCTTTACCCATGCAACCTCCTGATTTGCGTTAAGCGTATGGTACGCCTTTCAAATCAGGGCTGACAGCACCGGTCACTGCTAAAGATCAGGATTCAGAGCGCTTTCACAGAAATCGCTTCACCGGCCATTTTTTTACGCAAGGTGCGCTTAGTACGGTCAATCACTTCTCCGGCTAATTGTCCGCAGGCCGCATCAATATCATCACCACGTGTCTTACGCACAATAGTGGTAAATCCGTAATCCATCAACACTTTAGAAAAACGGTCGATACGACTATTCGAACTGCGACCATAAGGTGCGCCCGGGAAGGGGTTCCATGGGATCAGGTTGATTTTGCAGGGGGTGTTTTTCAGCAAGGCAGCCAGCTCGTGCGCGTTATCGGTGCTGTCATTGACATGATCCAGCATAACGTACTCAATGGTCACACGGCCCTGATTCGCGTTGGATTTCGCGATATAACGGCTAACTGACGCTAAAAACGTCTCGATATTGTACTTTTTGTTAACAGGAACAATTTCGTCACGAATTGTGTCGTTCGGGGCGTGCAGGGAGATCGCCAGCGCCACATCAATCATGTCGCCCAGCTTGTCCAGTGCAGGAACCACACCAGAAGTAGACAACGTTACGCGGCGTTTGGACAGACCAAAACCGAAGTCATCCAGCATGATTTCCATCGCCGGAACCACGTTGTTCAGGTTAAGCAGCGGCTCGCCCATCCCCATCATGACCACGTTAGTAATAGGGCGCGTACCGGTGATTTTAGAGGCACCGATTATTTTTGCCGCACGCCAGACCTGGCCGATAATTTCAGACACACGCAGGTTACGGTTGAAGCCTTGCTGGGCCGTTGAGCAGAATTTGCATTCCAGCGCGCAACCAACCTGGGAAGAGACGCACAGAGTCGCGCGGTCTTTTTCCGGAATATAGACAGTTTCGACCTGTTGGCCGCCAACAGTGATGGCCCACTTAATAGTGCCATCGGTAGAGCGCTGTTCTGTAGCCACTTCCGGGGCGCGGATTTCAGCAACTTCTTTCAACCTGTTGCGGAAAACCTTGTTGATGTCGGTCATCTCATCGAAATCATCACAGCAGTAATGATACATCCACTTCATCACCTGATCGGCGCGGAAAGGCTTCTCGCCCATGCCGGCAAAAAACTCACGCATTTGCTGACGATTCAGATCGAGCAGGTTGATTTTTTCTGTTTTTGGCGTGGCAATGACAGGAGATTCGGACGACGGACTCACAATTAGTTCAGACATAATATTCTCTGGCCTCGTTATTACACGTTATGGCTCTGGGGGAATGGAGGATAAAGTAATGCGCCCCTGACAGCCAGGCTGGTCAGGGGCGCATTATCATACAAGCGTGTAGCTACAGGTTAAAGTGCGTCGGCAAAAAAAATTGTAAACGCCCTGCTCTATTCGCCCTGTAGTAACGATCTTAGCGGGTACGCGGGCAAACTTCACCTTCGCCGAAGAAATAGGCGATTTCACGGGCAGCAGATTCAGCAGAGTCAGAACCGTGGGTAGCGTTCTCAGTGAAGCTGTCAGCGTAGTCAGCACGCAGAGTACCAGCCAGTGCGTTAGCTGGGTTAGTTGCGCCCATCAGGTCACGGTGACGCTGAACGGCATTTTCGCCTTCCAGAACAGAAACAACCACTGGACCTGAAGTCATGAACTCAACCAGACCGTCGAAGAAAGGTTTGCCCTGGTGTTCAGCGTAGAAGCCTTCAGCCTGTTCTTTGCTCAGGTGCAGCATTTTGCTGCCAACGATTTTGAAGCCAGCGCTTTCAAAACGGTTGAAGATGGCACCAATAACGTTTTTTGCCACCGCGTTCGGCTTAACGATAGAAAAAGTACGTTCGATAGTCATATGGACCCCTGTTTGATGTCGAGTGTGGCCGGTGAAAAGGCTCCCCGGCCTGGAAAATGGCGCCGATTATAGGGGGCATCGCCGCCCTTGCCTATCGGAGATTCAACAATTTAATAAAAAAATACGATCTATAAACCCACATTTTATTAGCGGTTTTATCTCAATAAAGCCGAATCACTCCACAGTAAAAGTTGCCGAGGCGACTTGTCCACCTTCATCCAGCACCGTTAGCTGGTAATTTCCGGCTTTACCCAGCGTTAATCCCAGGCTGTTTTGAGCGTTTTTACTTTGAAGAGGCGCACCGTCCAGGAACCACCATCGTTGATTACCACGGCCTCCCTGCGAAGTGACGTTCACTTCCAGCTGGCTTTTCCCTGGCAGCCGATGGAACAACTGACCGCTGCGCACCCCGGTCAAAATCAGAGGAACCGCACTGCCGTTATCAAGAGGCGGGCAGCGGGCATCCGCCGCAGGCAGTCGCTGTTGTCTTCGCTCTGCCAGAGGTAGCCAGGGTTCAAGGGGTAAAGGCCACAGCACCACATTCCCCACTTTTGCCTGCGGGCAATCAGCTGCCACGCGCAGACCAGCGGCATTTATCCATATCGGCTGCTGCAGCCCGGCAAGGTTTTCCTGTCCTTCTGCCAGCAACGTGGGCGGTGACGTGCCCTCCAGAATCCAGCTTTGCTTGCGCTGTCGACAATTGCTGTCGCCTTCTGGCAAAGCCTGTCCTCCCGGCCAGCAAAGCGAACCTGCGCTCACCGTTGCAGGACGGGGATCGACTGGCAGCCAGTTGCCACGAAAAACCGGCAAAGTCATCAGCAGATTATTGATTTGATTTAGCACCGGAACAGCGCTGGCAAACCCGAATTGCCCGGCAACGGGCGTGCCATCCGGGCGGCCAACCCACACGCCGATCAGATAACGAGGATTAACGCCGATTGCCCAGGCATCACGGTAGCCATAGCTGGTTCCCGTCTTTACGGCCAGCGGGACAACGCCAGGTAAAAGGTTGTCTGCCAGCGGTTTCGCTTCCCCGGCCAGGACCCGCCTGATTATCCATGCAGAGCCAGGAGAGAGTAGCGGTCGTTCCACCAGCGGTTGTTCAGGCATGAAACGTAATCCAGCCGCCATACCTTTACGGGCAAATGCGCTGTAGGCCGCCACAATCTGATCCATTCTGGCTCCTGTCCCTCCCAGAACTAATGACAGGTTAGGTTCTGCTGCAGGTGGGAAGTGCAACGTCAGGCCCACATTTCGCAATCCTGCGGTGAGGTATTTAGGCCCCAAAGCCTCCAGCAACTGAACCGCTGGCAAGTTCAGCGAGCGAGTCAACGCTTCGCTGGCGCTAACGGCACCATGAAAGCCGGTATCAAAATTACCTGGCCGATAATCACCAAAACGACGAGGGACATCCTGTAATAGCGACTCTGCTGCAATCAGCCCTTGATCCAGCGCCATGCCATAGACAAAAGGTTTCAACACCGAGCCCGGCGAACGAATGCTGCTGATCATGTCCACATGGCCGAAACGGCTGTCATCGTCCAGATCGACTGAACCCAGGTAAGCCCGAACTTTCATCGTGGCATGATCCACCACCAGAATTGCCATTGAGGTGCGCGGCGGTAACTGACTTTTCCATCCTGCCGCCAGCGCTTCGATTTGCCGCTGCATTGCGGCATCGACAGTCGAGACGATTTTCTGCTGGCTCGACATCGCCAGCAAACGGCGGGAAAGCAACGGCGCCAGTTGCGGCATCTGCCTTGGGGCCAGCCAGACCGGTTCCTGATAAATCTCCTCAACCTGCTGTTTCGGCCAGACATTCAGCAATACCATTCGCTCAAGCACCTTATTGCGGGCTGCCTGTGCACGTTCTGGCCATCGGTCCGGCCTAAGCCAACTCGGCGCCTGTGGCAATACCGCAAGCAACGCGGCTTCGCTTTTAGTCAGCTGCGAAGGTCGCTTACCTAACCAGGTCCAGCTTGCAGCGCCCACACCTTCCACCGTGCCACCAAAAGGAGCCCGATTCAGATACAAGGTCAGAATGTCGCGCTTCGACAGGTGCCATTCCAGCTGCATCGCGCGCCATGCCTGCCAAAGCTTGCCGGAAAAGGTTCTTGGGTGAGGATCAATCAGACGCGCAACCTGCATGGTAAGCGTACTGCCGCCCGAAATGATCTCCCCACCACGCAAATCCTGCCACGCGGCACGGAGAACTGAGAAAGGATTAATACCTGGGTGATACCAGAACCAGCGATCTTCGTAGGTCAGTAAAGCTTGCAGGTAATCGGGGGACACATCTTCAGGGGTGACGGGATACCGCCAGACGCCTTGCGCATCGGCAAAGCGCCAAAGCGGCGTTCCGTCTTCGGCCACCACCACTCGCGCTGGCTGCAGCTCTTTCAGGGGTAATGGCCACAGCCGATCCGCCAACAGAAGCAACAGAAAAACAGCGATCGGAACGATCAACCAGCGAGCATAACGCAACAGCCTGTTCATTGTTCAGCGGTGCCCGACGTTAAGCCGGGCACACGTCACTCAGTGAATGGTCAGGCTGTCTGGCGTAGTACCCAGCGCCCGCCACTGTGGAACATACATCGACTCCACCTGCGGTGGCGGCATAAAGTACTGGCCTGGCGTGACGGCTCTTGCCAGATAAAGCAGGGTAACAGGACGATAGCCATCAACATCAACCGCGGCGACAAAGCGATCGTCACGGAACTCAATGTGTTTGATATCAGCCTGCTGCATATCTCCCATCAATTCCTGCACATCAGCAGCACTCTCCTGCAGGCTGGCGCTGCTGTTAGCCAGGTTCTGGTTTTCCAGCTCCAGTCCTGCTGGCAGAAGATCTACCACCAGTGCATCCGGCACCCGGCGATCTGCCCAGACCTTCAGGCTGACCAACAGCAAGTCCCCACTTTTCAGGTTAGCCAGCGAAATCTCTTTCCCCTGAAGATCCAAATAACGTCGGGTGACATTCAGGACATTGTTGTAAGGATCAGGCTTGGTCGTTGGGTAGCCAACAACGTCCAACCGACTGTAGAGGGCATCAGCCGTGGTGCTCTGTAACTGAACACCTTCCGCCAGCTCAGGGAAGCTCAATGGCGTGGTCACCGGCCCTTTGCCGCTGACTGAACTGCCATTCAATGTGGCCTGCCACGCAGATCCTGAAGCCTCTGTAAGCGATTTGGCCACCAGGAATAACGCATTATTTTCCTGGGTAGACAGCCAGCGCTTACCATTCAAATTTTGCGTCAGAGCGAGCAGTAACTTGTCCTGCTCCTGAGGCAGCAGTTTATTGTCGGACAGCAACACATAGATCATAGCCTGATCGCGAATGTCGCTGCCGTAATCACCCAACCAGCTCTCTTTCTGGCTACGCAAGGTCGCCAGTCCAAGACTTAAGGCCTGATCGGCGCGTGGTTGATCACCCATTAATTTCAACGCCACGCCCAGCTGTACCAGTGAGAGCCCGGTTTTAGCCTGATCTTTTTTGTCGAATAAGGCGCGGAGTGCGCCTAAAGGGGCTTTTTGCTGGCGGGCGAGCACCAGCGCGGCATAAGTCTGCACGCTAAAGCGTGTGGCATTGCTGTCCTGGCTGTAGTAAACCTCAATCTGGGTGGGATCCTGCAAATAGCGCAGCAAGCGTTGGTCAGCATTTTCAATCACTGATTTTTCGACGCCGTAGCCCAACTCGTTTGCCCGCACGAGGAAGTCAGTGACGTACGCTGTCAGCCAGAACTCTTCCGGGCTCTCTTTGCTCCACAAACCAAAGCCGCCGTTGGCACGCTGCATCCCAGCCAGACGGTCGATGCCCACATCGATGGAGGCCCTGCGCGCCGCATCGGTGCTGCTCTTGATCCCCAAAGCCTTCAGCTGTAATTGGTTGGTGAACAGCGAAGGATAAAGCCCGCTGGTTGTCTGCTCCAGACAGCCATAGGGGTACGCGTACAATTCGGAAATATAGCGAGCGATATTCAGCGGTGGCTTATTACTTAACACCAGCTGTCCCTGCAGCGTTTCTGGTGCCAGTCCGGTCAAAGCATCTGCTGGCAAGGACCACGGGGCATCAGAATGCAGCACGCTGCTAAAACTGCGCGTCACCCCAGGATAGGCTGGACGAACGCTAATTTTCCATTGCTGTTTAAGCGGTTGACTCTTTTCACCAGGCAGGGAGAGCCCGGACACTTCAGTACTGATCTCGCCATCACCAAATCCTGGTAAGGCCGTCACCGGCAAGAATAAGGTTTTGCGTTCGCCAGCGTTGAGGTTCACCGATTGTGCTTGCGACTCATCCAGCTTGAGCAATCCGCCAGCATTGAACACGACGTTCAACGTTTGCGGCTGCGGGGTCAGGTTAGTGAGGTCCATAGCCAGCCTGGCGTGATCACCACCAGCCATAAAGCGAGGCGTGGCAAGTTCACTGACCAAGGGTGCCGCTACAACCACCTTTTTCTCTGCCGAACCAAAATCGCTGTCGCTCCAGGCCTGCGCCATCAGACGCAACTCACCATTGAACTCAGGGATTGGCAGTTCAAGTGTGCCTTCGCCATTTGCATCAAGGGTAACGGCCTGCAGCTGCTGAGCAACAATATTGACGTGAGTTACCGGTTTTTGGCCGCCGTGCGTTAGCGGATCTTCCTCATCGCCATCGCCACCAAAGCGCAATGCCGCCAACCGGCCACTCCCTTCAATGAGCTGACCGTAAACATCATATTGATCGGCGTTATACCGTTTGCGACCAAAGAAGGCTTCCCAGGGATCGGGGGTTTTGTAATCGGTGATGCTTAAAACACCGCTATCAACTGCAGAGAGCAGAACGGTGATTTTTTGCGGCACTTGCCCCTGTGAAACGCTCGCTTTCACCTTCACTTTCAGTGTCTGCTGCGGGCGAATTTTATCTGCAGTATCCAGGCTGAGGGTCAGACGGCGATCTTCTTGTGCCAGCGGTAAATGCAATAAACCCACGGCGCGTTTTGGCGTGCTTGCCTGAGCCTTATCCCCCGGACGGATCACCAATGCACTGAGGTACAAATCATGGCGTTTCCAGGCATTATCAATCGGAACGTCAACATCAAGCCCCCCTGCCGGTACCGTAATCTCCTGCCACCAGAGTGGTCCATTACTGGACTCCACCATTAGATAGCCTTTACCTGCCGCCGGAGACTCAACGTGAACTTTAGCCTTCTCACCGGGCTTGTACGCCGGCTTATCGAGCTTCAGCTTGACCTGATCGGGACGCAACGCGCCAGAACCATCGGTATTATCCTGCCAGCTGTACCCTGCCCAAAAGCGTACGCTGCTGACCACATTATTCTCCGGGTCGCGCACTTCAAGGCGGTAAGATCCCCAGTCCACTGGATAGTCGACACGAGCACTGCCTCCGGCGGGTATTGAGACACTACGTTCATCTTCAACCAGATCTTTTTGATCGTAACGAGACTGCCAGCCCTCACTGTCTGAGAAGCTCCAGTAATAATCGCGGCGCTCGTGGATTAATCGCACAGCCAGCTGCTGGGCAGCCAGCTTCTGCCCACGACTGTTGGCATACACCAGGTCAAAGGCTGCGTTACTGCCCTCTTCCACCATGGGCTGGCTGCGATAGCTGTCACTGCGGTAGTCGTAAACATCCTTGTTACCGAACAGCGGACGGATCCCCGGTAAGACTTCAGCAGGCCAGATCGCTTGAGTTGCACGGCGAGTTACCGGCCGGCCGCCCGCTTCAAGAAGGCTGGCCTGTAAGATCACCGTCAGCGGTGAATGCACCTCTTTCCAGCTTGATTCGGCCACCACGCTGCTGTTGCCTTGCGCATCCAGCTTGAGGTCAACTTCATCCAGTGTACGTTTCACCTCCGATTCATTGATGTCGCCAAACTGATAGCCAGGCATGCTGGCTACGGCTTCCCTCAGTGGTCGCAGGAACAGCTGCCCCTGAAGCGTATTTCCGGCTGCTGGCGCCCCATACAGATAACGACCATTCACCTGGAACGCCGCATCCTCCTCCATTGTTTGAGGAAGTGGGCTGCTCTTAAGGGTTAATGCCATCCGTTCCGGCATGAAGTCCTCTACGCTAAACGCCCAGCTGCGTTTGCGGTTGTCGCCCGTATTCAGACGGAATGACCATTTACCTGTGCTGGCAGACTCCGGCAGAGTGTAGCGATATTGATAGAGTCCATTTTCTGGCTGCCAGACGAGCGTGCGGGCAACTTCACCGTCCGGTTTCACCACTTCCAGCGTGACAGGTTGAGGAGGAAGGGGTTGGCCATCGGCATCACGCATCAGCGCATTGATGACGACCGTTTCCCCAGGTCGATACAAGTCGCGTGGGCTGAAGATAAAGACCTGCTTGTCATACCCTTCCGGACCAGCCACAGCGAACTCTGCCAGATCCAGTGCCGGGCGAGCCAGATCCAATAAGGTGGTTTGTTCACCCAGATTTGCCAGCACTATTTTGGCTTTCGGGAACCTGGCAAATTCGGCATGGCCTTGCGCATCTGCGGTTGTTTCTGCCAGTACCCGCCCTTTTTCGTCCAGTAACGAGAGCTTAGCGCCAGACAGAGCCTCACCGTTCTCCAGACTCTGAGTGAACAACGCCAGTTTTTCAGGGAATTGATGAAGAGACAGGCCAATATCGCTGAGCGTGAACAGCGTGGCTGGGTTGCTGTAGTTATACGACCCTGCCTGTTTCATCACGGCCAGATACACGCCTGGCTGCTTTAATGCGGTAATACTGCTCAGCGGCAGTAGCATTTTCTCACGCGTATTGCGCTGAGGATTGAGATCAAATCGGCCGCTGTAAACCAGATCGGCTTTGGTCAGCACATCCTGAGACTGCCAGGTGGAAAGCGTGGTGCTGTATTGCCAGGAAGCCAGGAACGAAGGCAGTGAAGCGGGCTTTACCCGGAAGAAATCGACATCAATCGTGTTGATATTGAGCGCCAAAACGGGCAGACCCTGAGTGACCTTTGTTGGCAGAAGCGAGCCCTTACTGGCAAAACCCACCATCGGCTGCACATCACGCGTGGTGATCTTTTGTTGAAAAGCCTGTTCAAGCACCGCGCCATTGGCGGCTTTCAGGCCGCTGTCGACGGAGACAGTCAGCTCGCGGGCGGGTTCCAGATGGCGGAAACGCAGTTCTTTGCGGGAAGGTGAAAGCTCCCATCCGCCTTCTACAGCCCCGGTTTTGCTATCAATCAGATGTAACTGGTTGGCATAGTTTTGCCGATCGTCCAGCGGAACAGAAAAGGTCAGTACCAGCGTGGCAGCCCCATCCAACTGCACTTCAGAAGCATCAATAAGCGTTAACGGTTTACCCGCATCACGTTTTGCTTCAGCAGCCCGTTGGGCATCGCTCAATGCTGGCTGTTTACTGGCTGGAGCCTTTTCAGACGTGCTCTGGCTGGCCGGTGTTGATGACGTTTCTTCTTTTTGATCGCAACCGCTCAACATCAGCAGCGAGAAAAAAGCGGCTAGATATAATCCCTTTCGTTTAACGTTCATCATGACTCCATGGCCAGCACCTGAGAATTAAGGAGCACAGTATGACCTCTACAGGGGCAAAAAAAAGCCTGTATTTTCACTTTTAGCAACATTTCGCAAAGTTATTCAGGGCCACTCAGCTAACGACATCCGGATTGCGAGCTGCATTCAGATTTCTGCGTAATATCATCCTGATAGTGCGGAACATCTTGTGATGAAAAAAGAGCGCGTTACACTGGATCTCATCTTACTTCCTGTCCCAACGCGAGGCCGCTATGACATCCTCTTTCTTTGTTACCGCCGACTGGCTGGCAGAACACCTTTCGGATCCTGACCTGCAAATTGTAGACGCACGTATGCTGCCGCCAGGCATGGAAAACCAGCGGGACATCAAGGCTGAATATCAGGCAAAACACCTGCCTGGCGCGCCCTTCTTCGATATCGAAGCCCTTTCCGACCACACCAGCGCTTATCCGCATATGCTGCCAAGGGCGGAAACCTTTGCCGTCGCCATGCGTGAGCTCGGTGTGAACAGCGAAAAGCACCTGGTGGTTTATGATGAAGGAAACCTCTTTTCTGCCCCGCGCGCCTGGTGGATGCTGCGCGAGTTTGGCGTGGCTAAGGTGTCGATCCTTGCTGGTGGATTGAAAGGCTGGGAAGACGCTGACTATGCGATGGAACAAGGAGAAGTTGAACTGCCAGAAGCGGAGTTCGAGGCGCATTTCGACAGCAAACTGGTGAAACGCCTTACCGATGTGCTGCTGATCAGCCATGAAGGCGGCGCACAGATTGTGGATGCGCGGGCAGCCAATCGTTTCAGAGGGGAAGTGGATGAACCTCGCCCTGGCCTGCACCGTGGTCGTATCCCTAACAGCCTGAACGTGCCATGGAATTCGCTGGTAGAAGAAGGTCAGCTGAAGTCATCAAAGGCGCTTAAAGAGATTTTCAGTCAGCAAGGTGTCGACCTCACCCAGCCGATAATCACCAGCTGTGGTTCCGGTGTTACCGCGGTGGTGGTGATTCTGGCCCTTACCACGCTTGGCGTTGAGAACGTTAAGCTCTATGACGGTTCCTGGGGAGAATGGGGAAGCCGTGATGACCTGCCCATTGCCGTGGGCTGACAGCAGGCGTAAAAAAGGCGGGTTCAATCCCCGCCTTTCTGACACTATGCCGGCTTATTGGTCGCCTTGAACTGGCGCAGGAAGCTGCCCCACTTACGTTCATAGAACGGGGTGATATGGGCGGTGAAAAAGTGGCTGATCCCTTTGTCGTTTTCCACCACTTCGCAAATATCCACCGGCTCATCTTCCAGCAGCGTATCCGTTGCCACACTGCCCGCGGCCTGAATAATCGCTTCGATATCGCTGTCAGCTTCGATACCAATCAACAGGTTTGGCTGATCCTCTGCCGCCTCTTTGATATGCGCTACATAAGCACGGCGAACCTGCTTATATTTTGCAAACAGCTGGGTCAGGGAATCAATCATTTGCGCTGGCGGCTCGGCAATCTCAGACAGCAACAGCGAAGTTCCGCCTTCCAGCACGGTCTGCTGACTGAGCGCATTGGCACCGTCACCTAACAGGCTGGTAATTTCCCGAGGAGAGAACTCTTTGCCTGACGGGAGCTTCGGGTTAAGAAACAGCGTTTCTCCCACCGTCATTTCAAACAACGTGCGCACTGGCATCACCAGAAACGGCTGTTCTTCAGTAACCGCCTGCTCCATCGCTTCTACCGAGGTAAAAAATGGAATGATGCTGGTCCCGTCGTCCTTTTCCCAGTGCTGCAGATCAACCTGTGACTCAGAGGTAACAGCCTGTTGTTCCGGGCTTTCCCCTGGCACCCAGACGCTGGATTCCAGCAGCAAGGTGAAAAATTCAGGGCGATGAGCAGGCTCAGTGGCTGCCAGTTTTAACACCTCTTCAAGGCGCTGATTGGTTTCATTCATCGGTTCGGTCCGCTTCCAAAAAAAGAGCGGGGATCTCCCGCCCTTGCTGACAATATGCTGCCTATATCTGTTTCAACTGCTATTTCAGCAGCATGTTCGCTACGGTACGCACGCCTAAACCTGTGGCCCCAGCAGACCACTGATCGACAGCGCCTTTGCGGTAAGTGGCAGAACAGTCAATGTGCAGCCAGCCCTGTTGATAGTTCTTCACAAAATGTGACAGGAACGCAGCGGCGGAGCTGGCCCCGGCAGTGTGGGAAGGCGCAGCAATGTTGTTCAGATCGGCAAAGTTGGAGGGCAGGTAACCACGATGGAACTCAGCCAGCGGCAGACGCCAGAACGGCTCGTTCTCTCCGGTTGCACTGCTGAGCAGCGACTGAGCCAGCTCATCATCAAAGCTGAATAACGCATGGTAATCATTGCCCAGCGCTGTTTTAGCCGCGCCGGTCAGGGTTGCCGCATCTATCAGCAGTTCTGGATTTTGCTCGCTGGCATCAATCAGGCCATCAGCCAGCACCAGACGCCCTTCCGCATCGGTGTTCATCACTTCCACGGTTTTGCCGTTACGGTAGGTGATGATGTCACCCAGACGGAAGGCATTGCCGCTGACCATATTGTCCGCACAGCAAAGGTAGAGTTTGACGCGTTTAGCCAGACCACGGCTGATTGCCAGCGCCAGAGAACCGGTCAGCGTGGCTGCCCCGCCCATATCTGACTTCATGGAGTCCATTGACCCGCTAGGCTTCAGGCTGTAACCGCCGGTATCAAAGGTAATGCCCTTGCCCACCAGACAAGCGAACACTGGCGCATTCTCATCACCGGTTGGGTTGTAATCCAGCGCCAGTAACGCCGGGCTGCGGGTAGATCCGCGGCCAACAGTGTGCAAGCCCATGTAACCTTGCTTACGCAGATCTTCACCTTTGGTAATGCGATAGCTGACTTTATCGTTGCCTGCGCCGCAAAGCAGATCAACAGCACGCTGAGCCAGTTGCTCAGGGCTCAGGTCTTCAGCAGGAAGGTTAATGGTGTCGCGTACCCAGTTGATGATCTTCATGCGGTTGTCGAATTCCGCCCGATCGCTGTCATTCAGCGTGGCCCATTCAACGGTACGCTGCCCTTTAGGCCCACGGTAACCCTGCCAGAATGCCCAACTTTTTTCCAAATCCCAGTCGCCGCTCAGGCTGACATGACGGATGCCCTGAGCATCAATTTTGCGCGCTGCGCGCTGAATGGTTGCCAGCACATCGCTGCCGGTCAGATGAATGGTCATGCCACTGTCGTTGCTGGTCAGGGTCGCTTTTTCGCCCCACCGTGCGTCCGCCGCTGCCGTTGACAGTGTTATTTTCATAGGTGTGGTTGTCATCGCATGGCTCCTTCATGAGTTTATTATGTGGTCCGTCCTTAAAAACGGTCGGTCACTACAATAAACCTTTATTTGCGTTCGTCTAATCAGACTTACAGAAATGAGAGCCAACGGACTGAAAAAAGCCTCAGTCCGTTGGCCGATATTGCGGGGAAAGATCAGCTAATTCAACGAGGAGTTGTAAAAGTCTGGCTGTCAGCTTTGAATGCTTTCCAGTCCGGGGAAAGCTCACGCAGGCGGCCAATCGATTTCTGTACCAGTTGAATGGCATAGTCGATTTCTTGTTCCGTAGTAAAACGGCCTAATGAGAAACGCAGTGAACTGTGTGCCAGCTCGGCGTTCAGCCCCAGCGCCCGCAGGACATACGAAGGTTCAAGGCTGGCAGAGGTGCAGGCAGAACCTGAAGAGAGCGCGAGATCTTTCAGCGTCATAATCAGGGACTCACCGTCGACATAATTAAAGCTGACGTTGAGGATATTCGGTGCACCGGCAGCCAAATCACCGTTCAGAT
>NZ_JBAVTT010000094.1:0-22233 GCF_049696395.1 Erwinia sp.
TGATACTGGCGATACTCCGCAATCAGCTGCGGATCGTCAGCCAGATCCAGCGCCTGGCAGTAACGCGTATTGCCCGTCATGTCAGTGCCCTGTCCAGGTGGGAGTAGCCGCCATCAACTGACAGCCACTGTCCGGTGGTATGAGAAGCGCGTGACGACAGCAGAAAGACCACCGTGTCCGCAATTTCCTGCGGAGTCGTCATCCTTTTGCCTAGCGGAATGTGACTGGTAATTTGCTTCAGCTTCTCTTCCGGCTGGTCGAAACTTTTAATCCAACGCTCATAAAGCGGCGTCATCACTTCTGCCGGGATCACCGCATTGACGCGGATACCGTCATTCAGCAATGAGGCCGCCCATTCACGGGTCAGCGCCAGTACGCCTCCTTTTGCCGAAGCGTAGCCGCTGGTATTTCCCTGCCCGGTGAGTGCCGTCTTCGAGCTAATATTGACGATAGCGCCTTTGCTCGCCCGCAGCGGGTCAAGGCACAAATGCGCCATCAGGTAGTAATGGATCAGGTTCTTTTCCAGCGAGCGCACAAACGCTTCCCGTCCGGCCTCCAGCCCCACGCTGTCGTTAACTCCGGCGTTATTCACCAGCCCGTCAATGCGGCCAAACTGCTGAGTTACCCGTTCAACGGCCTGAATGCAGCTGGCTTCATCCTGTAATTCAGCCAGCACGAACGCCGTAGCAGGCTGATGCTGTTTAAGCTGTTCCAGCAGCTCAGCGGAAGGTTCGCTGTTGCTGACAATTACCGGGATCGCCCCCTCTTCGGCCAGCGTCAGCGAAATTGCCGCGCCAATGCCGGAGCCGCCGCCGGTGACAATCACCACTTTGTTTTGCAGGTGAAGATTCATACTTCAACGTCCTCTATTCGATAGATTCGGCAGGCATTGCCGCCGGAAATGGCGACCTGCTCGCTCGCGGATAAAGAAGCGATGGCTCGCTGAATAAGCTGCCAGGCATCCTGATAGTCTCCGGCAAGCAGGCAGACCGGCCAGTCCGATCCGGCCAGAACCCGCTCGCTGCCAAAAGCCTCCAGCGCTGCATCCACAAACGGCAGCAGATCGTCGATGGCGTAGCCTTGCGGGCGTGGCTCGGTCAGCAGGCCGGAAAGCTTGCAACTGACATGTGGCAGAGCCGCCAGCGGCGCAATCTGTTTTGCCCAATGGCTGGCACCAGCCGCCAGATCCGGCTTACCAAGATGGTCCAGCACGATCTGATGCTCATCGTGACGGGCAGCAAATGCCGTCGCTTCGACCAGATGTTGGTGAGTCACCAGCAGATCCCAGACGTACTCCTTTCGCTGCAGTTGCTGCACCGCCGAGGTCACCGAAGCCTGTTCCATCCACTGCGCCGGGTCAGCCTCATCCTGGATCAGGTGACGGAAACCCCTTAGCAACGTGCGAGGCTCAAAGTCAGCCAGTTGCGCAGCAACATCGCCCTGCTGAAGATCAATCCAGCCAACCACAGCTTTCACCTCTGGCGTACGTTCCGCCACGTCCAGTAACCAGCGAGTCTCCTGCAACGTTTGCCTTGCCTGCACCAACACGCTGCCCTGAACAGACTGCGCTGCCAGTTCAGGGGCCAGCTGTAACGGCAGATAATCCTGCTTCAGCCGCGCCATCTCTTCGCCTATCCAACCATACTCCTGCGGCTGGTACTGCCAGAAGTGCTGGTGTGCATCAATTCGCAGGCTCATGGGGCCACTGCACGAAAGCGGTACTGCTCAATGGAGGCCGGGAACATCTCAATCGAGAATCCGGCATGGTCTGGCGGCATATAAGCGGCCCCTTTGATCACACAAGGGTGCACAAAGTGTTCGTGCAGATGATCAACATACTCAATCACCCGGCCTTCATGGGTTCCGGCGATACACAGATAGTCGATCATCGACAGATGCTGCACGTATTCGCACAGCCCAACGCCACCTGCATGCGGACAAACCGGGAGATCGTATTTCGCCGCCATCAGCATCACCGCCAGGATCTCATTCACCCCGCCCATCCGACAGGCATCGATCTGCACCACATCTATCGCCCCGCGCATGATGAACTGCTTGAACATGATGCGGTTCTGGCACATCTCGCCGGTGGCGACTTTGACTGGCGCAATGCCTTCACGAATGCGGCGATGGCCTTCAATGTCGTCCGGACTGGTTGGCTCTTCGATAAACCACGGATTGGCGAACGCCAGCTTGTTCACCCACGGGATCGCTTCATTGGTTTCCCACACCTGATTAGCATCGATCATCAGTTTACGATCCGGCCCGATCACTTCGCGGGCAATGGTGACCCGGCGAATGTCATCTTCCAGATCGCGACCGACTTTCAGCTTCAGGTAATCAAACCCGGCATCAACGGCTTCCTGGCAAAGACGGCGCAGTTTGTCATCGGGGTAGCCCAGCCAGCCAGCGGAGGTGGTATAGCAGGGATAACCTTCTGCCAGCAGCGTTTGCAGCCGCTGATCTTTGTTGTCCGCGCGCTGACGAAGCAGCGTCAGCGCCTCCTCCGGCGTGATGCAGTCAGTGATGTAGCGGAAATCCACACAGCGCACCAACTCCTCTGGCGACATGTCAGCCACCAGCCGCCACAGCGGTTTGCCCTCCGCCTTACTCCATAAATCCCACACGGCGTTGATCACCGCGCCGGTAGCCAGATGGATCGCCCCTTTGTCCGGCCCAATCCAGCGCAGCTGGCTGTCGCTGGTAAAGGAGCGCCAGAAAGCGCCCATATCCGCCGCGATGGAGGCCAGATCGCGGCCAACCACCAGATGTTTCAGCGCAGAGATTGCCGCACAGCAAATTTCATTTCCGCGACCAATGGTGAAGGTCAGTCCGTGTCCACTCAGTAACGGATTATCCGTCTCTAAAATCACATAAGCGGCGGAGTAATCCGGGTCCGGGTTCATCGCATCCGATCCATCCAGTGACAGCGAGGTCGGGAAGCGGACATCTTCAACGCGCAGGGCAGTAATCGTGGTCATAAATACGTCCTTTACTGAACGGGCCTAAGCCTGAGTGGTTATCTGGCGCTGTTCACCCAGCCCTTCAATACCGAGTCTGATCTCTTGTCCGGCGCGTAAGTAAACGGGCGGCTTCTGCCCCATCCCCACGCCCGGCGGTGTGCCAGTGGAGATCACATCACCCGGCTGCAGGCTCATAAACCGGCTAAGGTAGCTGATGATTTCCGGCACCTTAAAAATCATCGTATTGGTATTGCCGTTCTGATAGCGTTTGCCATCCACTTCCAGCCACATGCTGAGCTGGTTGGCATCGGGGATTTCATCCACCGTGACCAGCCACGGCCCCAAAGGCCCGAAGGTGTCGCAGCCTTTGCCTTTGTCCCAGGTTCCGCCACGTTCAATCTGAAACTCACGTTCGGAAACGTCGTTGATCACGCAGTAGCCCGCAACGTGAGACAACGCATCGGCTTCGCTGATGTAGCGACCACCTTTGCCAATCACCACGCCCAGCTCCACTTCCCAGTCGGTTTTCAGCGAATCCCGCGGGATCTCAACGGCATCGTTTGGCCCGACAATCGCACTGGTCCATTTGCTGAACACCACCGGCTCTTTCGGGATTTCCGCGCCGGTTTCCGCCGCGTGATCGGCGTAATTGAGGCCGATACAGATAAATTTGCCGACGTTACCTACGCAGGCACCGATGCGCGGAGATCCTTCCACCAGCGGCAACGTTGCAACATTCAGCTGGCGCAACTTGTTCAGCGAAGCAGGCGACAAGGCGCTGCCAGCAAGGTCATCAATGACCTCTGAGAGATCGCGCAGTTTTCCCTGAGCATCAAGCAGTGCCGGGCGCTCTTCACCAGGCTGACCATAACGTAATAATTTCATCCTTCCTCCTGTCACAAATACGGGGAATGCTGAGGGCTTAGTTGCTCCAGCCACCATCGATAACGTGGATAGCGCCGGTGGTGTAGGCGCTGGCATCGGAAGCCAGATAGAGTGCCAGCTGGGCGATCTCCTCCGTTTTCCCGATGCGGCCAATCGGCTGGCGAGAGACAAACGCCTGATAAACTTCGGCTTCGCTACGCCCTTCGGCTTTGGCCTGTTCGGCAATGCGTTGGTGCAGTGAAGGTGATTCCACCGTGCCAGGGCAAATAGCATTACAGCGGATACCGCGTGAGACGTAATCCGCCGCTACGGAACGCGTCAGCCCTATTACCGCCGCTTTAGAGGCGCTGTAAGCAAAGCGGTTTGGTACGCCCTTCACACTGGAAGCGACTGACGACATGTTAATAATCGAGCCTTTTTGCTGTGCCAGCATCGCAGGCAGAAAAGCCCGGACGGTGTGGAACATCGCGGTAACGTTCAGATCGAGGGCAAACTGCCACTCCTGTTCCGTGCAGCTAAGGATGTCGCCGCTGTGCACCACGCCTGCGCAGTTGAACAGCACATCCACAGTGCCAACCTCTTCTGCCAGCGCATGGATGGCCTGCGTGTCGGTCACATCAAGCACTCTTCCCGTCACGCCCGGGATATCCTGCAATCTGGCGATATTGATATCGGTAGCGATCACTTCGGCCCCAGAACGGGCAAACAGTTGCACGGTATTCAGGCCAATTCCCTGCCCTGCGGCGGTGATAAGCACTTTCTTACCCTGAAGATCCATAACGGTTCCCTTTGGTTAAAGGACTAATGGTCAGGCCATTAACGATGAAAAAAAACGTTTTAAGCGGTGCCCTTTTGCTATGATTCAGGGCATATTCAGCCGTAAAACGCGCTATTTATTTAACCAATTTTTCACATGTTAAAAACATTCCAGCAAGCCTAATTTCTGCAAAATGCTGGCTGAATCGCTTAACTGAAATACTGTCTGGTGAGCCATGCCGATAAAAAAATTAGAAAATCCAAGAATTTACCGACAAATTGCCGATCAGCTAAAACAGCTGATCGCCAGCGGTGAGTTTCCGCCTGGCAGCAAGCTGCCCGCCGAGCGCGATCTCGCCAGTCAGCTGCAGGTCAGCCGCGCTTCGGTGCGGGAAGCGTTAATTGCTTTGGAAGTGATTGGCCTGGTGGATGTGCGTGTAGGCAACGGCGTGATTGTTTGCCAGCCCGGACTGGTGGCTTCGGAAGAACCCGTGATGACACAGGCAGGCCGCGATCAGTGGGCCGACGTCGATGATGAGTTGGATATCCAGCTGGATTTCAGCGCTGAGCTGCCGCCGTTTTCACTGCTACAAACCCGCCGATTAATTGAACCTGAAACCGCTGCGCTGGCTGCCCGCCATGCCTCAGAGGAAGAACTTGCGTTGATTGAGCAGGCTTATGAGCAGAACTGCCGCGATAACCGGCAAGGTTCGGCAACCCATCCGGGCGACAGGCTGTTTCATATTCGCATTGCCCAGGCCAGCGGCAATCCGGCCTATGCTTTTATCATCGCCCATTTGTTGGGGCACCGTTACGGCAGCATGTTCCGCAGCCTGCAGCAGCATTACACCCCGCAGGATATGCCTCATCGCTCTGAAACGGAGCATCTGGCGATCCTGCAGGCGTTAAGAGCCCGCGATCCGCGTGCAGCAAAAAAAGCGATGAAAGATCATCTGGATGCAGTGATAGCTATTTTCGGGCGCGGATAAAAAAGGCCAGGGGAGTAGCCCTGGCCCGGAAGCACTTTTCGTCTCGATAAAAGAGACAATTACCGGCGATTACGCACGATCTGATAGCGGCGGGTCAGATACTCGACCGGCGCACTCCAGATATGGACCAGACGGCAGAACGGGAACAGCAGGAACAGCGTCATGCCCAGCACCATATGCAGACGGAAAATCACCGCCACGCCTTCAAGATGCTGAGAAGCCCCGCCGTGGAAGGTCACCACTGCCTGAGCCCAGGCCACCAGCTTCATCATTTCGCTGCCATCCATATGCTGAGCAGAGAAGGGAATAGTCAGTAAGCCCAGACAAACCTGCACCACCAGCAACGTCAGGATCAGGATATCGCCCACGCTACTGGTCGCCCGCACACGGGGATTGGTCAGACGGCGCTTCAGTAACAGCCCGCCGCCCACCAGCGTCAACAGCCCGCAAATTCCCCCGGCGATCATCGCCAGTTTTTGCTTCACGTCAATCGGCAGGAAAGCTTCGTACATCCAGTGCGGCGTCAGCATGCCGACAATGTGCCCAAAGAAGATGCCGATAATGCCGATATGGAACAGGTTCGAGGCCAGACGCATGCCTTTTTTATCCAGCATCTGGCTGGAGCCTGCGCGCCAGCTGTACTGGCCGTAATCGTAGCGCAACCAGCTGCCAATCAGGAAAACCGCCCCGGCAATATAAGGATAGATGTCGAAAAAGAACTGAGATAAGTAGTGCATGATTATTGTCCTGAGGCACGTGGCGTGGCCTGCGCCACGTCCAGATACTGAGGTTTCACCGCGCCAGCAAAGCGCCGCTGGTGCGTGGCCTGTTGGGCAGAAGCGCAGCCCTGCTCACCGAGGAACTTCACCTGCTCCTCTTCCCACACCGCATCCAACGCGGCAGGCGTATCATCACGGGCTTCTTTCGCCACCTGCGGCTGCAGAGCTTCGGCCTCTACACCGGAGTTTGAAAGCGACAGCAGCGCATCAAACAGCACGGCATAAGGACTTTCACGCTGCTGAAGGCGGGCAGCCAGCAGAGCCAGAATCGGCGCAATGTCTTGCAGTCCTCCACGTGCTCGTTCCAGGGAACCGCTGCCCAGATACTCCAGATAGAGCGGCAGGTAATCCGGCAGCTCTTTCGAATCCAGCTCCAGGCCATCCGCACGATATTGATCCAGCAGATCAACCATCGCCTGACCGCGATCGCGTGATTCGCCGTGAACATGTTCGAACAGCAGTAATGAAGTTGCGCGGCCACGATCGAACAGCTCGCAATACTCGGCCTGCACATCCAGCAGCGGACGGGCACAAAATTCGGTGACGAAATGCACCAGCTGAGAACCCTGTTTTGCTTCCAGTTCAGGCGCGGTTTCCAGCGCCTCCACCAACTCAGCAGGGTGATCGAATAACGCCTGATCCGGGTAATCCATCAGTCGGCCAATAACGCGCAAGGTGATCATGAGCGATCCTCCTTCGACGGGGTTTTGCGGCCCACATCAATCGCGTCAATACGGCGGCTGTTGAACAGATTGAATTTACTGTCGCTGCCGTGGCAGCCATCGCCAAAGCTGAAGCCGCAGCCTTTACTTTCCGGGAAGGCTTCACGAGCCAGCTCGCGGTGGCTTGAAGGCACCACGAAACGGTCTTCGTAGTTGGCAATCGCCAGATAACGGTACATCTCCTGCGCCTGCGCTTCCGTCAGCCCAACCTGTTCCAGCGCGCGGGTATCCACTTCACCGTCGACGGTTTCGGCACGCTTGTAGTGACGCATCGCCAGCATGCGTTTCAGTGCCAGCAGCACCGGAGCGGTATCGCCCGCGGTCAGCAGGTTTGCCAGATACTGCACGGGAATACGCAGGCTTTCCACATCTGGCAGCACACCGCTGTGACCCAGTTCACCGGCATCGGCAACGGACTGGATCGGTGACAGTGGCGGCACATACCAGACCATTGGCAAAGTGCGGTATTCCGGATGCAGCGGCAGCGCCAGCTTCCAGTCCATTGCCATTTTCCACACAGGAGAACGCTGAGCCGCATCAATTACGCTCTGCGGAATACCTTCTGCCAGCGCCTGCTTGATCACCTCCGGATCGTTGGGATCGAGGAAAATATCCAGCTGACGCTGGTAGAGATCCTGTTCGTTTTCCGCAGAGGCCGCCTGCTCAATACGATCGGCGTCATACAGCAGCACCCCCAGATAACGAATGCGACCTACGCAGGTTTCAGAGCACACCGTTGGCTGACCCGCTTCTATGCGTGGATAGCAGAAGATACATTTCTCTGACTTTCCGCTCTTCCAGTTAAAGTAGATTTTTTTGTACGGACAACCGGTCAGGCACATGCGCCAGCCACGGCATTTATCCTGATCGATCAGCACGATGCCGTCTTCACTGCGCTTATAAATAGCGCCGCTTGGGCAGGTAGCCACACACGCCGGATTGAGGCAGTGCTCACACAGGCGCGGCAGATACATCATGAAAGTGTTTTCGAACTGGCCGTACATCTCTTTCTGAATGTTATCGAAGTTCTTATCGGCGGAACGTTTAGAGAACTCGCCACCGAGGATCTCTTCCCAGTTCGGGCCGTTTTCGATCTTCTTCATCCGCTTGCCGGTAATCAGCGAGCGGGGACGCGCTATCGGCTGATGCTTGCCAGCCGGCGCGGTGTGCAGATTCTGGTAGTCGTAATCAAACGGCTCGTAATAGTCATCCAGCTCCGGCACGTGCGGGTTGGCGAAGATTTTGGACAGCAGGCCGATGCGGCTGCCCATACGCGGTTCAAGCTTGCCGTTGATCTTACGGATCCAGCCGCCCTTCCACTTTTCCTGATCTTCCCAGGCATGGGGATAGCCCACGCCCGGTTTACTCTCAACGTTATTGAACCAGGCATATTCCATGCCTTCACGGCTGGTCCAGACGTTTTTACAGGTCACTGAACAGGTATGGCATCCGATGCATTTGTCCAGGTTCAGCACCATGCCGACTTGCGAACGAATTTTCATGGCTGTTTCTCCTGCTGGCTGCCCTGGCAATCGTCGGTGCCTTCACCGTCTAACCAGTTAATGTTGTTCATTTTTCTCACCACCACGAACTCGTCGCGGTTAGAGCCTACGGTGCCGTAATAGTTAAAGCCGTAGGATTGCTGCGCGTACCCGCCAATCATGTGGGTTGGTTTCGGGCAGGCACGCGTAACGGAGTTATGGATACCGCCGCGCTGGCTGGTGATCTCCGAGCCCGGAATATTCACGATACGTTCCTGAGCGTGGTACATCATGGTCATGCCAGCCGGAATACGCTGGCTGACAACGGCACGGGCAGTCAGCGCACCGTTGGCGTTGAAGGCCTCAATCCAGTCGTTATCCTCAATCCCCAGCTCTTTGGCATCGTCTTCACTCATCCACACAATCGGCCCGCCGCGTGACAGCGTCAGCATCAGCAAGTTGTCGCTGTAGGTGGAGTGAATACCCCATTTCTGGTGCGGCGTCAGGAAGTTCAGCGCCTTCTCCGGATTCCCGTTCGGTTTCTTGTTGAGGAACGGCTTCGCCGCACGGGTATCGATTGGCGGACGGTAAACCAGCAGGCTTTCGCCGAAGGCTCGCATCCACTCATGATCCTGATACAGCTGCTGACGGCCGCTAAGCGTGCGCCATGGGATCAGCTCATGCACGTTGGTGTAGCAGGCGTTGTAAGAGACATGCTCATCTTCCAGGCCAGACCAGGTCGGGCTGGAGATAATCTTGCGCGGCTGCGCCTGAATATCGCGGAAGCGGATCTTCTCATCTTCTTTGTTCAGCGCCAGATGCGTGTGATCGCGCCCGGTGATGTTGCTGAGCGCCTGCCAGGCTTTTACCGCCACCTGACCGTTGGTTTCCGGTGCCAGCGACAGGATCACTTCAGCGGCATCAATCGCGGTGTCGATATTTGGCCGGCCGGCGGCAGGGCCCTCAGTTTTGACGTAGTTAAGCTGTTTCAGGAAGTCGACTTCGGTCTGGGTATTCCAGCTGATGCCTTTACCGCCGTTGCCCAGTTTGTCGAGCAGCGGGCCAAGCGAAGTGAATCGTTCGTAGGTAGCCGGGTAATCGCGCTCTACCGCGATAATGTGCGGCGCGGTTTTACCAGGGATCAGATCGCATTCCCCTTTTTTCCAGTCCTTCACGCCGAAGGGCTGAGCCAGCTCGGCTGGGGAGTCATGCTGTACCGGCAGCGTAACCACATCGGTTTCCACGCCCAGATGCCCTACGCAAAGCTCGGAGAAGGTTTTGGCAATCCCTTTGTAGATTTCCCAGTCACTTTTCGACTCCCAGGCTGGATCGACAGCGGCAGACAGCGGGTGAATAAACGGATGCATATCCGACGTATTCATGTCGTCTTTTTCATACCAGGTCGCGGTAGGCAGCACGATGTCCGAATAGAGGCAGGTGCTGGACATACGGAAATCGAGGGTCACTACCAGGTCCAGCTTGCCTTCGCCGCCGTTATCCTGCCATTCCACTTCTTCCGGCATCACGCCGCCCTGACGGCCAAGGTCTTTCCCCTGAATGCCGTTTTCCGTGCCCAGCAGGTATTTCAGCATGTACTCATGCCCTTTACCCGATGACCCCAGCAGGTTGGAGCGCCAGACGAACAGATTCCTTGGGAAGTTCTGCGGATTGTCCGGCTGTTCAGCGGCAAAGCGCAGGCTGCCCTGCTTCAGGCTGTCAACGGTGAACTCTACCGGCGACATTCCAGCCGCTTCAGCTTTGGCAGCAATGTGCAGCGGATTAACGTTCAGCTGCGGTGCTGAAGGCAGCCAGCCCATACGTTCAGAGCGCACGTTAAAATCAATCAGGCTGCCGCTGTAACGGGTTTTATCCGCCAGCGGGGAGAGCAGTTCTTCGGTAGTCACCGACTCGTAACGCCACTGGCTGGAGTGGTTATAGAAGAACGAAGTGCTGTTCATATGACGCGGCGGACGCTGCCAGTCCAGCGCAAAGGCCAGCGGAGTCCAGCCGGTTTGCGGACGCAGTTTTTCCTGGCCGACATAATGCGCCCAGCCGCCGCCGCTTTGCCCTACACACCCACAGAACACCAGCATATTGATCAGGCCACGGTAGTTCATGTCCATGTGATACCAGTGGTTCATTCCGGCACCGACGATGATCATCGAGCGACCACGGGTTTTCTCTGCGTTTTCGGCAAATTCGCGGGCAATACGGATGATGTTCTGGCGGGATACGCCGGTAATCTGCTCTGCCCAGGCTGGACTGTAAGCCTTCACTTCATCGTAATTCTGCGCACAGTTGGCATCGTCCAGCCCGCGATCTAACCCGTAGTTTGCCAGGGTTAAATCGTAGACGCTGGTCACCAGGCCTTCGCTGCCATCGGCTAACTGCAAACGCTTCACCGGCAGTTTGTGCAGCAGGATCTCTTCCAGCGCTACGCTGCTAAAGTTTTCACTGGTGATGCCACCAAAGTACGGGAAACCCACGTCAACCACGTCGTCGTGTTTACCCAGCAGGCTGAGCTGAAGCTCCACTTCCTGCTGGGCTTTACCTTCGCGTGATTCAAGATTCCATTTGCCCTTCTCGCCCCAGCGGAAACCAATCGATCCCTGCGGCGCAACCAGCTCGCCGTCAGCTTCGTTGATGGCAATGGTTTTCCACTCAGGGTTATTTTCCTGGCCCAGGCCGTCAACCAGATCGCTGGCACGTAACTGACGTCCGGCGGCGTAGAAGCCACCTTCGCGAGGCTCAAGCAGCACCAGCATGGGCATATCGGTGTAGCGGCGAACGTAGTCACGGAAATAGCCCACTTCACGATCGAGGTGGAACTCTTTCAGCATCACATGGCCCATCGCCAGCGCCATCGCACTGTCGGTACCCTGTTTCGGGTTCAGCCACTGATCACAGAGTTTGGCAACTTCGGCATAATCGGGGGTGATCGCCACCGTTTTCGTGCCTTTATAGCGAACTTCAGTAAAGAAGTGCGCATCCGGCGTACGGGTTTGAGGCACGTTGGAGCCCCAGGCGATAATATAAGAGGAGTTATACCAATCAGCCGATTCCGGCACGTCTGTTTGCTCGCCCCAGGTCATTGGCGAGGCTGGCGGCAGGTCGCAATACCAGTCGTAGAAGCTCAGACAGGCGCCGCCAATCAGCGACAGATAGCGTGCACCTGCTGCATAGGAAACCATCGACATCGCCGGGATTGGCGAGAAGCCCACAATGCGATCCGGGCCGAAGGTTTTCGCGGTATACACATTCGATGCGGCAATCAGTTCGTTCACTTCCTGCCAGCTGGAGCGCACAAAACCACCGCGTCCACGGGCAATCTTATAGCTTTTAGCTTTCTCAGGGTCGTTGATGATGGAACCCCAGGCATCAACCGGATCGCTGTGTAGGGTTTTCGCCTCGCGCCACAGCTTGATCAGCTTTTTGCGCATCAACGGGTATTTCAGGCGGTTGGCGCTGTACAAATACCAGGAGTAGCTGGCACCGCGAGGGCAACCACGAGGCTCATGGTTTGGCAAATCAGGGCGGGTACGGGGATAGTCAGTTTGCTGGGTTTCCCAGGTGACCAGACCATTTTTCACATAGATCTTCCAGCTACAGGAGCCAGTGCAGTTCACGCCGTGGGTGGAGCGAACAACTTTATCGTGCTGCCAACGGCTGCGATAGCCATCTTCCCAGTCACGGTTGGTGTTGAGGGTCTGACCATGATTGCCAGAAAAGGGTTCGGCTAACTGTTTGAAGTAGCGGAACCGGTCTAGAAACTTGCTCATCAGGAATTCTCCTGAAGGCCTGATATTGTTAGGTGTGAAGCGACGACATTGCTTAATCTGCCAGCAGGGTACTGCTGGCCCTGACTGCTCAGATTGATAACGATCAACAGAATCGGCGGGTAAACCTGAGGGTTTTACTCGGAATACCCCTAAAGAAGTAGATGGTGAAAATCAGCTATTCATTTGAAAATAATCGCTAAAAACAGATTCACTCATTCCATTTTCGCCCTGATTACCGCCTCCCGGCTCATAGGGAGTAGAAACTTCCGGTTCGCCTGAAATGGCTCAAGCGAACCGAACATCAGGCTTAATAGACCTTTTTGCGGCCGTAAACGGCCCAGGTGACCACCACGCAAATCAGGTAAAAACCGAGGAAGATTTTCATCGCGCCAGCAGGCGATCCGCTCATCGCCAGCGACATGCCGAACATCTGCGGGATAAAGAAGCCACCAGCGGCACCAATCGCGGAGATGAAACCCAGTGCAGCGGAGGTCTCCGTGACCGCTTCCCGCTGCGCCAGCTCATCGCTGCCGCCCTGCGCCTTCACCCGTTCCAGCGTGTTTTTACGGAAAATAACCGCGATCATCTGAAAGGTGGATCCACTGCCCAGACCGGCATTGATAAACAGCACCATAAACACGCTGTAGAAGGCGATAAACGAGCCTGGGTGGTCACCCGTTGGCAGCGTCATAAAGAGCAGTCCGCTGAAGAAGGTCATCACCACAAAGTTGATCAACGTGACGCGCACGCCGCCAAACTTATCGGAGAGCATTCCGCCAATTGAACGGGCCAGCGCGCCAAGGAACGGGCCAAAGAAGGCGTACTTCAGGATCACGATGTCCGGAAACTGGGTTTTGGAGAGCATGGCAAAGCCCGCTGAGAAGCCAATAAACGAGCCGAAGGTCGCCAGATAGAGCACCGCCATAATCCACAGATGGCCGCGCTTCAATACCGGGAGCTGCTCACGCAGAGAAGATTTAGCGGCAGCCAAATCATTCATGCCGAACCAGGCCAGCACGGTGCCAATCACCAGGAATGGCACCCAAAGCCAGGCGGCATTTTCCAGCCAGATCACCTCTCCGTTAGCTGCAATCTGCGAGCCACCGCCAAAGAAGCTGAAGATGCCAAAGGAGATCGCCAGCGGGGCGAAGAACTGCATCACGCTGACGCCCAGGTTCCCCAGGCCACCATTAATCCCCAGCGCACTGCCCTGCTTTTCTTTCGGGAAGAAGAAGCTGATATTGCCCATGCTGGACGCAAAGTTAGCCCCGGCACAGCCGCACAGGAGTGCGATGACCATAAAGGTGGAGAAAGAGGTACTGGTATCCTGCACGGCAAATCCCAGCCACAGGCAGGGGATCAGCAAAATGGCGGTACTGAACGCTGTCCAGCGGCGGCCACCAAAAATCGGGATAACAAAAGAGTAAGGAACGCGCAGTAACGCACAGGCGACGGAAGGTAATGCGGTGAGTAAAAAGAGTTGTTCAGTGCTGAAGTTGAAGCCGACCTTATTCAGGTTAACGGCGATGGCGCTAAACAGCATCCAGACGCAGAAGGCCAGCAACAGGCAGAACACGGAAATCCACAGGTTACGGCTGGCGGTTCGCTTGCCACGCTGCTGCCAGAATTCGGCATTTTCAGGCTGCCAGTCTTGAATGACCGTTCCGCCTTTCATCGGGGGAGTAGAAGGAGTAAGCGACATGATGTTCTCATTTTAAGGAGGTCTGTCTGCTCATCCTGCTGATTGAGCCCCGCAGCCAGGTTGACGCAAATCAACGAGACGGTGAGTAGTTTTCCCGCCGATCCGTTGCCTGACTCCTAAAGGAGTAGTTGGGGAGGGGTAAAAAAGCTGTTGTTAATGCTGAATTTTATGATAACGATCCTGCACTATACTGAATTCGCAACGAGAGATGGAAATTAGTGATTACCCCCTAAGTGGTATAGGGATAATAATCAGGATACGTAGAATAGTGTTCTGAGCCCTCCCAGCCTGAGCTGAAGAACTGACCGAAAAGGACCGCCGCCGTGAAAGAAGAAGCCGCCACCATCTTACTGATTGACGATCATCCGATGCTCCGTAACGGGGTAAAACAGCTGATCGAGCTGGACGATCGGCTGCAGGTGGTTGCCGAAGCGGGCAACGGCACCTTGGGTGTGGAGCTGGCTGGAGAATTCGATCCGGATCTGATCCTGCTGGATTTAAATATGCCGGGGATGAACGGTCTGGACACGCTGGTCCAGCTGCGCACCATCGAGCTTTCTGGCCGCATCGTAGTGTTCAGCGTTTCCGATCATGAAGATGACGTGGTCAATGCCCTGAAGCGAGGCGCAGACGGATATCTGCTTAAGGATATGGAGCCGGAAGAGCTCCTGAAATCGCTGCATCAGGCCGCTGCCGGGCAAATGGTGCTGAGCGAAACGCTGACCAACGTGCTGGTCGCCAGCCTGCGTGAAAACCGCCCTGCCGAAGAGCGGGACATCGAACAACTTACCCGCCGCGAGCGCGATATCCTCAAGCTGATCACCCAGGGCATGACCAATAAGGCCATCGCCCGCAAGCTGTCGATCACCGAAAGCACGGTAAAAGTTCACGTAAAACATCTGCTGAAAAAGATGAAGTTGAAATCCCGCGTTGAAGCCGCTGTATGGGCGTTGCAGAGTGGGCACGAGTAGTGCCAGTGTTCCAGTGCCCCTAAATTGACGCTGTGTTTTTAATGAGAGATTGTTATTAATGCTTTCTGGATTACAGAGGAATTCAGCCACCACTGCCGATCATATCAGCTGTATTTTTCCATGCTAAACAGGCACACCGCCTGTTTAGAAGGAAAATAAGACGTGACAGACCCTGCTCATGCTTTTCATCCCGGTCAGTCTGTCTGCTCCAGCGGCAGGAAGGTGTCAGCAAAAATGTCAGGCTGGTAGCCGGAGGCAGCAAACAGGTGCTCACGCGACTCATCAATCGCTGCACGCAGTCGCGCGCTGTCTACGCCCAGCACCTTACCGTTCTGTTTGACGATGCGTCCGCCAATCATGACGGTGTCGATATTGCTGCGCTCTGCGGCATGAACCACCGTGCCAAAGGCGTTTCCTGACGGGTAAAGATTGATATCACTGGCATTAATCAGCACCAGGTCAGCCTGTTTACCCGGCGTCAGACTGCCCACTTTATCCTGCAACCCTGCACAGGCTGCGCCATCAAGAGTCGCGGCTTTGAGAAGTTGCGCCGCCGGGAGCGTTTTCAGCGCATGCTCAGAATCGCAGCATTGCTGCTGATGCATACCCATCACCCGTTGCAGGTAAAAAGCCACCCGCATCTCCATAAACATGTCGGTGCTGTAGGACGTTTCGTTGTCCACGCTCAGGCCAGGGTTGATGCCATGACGCTGCGCGGCCTCAATGGCGAACATCCCGCTTTCGATGCCATAGTGCGAATCTGAGCGCGGGCAAACGTTCACCCGGACACCGGCTTCCTGCAGAATTTTCCATCCCTCGTCAGCCAACGCCGTGCAGTGATTGAAAATATTGTCCGGACCAAGCAATCCCTGCTGATGCAGCGACTCAAGTTCAGACCCCATCTCAGCACCAAAGAACTCAGTGACAATCGACAGTCCCAGCCTGCGGGCCTCGGCCCACAACTCTGGCTCCAGCTGCGCCATGACGGCAAGAGAAACCAGGCTGTCAGGGTTGTTGGTGAAATACTTCTCCTGCAGGCGCTGCCAGTTACCGGGCCAGTGCGCTTTATCCCATTCGCCTGCTACCGGTGCGCCGGAAGCATGGATGGCGCGAATGCCGGTATCAAGCAGGGCCTCGACGGCGGCATCGGCATGCGCTGCGGTACGGCTGTTGTGCGAATTATCAATCATCGTGGTGATGCCCGCGTCAATCGCGCCGAGGGCCGTCAGCAGGTTGCCGACATAGATATCAGCAGGCCGGTAATATTTTGCGAACGAGAAGTGCGTGGCGTTGCTGTAGTCGTCCAGACAGGTGGCATTAGGGTTAAGGCGGCGCAGCTGTCCTTCCCATGCGTGACGATGAGAATCGACCATCCCCGGCATGGCGATCATGTTGGTGGCATCAATGACATCAGCTCCCGGCGCAACCAGGTTCTGGCCCACGGCGGTAATCGTTGAACCGTTGATGAGAATATCGCCGCGTTCAATGTTACCAACGCGCTCATCCATGCTCAGTATGGTCGCGCCACGAATCAAGATTGCCGCTGGAGCTACAGTCTTCTTGTTAACCATATTTCGGGTGTAATCGGTCATTAAAGTTGCCTCTTTCCTGATTAAGGAAGCAACAATACGTCACCTTATTACGCTGAAAAAGATGCTTAAAACGTTAACATAATTCATAATTTGCGAATAATCGGACTCACTTTTTGCCCGGGAGAAGGACAATGGATCGGATTCAGGCTATGCAGGTTTTTACACGGGTCGCTGAAGCCGGAAGTTTTGTGCGCGCGGCAGAGACACTTTCACTGCCCTCTTCCACCGTCACCAGCACGATTAAAAATCTTGAGAAATACCTGCAGGTGCGTCTGCTTAACCGAACAACGAGACGGGTCAGCCTGACCCCTGAAGGCCTGCAGTATCTTGCGAAGTGTCGGGAAATCCTGTCGTTAATTGAACACACTGAATCCAGCCTGACAGATTCCGTCAGGCGGCCCCATGGGCGGCTGCGGGTTGATATGCCCGGCGGGATTGCCCATTTCATCGTCATGCCAAACCTGAAAGACTTTTACCGGCTCTATCCGGATATCTATCTGATGATTGGCGTCAGCGACCGGCAGGTCGATCTCGTTCAGGAAGGCGTGGATTGCGTCATAAGAACCGGAGAATTAACCGACTCCACGCTGGTTGCCCGTCCGCTTGGCCGTTTTCGCTGGGTAACCTGTGCCTCTCCGGACTATCTCAGGGAGTACGGTGTCCCCGAGACACCTGAAGCGTTATCGCAGCATCGGGCGATTCATTACTTTTCCGGCTCGGGAAGACGGACGAATGAACTGCGCTTTACGCGGGGCACTGAGACCCTCTCCGTCCCGGTAGAGGGCGATGCGGCCGTTAACGAAACGGGGCTCTATATCAGCATGTGCCTTGAGGGTTTTGGGCTGGCCCAGCTTGCTGAAAATGTGATTTCGGAGAGTCTTCAGCACGGAAAGCTGATCGAGGTTTTAGCAGACTGGCAGCCGCCATCAGTGCCGGTGACAATGCTCTATCCGCATCAGCGATTTCTTTCTCCCACTGTGCGCGCGTTTGTTGACTGGGTCGCCGGGCTTTTCAGGGATGGCGCGGGAGGCATCAAGTCTTCAGCATAAAATCGGCTTCAGCCGGATGAGATGCTCTGTAAAACGTCAATCCGTAGCATACGAAGCAGGAAAACAGGTCGTTCCCCCCTGTTGTGTCAGCGAATTCAGCATGTCAGGGTGTAATCTCCCTGCCCTGCTCATCCAGCAGAGCGGTCAGAAGTGCTGTACCGTCCTCTCCTACCCTGAAAGCGCCATAGCGGGCGTGCTCGAAACGCTTACCCTGGCCTTCCTGGAAGAACCAGGCGTTAGTCCCAACGGTGAGCGTGCCAGCATTCAGGTGATACTTGACCCGCAACTGATTCGCTGTCAGAGGTTCGCCCTTATCAAAACTTGCCTGAGTAACCTGCCGCTGAGCATCAATATCAACAATGATTTTTCCGCTGACCGGCAGACAAGGCGTGCCAGGGACGGATTTACAAACCTGTCGTTGCTGATTGAACTCCTGCTGCAAAGGTTGGGTAATGGCATAATTGAGCGCCATATAATCGCCCTGCATGAGCGAGCGTGGATCAACTGGGGCAAGCTGTAGGATCATTAAGGCTCCCTGTTTCAGCAGTTGCTCTTTTTGCCAGATGCTGACATTTACAGCGACCAGCGCCAGCAGTATCACCCCGCCCGTCAGCCATTTTCTCAGGTTAGCGATTTTCATCAATACCCCCGGTACTCACAGGTAAAGCCAGTCTGGCGACGAACGCCATGACCAGCAACACCACGCCACTGGCGAACAGTAATAACGATTTTTGCAACAGAGTGATCCCCAGGAAGTAATACCAACCAGAGACATAGAGCAATAACAAACAAACCGTAACCAGAAGCACTACGCGACTTCCCTGATATCGCGCCAGCATTAACAGCCAGAGTCCCAGGCCAATACCCGGCGCATAGACGGCAACGGCCCCACAAAAAATAGCTGCCGATAGAAACAGGTTTGCCGAATGCGTCTTATGAACGACTCTCTGGTACAGAGTGCTGATCAGTAACCCTGCCGCGATCCCTGCCCCCAATCCCGTTTGCAGAGTGAAATACAGTGACGGTTCCCAGAAAATATCCAGCAGGAGAGTCACGTTAAGACCCGTGAAACAGAGCAATATCAGACCAGCAGGAATGCCGTAAAGTAGCGGCGAAACCGCCTCAGCCAAAGGCCCTGTCAGTAATTTCAGTTGTCCCTTCACCATCCCTGACCAAAAAATCACAACACCTGCGACCAGCGCTGAAAACACACACAAGCCTACAACCGGTGAGAAATAGAGGGTAGTGAGGTCATTAATCAAAAGAACGGATAACCAGGTCAGTGCGGTGATAGCCATAAATCGATATGTGCGGCTGGGCATCGCTATCGCCATCACCGCAAGTACCGACATCGTGCAGAGCATCACTGGCAGGAAATAGGATCCCCAACGGGGTTCAATAAGCAGGAAGAGACCGAAACAGAGCCCGTAAGTAGCCGCAATTGCCCAGGCCAGCCCGATATGATATTTACCTGCTCCCTGCGCACCTAACAGCCCGCGCGCCAGAGCAGCAAGGATCAGGGAAGGGAGAATAATGGCTAACCCGTTAGGGTCATTGAGCATGTCCGCAACGTAGAGAATCAAAATCAGCAGCAATAAAACGATTATCGCGGCTCCCCAACTACCAAGACTCAGTGCCAGTCGAAGATACCAGGGAAGGTGAGAGGAGTGATCCTGCTGCTGGATCTCCAGAACCTGCTGCTGGCTAAGCAACCCATGCTGTTGCAACGCCTCAGTCATCAAGGTGAGTTCTGTCGAAGCTTCGACCTGTTCACGCTCATACAGCCTGCGGCGCCAGTACAGGAGTAAGGCACCGTTCGCTGCCAGCCACAGGACCATCAGACAACCTGACAGAAATAAAACACCACTCTCCCACGAGGTATTTAACAACTGTGCGATCAGCACACACCCCGTGGCCGCTGAGCTGGCAATGCCCAGGGTCAACATACCAAGGTCCGGGAAGCGATATCGATAGAGGTAATAGCCTGCCAGTAAGGTCAGCAACCAGAAACCGGTGACGAGCGGATGATGAGTCTCCTCATCCCATTCGAAAATGTTTCCGACGACCATTGAAGTGAGCAGCAGCAGCAAAAAGCCCGCCATGAGACGGCTAAACCAACGATGAGTCAGCCAACTGCTGGGATGATATTTTAGCGCCCGCAAGGCCAGCGTTTCACGAACCGCCAGGCACAGTGCCAGTATGAATAAATAACTGTAAAGCGCCTTAGCAGGAAGCCAGCCGAGACCGTACAACCACGAGCCTTCCAGTAGCGGCACAGTAAGCGCGGCGAAATAAAACTGAAATGCCAGATTAGCCACCAGCCAACTGCAAAACCACAGGCTGTCTTGCCGCGCGATCAGTGATAAAGGCAAGAGAACATAGAGCCAGGCGCTGAAAAGCTCCCAGCTGTCCGCTCCCGTCTGATAGACCTGTCCATACAGCGCAAACAATGCGCCAAAGCCCAACCCGGCGGCAAGCAAAGCGCTGCGAGCAAGGCCGTCATACCAGCGCCACCAAACCAACATAGCCAGGGCGACAATCAGCAATTCCGTCAGGGCAAATTTTGCCATTTTGGGCATCATGGCCCAGTTCCAGGCAATAAAAAATATCGCCCCCGCAACCAGTGACAATAAACCAAGCAGTGAGAGCACAGGCAGAAGGAAAGAACGCCACTGCGGATAACCTGGCCGTACGCCACAAAAATAATAAATCTGCTGACAGGCTTCAGGGGATAAGCTGCCACCTTTTATAAGCCGCGCCACCTGCCGGCAAAGAGACTCTGCCACCCGTGAAGGCATCCAGCTTTGGCTGGCTGATGCGATAGTTTTCATGATGTCCCTGTGTTTGTGAGGTTCCGTTAACCGAAGTCACTTATTCCTGCTGACGGACGCGCCCGGAAGCCTTAACACTTGTCTTCATTAGCGAACAAAAGCTTCACATCCAATAAATCTTTCGGATGCTGGCGGTCGAGGGCGGCACATATTTACCGGCATAATGATCGGCGAAAGCTTCCTCTGACATTTTGGCAAAACCGAACGCATCTTCAACCGCTTTTCAGACAAACTTAAAATGCCGTTCACCGACAGTTCACTTCAGAATGGGTAAGAATTCAATTTTTTTTGTGCAGGCAGGTGACGGTGAACGGTAAAAGGTGAAATTCCCCCGCGCCCACAGACGAATCCGGCCTGTATTTTGAGCGAGTAATTGATTTTTTGATTAACAGGACACTTCTTAGGGGCAGGATAATGAGAAAAATGGCCACTGAAGCGGCCATAAAGAAAGAGGTGACTTTAGAAACTGTATCCCACGCCCAGGTTAAAACCATTGACTGAGAGACTTCTTTCTTCAGCATCAACGCTGGAGCCTTCATAACCAATATCGACAACAAGATATTTCACTGGGTTAATCTGCATACCTACACCGTACATAAAGGAGGTGTTTTTAAAAGTACTTCTTTTCTGCTGGAAGGTTTTCCCATCGGTTTTCCAGACAGCATCATCTGAACCCTTATTCAGGTTAGCACCTAAAAGACCATAAACACTGAAGTAATCATTAATTCTGTACGCTGGCCCAATGGACAATGAATAATATTTTAAATCCGATTTAATATCTAATGAATTGTACACAGAGACAGTATCACTCATAGATGAGGTATCAACACTGTCGTGGTAGTTATTACTGCCACTCATATAGGTAAGTGAGCCGATAAAACTTAATGGAGAATCCCATTCATAGCGATACTTTACATTTACGCCACTTATGTCTTTGAAGTCCTGAACCTTACTCTGTGCGTAACCAATAGATACCGTTTGCTGCCCAGCCTGAGCAGGAACAACGACAGACAAGGCTGAAACGACAAAAACAGAGGCTAATAGCGTTTTCATTAAAATAATCCCTTATAAAAAAACAGTCAATTAACAGCCTACCCACAACGAGGTCAGGCTTTGTAAAAATGAACAGATTTGGTTATCCATCTTTATCAATCTGCAGTGAAAATTGATGTCTGAATTAAAACAATTGATTAACAAAAAACCATCAGGCAATCAGACAATCAGACAATCAGACAATCAGACAATCAGACAATCAGACAATCTTCACTAAATACCACAGCTTAACAAAATGAATATAACAACAAACCGCACTAAATATTATCAAGGCATCTTTTGAAGATACATCAATTTAAAGATATCAGACGCAATTATGCTACACACCTCACAAATAAAAACACACCCGCCCATTAAAATCCCATGTTATTAAAACCACCTAACGAAACATGAAAATCCGTTTTGCAATATCCACCAATGGAATATTAAATAAAAAATGATGTCACCTTGGTTTGTTATAGGAATATTCTTTAGCATTTTTTACTTTGAGATAACTATCATACCCCCCGCTCCCTTACTAAGGTCATTAAGAATGGAGAGATATTCCCTTCTTTATTTTAAACTACCGATTTCTCTAACGGCATAGCGTTATCGATGAGCCTACTCACTAAGAGACGAGGCGATGTGTGTCAACGAGGGAATAGTCATAAGGGCTGAGATTGGTACCAGATCATAATCAGT
>NZ_JBAVTT010000095.1:0-6193 GCF_049696395.1 Erwinia sp.
TCGTCAACTTACTGGAGCAGTATCAATGACATTCAAACAGATCATTCGTACTGCCGAAATGCATCCGCTGACCTGGCGTCTGCGTGACGATAAGCAGCCCGTGTTCTTTGACGAATACCGCAGCAAAAACGGCTATGCCGGTGCGGACAAAGCGTTGAAGACAATGTCACAGGATGAAATTGTGGCAGCGGTAAAAGACTCCGGCCTGAAAGGTCGTGGTGGCGCGGGCTTCTCCACTGGTCTGAAGTGGAGCCTGATGCCGAAAGACGAATCCATGAACATCCGTTACCTGCTGTGTAACGCCGATGAGATGGAGCCGGGCACCTATAAAGACCGTCTGTTGATGGAGCAAATGCCGCATCAGCTGGTAGAAGGCATGCTGATTAGCGCTTTCGCGCTGAAAACCTACCGTGGGTACATCTTCCTGCGCGGTGAATACATCGAAGCCGCAGTGAATTTACGCCGGGCGATTGCTGAAGCTACCGAAGCTGGTTATCTGGGGAAAAATATCCTGGGAACAGGTTTTGACTTCGAGCTGATCGTTCACACCGGTGCGGGTCGTTACATTTGTGGTGAAGAAACCGCGCTGATCAATTCGCTGGAAGGGCGCCGTGCTAACCCGCGCTCCAAGCCGCCGTTCCCTGCTTCTGCAGGGGCATGGGGCAAGCCGACCTGCGTGAACAACGTGGAAACCCTGTCTAACGTCCCGGCGATCCTTGCCAACGGGGTTGACTGGTACAAAGGCATCTCAACCAGCGATGACACCGGCACCAAAATGATGGGCTTCTCCGGCCGGGTGAAAAATCCAGGCGTCTGGGAGCTGCCGTTTGGCACCACGGCTCGTGAAATTCTTGAGGATTATGCGGGCGGCATGCGCGATGGCCTGAAATTCAAGGCCTGGCAACCAGGTGGCGCAGGAACCGACTTCCTGACCGAGTCACACCTGGACCTGCCGATGGAGTTTGCCAGCATTGGTAAAGCCGGAAGCCGTTTGGGGACTGCGCTGGCAATGGCCGTCGATCACGAAATTGGCATGGTGTCGCTGGTGCGTAACCTGGAAGAGTTCTTTTCCCGTGAGTCCTGCGGCTGGTGTACGCCATGCCGTGATGGCCTGCCGTGGAGTGTGAAAATCCTCCGCGCGCTGGAGCGCAAAGAAGGACAGCCGGGGGATATTGAAACCCTGCTGCAACTTTGCCGTCAGCTTGGCCCGGGCAAGACCTTCTGTGCGCACGCGCCAGGTGCAGTAGAGCCACTGCAAAGCGCGATCAAATATTTCCGCGAAGAGTTTGAGGCGGGTATCGCGCCTCAGGTCTACAGCAATGCGCACGCGATCGCCGGTATCCAGCCAAACCTGTTAAAGGCTCGCTGGTAACACTGCAGATTTGAATTGATTAACGCTCGTTTCAGACGAGCCTTACGGAAGCATGTTCACTATGGCTACAATTCATGTAGACGGTAAAGAATATGATGTTGATGGTGCGGACAACCTGCTTCAGGCTTGCCTCTCCCTCGGCTTAGATATTCCTTATTTTTGCTGGCACCCGGCGCTCGGTAGCGTCGGTGCCTGCCGCCAATGTGCGGTGAAGCAATTCCAGAATGCCGAAGATACCCGTGGTCGCCTGGTGATGTCCTGTATGACACCAGCGTCCGACGGCACTTTCATCTCTATTGATGACGGCGAAGCGAAAGAGTTCCGCGAAAGCGTGGTGGAGTGGCTGATGACCAACCACCCACACGATTGTCCGGTCTGCGAAGAGGGCGGTAACTGCCACCTTCAGGATATGACCGTGATGACCGGCCACAGCTTCCGCCGCTACCGCTTCACCAAGCGTACTCACCGTAATCAGGATCTCGGCCCGTTCATCTCCCATGAAATGAACCGCTGTATCGCCTGTTATCGCTGCGTGCGTTACTACAAAGACTATGCGGATGGGACGGATCTGGGCGTTTATGGCGCGCACGATAACGTCTACTTCGGTCGCCATGAAGACGGCACGCTGGAAAGCGAATTCTCCGGTAACCTGGTCGAAGTCTGCCCAACCGGCGTGTTCACCGATAAAACGCACTCTGAGCGTTATAACCGCAAATGGGACATGCAGTACGCCCCAAGCATCTGCCAGCAGTGCAGCATCGGTTGTAACACCAGCCCCGGTGAGCGTTATGGTGAAATCCGCCGTATTGAGAACCGCTATAACGGCGCGATCAACCACTACTTCCTCTGTGACCGTGGTCGTTTTGGCTATGGCTACGTTAACCTGAAAGATCGTCCGCGCCAGCCAATGCAGCGCCGTGGTGATGACTGGATCGCCTTGAATGCGGATCAGGCCATGCAGGGTGCGGCAGATGTGTTGCGTCAGGCGAAAAAAGTGATCGGTATCGGTTCACCGCGTGCCAGCGTAGAGAGCAACTTTGCGCTGCGCGAGCTGGTGGGTGCTGAAAACTTCTCTACTGGTATTCCGGCAGCCGAGCAGGCGCGTCTGGAGCTGATGCTGAACGTACTGCGCGACAGTGGTGTCCACACCCCGGCGCTGCGTGAAATTGAAAGCTACGATGCGGTGCTGGTGCTGGGCGAAGATCTGACTCAGGTTGGCGCCCGCGTGGCACTCTCTGTGCGTCAGGCGGTGAAAGGCAAATCCCGTGAGATGGCCGCTGCCCAGAAAGTGGCAGACTGGCAGATCGCCGCGATCCTGAACATCGGTCAGAACGCCAAACATCCTCTTTTCGTCACTAACGTCGATAAAACCCGTCTGGATGACATCGCCGCGTGGACTTACTGCGCGCCGGTGGAAGATCAGGCGCGTTTAGGCTTTGCTGTCGCTAACGCGCTGGACGAAACGGCACCTGCGGTCAGCGGCATCGATCGTGCGCTGGCTGGCAAAATTGACGTGATCGTTCAGGCGCTGGCTGGGGCAAGAAAGCCACTGATTATTTCTGGCGTTCATGCCGGTAGCGAAGCGATGATTCAGGCCGCGGCAAACGTTGCTAAAGCACTGAAAGGACGCGGATCTGACGTAGGTATCACGCTGCTGGCCGGTGCGGCTAACAGCGTTGGCCTCGGCATGATTGGCGGCCATCCGCTGGAAACGGCACTGGATGAACTGGAAAGCGGCGCTGCCGATGCGGTTATCGTGCTTGAAAACGATCTCTACCGTCAGGCTCCTAAAGCTAAAGTGGACGCGGCGCTGAGCAACGTTTCAAACGTGATCGTTATCGATCACCAGCGTACAGCGACCACAGAGAAAGCCGGTTTGATTCTCTCTACGGCCAGCTTCGCGGAAAGTGATGGCACCGTGGTGAATCAGGAAGGTCGCGCCCAGCGCTTCTTCCAGGTTTATGACCCGGCTTACTACGACACTACCGTTGAAATGCTGGAAAGCTGGCGCTGGCTGCACTCGCTGTCCAGCACCATTACCAGCCGTCAGCCGGACTGGACTCAGCTCGATCACGTAATTGATGCCTGCATTGCGGCACTGCCGCAGCTTGCCGGGATCAAGGACGCGGCACCGGATGCCAGCTTCCGTATTCGTGGGCAGAAACTGGCCCGTTCCCCGGCTCGCTCCAGTGGTCGTACGGCCATGCGCGCCAATATCAGCGTGCACGAACCGCGTCAGCCGCAGGATAAAGACACCATGTTCGCCTTCTCCATGGAAGGGAACAACCAACCGTCTGCAGCCCGTTCCCAGATCCCATTTGCCTGGGCTCCAGGCTGGAACTCCCCACAGGCGTGGAACAAGTTCCAGGACGAAGTGGGTGGCAAACTGCGCAATGGCGATCCAGGCGTGCGTCTGTTTGAAGCGGGCGATGCGCAGATGGACTGGTTTGATGCGGTGCCAGAAGTCTTTGCCGGTCAGGCAAATAATTTCCGCGTAGCGCCTTATTTCCACCTGTTTGGCAGTGAAGAGATGACTCAGCGTTCCGGCGTGATCCAACAGCGTATGCCTGAGGCCTATGTGATGGTCAACCCGACGGATGCGGCAACCCTCGGCGTCAATGCCGGAACGGAAGTCGAGTTCAGCTGTGCCGGTGAAACCCTTCGTCTGCCAGTGCGTTTCTCTGAAACGTTGCAGGCAGGGCAGGTTGGTCTGCCATTAGGTCTGCCGGGTATCCCGCCGTTCCTGCTGGGTGCCAACATTGACAATCTGCAGGAGGCAGCACAATGAACTGGCTGACACCGGAAGTTATCGATGTGCTGATTGCCGTAGGTAAAGCGCTAGTGATCCTGTTTGTGGTCGTGGGCTGTGGCGCCTTTATGAGCTTCGGCGAACGTCGTCTGCTTGGTCTGTTCCAGAACCGTTATGGACCAAACCGCGTTGGCTGGGGCGGCTCGCTTCAGCTGGTGGCGGACATGATCAAAATGTTCTTCAAAGAAGACTGGACGCCACCGTTTACCGACCGGGTGATCTTTACCCTGGCGCCGATGATTGCCTTCACCTCTTTGCTGCTGGCGATGGCTATCGTGCCTGTGACCTCTACCTGGATGGGCGCGGACCTGAATATTGGTCTGCTGTTCTTCCTGATGATGGCCGGTCTGGCGGTTTACGCGGTGCTGTTTGCTGGCTGGTCCAGTAACAACAAATACTCCCTGCTGGGCGCGATGCGTGCTTCGGCGCAGACCCTGAGTTACGAAGTGTTTCTCGGCCTGTCGCTGATGGGTGTGGTAGCGCAGGCCGGTTCGTTCAATATGGTCGATATCGTCAACAGCCAGCAACATTTGTGGAATATCGTTCCACAGTTCCTTGGCTTCCTGACCTTTGCCATCGCGGGTGTAGCGGTTTGTCACCGTCATCCGTTTGACCAGCCGGAAGCTGAGCAGGAACTGGCCGACGGTTACCACATTGAATATGCCGGGATGAAATTCGGTCTGTTCTTCGTGGGCGAATATGTTGGCATCGTGACGGTTTCTTCGCTGATCGTCACGCTGTTCTTCGGCGGCTGGAACGGCCCCTGGTTGCCACCGGTTATCTGGTTCGCCATCAAAACGGCGTTCTTTATGATGATGTTCATTCTGATCCGTGCTGCGTTACCGCGCCCACGTTATGACCAGGTGATGTCGTTCGGCTGGAAAGTTTGTCTGCCGTTGACGCTGTTGAACCTGCTGGCAACTGCCGCAGTGATTCTTTACAACGCGCAGTAAGGGGTAGAGACGATGACATTAAAAGACTTAGTGGTGGGCTTCGGCACCACGTGTCGCAGTATCTTTCTGATTGGGATGAACGCGTTCGCCAAGCGTGAAACCATGATGTATCCGGAAGAGCCGGTTTACCTGCCGCCACGTTACCGTGGCCGTATCGTGTTAACGCGCGATCCGGACGGTCAGGAGCGCTGTGTAGCCTGTAACCTGTGCGCCGTTGCCTGTCCTGTTGGCTGTATCTCGCTGCAGAAAGCAGAAACTCAGGATGGCCGCTGGTATCCAGAATTCTTCCGTATCAACTTCTCGCGCTGCATCTTCTGTGGCCTGTGTGAAGAGGCTTGCCCGACCACTGCGATTCAGCTTACCCCAGATTTCGAAATGGGCGAGTTTAAGCGTCAGGATCTGGTGTACGAAAAAGAAAACCTGCTGATTTCCGGCCCGGGTAAATACCCGGAATATAACTTTTACCGGATGGCGGGTATGGCGATCGACGGAAAAGACAAGGGCGACGCGCAAAACGAAGCCAAACCTATCGACGTCAAGGGCTTGTTACCTTAAGGAGCCAGGCATGGAATTTGCTTTTTATCTTTGCGGACTGGTGGCGGTGCTGACAACGTTGCGTGTTATCACCCATACCAACCCGGTCCACGCACTTTTGTACCTGATCATCTCGCTGCTGGCGGTTGCCGGGGTGTTTTTCACGCTCGGGGCTTACTTTGCCGGTGCGCTGGAAATCATCGTTTATGCCGGTGCGATCATGGTGCTGTTCGTCTTCGTGGTCATGATGCTGAACCTCGGTGAGAGCGTAGAGGCGCAGGAACGCGAGTGGCTGAAACCGACCGTCTGGATCGGACCTGGCGTCCTGTCGCTTGTGCTGCTGGGCGTGATGATTTACGCCATCCGCTCCATCAACGATCAGGGCATTGACGGCACGATGATTGACGCGAAAGCGGTCGGCATCAGCCTGTTTGGTCCTTATGTTCTGGCCGTTGAGCTGGCTTCGATGCTGCTGCTGGCTGGTCTGGTGGTGGCTTACCATATCGGACGTGAACAGCGTCAGGG
>NZ_JBAVTT010000096.1:0-100880 GCF_049696395.1 Erwinia sp.
GGCAATCCGTTTATCCTTTGCTGCAGAGCGGCGATCTTGATCCGGTGTTCAGGAAAAAAGCAGAGAAGGATAAAGGGAAAACCTTCGAAGAGATTAAGGCGTATTACCGCAAAGGGTACGCCACGAAGATTGAAAACATCGGTATTGAGAATGGCACGATGGAGTTTCACGTCGGTGAGCAGGTGAGTGCCTGTAAGTATGACTATGCGGGTTACAAAATTCTGAATTATGACTCAGGCAAAAAAGGCGTTCGTTACCTGTTTGAATGCAAGGATGCCAGCAGCAATGCGCCGAAATTCGTGCAGTTCAGCGACCATATCATCGGTCCACGCAAATCCACTCACTTCCATATTTTTACCGGCAGCACCTCTCAGGAAGCGCTGCTGAAAGAGATGGACAGCTGGCCAACGTATTACCCTTACCAGATGATGAATGAGCAGGTCGTCGACGAAATGCTGCACCACTAAAATGAACGACAGGCGAAAAAAAGCCTACCCGGAGGTAGGCTTCTTCTCACTTGCCGGGTAGTAGGAGTACCCAGCATGTTCATCAATTCGGCAGTGAGGCGACCACCATACAGGGATGTCAGCAGATAGCCAGCGCTGATCAAAGTTTAGTCTCTTATCACTGGGGTAGGGCGGAATTAGGGGGATTCTGGACTGAAATCCGCCCTGAAATGTCAGGCAGTTTTTTTTCACTGCGTTTTCAATAAGGCGGACAGTCAGCGGTTCTTACAGGAATTTATTAATAAGCAGACTAATAATAACAATAGCAAGAACTGCTAAGAATCATCTTAAGACTTGAGTGATAATCACTTCCGCCCCCTTCAAGAGCTAAGCCATTAAGAGTGCCGGAGATAAGCGCCGGGTGGGGAGCAGTCTTCAAAGAGGTCGCCATTCGGCGGCCTTTTCTCTTTCCGGCTTCCGGATATTCTCCCGTAGCCGTAACTGTTGCCGAAGCAGCGCAGAGAGAGCCGGGGGCTTTGGTGCAGAATGCGAAGATAAGCAGAATAAAAATTAATCAGTGCTGGTATGATTAGGCCCATTCACTAAAAAGGTCGACCACCATGTCCTTCTTAAATCAACTTATGGGCAGAATGACCAAAATGAGCTCAGAGACTAAATGTCCTGTTTGCGGAAAAACATCAAAACAATCTTTCGCTAAAGTTAACCGGGAACAAACGTTAATTTGCCCACACTGTAAATCTCTGTTCGTCGTCCATCCTTAACCCACCGCTGAGCTATACTTTAGTTACCCTATATCGGGTGATGGAGGTCTTATGCTCACAGACCCGGAAGTCAAAAGGTGGGCATCGTTGATGCTCACATCCGCCTTGCGCGGAGGGACGTGTAAAGAAACGATATGTCAGCAAATTGTGTTATTAAGGACGCGCCATGGCACAGCCGCATTGGAAGAGGTGTTAGAAGCAATGCTGTTAGAGGCTGGCCGCATAGGGACATTGCACAGTGACGGTACGTTGTATGTTCAGGAGAGTGTCAGCAACCTCGACCGGGCCCGGCACTGATAATTGTTCGTTCAGCCAAGTCTACCGCCTTCCTGAACTGGATCCTTGTTACAACGAAGGGTTCAGTTCACGAAGGCGGTTTTTTTTGGAAGTGCGGCGAAAGGCGGAGGTGAAAAAAGGGGAAGGGGAATGTGCAAAGCAGTGACCTGCCTCCAGGATTAGATACAACGCTAAGTCAGTAATGTCTGATCTTGACCCGCGTTAAGACGAAATGTAGAAATTATCATGGTTAGTAGAATTGCGTTTGCGCTCTGGAATAATGACTCACTCTCGATTTCAATCATATTTGCCCAGAATAACTTTTAGCTCATCCATATTTTCTTGCACTGCGGTTTTAAGACCCCGCCTCTCCAGCCACTTTCTGCCCCAAATACTCAAATCCATGACAATCTTGTTGAGCTCACGGCCTTCATCGCTCAACGAATACTCTACTTTAGGCGGAACAACAGGATAAACCTTTCGCAGGATCAGGCCATCCTCTTCAAGCTCGCGTAACTGCTTCGTCAGCAGCCGCTGGTTGATAGTGGTCATAGATCGCTGAAGCTCACTGAAACGCAGTGTACCGTCTTTAAAGAGATGGAAGAGGATCACCCCTTTCCACTTTCCCCCCATGATATGGAGTGCCGCTTCCATTGAGCAACCCGGCGCGCAGTCATAATTACGTAATTTTGTCATAATTTCCCAGTGGTTACCTTTTGGTTAGTATGTGTCTTTTTTTAGCGTATTTACTAAATATCTTCGTATGGTACTTTGCTCGGGTTAAATATCAAACACTTTCTGGAGAAGACATGTCAGCTTTACTTTTTGAACCCATTACCATTAAGGGCGTTGAATTCCGTAACCGTATAGCCATGTCACCGATGTGCATGCACTCTGCTTCTGACGACGGCCATGTGAACGATTTCCACGTCATCCATTACGGCTCACGGGCTTTGGGCGGCGCGGGATTGATCATGCTGGAAACCGCCGCCGTATTACCAAATGGCCCGATTGGCCCGGGCGACATTGGTATTTGGGACGACAGCCACGTTGAAGGGCTGTCACGCGTAACCGACGCTATTCATCGGTTTGGTGGGAAAGCCGGCGCACAAATCGGTCATGCTGGTCGTCAACTGGGCATTGACCTGCCGTCAATCGCTCCTTCAGCGATTCCTTTCACGCCACAGTCCCGCGTACCGCAGTCCATGAGCATTGAGCAGATCGAAGAGGTTGTAGAAGCTTTTCGCCAGAGTACGCGTCGTGCACGTCAAGCCGGTTTCGATGTTATCGAGATTCACGGTGCACATGGTTATTTGCTGAATCAGTTCCTGTCTCCGCTGGCTAACAAACGGACTGACGAGTACGGCGGAAGCCACAAAAAACGCTACCGTATAGTGCGTGAAGTTATCGATGCGGTACGCAGTGAGTGGAAAGGTCCGCTGTTCCTGCGCATTTCCACGACTGATTATGTGGAAGATGGTAACCGTCCAGAAGACTTCCTGATTTACGGGAAATGGATGAAAGAGCAAGGTATTGATTTACTGGACTGTTCAAGCGGTGGCATCGCCATGGTGCAGGTAAATACCTATCCCGGTTATCAGGTACCGGCTGCGGAGTTGCTGCGCCGAGAGCTGGATATCAAAATTGGTGCGGTAGGTCTGATCGAAACAGGTCGCCAGGCAGAAGAAATTTTGCAGAATGGTCGCGCCGATATCATTTTCGTGGGGCGCGATATGCTTAAGGATCCGTTCTGGGCACGTACAGCAGCGGATAATCTGAATGTAGAACTTCCGGTACCGGCGCAGTACACACGTTATGGATCCGGTTGGCAACGTTCTCAGCCACGCCAGCCAGCAGCTGAACTTGAGAGTACGGTAGAGCGTTAACAGGAAATCCTTCTAAGCCCGGGTACTCAATGGTTGTCAACTTGTTAAGATTATTAAGCCATTCTCTTAGCAACGACCTGGCCTTTCCAAGCAGTACGCGGGCGGCTTCCTGCGGATAAATGTTTTTACCGAATTCTGCCGCTTTCGTCAGAGAATGCATCGCAGCAAGCTCGTTTTTATCTGGCAGGTTCAGCTGCTGAGTAAAACAAGCTCTATGTATTGATCCGAAGTGAAAACAGGCAGCAAAAAAAATTAAACAATCCTCACCTTTAGCCGATAGTATATATATATTTTAAGAAAAGGAGGCGTAATGAGTTATTTTTTAATTATTCTACCAATATTAATTTCAATTTTGACTTATTTTCAATCTCTTAAGAAGGATAATTCAGGTCTAGTATCAGAGTTATCCAAGGAGCTTGCACTAAAAGAACCAAACCCTTACATCGTAGAATGCTTAGTAAGTAAAATTCATTCAATGCGGCCTATTCCTTATGAACACATAATGGCTCTGTTGAGAGCAAATAATGCTTACATGGCACTCATGTATATTTCAAAGTGTCGTAGGCTACTTTACTTGGCAAGATCAGTTATATGTGAAAATAAAGTTCATTTCGAATTTACACCTTGTTTTAAGAGAAAATCATCACGCATCATGATTTTAATTATATTTTTGGTGGTTATAGTGTTAATGTATAATGAGTTTTTTAAAATGCTTACAGATACTTTCGATGTTTATTATAAGATCCAAGCCCTTGCGCAAGTAAATGAATGGAAGAGGTCAGAATTACACCTCGAACTGGTGGCATATTTTTCAGCAGTTATAGCCTCACTATCTATCTACTTTCTCTTTGCTTGGCTATTGATCAACCTTTATCAGGCGAAGAACATGATTAAGAAGGCTAATCAAGCACTTAATGATGGATATATCTTTAAAGAATATAATCAGTTTAAAGAAGAAAAGAATTTTAACTAAATACTTGACTTGCTTCTTCATTGATCAATACACCGCTGTTTTAGTTACAGCTACACTAGCAGTAAGTGAAATTGCGAAGTTCTGCACTTTTCTCATGTAAGCTATCTCGTTAACTAAAATGTCAGATGATCAACATAGTTAGCTGTAATTAATGCGTATCGCGCCAGATTTTTACGCTGCGGTTTAGCAAACTCGATACTTTTTACATTCTAGAAACCAGGCTTCAATGATATTTAATTTCTTGCTATCCTGCCCGCTTTATATTAACTTTTATATAATTTTTTCTATGTTTTTTAAAATAAATAGATTTTTTTTAAAAGTAATCAATTGCAATTAAAATGCGGTTTTCATTTTTATAAATACGCTTTTGCTGATTTCACTAACTGCTCAGAAAAATTAAAGATGTCATCAATGCAAGCCAAAGGGTGTCTGATTTCTTTCTTATCGTCATCAAACAAGCCTATATAAATTTGGCTTCTATTTAAATGAAGTCTACAGATCGGTTTTCTGTTGTTATCATCAATGAGTATGCCAAAGTAACTTTTGGTATCTCTAAATCCAATTCTTTCTGGCGAAAGAGTAGTCCTTATGATTGATTTCACAATGTGAAAGCCTTCAATTTCTTCAGGCGTAGTCACTATATCACTGCTTTCATTGCTAATTGATGACTCTTCATCATTTTTTGTTGGATCCGAATCAGTCTTTGTATCAATAACTTTAGTGCTATTGATCGCTGATTTTAATCTCTCATTAACTTGATCAGTTAACCATTGTGTCAGTGACTTTTTAGTAAGGACTGAGAAGAGTTCTCTCACTTTCTGCGTTTGCACGCCTTCATAAACACGAGATGCAATTAATCTAACAAAATCATCGTCTGGTGTTATAAATTGTGAGGATATGATTTTCTTGATTTGACTCACGTATTTTAATTCACCAGCAGCATTTACTATTGACTCTACGTCAAAAGCACTTTTCGTCAGTTTGAATATCTCAGGAACTACATTTTCATCAATGTTATCTAGGTCCAACTCTAAAAATGGTTTCTCATCCATCTTATTCGGCGCATCAAGATCGGTGAAGAACTTATACACCTGGCCATTAGTCAGTATAGAGATTCTTGCAGTTGTGACGTGAAAATATCTGAAAAGTTGAGATGCATGATTTATGTTCAGCGGCTCACCAATTTTTTTACACTCGATGAGGATCTGTATTTGTTCATTCTTTATTATGGCGAAATCAATTTTCTCACCTTTTTTTGTTCCAACATCACAAATGAATTCTGGTATAACCTCTGTTGGATCAAAGACATCATAGCCAAGCACCTTGTTAATAAATGGCATGACAAAGGCACTTTTGGTTGCTTCTTCGGTTTTTATTAATGAAGCCTGTTGCTTTATTTTTTCAGAAAGGGCATTCAGAGTGTCCAAAATTTCCATTTTTCCCACCATTTTCTGTCGGTTTCATTGAAAAAAAATCCGTGCCTGATTTCGATGCCGTCATCGGGTATCTAAAAATCACAGGGTTATTTTGATAACCTCATTTCCGGTTGACGCAAAAGTGTGAAGAGCGATGCCAGACTCACTGACAGTGCTTAAACACAAAGCATATTTAAGAATCGTCTCATTTTGCAATAACATTAACTTATTAAGAATTTCTAATCAATACTTTAACAAAATATTTTGAAATGTATTTAACTAATTGAATTTAAGGTATTTTTTGTGTGTGGTCATCTTTTGTATCTGTTGATACTTAATTTATAAATGTCTTTTCATGAGAGGGCGCTGTTTTGAACGCAATCAGCTGACAGTCTTCCGGCTTGCTTTCCCAAATTACATGGCAACCATACCAATGATTCATTTTACGATGTTTAAGAATGTAACTTTTTGATATATATAACCTTTTTTAGTTATGGTGCCTTTCTCCTGGCGGAGTATTAATGTAGAGATTGCACGGAAGGTTTGTCACCACAAGGTTTATATAATTGGCATGTCGCAATAATTTATTATGAAGGCTTTATTGGGAGGGGAAGGGCAACATTAGAAGACGTACATTTATCCAATCCTCTAAAACGCTTTCTGTTTAATCGGATGCATATTCGATGCTTGAAAGGTCTGAACAGCGCGGCATGCCGAAAAACTGTCGATCGGGTCCTTTTGAAAGGCGAAAGGGTACCAGTATTGCGCTTGTCCCAACCTGGACGTCGTAAGGATTAACCATTACATCGTTTGCAGATAAATGATGATCCGCGAATATGCGGTTTGAGGGATTTATTACGTTTTGAATAACAGCTTCAACCGCATCTGAAACTTGTACTTTCGGGCAAGCTTCTGTATCAGCTTTCAACCCAAGCTGCATATCAACAAACAAAGCCGCCACACTGAAGCCAAAAATAGCCACTGCCCCAATAGCTATCCTTGCTAACTTGTTCATAAAAATTATCCATATCAGTGATTTATTAGATTTGATCGAATTGAAATCAACGCTCGCAAAAACGAATCCGGTTACCAAAAGGATCACAAACCTCCAGCGTTTTCCCCCAGTCTTGCTGCACGATATCTGGGCGTCCGTATCCATAATTCTTCTCCCTTAACGCATCCCTGAACACTTCAATATTGTGCATGGGGACAAAGAGTGTGGCTCCCGGGCAGGCATCGCCATGATGTTCAGAAAGATGCAGCTGAAGGCCATTTCGGCTGATGCCCATATAAAGAGGAAAATCAGCTTCAAATCGGTGTTCGAATTCAACGTTGAAATCCAGAAAACCCAAGTAAAATTCTCGGGCTTTTGCTACGTCAAAGATTCGTAAGATGGGGATGGTTTTTTCAAAGGTTATACTGGATTGAGTGGCTTCAGGTTCAAGAGCCGCTGATGCTGCCTTCCAGTCTTGGTAACCTAACTGATGCGACACAATCTCCAGTGCGGAGGAGGGCGTTAGTTCAAGGTTATGTAACTTCATTGACTCGCACAACGTTGTAGCCATCAGTCTGGCTTGCTCAATTGATACCATCTTTCCTCCACCCTCAAGGGCATCTCGGCGTAATGTGTTAATCCCGGTTATTCTTGAAGGTCATAAAAACAAAGTCAGGAAGAAAATGCATTCATCCTCTCTCACAAACCTGCTTGCAACTCATGGCGCGCGGCTTCAGCAATAAAGTGACTTCTGTCGCGATAAACCGCTGGTTGCTCTTTAACACGATTGTCTATCCGGCTGATAAGCGTATCGGGTAGAGCAATGTTGATGCGTTGCTGCTTACCTTCAAACTGAGACAGATCTACGTCGATCATAAACCAGGAGTCATAGTCAGCATAATCAGGGTGACGAGAATAGGCCAGATAGCCGTCATCTTTGATCGCTTCAACGGAATAGTTGCCACTCAGCAGCATTTCTTCAACGTTCAATAAAATGGCTTCCCTCACCATGGGTGCAATCTCCTGTTCAGAGTCAGCAGCAGAGAAGCACCCATAATCGTGAACAAAAAAAGCCGGAACAATCATACCGTAGGCGGTATTTTCATCTGATGGTGTTTCAACGCCGACAGAAAAGAACATGCAAACCTCCTTATACGGCGGGCTCAGATGCCAGCCATTTTTTTAATGGATTTCACGGTACCAAGCGGCAGGTCTTTTTTGGGATGAGGGACCGCAAAGGTCTTTCCCGTAATGGGTGACCACCAGATCTGATGGCTTCCTCCGTTATGTCGACTGAGTTCGCATCCTGCTTTTGCCAACTCTTTCAGTAGTTCAGTCGATTTCATTTGCCCTCCTGGCAGAGTTCACTATACACACATATACACATTGCTGAAAAGGTGTCACTAACGTTTAATCATGAACCTCTCTTCTAAAAACACCGTTGATGTAGCGCATAAACAGCCGCGCTCAAACTTTGAAACGCTATATGTGACTCAGAACATTGGGATCTGCTGAGTCTGGGTATATCTTATGTGCAGGCATGTTGCCTGGAGGGGAGTTTATGAAGACAGTGATTGTAGTGTTAGCCTGCCTGGTGCTGTCCGGGTGTGGCGCAGGGATAGCTTCGCTGATTCCTTCTTCAGATGTTTGTCCGAACGGCATCGACAGCGTTACCGGCCAGTGCCGATAAAAACCTGCCGTATCGGGATTAGCTGTGTTGGATCCTGATATCGGCATCGCTTACCTTGCCACCAAGTTGCTGCCCTGATAACAGAGGGATGCGGAATTCAGCCGAATCGCTTGCCAGGCAGACGGTCCGTAAATGGCGATTGCAGATAAACCAGATTTCATCCCGGTCGTTCGACAGAATGTAATAAGCATCGGACGTTTCAGAAGGATTAAAACAGCCTAAAGCCCGGTAAGCCGTATCACTGTTAAACCCGCTTTGCAGGGGAAGAGGACGAGGACCGTTTTCCATCTCCTTCACTTTGAGGTACAAACCTTGTTCCAGCCAAAGCATAAGTCACCAATAGGTTGTGATAAGTCCTGTAATTATAACCAGCCTTCGATTATTCAACTCGTCTGCGACAGTAATTGCTAACTCTGTCACAGACGTGCCAATTTTATCCCCATCTCACCCGGATTTACTGGTCTTTGTAGGGATCTTTCTTATGATCTTCGCTGTCGTCACGGGTCCTTGGGATCTCACCATGTTCTTCAGGGTTATCTTTGGCAGGATGCTCGCTTTCCTTAATCTCTTTTTCGTGTTTTCCACTCTCTTTCGTATTGCCAGCCATGTTTATCTCCTTCTTTTATCAGGTGTAATAAGGATAGACGAAAAATTCGTCAAACTGGCTAAATCCCACACGTAATTAGCGGATACTCCTGGCGGGATCCGTTAAATAATCACTTGGTCGGATTAAGGTTAATTAACGAGTTAACGCAAATTAGTCTTGTAAACTTACGTAATAACAATAAATAAATGAAATTGAACGTTTTTTTATTAAAGTAAGTAAAGAAAGCTTATTTGTAGCTAAAGGTATCTGTGATTTGTTAACAAAATTATTAAAATATTCACCTAATTTTTTAATAATTGTTGAACTAAGTTACTCATATGTCGCACACAAAAAAAGTTATTCCTGCTGTCTCGCTTCTGGCCCTGCTCATCTGCTCCAGCGTTCATGCTGAAGAGACGGAAAAGACCGATGTCCTGCTGATTGGCGGCGGCATTATGAGTGCTTCTTTAGGCACCTTGCTGCATGACCTCCAGCCTGACTGGAAGCAGCTGATGGTTGAAAAACTGGATGGCGTAGCCCTGGAGTCCTCTAACGGCTGGAACAATGCCGGGACTGGCCACTCCGCCAACATGGAGCTGAACTACACGCCGGAGCGTCCGGACGGTTCCATCGATTACAGCAAAGCGCTGGAAATCAACGAAGCCTTCATGATCTCCCGTCAGTTCTGGACCACTCAGGTTCAGCGCGGTGTGATGAGCAATCCTCGCTCCTTTATTAACTCCACGCCGCACATGAGCTTTGTCTGGGGTGATAAGAACGTCGACTTCCTGACCAAACGCTACAAAGCGCTGCAGGAAACCACGCTGTTCCAGGGGATGCAGTTCTCTACCGATCAGAACCAGATTAAGAAGTGGGCTCCGCTGGTTATTGAAGGCCGCGATCCGCAGCAGAAAGTTGCCGCAACCTGGACACCAGTGGGCACCGACGTCAACTACGGTGAAATCACCCGCCAGCTGGTCGGTAGCCTGAAGAAGAACGACAACTTCAAGCTGGAAACCTCTACCGAAGCGACTGACTTCAAACGCAATGCCGACAACTCCTGGCACGTTACCGTGACCGATGTGAAAACCGGTAACACCCACGCTGTTGACGCTAAATATGTCTTCATCGGTGCTGGCGGCGGCGCGCTGAAACTGCTGCAGAAAACCGGTATTCCTGAAGCCGAAAACTACGGTGGATTCCCGGTTGGCGGATCGTTCCTGGTGACCGAGAACCAGGATGTTGCTCGTCTTCACAACGATAAAGTTTACGGACAGGCTTCAGTTGGTGCTCCACCAATGTCGGTTCCACACCTGGACTCACGTTACCTTGATGGTAAGCACGTGGTTCTTTTTGGACCGTTCGCGACCTTCTCAACCAAGTTCCTGAAGCAGGGTTCATTTATGGATCTGCTGAGCACCACCACCACCAAAAACGTTATCCCAATGACGGATGTCGGCATGGATAACTTCGATCTGGTGAAATACCTGATCGGTCAGGTGATGTTGAGTGATGATGACCGTTTTGCGGCGCTGAAAGAGTATTACCCGGCAGCCCGTAAAGAAGACTGGAAGCTGATTCAGGCTGGTCAGCGTGTGCAGATCATCAAGAAAGATGCTGAGAAGGGCGGCGTGCTGAAACTGGGCACAGAAATTGTGACCGACCAGCAGAAAACGCTGGCTGCGCTGTTGGGTGCTTCTCCGGGCGCTTCTACCGCTGCACCTATCTCCATCAACGTGATGAAGAAACTGTTCCCTGAGCAGTTCAACTCACCAGAATGGCAGAGCAAAATCCGCACCATCGTGCCTAGCTACGGTCAGGAACTGAATGGCAACGTGGCGTTAACTCAGAAAGTCTGGGATGACACCGCCGCTGCACTGCAACTGACTAAACCGCCGGTCATCAACATGAAAAATGTTGAAAAAGACGCTGTTAGCGTACCAGACAGCCACAAATCAGTGGTCACTGGTCAGCATGACATGGCACTTTAAGCCTTAGTTTGCTGAAAGCCCCTGACGGAAACGTCAGGGGCTTTTTTGTTTCTGAGCGTCGCTCCTCACTGGTTTTGCAGGGGAGCTTTACAGCGAAGTTTGGGCCAGCGGCGGCGTTAGCTTGTGCTATTATCGCTGCGCTTATTTCTGGTGCCCTTAGCATCAGGCCTTAACGACGAATGAGGAAATCATGAAAATTGGTTATTTGTTCCCGGCCGCTGTGGGGATTGCGGGTGTCACTTTGCTGATCTGGTTTATCGCCAGCGGGGCGTGGATGCCGGGCGCTTAGCTCTCGGAATTATCCAGCGCCAATCAGGGGCCGACCTCTGCTACCCTAAAGGGAGACATATAAGGGAGGCCTATGCGCACAAGAAATGCACTTTTGATTATCGCCCTGTCGGCAGTTTCACTGTCGGCTTCCGCTGCCGAGTCGTTAACCTGCAGCCTCACGCACAGCGTAGACTCTCCGGGACAGCAGCCGAAAGTCTCGGTAGTCAGCAAAAATTCTGCTGTTACCGATGAAGGCACCAGCTTCACTTTCTCAACCGATGGACAGAAGCGCATCACCAGCCCAGAGCTGCAGCCGCTGAAGACTGACGATGGCGAAACGGCGCTGGCCGCCAAGGTGAAAGATGTCACCTTCGTGAAGCTGAAAGACAGCTACGTGCTGCGCAATAAAAGCGAAAGCTACGTCTACTCGGACTGTAAACCAGCCGGCAAGTAAGACAGCAAGCACCGCCCGACAAACCCAGCCTCCGCGCTGGGTTTTTTATTGCTCCTGTCCAGCCATTTACTGAATTTTTTCCGTCACTTACTTATGACAATTTTGAAATGTTTTAGAAACAGGCTTTCCCATTGCCGCCGTGAAGCTTAAACTAGCTGACTTTAGGGTGGTCATCGTCGCCCATTTGACAGGAGTAATGTATGGTTTCCCCGCTGAAGGTTGCATTTATTAAAGCCAACTGGCACGCCGACATCGTTAACCAGACGCTGGTTGGGTTTAAGAACGAGATGGCCGCGCGTGACGTTGACTGCCAGATTACCGTTCTGGACGTTCCAGGTGCCTTTGAGATGCCGCTGCTGGCACAACGCCTGGCCAAACGTGGTGACGTTGATGCGATTGTCTGTGCTGCGCTGGTTGTCGATGGCGGCATCTACCGTCACGACTTCGTTGCTCAGGCCGTAGTGACGGGCCTGATGGATGTGCAGCTGGCTACAGACGTGCCGGTTTTCTCGGTCTCTCTGACGCCGCATAACTTCCAGCCTGCTGAGGAGTTCACCGGGTTCTACAGCGAACACTTCATCAAGAAGGGCGCTGAAGCTGCCCGTGCCGTTTGCATGGTTGCTGACCTGAAGTAAGCGCACCAGCTAAGGCCAAATGACGCCGGGCGAAGCAATCCCCCGGCGTTTTTTTATTGCCTTTGGTCCTACCAATTCCATCAATCTGTGATCCCGCTTAGGCACTGACATCATCAGGTTACGCAATTGTTGCATTGTAGTGAGCGAAAGAGGAACAATCGCCCGGTCGAACGCCTCTTTTGGTAGGACCAATTACGATGAGCAATGAACTTCTGGTCGATCGCCTGCGGGACTTTATCCACGCTAACCAACTGCAACCCGGCGCGCGTCTGCCTGCTGAGCGTCAACTGGCGCAGCAGTTTGGCGTCTCTCGATCTTCTCTGCGTGAAGCAATACAGAACCTGACCAGCCAGGGCGTGTTAATCAGCCGTCGCGGCGGGGGGACTTTCCTGCAATCCGAAGCAGTAGACTGGACGGAAGAGCGTTTGGTGATGCCGCTGAGTTCGCTATTGGCCGACGATCCGGGCTACCGCTATGACGTGCTGGAAGCGCGTATGGCGATTGAATCAAGCACCGCCTGGCACGCCGCCAGCCGGGCCACAGAAGAAGATAAAGCGCGCCTGAAAACCTGTTTTGATGCGATGAAAACCCTCTCCGATCGTGACGATCCCGATCTGGCTGCTCACGCTGACGTGCGCTTTCATCTGGCGATTGCGGAGGCTGCGCACAACCTGGTTTTGCTGCAAGCAATGCGCGGTCTGTTCGATCTGCTGCAATCCTCGGTGATGCAAAGCCGCCAGAAGATGTTCAATCAACCTGCCATTCTCGACCAGCTCTCCGCACAGCATCAGGCTATCTACCTGGCGATTGTCGCCGGTGAAGCTGATGCCGCCCGAGAAGCCACTCTCCACCATCTTGAGTTTGTTGCCCAAACCCTGCATGGCCTGACAGAGCAGGAGGCGCGCCATGCCCGCAGCCTGCGTATTCCGGAAAATAAACAGCAGCTTAAGTGAGGCACACCTGTGATTATCTCCTCCTCCAAAGATTACCGCGCAGCGGCAAAAGCCAAGATCCCTCCGTTCCTGTTTCACTATGCGGATGGCGGGGCTTATGACGAACACACGCTGCAGCGCAACTGTGAAGACCTGGCTGATATCGCGCTACGTCAGCGCATTCTGCGCAACATGTCTTCGTTGAGTCTGGAGACCAAACTGTTTAACGAAACCCTGTCGATGCCGGTTGCGTTGGCCCCCGTCGGCTTGTGCGGCATGTACGCAAGACGCGGAGAAGTGCAGGCCGCCCGTGCTGCCGATAAAAAGGGCATTCCTTTTACTTTATCGACCGTTTCCGTGTGCCCAATTGAAGAAGTCGCCCCGGCAATGACTCGTCCGATGTGGTTCCAGCTGTACGTGCTGCGCGACCGTGGATTCATGCGTAATGCGCTGGAACGTGCTCAGGCCGCTGGCTGTACCACGCTGGTCTTCACCGTGGATATGCCGGTGCCAGGCGCGCGTTACCGCGATGCCCATTCCGGGATGAGCGGCCCGAATGCGGCGATGCGCCGTTACCTGCAATCCGTAACGCACCCGCAGTGGGCGTGGGATGTCGGCTTGCATGGACGGCCTCATGATTTGGGTAATATCTCGGCCTATCGCGGGGAGCCGACCAATCTGCAGGATTACATCGGCTGGCTGGCAAACAATTTCGATCCCTCGATCTCGTGGAGCGATCTGGAGTGGATCCGCGACTTCTGGAAGGGGCCGATGATCATTAAAGGCATTCTGGATCCTGAAGACGCGCGCGATGCTGTCCGCTTTGGCGCAGATGGCATTGTGGTGTCCAATCACGGTGGCCGGCAGCTGGATGGCGTGCTCTCTTCAGCCCGTGCTTTACCAGCGATTGCTGATGCCGTGAAAGGCGACCTGACAATCCTGGCCGATGGCGGCGTACGCAGTGGACTGGATGTCTTGCGAATGCTGGCGTTAGGTGCCGATACGGCGTTAATTGGGCGTGCGTTCCTCTATGCGCTGGCAACCGACGGCGAAGCGGGCGTCACGAATCTTCTCAATCTGTTTGAGAAAGAAATGCGTGTAGCGATGACGCTGACCGGTGCCAGTTCGATTGCCGAGATCACCCGTGATTCGCTGGTCGCTGCGGCGAAACAGTAGCCGGTCTGATAAAAAAATCGCCGATAAATGGCCGCAGGGGAGAGAAGTCCCCTGTACTTTTTTGTTCCTCTGCCGATAACCCTCTCAGAGTGATTTCAGGTGCGCAACGGCGTGCAGGAAGTGACGCTTCCCGTATGCGCCTCGTTGAGAGCAGCGACGAAAACTAGAGGATTAAAATGGATAACTTTCAGAAAGAGATCGATGAGCGCGCAAACCTCGCCTTATCCAATAAATTTGAACTGCTGGTGTTCCGCTTAGGCTCCGATCTCAATGAAGAAAAGTCTGAGTTATTCGGCATTAACGTCTTCAAACTGCGCGAAATCGTGCCGATGACCACCATCACCAAAGCGGCTGGCATGAAGTCGCCGTTGTTAGGGATGGCCAACATTCGCGGTCAGTTTATCCCGGTTATCGATCTTCCTGCGGTAGTGGGCTGCACGCCAACTACCGGTCTGAACCTGATTCTGGTCACCGAATACGCCCGCAGTACGCAGGCATTTGCCGTCGAATCTGTTGAGGATATCGTTCGTCTGGACTGGAGCCAGGTGCACGCCGCTGAAGCGGGCGTCAGCAGCCGTAACATCACCAGCATCGCCTGTCTGAATACCGACAAAGATAACAATACCACCATGGCGTTAGTGCTGGACGTAGAGCAGATCCTGCATGACGTTATCCCTTCAGTCCGTGAAGTGAAAGAGGGCGACATCAAGCTGAAAGAGTTTGATATCCGTCCAGGTTCTATCGCGATAGTGGCAGAAGATTCTAAAGTTGCCCGTCAGATGCTCGAACAAGGCCTAAAGGCAATGGCGATCCCGGCGGAAATGCACAACACCGGGCTGGAAGCCTGGAACCGGATCAAAGCGATTCAGCAGCAGTGTAAGGAAGAAGGGATCTCGATCCGCGATAAAATCTCGATGGTGCTGACCGACCTGGAAATGCCAGAAATGGATGGTTTTACCCTGACGCGCAACATCAAAACCGATATCAGCCTGCGTGATATTCCGGTGGTGATCCACTCTTCACTGTCTGGTAGCGCTAACGAAGATCACGTCCGTAAAGTCGGTGCTAACGGTTATGTGGCGAAGTTTGAGATCAACCAGCTTTCCGCGGTGATCCACAAGGTGCTGGCAGAAGCCCCTCGCTGAGGCGAGGAGCTTTACCCCGTTACCGGCGGTTATTGCACAGAATAGAGAAGTTGAGTGCGGCGGCTACTGACAGCCACGCCAGGTATGGGATCAGGAGCAGGCCAGTCAGCGCTTCAAGCTGAAGGGCCATCACCACCATTGTGGCAACAACCAGCCACAGCAGGGTCAGGATAATCATCCCGGCGAGAATGCGGTGCGAACCAAAGAACACCGGTGTCCACAGCGTGTTCAACGCAATTTGCGCCGCCCACAATGCCAGCAGTGTCTCGCTGCCTGGCAACATCGTCAGACGGTAGCCAGCCCAGGCGATCAGCAGATAGATAATCGTCCAGGCCACCGGGAATGCCCAGTTGGGCGGGGTGAAGCTCGGTTTTTTTAACGCCTGATACCAGCTGCCTGGTTTAAACAACATGCCGGTACTGCCTGCAGCGCAGCAGGCAAAAAGAAAGATAAAGAAGGTCATCCGTTGTCCTTAGCTGGTCGCTGTTTCCCGCTGTTTTAAAATATTTTCAATGGCCGATTTGATGGCTTCCGGAGGCTGACCGCCGGAAAGCAGGTACTGGCGATCGAATACCATAGCTGGCACGGACTGGATCCCCGCATCCACCCATTCACGCTCCAGCGCTCGCACTTCTTCCGCATAACGATTCGTCGCCAGCACTTCTGCCGCTTCCACCGGATCTAACCCAACGTCTTCCGCCACATTCACCAGCACAACGTGGCTTGAGGGGTTTTCGCCATCGGTAAAGTAAGCGGTGAAAAGCGCGTGTTTGAGCTTCTGCTGCAAGCCAGACTCTTCTGCCCAATGCAGCAGTCGGTGAGCATCGAAAGTGTTATAGATGCGCAGGTCAGGGCCGTCATTATTCATCTCAAAGCCTACGGCTTCGGCACGTTCGCGAATGCGCTGGCGATTCTCGGCGGATTCTTCCGGAGAAGAGCCGTATTTCTCTGTGATGTGTTCAACCAGGTCCTGGCCTTCAGCAGCCATAGACGGGTTCAATTCGAAGGGTTGGAAGGTAATGTTAGCCTGAACATCGGGGCCGAGTTCAGCCAGCGCCTGCTCCAGCCCCTGAAGGCCGATAATGCACCAGGGACAGGAAATATCGGAAACGAAGTCTATCTGCAATGGCTTGCTCATGGTGCCTCCTCTGGCGTGATGGGCAGACTGTAGAGGCTTTGCGCTACAGCGAATTCCTACAGTTTAGCATCACACGCCGGACGCTCAGGAGGCACCTTGAGCTTTTTCCTCTCAGGAAGACTTTGATAACGTTCTGTTACGGCCAAAACGGAACAAGCCGGGCTTAGCAAACATCACCAGATTGCCCAGCAGGATCATCACCAGCCCAATCACCGCGTTGGCGTGCCAGATGTAGCCTTCATAAAGCGTGGAAAGCGTCAGCGCAACCAGCGGGAACAGCAGGGTGCTGTAAGCGGCCTGGCTGGCCCCTATGCGCCCAACCAGCGTGAAGTAAGCACCGAAGGCAATCACCGACCCAAATATCGCCAGATACAGTAGCGATCCCAGATAACGCACCGACAGCACCGGCATAAAATGGTCACCGTTAACCAGGCTGATTGCCGCCATGACCAGCGCACCATAAAACATCGCATAAGTGTTGGTAGAGAAAATTTCCAGTCCACGGCGCTGGTGTCGGGTGCTGATCATATTCCCCAGCGAGAAGCCGAATGTCCCTAAAGCGCTAAGACCAATGCCGATCAACAGCGAAGGGGCCATCTGCGTAGCCACCAGATCGTGCCAGAACAGGGCGATAATCCCGATGATGCCCAGCGCGGCGGCCGGCAACAGGTTGGGATGCGGACGCTGGCGGAAAAACAGCATGCTGTTCACCGCGTTATACAGCACTGCCATGGAGAAAATCACCGATTCCAGCCCACTGCTGATGTAGGACGCCGCGTGATAAAAGCAGACAAAGTTAAAGCCGAACACGCAGCACCCTTGCAACAGGCAGTAAAGATGGTCATTCAGGCTAATTTTGCGCAGCCGTCCCAGCACACCGAGCACAATCGCCATCGCCAGAGCGGCGACCAGAAAGCGCCAGAAAATGGAGACGGTCACCGATACCACGCCTTGCTGCATGACAATAGCAATCCAGGTGGTTCCCCAAATCACCACCACCAACGCGTATAAAATTCCGTTCATCACTACTGCCTCTGAGACTGCCTGATATTGCCGCCAGTTTCTCAGTTGCCAGCCCTTGCCGCTTGCAGCAGCCTGCGTTGACTTGCATATTCTTGCGGTTATTTTTCCGCAGCGGGGATAAGCGCTGGAATCAGGCTGTTCAGCTCATTAAACTGGGCTTCTCTTCCTTCCTTCAGGTGTCGCTATGCCCCAGCCTTATCAGGCTTTTGAGAATCTGTGTCAGCATCGCGCGCGCCTGCAAGGCAGCGTGCAGCTTGGTTCGGGCATTCAACTGGCCGCCTGGCGCAATGACTTTGACTGCGTGACGCAGCGTAGCGATCACCATACGCTCAGTCTGTATGTCGAAGCGGGGTTTGATACCTGGCACAAAACTCAGGCTGGCTGGCAGAACGGCGGCGGGCCGGACCGTTTTTGTCTGATGCCGGAAAACAGCGAGTCCACCTGGGATATACGCGCGGAGTTTTCCTTCGTCCATCTGTATTGCACCGATGAGCATCTGCGCCATCTGGCTGAGCAAATCTGGGATAAAAGCCCGGCAAGCATTTCGCTGGATGAGATCACCTTCGGGGACGACGTGCGGATTACGCAGCTGTATCGCCATTTCTTGCTGAGCAGTGACTGGCAACAAAATGCCAATCATCTGACCTTAAGCAGCGCCTCAACCCTGTTAATGACCCATTTGCTGCAACAGTACAGCGAGGTGTTGTGGAAGCTGCCGGCGGTGCGTGGTGGCCTGGCTCCGGCTGTGTTACGCAACACTCTGGCATTTATCGAAGAGAACCTGGCGGCGGCGTTAACGCTGGCAGAGCTGTCTTTTCAGGCCGGTCTTAGCGAGTTTCATTTCGCCAGGATGTTCAAGCAGTCTACTAAACTGGCACCTCATCAGTACGTCATGCAGCGCCGGATGGCGAAAGCAGAACAGCTGGTACGCCACAGTGCGCTTCCCTTGACCGACATCGCACTGGCCTGCGGATTTAACTCCTCCAGCCACTTCAGTAACCGCTTCAAAAGCGTTTATGGTTGTACGCCCTCCACGCTGCGTGGCTAGCCTGAGGCTTATCCTGGGGAGCTTTCTGAATTTGCCTGAAAGCGGAATATAAAGACATTTTTATCAGTCGCACGGGTGTACTGTCTGTTTGTCGGGTTTTTTATGACAAAGAGATAACAATGGGCGATTACTATTATCTGGAGCAGAAAGCGCGCCAGGATGCTCTCCAAGTTGTCCACCGCTCAGGTTGCCTGAAGTTAAGCATACTGAAACGTCAAAGAGAGTTTTTAGGCACGTTTTACACCTCAACAGATGCATTACTTACAGCAAACAAACGTTATGGTAGCAGCCGCTTATGTCCTCTGTGCTGCATGAAGAAGCAGTGAATCAGGGGCTGCCCTCGGGCAGCCTTTTCTCTTTGTTGCAAAGGCTGACAGGCTGAATTACTCTGACGCTCCGCAGAATCGCCGCCCTCAACAGAGTGGGGTGGCCTGTGTCTGGAACAGGAAAGTTGATGATTTGGTTGATGCTCGTGACCCTGGTTGTGGTCTTTATAATTGGTTTTCGTGTGCTCAATTCCCAGACCCGCCGGGCCAGCAAAGCGCTGACTAAACGGTTGAATCTGGAGCCGGTCTACGTGGAGTCATTGATCAGCTCAATGGGGCGCGTGGCAGGCGAAGAGTTTGTGCAGTATCTGGCGCGGGATAATGAAGCCCATATCGCCAACGGCGCCAGCGTGTTGCTGATCTACCAGGTGTTCATCGTCGATGAATCAGAAGAAAGCGTGATGTTCTGGCGCGGCGTACTGCGCAAAGCCTACCTGCCAACTGAACTCAGTAATGAACATGTCAGGCTGGCGCTCTCTTTCCTGCGTGAGCTGGAACCGGATGCCCAGGAAATGCAGGCCTTCCGTCAGCGCTACAATGCGCGCTTTGCTCCCCCGGACGATAATTTCCCTGACGAGCCGCAGAATAATGTTTACTCCCTGCATTCTCATCTCAATCGTCACTGATGTTCGCTTATGCCATTTTTGACTGAATTCCGGGTAAAAAGGGAATTCAGTCGGCCACTTGTTTTATATTTGTTAATAACCTGATCCCACCAAGTTAAATAAGAAAAACAGCGTCAGACGAATTTTTTCCATTTATTCAATGGGGGTATTGTCACGCCTCTGTATTATCTCCGGACAATCACCAAGGATAATTGGCCCTAATCAGCATAAAAGCAGGGGGTATGCGGTTATTTTAACCATAACAGGCCTTTAGCATTTCAATGGTAAAATTTAACAATGTGATAAATATTTAACTGTATATATATTGAATTCAAATTTTACATTTTGTAACCCATCTATCCATAACATTACGTTCAGCACTGTCGATAACACTTCTTATTAACTCAAATTACATTTTTTTAGCATGTGAGAGTCGTGATGTTATGCTCCTTCAAAAAGAAACTACCCGTCGTAAGTTTTTAGTCGGTTCGCTTTTAGCCTTACCGCTAAGCGAAATCGTTCTTAAAGGTTTAACCGCAGCGCAAGCTGCAGAAATGGCCGCACCCGATTTGGCCACCTATAAACCTATTTTCTTCAGCACTGATGAATGGCAGTTCATCCTGGCCGCCTGCGATCGTTTAATCCCCGCTGGCGGAGCAGGCAAAGCCCCAGGCGCACTGGAAACCAACGTGCCGATCTTTATCGATCAGCAGATGCACAGCGATATGGGCTCAGAAATCTATATGCAGGGGCCGTTCAACACCCACGCGCCTGCCACTATGGGTTACCAGATCCCGTTCCGTCCTCAGCAGATCTACAAAACTGGGATCAAGCTGATCGAGGGCTGGTGCCAAAGCAACCATCAAAAATCCTTCCATGAACTGCCTGACGCGGACAAAGACGCCGTGCTGACGCAGGTTCAGAAGAACACGATTAACTTCGCTGAATTAGGTGAAGACTCACTTAAAGGATCGCAATTCTTTGCCGGACTGCTGGGCGATACCAAGCATGGTTATCTTGCCGATCCGATCTATGGCGGAAACAAAGGGATGAAGGCGTGGATCGCCATCGGCTTCCCTGGCGCGCGCGCAAGCTTTACCGAATGGGTGAAGCAGCACAACGTGCAATATCCGCTGGGCCCGGTCAGCCTGCAAGGCATGCGTGCCTGAGTGAGCGATTTCCGTTTTCTGAAGAGTGACAGGATTTAAGATGGCAACTGTAAATAAAGAAGAAGTCGACGTCGTCGTCGTTGGCCTGGGTTGGGCTGGCTCGCTGATGAGCATTGAGCTGGCGATGGCCGGGCTGAAAGTGCGTGCACTGGAGCGCGGCGGCGATCGTGGGTACGAAGAATTTGCTTACCCAAAACCAGCGGATGAATACGCTTACGCCGTGCGTAACAAAGTGATGGCAACGCCAGCAGAAGCGGCGGTAACCGTTCGCTATAACATGAGCGAAACCGCGCTTCCTACCCGTAAATGGGGGGCGTTTGCACCAGGTACCGGCGTAGGCGGATCGGGTCTGCACTGGACAGGCGTCTTGCTGCGCCCGACACCAACGGATATCAAGCTGAAAACCTATGCGGACGAGGCTTATAAGCCAGGTATTCTGCAGGAAGATATGCGCATTATGGACTTCCCGTTTACCTGGGATGAAATCGAACCGTATTACACCAAGTTTGAGAAAATTTGCGGTCAGTCCGGCAAGACCGGTAATTTGCGCGGTCAGATCCTGGAAGGCGGCGATCCGTTCGAAGGGCCACGTTCAGAGCCTTATCCACTGCCGGCACTGGAAGACACGCTGAACAGCGCGATGTTTGCTGAAGTGACCAAGAAAATGGGTTATCACCCGTTCCCGAACCCGTCAGCCTGTGTGTCCCGCGCCTGGACCAACCCTTACGGTAACCAGATCGCCCCTTGTAACTACTGCGGCTATTGCAGCAAGTATCCTTGCCTGAACTACTCTAAAGCCTCGCCTCAGACTGCGGTCATGGATGCGTTGAAGCGGATGGATAACTTCTCTTATGAAGTGAACGCCAACGTAATGAAAGTGGTGCTGCACGACGATAAGAAAACCGCCAAGGGCGTGATCTATATCGATGCACAGGGCAATGAGTGCTTCCAGCCAGCGAAGATCGTGGTACTGAGCAGCTTCCAGTTCTGTAACGTGCGCCTGATGCTGCTGTCCGGCATCGGTAAACCTTACAACCCAATCACCGAAGAAGGCGTCGTCGGGCGTAACTATGCCTTCCTGAGCAACGGCGGTTCCACGCTGTTCTTCAAGGACAAAAACTTCAACCCGTTTGCTACCGCTGGTGCTACTGGCCAGATGTTTAACGACATCTCTCCGGGCAACTTCGACGGTCCTTCACTGGGCTTTATCGGCGGCGCGAAAATCCACAGTTCCCAGGCCACCGGTACGCCAATCAGCACGGCGTTGCCTAAAGGCACTCCGACCTGGGGATCCGGTTGGAAAGAGGGCATGGAAGAGTGGTACGGCCACTCGATGAAGATCAGCATCACCACTACCTGCCAGTCTTATCGCGATATCTATCTCGATCTGGATCCGAACTACAAAGATGAGTACGGCTACCCGCTGTTGCGCATGACCTTCGACTGGAAAGAGAACGAGCTCAAGCTGCAACAGTATCTGAAAGGCATCGTCACCAACATCACCAAAGAGCTGAACCCGGACAGCTACAGTGAGAGCTTCCTGCCGATGGATGCGCACTTTGACCTGACCAAATACGTGTCGACTCACAACGTGGGCGGCGCGGTGATGGGAGATAATCCTAAGACGTCTGCACTGAATAAATACCTTCAGAGCTGGGATGTTCATAACGTCTTTGTTCCGGGAGGCAATGCGTTCCCGCAGAACTTCCAGGCTAACCCGACCGACACCATTGGCGCCATTACGCTGATGGCCGCTCAGGCTATCAAAGAGCACTATCTGAAAAATCCCGGCCCACTGGTACAGGCATAAGCGAGTTGAAGATGAAACTTAAGCATTTTTTAATCGCCAACGCGGTACTGCTCAGTGCAGGATTTGCTCAGATGGCGCAGGCGGATGATGCCGCACTGGTGAAGCAAGGCGAGTACATTTCTCGTCTGGGCGACTGCAGTGCCTGTCACTCTATTCCTGGTAAACCGGCTTTCTCCGGCGGCCTGGCGATTGAGTCGAACCTTGGCACTATTTATTCGACCAATATCACGCCGGATAAAGATCACGGGATTGGCAACTATTCCGAGCAGCAATTCTCTGATGCTGTGCGTAAAGGTGTGCTGCCAGACGGCAAGCGTCTGTACCCGGCGATGCCTTATCCGGACTACGCCAAGATCAACGATCAGGATATGCATGCGCTCTACACCTACTTTATGCAGGGTGTGAAGCCAAGTGCAGAAGTGCCGCCTGAAACCGATCTGAGCTTCCCGTTCAGCCAGCGCTGGGGAATGCGTTTCTGGAACTGGGCGTTTGCTTCCGATAAGCCCTTCCAGCCCATCGGCGGAGCCACAGCGGAAGTTAATCGCGGTGCCTATCTGGTGGAAAGCCTGGGTCACTGCGGCAGCTGCCACACGCCTCGCGGTCTTGGCATGAACGAGAAAGCGCTGGATAGCGGAGATGACCAGTTCCTTGCCGGTGGCAACCTGAACGGATGGGAAGTCCCTTCCCTGCGTGGTTTGCCGCACTGGACAGAACAGGAAACCGTCGACTATCTGGCAACCGGCCGTAACGACAAGGCTGCTGTAGGTGGCGAGATGACGTCGGTTGTTGAGCACAGCACCTCGTACATGAGCGATGCTGACCTGAAAGCGATTGCCGCTTACCTGAAGTTCATTGGTGGCAACCCGGCGGCACCTGCGCCGCAGGGTACGGCAATCAGCCCTACGGAAGCGAAACTGACGGCAGCGAAAAACCTGTCCGAAGGTGAGCGTCTGTATCTGGACAACTGCAGCGCTTGCCACTTTGTCACCGGTAAGGGGGCGCCAGGCGTGTTCCCGCAGCTGGACCAGGCGACAATCGTCAATGCAGGCGATCCGGGTGGGTTAATTCATACCATTCTGGCCGGTGCGCAGCAGCCTTCAACGGCTAAAGCCCCGTCCACGCTGGCAATGCCAGGCTTTGCTAAACGCCTTAGCGATGATGAAGTGGCGCAGTTGGCTACCTTTATCCGCCAGGGCTGGAGCAACAAAGCCTCAGCCGTGACGGCCGACCAGGTTGCCGAAGTCAGGAAATCCCTGAAGAAGTAATCTGTTCGTTAGTGCGACATGAAAAGAGAGGGGCTTTGGCCTCTCTCTTTTTTTATTGCCGCTACCAGCTCTTGCTCATTTCGGGCTGGGCATGACACAAAGATGACCCTGCAACTGGCTTACGTTACCCCTTAACACAAATCATTTGCGTCTGGAAAGTCCTTAATTCGTTCACAGTGTTAAGGAAGTGATAAGAAGGGGTAAAGTACGGTAAGTCCATGGGTTTTAAGACATTTGGAGATATTCATCCGATCCAGCTTAGCCGATAGTACGGGTCAACGGCGGCACGAAAGCCGGGTGATAATCGAGGATACAAAAATGAAAAAAACGACTCTGGCACTGTTAATGACCGTTTTTACAGCAAGCACTCTGTTCTCCACTGTTTCTCAGGCTGATGGCCCTCCGGGACAGCAGTGGCACCAGCAGGGTGGTCATGATAGTCACGGCGGTCATGACGACCACGGTGACGGCCCAGGTCGTGGTCCGGAACACGGACATGAAGATCACGGACACGACAATCGCGGTCATGACGATCGCGGTCACGACAATCATGGCCCGGATCGTCATTACGAGTCTCGCGACCGGTTTGCCTGGCAGGGACACGATTACCGCCGTGGCGAGCGTATGCCAACGCACTATCGTGGCGATGATTACCGCGTAAATGACTGGCACGAGCGTGGTCTGCGTGAGCCGCCTCGTGGTGAGCATTGGGCGTACATCGACGGTAACTATGTGTTGATTGCGGCAGCAACGGGGATCATTACCTCCATCCTGTTGAATAACGCCTTTAACTAAGTCTCCTCCGCGGCTGGCACACCCTGTGTCAGCCGTTTTATTATTTTCCTTTCTTTTCAGACTTCTACAGCATTATTCTGACTATCCTTTCATCAGGGTAAAGTTTCGCCTCTCAACTACCGATAACCTTGTTCAAGGCCGCTCTTTGACCTTAATTCCAGCTTAGATCCGACTGCTGCTTCACCTGCAAGGGGAGGGCGATGTCTGTCAGCTATTTAAAAGGCAAGCCAGTGAAATCACGTTGAGGTTTCAGCATGACTATTACAAAAAGATTGTTCTCTATTTTTACCCTGCTTGCGGTGGCAATGTGCCTGCTGGCCGGGTTCTCTCTGTATGCCATCACCGGGTTCCAGTCCAGATTTGAATACGTTCAGATGAACGCGATCCCCAGCATCAAAGATTTAGACAAAACCATCAGCAGCGCCAGCAAGCTGAATATGGCACTTTACGAACATCAGAGTGAAATGGATGCCAGTAAGCAAAATGAAGTTGAGAAAAAAATTAACGAACTGATCGGTCTGCTAAAAACTCAGACCGATTATTACCTGACGAATGATATCTCCAACGATCAGGATAAAACCATGACCGAAGGTGCGCTGGCCGATATCGTGGCTATTCACAGCGCCCTGCCGGCTTTTATTGCGGCTTCGCTGGCGCATAACGACGCCGTTTCATTACCTATGATCCAGGGAGAGGCCGGAATAGGCGCAGCAGTGCGCAAATTGACCAGCGATCTGAATGCGCAAATCGAACTCAATATTCAATTAGGTGATAATTTACGCAAAGAAAACAACGCGATCTACAGCAGCGTGTTTTGGGGATTACTGAGCTTCTCACTGGTGGTGATCCTGTTGATGGGCGCACTGGCCTGCAAAACTATCTTTGGTGTGCGCCGCAGCCTGAATAACATCCAGCGAGTGATGGTAGAGACCAGCGAATCTCTGGACCTGACCCGTCTTGCTGACGATAGCCGTCACGATGAAATTGGTAAAACGGCCTTCGCTTTCAACGCCCTGATGGCTCGCGTGGCCACAGCGATGACTGCGGTCACCGCTTCTGCGCAGTCCGTCAGTTCGGCTTCTACACAGATTGCGGCAGGGAACGAAGATCTGTCTGCGCGAACTGAAGAGCAGGCTGCTTCACTTGAACAGACATCAGCCAGTATGAGCACCCTGAACGACACGGTGAAACAGAACGCCGAAAACGCCAAACAGGCCAGCCTGTTAGCCAGCAACGCCAATGAAATGGCTGAGCAGAGCGGGAATGCCGTGTCTTCTATGGTGAAAACCATGGACAATATCAAAGCCAGCTCGAGCAAAATCTCTGACATTACCGGCCTGATCGAAGGCATTGCCTTCCAGACCAATATCCTGGCATTGAACGCCGCGGTGGAAGCCGCACGTGCTGGTGAACAGGGGCGTGGATTTGCGGTGGTAGCCAGCGAAGTGCGTAATCTTGCACAGCGCTCATCTGTTGCCGCCAAAGAGATCAAAGACCTGATTATCTCTTCTGCGCAATTGGTAGAAAGTGGGGCCGTTCAGGTAGCCAACGTCGGCGATAATATGGCAAAAGTGCAGGGGTCAATTCGTCAGGTAGCCGACATTGTTGGTGAAATGGCGGCCGCAACGTCTGAGCAGAGCCAGGGCATTGAGCAGGTTCATTTGGCCGTTGGGCAGATGGATACCGTAACCCAGCAGAACGCCGCATTAGTGGAAGAGGCGTCTGCCGCTTCTCAGTCTCTGCAGGAACAGGCAATGACGTTAAGCAATCTGGTCGGGGCATTCAAAGTTCAGGCTGGCAGCGCGGTAGCCGCCGTTCACCAACCTGCGCCGGTGAAATCTCCTGCCAGGGCTGGAAAACTGATTAAACCTGAACTGGCTACGGATAACTGGAGCTCGTTCTGACAGACCAGGAGATGAGCCGCGCAGGCTCATCTTTTTACTGATGCGCAATGATGGAAGCAATGACGCCGGTGCCGATCGCGATCAGCACATAGTTGCCATCCACATTCTGCCAGCGGTGGCCGGCTGGTGGTGCCTTCAGGCCGCGTTGGTGCCAGTCGTTCACCTGGTAACCTTCACCACGGTATTTCTTTGGCAGTGGGCGACCCTGGTGGAAGTCATTGTGCTGCGGCTGTTTGTGCTGCGGTTCGCGGTGCTCGGAAACATGCTGTGGCTGCGCACCGTGCTGGTTGCCCTGCGGCTGACCATTGTGCTGATTTCCGCCTTGCTGATTGCCATCCTGCGGTGGGCGTTTAACGGGTTGCTGCTGGTGCTGATTGTCATGACCCTGCTGTGGGCCTTCGGCAAACGCGCTCAGGCTGGTTGAAGCAAACAGCAGCGCAGAAAGGGCAATAATTCCTGATTTTTTCATCTTTTTTTTCCCTGTGGGTTTGAACCCATGCTCTTGTTGATGCAGACAATTTGGGGTTCTGGCAAGGGAAGAACAAGCTGAATAATCCGAAGAACGGCGATCTTAACGATAAAATTACACTTGCTTTGCGTAACCCTGACTCTTCACCGCGTCAGGGATCGGAAGAGGGAGAAAGAGTGCCAGCTGAAGAGATGAACAGGCGCCAGCGAACTGGCGCCATGGGGATCAGAACGGGGTGTCTACTACGCCGCCGTCTACGCGCAAGGCTGCGCCGGAAGTGGCAGAGGCTTGCGGGGAACAGACATACACTACCATGTTGCTGACTTCTTCCACGGTGGCGGCACGCTGAATGACCGAAGTGGGTCGGTTGGCTTTAACGAATTTCGCGCCCAACTCTTCCAGGTCGGCGCCCTGGTCGAGCTCTTTCTTAAACATCTCTTTAAAGCCGTCGGACAGCGTTGGGCCCGGCAGCACGGCGTTCACCGTCACACCTGTTCCGGCTACCGCTTTGGCTAAGCCGCGAGAGAGTGCCAGAAGGGCCGTTTTGCTGACGCCGTAGTGGATCATATCCGGCGGGATGTTCACGGCGGATTCCGAAGAGAGGAAAACTACGCGTCCCCAGCCTGCTTGCCTCATCGCTGGCATATAGGCCCGGCTTAAACGAACGGCAGACATCACATTGACGTCCCAGATCTTTTGCCAGGTCTCATCGGAGGTTTCAAAGAAATCCCCTTGCGGGAAAATCCCCACGTTGTTGACTAACACGTCACAGTTGGGTTCCGCTTTGACCAGCGCTTTACACCCTTCTTCGGTGCCCAAATCCACCACGTGACCACGGGCATTATTGCCTAGCTCTTTCACCAGCGAGGTAACCTGGTCTTCGCTACGGCCGGTGACAATCACCGTGGCTCCGGCTGCTGCCAGACCTTCCGCAATCCCTTTACCAATGCCTTTCGTCGAGCCGGTGACTAATGCTGTTTTGCCGGTTAAATCAATCTTCATGCTGATCTCCTACTTGGGCGCAAAAGAGATAAGTGTAGACAAGCGAAACAGCCAGGCAGGCCGTCAGTCACATTCACCAACAAAATCGATCGCCCAGCCCGGGCAAGGCTACACTCATCAGGTCATCCATTCTGGAGATTTGCTATGTCTGAACATTCGCTTTCATATCCGCTTGCCGGTCGTCAAATCAACCGCATGGGCTATGGTGCTATGCAGTTAGCGGGGCCGGGCGTGTTTGGCCCGCCGGCTGATGAACAAGCTGCGATTGCTGTGCTACGTGCAGCGGTTGAAGCCGGCGTCACGATGATTGATACCTCGGATTTTTACGGTCCACACATTACCAATCAGCTGATTAAAAGGGCGTTACATCCCTATCCTGAAGCGCTGTGCATTGTCACTAAAGTGGGATGCTTAAGGGACGAGAAGGGCGGCTGGCGACCTGCATTCAGTGCCGATGAGTTGGCCCGCGCGGTAGACGATAACCTTAAAAACCTGGGGCTGGACGTGCTGGAGGTGGTGAATCTGCGCAGTATGCTCAATGTGCATCATCCGCAGGAAGGCTCGCTGGAAGTGCCGCTGCGGGCGTTGATCAAGCTGAAAGAACAAGGTCTGATCCGCCATATCGGCATGAGCAACGTTACCGCAAAACAGGTTGCTGATGCTCAGGACATCACCCCCATCGTTTGTGTGCAAAATCTCTATAACCTGGCTAACCGTCAGGACGACGAACTGGTCGATCGTCTGGCCGCGCAGGGGATTGCGTATGTGCCGTTCTTCCCGCTGGGGGGCTTCAGCCCGTTGCAGTCAACCGCGTTGACCGAAGTGGCCGAGAGCCTGCAAGCAACGCCGATGCAGGTGGCGCTGGCATGGCTGTTACAACGTTCGCCGAATATCATGCTGATCCCCGGCACGTCTTCTGTCAGTCATTTTCACGAAAACAGGCTGGCGAAAGATCTCAAATTACCCGCTGAAGCGCTGGAAAAACTGAATGGAATCGGCGCATAACGAGGTGGCTACCCTCAGGCTTCATTCGGCAACGGCAACGGCAACGGCAACGGCAAGAGGCTAAAGCTGGCGGGGAGTGTTGATCAGTCACGCAAGAGAATGCTGGGCAGGCAGGCCGATATCAGGCCTGCCTGCCGGGAGTGATCAGGCAACGGAATAAGCCTGTTCCAGCATGAATCGCTGTTGCTCTTCAGTGTAACTGACCAGTGAGTTCTTACTGTTAGCGCGCGCAAGGATCCACGTCACTTCTTCCGCCGTCAGTGGCTGTGCATCGTGCCAGAACGGCGTGATGGCATTATCTTTCAGCCAGTGTGCCAGCATCCTGGCCGGAGGAAGGGTAAAGCCAGGGAACAGCGCGTCAGCCAGCGCGGCCATCAGTTCCTGCTGTTGGTCATTTTCCGTGTCGTTCAGCAGCGTCAGGAACGGCAGCAGTAGGCGCCCGCACACTTCACCGTGGTGATAATCTTTGATCGCCCCTAACTCGCCAGCAATACCATGGATCACCCCCAGTCCGGCCATGCTCAGACTTAATCCGCCCTGCCAGGAGGCGAGCATCATTTGCTCACGGGCGATATCGCCCTGGTCATCTTTGCGGTTCAGGTGCGGCCAGGCGCTGATAAAGGCGCGCATTCCACTTAACGCGGTCTGACGGCTGAAAACATTGCCTTTACTGGAGAGGTACGCCTCAAAAAGATGGGTGAAGGCATCAATCGCACAGCAGGCAAGCACATGCTCTGGCGCGCCGCGCAGTAAATCAGGATCGAGGATCGCAATCTCAGGCACAAAGTTAGCGTGGCGCAGTGAAGCCTTCACTTTGATCTCCGCTTTATCCGTTACTACCGCATTCTGAGTGACTTCGCTGCCGGTTCCTGCCGTTGTCGGGATAGCAATCAAAGGCAAGGTTGCGCCGCTGATTGGCGTGTCGCCGACTTTTTCAAGATAGCGCAGGGTATTCAGCGGATGCTGGCTCAGCGCGGCAAACGCTTTTGCTGCATCGAGCACGCTGCCGCCGCCAATCGCCACCACGCGTTGTACCTTGCCGCGCCAGCTTGCCACCCAGCCATCAATCTCATCAGGTGAGGCTTCATGGCTGACAATTTCATGGCCCAGCAGCAGTGGCTCAAGCTCTGCTTTCAGCGCATCCCACGCGGCGCCCTGCAGAAATGAACGGCCACAGAACAGCAGCGTGGGTTGAGGATCTTTCTTCAGCAAAGGCAGCAGCTCGCGCAGGCTTCCACGGCCAAAAAAGGTCTGGCGGTTAGCAATCATCTGGCTGGTGGTCATTGGGGTTTCCAGTAAGGTCAGAATCAGAGCCCCCAAACTAGCAAGCTACCGAGACGGGATAAAGATCAGATTGAGCGGGAAGGGCAGGTAAAGGTCAGCACTTTATCCTGAGGCGCGTTCACCACCATAAAGCGGGTATCGGAAAGCCGCATTGCCAGCCAGCCCTGTTGGGTGACGGCAGAAGGAACATATTTCTGACGATCTGCTGAATGCAAAGGGCCGCTTTCCAGGGTGAAATCCGGCAGCGTGACGCTGAAGGAGGTAAACCGATCGACAATTTTGCCCTCCACATTCCCCAGCACGCGCCCGTCCAGCGTTTGTGCCTGACCTTCGCAGATGCTGCCTTTTTCGCCGGAAGAACAGCCGGTTAACAACAGCAACGCGGCAATTAACGGCATAAAAGCGAATGCCGGAATAAGGCCAGCGCAAAAGGGTCTTTTCGTTTCCTGCCAGCGCATAATGCATCCTTTTATCGGGTGTTGTTCTCAGTATAGCGGGGAGTTTGTTAAATATCGCCTGGCCTGAAACCCGGTAAAGATCAGGGTTAAAAGCGGTGATTTCACGCGATGTAAGTGAACTATTATCATTTTGTGGCGTTGTACTGAATCAATTCAGCTAAATGCGTAACAACAGTTCGCAAAGCAATTATTGAGTGCTACAATCCAGGCCGATTTTGACACTTTCCCCCTGTTTTCCGCATCTGAACAGCCGTTTTACTCGACTGATTGCGCTATAGCCCTAATTCTGTAGGGGACTCTGGCGGGCAAGTTTCAAAACTGCTTGTATACTTTTGCAGCAATGATGCGCGCGTTTCGTCGCTCAGATGGGCTTGCGAGAAGTCCTGCTTTTCGCGCTCATCCCGGCTGACAAACATTGACGGCTACCTTTTAAAAAAACGAACCGATCCTGTGAACAACAAAACGTCTGCTTTTCTCTTAACGCCGCTGTTTTTACTTCAGCCTGTGATGAGCTATGCCCAGTCTGCGGCTCCACAGAGCCCCACCGACAGCACCTCTGAAGGATCGCTGATGGTGATTAAGCAGCGCAGTGGCCTGTCGGAGCTGGATACGCCAGCCGCCGTCAGCGTGGTCAGCGGTGATGATTTACGCAACAGCACCGCACAGGTCAATCTGTCTGAGAGCCTGGGCAGCGTGCCTGGCCTGCAGATCCAGAACCGGCAGAACTATGCACAGGATCTTCAGCTGTCCGTCCGTGGCTTTGGTAGCCGCTCGATGTATGGCGTTCGTGGCGTGCGCGTCTATGTAGATGGCATTCCTGCCACCATGCCGGACGGGCAGGGGCAAACCTCCAATATTGATATCAACTCAATTGATAAAGTTGAAGTGCTGCGTGGCCCTTATTCGGCGCTGTACGGCAATGCGTCTGGCGGCGTGGTGAATATCGATACGCAGACTGGCAGCCAGCCAACTACACTGACAGCAGGCACTTACTACGGCAGTTATGGCAGCTGGCGCAACAGCGTGAAAGCTTCGGGGTCTACCGGTGATGGCACCCACGCTGGCGATGTGAATTACACGGTTTCCGGCTCCCGCTTCACTACGCACGGCTATCGCGACCACAGCGAGACGCAAAAGAACCTCGGCAATGCCAAACTAGGCGTGCGGCTTGATGATGTCAGCAGCTTAACGCTGATGTTTAATAGCGTCTCGGTTGATGCCAACGATCCTGGTGGCCTGACTCGCGAAGAGTGGAAAGACAACCCGCGCCAGTCACCACGCGGTGAGGCTTACAATACCCGTAAGAGCCTGGATCAGACGCAGTTTGGCCTGCGTTATCAGCGCGAGATGAGCGAAAACGACCAATTAACACTGACTACCTGGCATGGCGAGCGCCACACCACGCAGTATCAGTCGATTCCTTATGCTCCCCAGCAAAAACCGGGCTATCCGGGCGGTGTGATTGTGCTGGAACGTAAATATTCCGGTATTGATACCCGCTGGAAACATCAGGATCAGATCGGCTCTGTCCCGTTCAGCCTCATCGGCGGGTTGGATTATGAAACCATGACCGAACGCCGACAGGGCTTCCAGAACTACACTCTGGTGAATGGCGTACCGGAGTTTGGCGAGAAGGGCGAGAAGCGTCGGAACGAGAAGAACGTGATGTGGAATCTCGATCCGTATCTGCAAACCAGCTGGGATCTGACTTCAAAATGGACGCTGGATGCCGGGATGCGCTACAGCACCGTCAGCTTCGACTCGACTGATTATTACGTGACTCCCGGCAATGGCGATGACAGCGGCAGCAAGCGTTATCACAAACTTCTGCCGATGGGCTCACTGAATTACGCGGTGACCGATGCCTGGAATGTCTATTTATCTGCGGGACGGGGTTTTGAAACACCCACCATCAATGAGCTTTCCTACCGCTCTGTGGAGGGCAACCAGACAGGCCTGAACCTTGGCCTCAAGCCTTCAACCAGCGATACCGTCGAACTCGGCAGTAAAACCCGAATCGGTTATGGCCTGTTGACCGCCGCTATTTTCCAGACCAATACCGATAATGAACTGGTCGTGGCTGACAGCAGTAACGGACGTTCCGTGTATAAGAACGCAGGAAAAACCCGCCGTCAGGGCGTTGAGATGTCCTTCGACCAGCAGTTTGCCGAAAACTGGCAGATGAAAATGGCGTGGACTTATCTGGACGCTACTTACCGCAACTCCACCTGCGATGACAGCGGTAGCTGTACGCCATCCGGTAACCGTTTGCCGGGCGTGGCGAAAAATATGGGCTATGCCTCTCTGGCCTGGGCACCGGAACAAGGTTGGCACGCAGGCGCGGACGTTCGCTATATGGGCAGCATCCAGGCGGACGATGAAAACGACGCCAAAGCGCCGTCTTACACCGTGGTCGGCCTGAGCAGCGGGTATAAATTTGGCTGGGACAAGTGGTCACTCGACCTGTTCAGCCGGGTCGATAACCTGTTCGACAAAGCCTACGTGGGCTCGGTCATCGTTAACGAAGGCAATGGCCGTTATTACGAGCCAGCACCGGGACGCAATTATGGTGTGGGCGCTTCGCTCTCCTATTCGTTCCTGTAAGAAAGAATCCAGCACAGCCTGCCGTTTCACCTCAGTGAGGCGGTGGGTTCAAAACACCGGGTGGATGAGTTGCTTAAACCGAGTGTTTTTTGCGATTTAGCATACGATCTAAATCGAAGACGTTAAATTTTGGTAAGGTCCATACTATGCAAAGTAAAGCACCGTTATCACGAATCCTCGTGATCCTTACGGCTGTGTTTGCCGTCCTCAGCGGGTTATACCTGCTGGTTGGCGGTATCTGGCTGGCCAAGCTTGGCGGCTCGTTCTATTACATCATCGCTGGTGTGATTGAACTGGTTGTTGCCTGGTTGCTGTTCCGTCGCCGTTCTTCAGCCCTGCTGCTGTACGCGGTATTCCTGCTGGCAACGCTGATCTGGTCGTTGTGGGAAGTGGGGTCCGATTTCTGGGCACTGACGCCGCGTCTTGACGTCACCTTCTTCCTCGGCCTGTGGCTGGTCCTGCCGTTTGTTTACCGGGGTCTGAGCCAGGGCAAATTTGCCCGTGGCGCACTGAGCCTGGTGCTGGTAGTGACCGTGATTGCGCTGGCTTACTCGGTCTTTAACGATCCGCAGGAAATCAACGGTTCCCTGAGCCCGGAGCAGGCTGCGAACATTGAGAAGTCTGGTGACGGCATCGCTGCCGGCGACTGGCCTGCTTATGGTCGTACTCAGGCTGGTACTCGTTACTCGCCGCTGACGCAAATCAACGACAAGAACGTTGGCCAGTTGAAGGAAGCATGGACCTTCCGTACCGGTGATATGAAGCGCCCAACCGATCCGGGCGAAATGACCGATGAAGTGACGCCGATCAAAATTGGTGATTCTTTGTACCTGTGTACTCCGCACCAGATTCTGTTTGCTCTGGACGCGGCTACCGGTAAAGAGAAGTGGAAATTTGATCCACAGCTGAAAACCGATCCTTCCTTCCAGCATGTGACCTGTCGTGGTGTGTCTTACTACCAGACTCCGGAAGCAGCCGCTCTGCCTGCGGGCACTAAGCCAGCAATGTGCGCACGTCGCATCATCCTGCCAGTGAACGATGGTCACCTGTACTCGCTGGACGCGGAAACTGGCGCCCTGTGCCCGGAATTCGGCGACAACGGCAAGCTGAACCTTCAGCAGAACATGCCTAACGCCCGTCCAGGTGCTTACGAGCCAACATCACCGCCAATTATCACTGATAAGGTGATTGTGGTCGCTGGTGCGGTAACCGATAACTACTCCACCAAAGAGCCTTCTGGTGTGATCCGTGGTTTCGACGTCAACAGCGGTAAACTGCTGTGGGCCTTCGATACCGGCGCTAAAGACCCTAACGTTCTGCCTGGTGAAGACCAGCACTACGTGGCTAACTCACCAAACTCATGGGCACCCGCTGCTTATGATGCCAAGCTGGACCTGGTGTACCTGCCAATCGGTGTAGCGACTCCGGATATCTGGGGCGGCAACCGTACCCCGGAAATGGAGCGTTTCGCTTCAGGCCTGCTGGCACTGAACGCGACCACCGGTAAGCTGGCCTGGTTCTACCAGACCGTGCACCACGATCTGTGGGATATGGACGTACCGGCTCAGCCGACTCTGGCTGATATCAACGACAAAAACGGCAACAAAGTGCCAGTGGTGTATGTTCCGGCAAAAACCGGCAACATCTTCGTGCTGGATCGTCGTACCGGTAAAGAAGTTGTTCCTGCACCAGAAACGCCAGTGCCACAAGGCCCGGCGAAAGGTGACCGTCTGTCACCTACTCAGCCGTACTCTGAGCTGACCTACCGTCCGAAGAAAAACCTGACCGGTGCGGACATGTGGGGCGCAACGATTTACGATCAGCTGATCTGCCGCGTGATGTTCCACAGCCTGCGTTATGAAGGTCCGTTTACGCCTCCTTCAGAGCAGGGCACGCTGGTGTTCCCTGGTAACCTGGGTATGTTCGAATGGGGCGGCATCTCTGTAGATACCGATCGCCAGATCGCCGTGACCAACCCAATGGCGCTGCCGTTTGTTTCCCGTCTGATCCCACGCGGTCCTGGTAACCCACTGTGGCCTGGTGAGAACGACAAAGGCGGCAGCGGCACAGAAACCGGCGTTCAGCCACAGTATGGCGTGCCATATGGCGTGACGCTGAACCCGTTCCTGTCACCACTGGGCTTCCCTTGTAAGCAACCAGCCTGGGGCTATGTGTCTGCGGTTGACCTGAAAACCAACGATATCGTGTGGAAAAAACGCATCGGTACCGTACGTGACAGCTCACCTATTCCACTGCCGTTCAAGATGGGTATGCCTATGCTGGGTGCGCCAATCTCTACTGCCGGTAACGTGATGTTCATTGGCGCAACGGCGGATAACTATCTGCGTGCGTTCAACGTGACTAACGGTAAAGCCCTGTGGGAAGCTCGTCTGCCAGCTGGCGGCCAGGCTACCCCAATGACCTACGAAGTGAACGGCAAGCAGTACGTGCTGATCGCGGCGGGTGGTCATGGTTCCTTCGGCACCAAGCTGGGCGACTACATCGTCGCTTATGCGCTGCCGGATGACGCTAAGTAAACAGTGATCAGGGCGGGCTCCGGTCCGCCTGAACTCCCCGGTCAGTTTGGGGAGGCATAAAAAAAGGACGCCTGCAGAGTTGCAGGCGTCCTTTTTGTTGGCATCGTACGGCCAGCAATGACTTCTTATAAGGCCGGAACTAGCTCTACTGATTCCGCAGTGCTTTTACCTTCTCTGCCGTCACATCTGCCGGCTGATTTCCCCAAGTCACACGCAAATAGTTAATCAGTGCCGCCATCTGCTCATCATCAAGATGATCACCAAAGGCCGGCATACTTTGCATGCTCTCATTATTCGGGAACTGCTGGGCAGGCAGGCCGTCGATGACCGACACAATCAGGTTATGGCTGTCTGCCAGGCGCAGTGTCGCCATATTTTGCATCGCCGGGGCAACATGCGGTTTCCCTGAACCGTCGCGGGCATGGCAACCTGAACAGCTATCGGCATAAAGCTGACGACCGGTTTCATTGCCCTGCCCGATCTTCATCATCACCGGTTCCACCGGCTGTTCACCCAATAAATAGGTCGCCAGTGCCTGATGATCTTCCGGGGTCAGATAACGCAGGCTCAGATCGATCACCGTATGCATTTCGCTGAAGGCGGTGCCTTGAGGTGAGATCCCACTGCTCAGGAATGTTTGCAAATCCTCAGATTTCCAGCCACGTTGGGCAAGGCCGTGCGGGGTGATATCCGGTGCCAGGAAACGGCCCAAATTGCCTCCCTGCAAAGGCCGATCGGTTTGCATCTGCCCCAGTTGTCCACGCGGACTGTGACATTCCCCACAGTGCCCAAGCACATCAGCAAGATAGCGCCCACGTTGCCACTCTGCCGAACTGCCCTGCGAGCTGGCAGGCAGCGGATCGTCAGAGCGGAACAGCAGATTCCAACCGATCAACGACATACGCTGATTGAACGGGAAGGGCATCGAGTTTTCCGGAATCGCAACATCCACCGCCGGGCGAGTCATCAGATAACTGTAAATAGCATCGGAATCCTCACGCGTCATCCCTTTGTAAGAGGTATAAGGCATCGCCGGATACAGATGGCGGCCGCCGGGCGCAACCCCTTTGGTCAGCGCCAGATAGAAGTCCTGCTTCGTCCAGCGGCCTATTCCTTCTGCCGATGGCGTCAGGTTGCTGCCATAAAGGGTGCCGAACGGCGTCTCCAGCGGATAGCCGCCAGCCAGCGGCGCGCCGTCTTTTGCGGTATGGCAGGCCGCGCAGTCAGATGCGCGCGTCAGGTATTTCCCGCGAGCAATCTGTTCACTGCTGGCACTGACTTGCTGCAGCGGACGATCGTCAGTGCGATTTTCCCGCCAGGTCAGAAAGGCAATAAGAAGAATGACGATCGCTAATACCAATACAGCGAGACGTTTTTTCACTGCGCGCTCCCCCTGACCAGTCCCGGCGTTTTCAGCGCCACATCGCGCACGGCCTGGTAGTAACGGACATAGCCAGTGCAACGGCAAATATGGTTTTCCAGCGCCTGCTCAATCGCCTTTTCCAACTGCTCCAGCTCAATGGGCTCCCGCTTCAGTTTTTCGATAAAAATAGTGGCGGCATTCACAAAGCCCGGCGTGCAGTAACCGCACTGGAAGCTGTAATGATCGAGGAAGGCCTGCTGAACCGGCGAGAGAACCACCTCATCGTTTTGCGCATTTTTGCTGGCAATGCCTTCGATGGTCCGCACGTTTTTGCCATTGAAGAAATGGGCTCCGGTAATGCAGGTGCGAACTTCTTCACTCGCGCCATTGGGGTGGTCGACTATCGCCACGCAAGCGTGACAGATCCCTTGCCCACAGCCGAGGCGTGATCCGGTCAGATCCAGATACTCATGCAGGAAGTCGATCATCATCAGTCCTTCCGGAACCTCGATCGGGCCTTGTTGCTTGCCGTTAATAGTCAGGGTGACGGGTTGGGTTTTCAGGCTCACGGTAATACCTCAAGAATATTTTCTGCACGAACTGGCAAATCACGGAAACGGTGGCCGGTCGCGTGGGCGATGGCGTTAACCAGCGCGGCAACGACGGGGATCATGACCACTTCAGCCATACCTTTAGGGGGATCGGTTTCTGACAGGGCAGGCAAGATATCGCTGCTCTGTTTCCACACTGCGACATCGCTGGCGCGTGGCAAATGGTAGCGGTTGAAATTCCATGTCCCGTTGCCCGGGCCATCTTCATACAACGGCAGATATTCGTGTAACGCATGGCCGATGCCCATCGCCAGGCCGCCCTGTAACTGGCCGGAAACCAGCTCAGGGACGATCAGGTTACCGCACTCCATAATGGAGTGGTGATCCAGCAGCTCGACCTTGCCGGTAGCCGTATCAATGGCGACCTCAGCCAGCGTGCCAACCGCGCTGTAATAGGTCACTGCCGCGTTGTTACGTTGCGTTGGGGGATAGTAAACCTGGCTGCGCGGCAGGTTTTTGAACGCCTCACCCGCAGTGCGTAAGGCCAGAGCATCGATCGGCAAACGCTCACTTTTTGCAGGCAACGGGAACTCCGCTTCGGCCCACTGCCAGCGGTTAAAGACGTGGACAACCGCGCCGGTGACCGCTTTCATCTGCCAGGCTTTTTGCGCCAACAGTGCCAGCGGCAGAATCTGCATCCCAGCGGCGGTCAAGCCACCCTCAACCCAGCGCGCATCCTCAATTCGCACCACCAACGGAGCCGCCTGGCCTCCGCCAAGACCTGACTGCCAAATCGACAGGGCTGCGGGCCAGATCCCTTGCTCAAAGACCTGACGTGCAGCTTCACGCGTGCTGTGCGAGAAATAGTAAGCCGAGTTGCTGGCACTGGAAGGAGAGCAGTAGCTCGGGGTCCAGTTCGGGTTGCTTTGCAGTTTGTCCTGATCTTCCTGCGACATCAGATAGGGATCGCCGCTGGTGACCAGGGGCAATACTGACCAGTCCGTCACCGAGAAGTGCGCTTCGTCTGCCGGTTTGCCCAGCCACTGTGCACAGATCACCGACTGCGAGGTCGACATACCGGTGCCCATCTCTGCGCCGCTGTGATACAGCGTGATGTGACCACTTTCACTCAGTTCAACCCGCGCAAAAGAGGTTTCCGCGCCAGTGCCAAAGTCTTTCTGAACGCAGCCAAATCCAACGCCGTAGCGCTTACCCGGATGGGCCTTTTCATAGGCAATTTTGTTCTCTGCGCGTTTACGCCACATCTCATGTTCTGCGGCTTTCTTCAGCACTTCATCGGCGCGGATCGCACCGGCAGGAATAGCACCCTGGGTATTTTTCATCCCCGAACGCAGCACATTCTTCAGACGGAAGGCGATCGGATCGATCTTCAGCGCTTCGGCTAATTCATCCACCATCATTTCCGTTGCTGCCATACTTTGCAGCGTGCCGTAACCTCGGGCTGAACCGGCATCAATGGCGCGGGAGGCGATGCCAACCGCTGAAATATCGCTTTTCGGGAAGTAGTAAATGGACTGCGCTGCCGTGGCACCTACCATCGAAACGGAAGGGGTGAAATTACTGCGGCCGCCGCCATCTGCAGTCATCTCGCCGTGAAATGACTGCAGCACACCGCTGTTTTTATTCACCGCGATGGTGTACTTCATATCGAACGCATGGCGTTTTAACGCACTCTGGAACTGTTCGAAACGGTCGTTCGCCAGACGGACGGGCAAACCTTCGCCATACAGCGCGGCAACCGCGCCGTAATACGGAAAGTTATAGTGATCTTTCGAGCCGTAACCTACGGTATAACAGGGATGCAGGATCAGCTGTTTTACCGCCGGATGACGCTTTGCCAACATCCGTGGCATCTCGTCCGCCACTTCCTGTGGGGATTGCGTTGGGATAACCAGATGCAGCGTTTGCGTGGCGGTATCAAACCAGCCGTTGGCGTTATCGGGCTCCATAGCGGAGGTATCGATAGATTGGGTGGTGAAGCGGCGTGACATCACCAGCCAGTCTTCCGGCGGGGAGGTGAGTTCGTCAGCCATCGAGGCCGCATAGAACATGCCTTCCTGATCCAGCTTGCCGCCTTCACGTCCTTCCGGCCAGACTGGAAGATGCTTTTTCATCCCTACCGGGAAGATCGGCATGTCCTTCAGGCTGGAGAAACGATCGTCATCAAAGGCGTCTTTGCCCCCCACACGCACAAAGCGGAAGGTGCCCCAGGGATCGCGCTGAAGTGGACCGGTTTCTGCGCCGTAGCGGATCACCTCTTCTTTGAATTTCAGCTTGTCTTTGGCGAAGCGGAACCGGGCGAAATCATGGTAAATCAGAATCGCTACAGCATGACCGAGATAGGCAGGGGTTTTGCCTTCCGGGAGCAGCATATCGTCACCGTAGAACGCCGGAAACGCCAGGCCATCCCGTGCCAGTTCTGCAGCGGTGACCAGGGTATCCGGTTGCAGATCCTCTCCCAGTAAAGAGAGGTCTATTCCGGCGAACAAACGGTCGGCGCGCGTGGTACGCAGGATAAAAGCGTGAGCCTGTTTCTGCGGCCAGTGCGGCATGTCTGTGGCGCGGATATCACGGGCGAAAACCTTCTGACCCATCACCTTTGAACGTCCGTCGATACGGTAACGCAAACGTTTGGTTTCGGGGTTCCAGTTGGGGGACTGCAGAATTTTTTCTTCAAACAACGCCGAGTAGGCACGGCTATAGACGGGCGCGAGGTAGACAGCTACCCCGGCTATCACGGCACCGCGTAAAAAGCGACGGCGTGACGGGTTAACATTGCTCATTAAAATCCCTTCAACTGCTATTGTTATTGTTTTCACATTGTTGCGCAAACGCTTGCGGACTGGCTTATAACGTAAGGGCATAGGCTTATGCGGCGGATTATGTGATGATTAACACATGCAATTCAACTAAAAAACAATTTAATAACACGCAGTGTGACTAAGGTTATGATTTGTTGCGCAAACGAGGCGTCAGAATGAAATTTGGCATAGTTATCGCTGCGGCGGGGCAGGGAAAACGGTTTGTTCAGGCCGGAGGAGCGGGCAATAAATTGAATGCTGCGCTGGGAAAAACCACGATTTTTGAGCAGACACTGTTGCAGGCTCTGGCGGCTGAACTGCCTGTGCTGGTGGTCACGCGCCCGGAAAATGGGTTGGTGCAGCAGGTTTGTACCCGGTATCAGGTGCCTTATACGCTGCTGGCAAGTGATGGGCTGGGCGAGTCGATTGCCGCCGCGGTCAACGCAACGCCTGACTGGGAAGGCTGGTTGATCCAGCTGGCCGATATGCCGTATGTCCCGCCTGCGGTTTTTCAGGCCGTGGCAAAAGAGTTGCGTAACCACGCGATTGTGCAACCCCGTTTTGAACAGTTACCTGGCCATCCCGTTGGGTTTAACGCCACCTTGCGTAAGGCGTTGTGTGCGCTAAAAGGGGACGAGGGGGCACGATCGCTGCTTCGCCACTCGCCAGTCTTTACCCTTAGCCTGTCGTCGTCCGCCATTTTGCAGGATATCGACCTGCCTTCGCAGTTGCCGTCGGAAGAGTAATCTATGCAACATCTTGATCTACAGGTTGTCAGCCAGGCTCAGCTCTGGCTTGAACATCAGCCGGTGTGGCTATGTACGGTGCTGGAGACTTATGGTTCGGCACCGCGTTCGCCTGGCGCACTTATGGTGGCTGCTGGTGAGGGAAAATTCTGTGGTTCGCTCTCTGGCGGCTGTATTGAGGACGATTTCTTAAGCCGCATTGCCGCCGGTGAATATCTGCAACCCAGTCAGCTGGTCCGTTATGGTGAAGGCGGGTTAACCCCAACGGTTTCGTTGCCCTGCGGCGGCGTTCTGGATGTGTTGGTGGAGTATCTGCCTGCCGGTGATCCAAGCCTCAGCTATCTGCGGAATATCGAGTCTGCCCTGCGCGGACATCATGCTCTGATTAAGCGACTGACCTTGCCTGAAGCTTGCCGCGATTTGCAGCCAGCAGAGTTTGTCAGTGGCACGCTGGTGGAGCGCAATCAGCAGCAGATCACCCTGCACATTGCCGCCGCTCCACGATTATTGATTGCCGGGCTGTCAAGCGTGGCGGTCTACTGCGCTGACTTTGCCTGCTCACTGGGGTTTGAGGTGTGGGTTTGCGAAAACCGTCCGGAGGCTTTAGCCAATTTTGCCGATTTACTTAAACCGGACATCAGATTACTCAGGCAGTTCCCGGCCAGATTTATTGAGAAAGAAGGCTGCCACGCCAACACGGCGATTGTGGCACTGACCCACGACCCTCGGATGGATGACCTGACTTTGATGGAAGCCATTCATACCCCGGCTTTTTACATCGGGGCGATGGGGTCACGCCGTAACAGTGATAACCGGCGCGTTCGACTGCAGAAAATTGCCGAATTTAGCGTGGAAGAGTTGGACCGAATCCATGCTCCGGTAGGATTGCCTCTCGGCAGTAAAACGCCTGCGGAGATTGCGCTGGCCGTAATGGCCGATATCGTGCAACTAAAGAACCAGCTAACCGTGCCAGCCTTGGCAAAGTCAGTTTCTCAGGATGGGCTTATTGCTGGGTGAATTCGCCACAAGGCTTAGCGTCATCAGGTTGCTCAAAGCAGCCTGATGAGATTTTCTCCGCGAGCAGTAGGGGAAAAGTGACATAAAAATTAAGGTAAGCTTAAGTTTTTCGTTTTCGTTGTATTACTCCGCATCGACAATCCCGATAATGGATTGTTTAAAAGTAAACCCCTCTTAAACCCCTCCGCCGATTTCCTGCCTAATTTCGCCCACCTTGCGTAATCTTAATTTTTAGCTAAGGAATCTCCTATATCGTTCAGGCAGTGTTGAATAAACAGAAATCTGACTCTGATAAAGTCATTTCACCGGCAGTTGAGCCCCATTTGTAAACCGGAGTCTCAAGGGTAACCGCCTGCAACCAGGACCAGCTTGTTTAAACGACGATTAAATTTCAAGGAATTAGCGTTCTTTTTTGCCAGCAACAAACGCACGTTCTGCTAAAGTTTTTTAAGGTTATTGTTAAAGGAAACTTAATAATGTCTGATTTTCTCCCTTTCTCCCGTCCAGCCATGGGCGAGGCCGAGTTGGCCGCGGTTGGCGAGGTCATGAATTCCGGGTGGATCACCACAGGTCCCAAGAATCAGCAGCTGGAACAGGCTTTTTGCCAACTGACGGGTAATCAGCACGCCATTGCCGTGAGTTCGGCAACTGCCGGGATGCATGTCACCCTGATGGCGTTGGGAATAGGGAGCGGGGATGAAGTGATTACCCCGTCGCTGACCTGGGTTTCCACGTTGAATATGATTGCGCTGCTCGGTGCTGAACCGGTGATGATTGATATCGATCGTGACACCCTGATGATCACCCCTGAGCTGATCGAAGCGGCGATTACCCCACGCACCAAAGCTATTGTGCCAGTTCATTACGCTGGTGCACCGGCGGATATCGCTGCCATCCATGCGCTGGGGAAACGCTACGGCATCCCGGTGATTGATGATGCGGCCCACGCGGCAGGCACTTATTACCAAGGCCGCCATGTAGGAAGCAGCGGCACGGCGATTTTCTCCTTCCACGCCATCAAAAATATGACCTGTGCTGAAGGTGGCCTTGTGGTGACCGACGACGAAGCGCTGGCTAACCGCATCCGCAGCCTGAAATTCCACGGTCTGGGCGTTGACGCTTTTGATCGCCAGACCCATGGTCGCGCGCCGCAGGCCGAAGTTATCGCGCCCGGCTACAAATACAACCTCGCTGATATCAACGCCGCCATTGCGCTGGTTCAGCTGGCGAAGTTGCCTAAGATGAATGCCCGCCGCGCTGAGATTGCTGAACGCTATCTGAAGGCGCTGGCCGGAACGCCTTTCCAGCCGCTGGCTCAACCCACTTATGAACATCAACACGCCTGGCATCTGTTCATTCTGCGTGTGGACCCGGCACGTTGCGGTCTGAGCCGCGACCAGCTGATGCAGGAACTGAAAGACCGCCAGATTGGCACCGGCCTGCACTTCAGGGCGGCGCATACCCAGAAATATTACCGGGAACGTTTCCCGGCGTTGTCCCTGCCGGAAACTGAATGGAATTCAGAGCGCATTTGCTCTATTCCGCTGTTCCCGACCATGACCGATGAAGACGTCAGCCGGGTCATTGCCGCGCTGCATGACATTGCTGAGAAACACCATGATCGCTGAACAACCGATTAACAAAGTGTCCATCGTGATCCCTGTTTTTAACGAACAGGACAGTTTGCCGGAGCTGATCCGCCGCACTTCTGAAGCCTGTGCTCAGCTGTCGATGGACTGGGAAATTCTGCTGGTGGACGATGGCAGTACCGACAGTTCACCTGAAATGCTGACGGCCGCGGCAGAAGCGCCGGGAAGCCACGTTGTCGCCGTTTTGCTGAACCGCAATTACGGGCAGCACTCGGCGATTATGGCCGGGTTTAACCATGTCAGCGGGGATTTGATTATCACCCTGGATGCCGATCTGCAGAATCCGCCAGAAGAGATCCCGCGTCTGGTGGCGAAAGCTGAAGAAGGCTATGACGTGGTGGGCACCGTGCGACAAAATCGCCAGGACAGCTGGTTCCGCAAACGCGCTTCCCGGCTTATCAACAACCTTATTCAACGGACAACGGGTAAGGCGATGGGCGATTACGGCTGCATGCTGCGCGCTTACCGCCGTCACATTATTGACGCCATGCTCAACTGCCATGAGCGCAGTACGTTTATTCCCATCCTGGCTAATACCTTCGCCCGTCGGGCGATTGAAATCCCGGTGCTGCACGCGGAGCGTGAATTCGGTGATTCCAAATACAGCCTGATGAAACTGATCAATCTGATGTATGACCTCGTCACCTGCCTGACCACTACGCCGCTGCGTATGCTCAGCGTCTTTGGCAGCCTGATTGCGCTGGCCGGGTTTGCATTATCACTGTTACTGATTGTTTTACGTCTCTTTTTTGGTCCGGAATGGTCCGGAGACGGGGTATTTATGCTGTTCGCCGTACTGTTTATTTTCATCGGTGCGCAGTTTGTCGGTATGGGGCTCTTAGGTGAATACATCGGGCGTATCTACAACGATGTTCGTGCCCGTCCACGCTATTTTATCCAGCGCGTAGTTAACTCTTCCGCGCCTGTCCGTTCTGAGGAAGACCAATAATGAAAGCTGTCGTATTTGCCTATCACGATATGGGTTGCATTGGGATCACTGCGCTGCTGAACGCGGGTTATGAGATTGAGGCGATTTTTACTCACGCTGATACCGCTAACGAGAATCACTTTTTTGCTTCCGTAGCCCGTACCGCAGCAGAGCAGGGGATCCCGGTTTATGCGCCGGAGGATGTGAACCATCCGCTGTGGGTTGATCGCATTAAAACCCTGGCACCTGAGGTCATTTTCTCTTTCTATTACCGCAACTTGCTGAGTGATGAGCTGTTAAGTCTCGCCCCTAAAGGCGCGTTCAACCTGCACGGTTCCCTGCTGCCTAAATACCGTGGCCGTGCGCCACTGAACTGGGCACTGGTTAACGGCGAAACGGAAACCGGCGTGACCCTGCACAGAATGGTTGCCCGCGCAGACGCCGGTGCCATTGTCGCACAGGAGATCGTCACTATCTCTCCGGATGACAATGCGCTGACACTGCACCGCAAACTGAATGCTACGGCGGAACATCTGCTGTCAGATTGCCTGCCACTGATCAAAAATGGCCAGATGACCGAACGTGCTCAGGACGCTTCTGAGGCCACCGTTGTTGGGCGTCGTACGCCGGAAGATGGCCGTATCGACTGGTCTAAACCGGCTGAGGTGGTGAATAATCTGGTACGTGCGGTCACCGATCCGTGGCCTGGTGCGTTTGGCTATGTTGGCGCTGCAAAATTCATTATCTGGAAAGGCAAAGTCCGTCACGATCTGCCTGCTGCCAAAGCCGGAACCGTGCTGTCAGTGAATCCGCTGGTGGTGGCTTGTGGTGAAGGTGCGCTGGAAGTCATGACCGGGCAGAGCGACAACGGCGTTTACATGCAGGGCTCACAGCTGGCGCAAACGCTGGGTCTGGTCAATCAGGCGCTGTTGACCAATAAACCTGCCTCTCCCCTCAAACGCCGCACGCGCGTGTTAATCCTCGGGGTTAACGGATTTATCGGTAACCATCTGACCGAGCGTCTGTTGCAGGACGACAATTTTGATATTTTCGGTCTGGATATTGGCTCAGATGCGATCAGCCGCTTTGTCGGCCACCCGCGCTTCCAGTTCGTGGAAGGGGATATCAGCATCCATTCCGAATGGATTGAATACCACATCAAAAAATGTGACGTGATCCTGCCGCTGGTCGCTATCGCCACGCCGATTGAGTATACGCGTAACCCGTTGCGGGTCTTCGAGCTCGATTTTGAAGAGAACCTGAAGATTATCCGCGACTGCGTGAAGTACAAAAAACGCATTATTTTCCCGTCCACCTCCGAAGTGTACGGCATGTGTGATGATCCTACTTTCGATGAAGATACCTCGAATCTGGTGGTCGGGCCGATCAACAAACAGCGTTGGATCTACTCGGTCTCCAAACAGCTGCTTGACCGCGTTCTCTGGGCTTATGGTGATAAAGAAGGGCTGCGTTTCACCCTGTTCCGTCCGTTTAACTGGATGGGGCCACGCCTGGATAACCTGAATGCGGCACGTATTGGCAGCTCAAGGGCCATCACCCAACTGATCCTGAATCTGGTTGAGGGGTCGCCAATCAAACTGATGGATGGCGGCAAACAAAAACGCTGCTTTACCGACATCAGCGATGGGGTTGAAGCGCTGTTCCGCATTATTGAAAACAAAGACAATAATTGCGACGGCCAGATCATCAACATTGGTAATCCGGAAAACGAAGCGAGCATCAAAGAGCTGGCGGAACAACTGCTTGCCAGCTTTGAACGTCATCCGCTGCGCGATCGATTCCCGCCGTTCGCCGGTTTCCGTGACGTGGAAAGCAGCAGCTACTACGGCAAAGGTTATCAGGATGTGGAACACCGTAAACCGGCCATCCGTAACGCTCGCCGCCTGCTGGGCTGGACGCCAGAAGTGACCATGGACAAAACCATTGATGCCACGCTGGACTTCTTCCTGAGAACGGTTGAACTGGACGCGCCGGAAGAGAAAAAATGAGAAAAGTCGGCCTTCGTATAGATGTTGATACCTGGCGGGGCACCCGAGATGGCGTGCCAAAACTGCTGGAAATCCTCAGTATGCATCGCACTCAGGCCACTTTTTTCTTCAGCGTTGGACCAGACAATATGGGGCGCCACTTATGGCGCCTGCTTAAACCTAAATTTCTCTGGAAGATGCTGAGATCCAACGCCGCCTCGCTGTATGGCTGGGATATCTTGCTGGCGGGTACGGCCTGGCCGGGCCGGCAGATTGGCAGTGGCCTGGCGGAGATCGTTAGCGCCGCCAGCGATCACCATGAAGTGGGACTGCATGCCTGGGATCATTTTGCCTGGCAAACCTGGGCAGGTGTCTGGCCTGCGGAACAGTTAACGCATCAAATCCGCCTGGGAAAAGATGCGCTGACGGTCATCACCGGACAGCCTGTGACCTGCTCCGCGGTGGCGGGTTGGCGCGCCGATCAGCGTGTGGTTGATGTCAAAGAACCGTTCCATTTTCACTACAACAGCGACTGCCGGGGAACCTCTCCGTTTCGTCCTTTGTTGGATGATGGCACGCCAGGGACGGTACAGATCCCGGTAACGCTGCCAACCTGGGATGAGGTGGTCGGCTCCTCGGTCAGCAAGGAAGATTTTAATGCGTTTATTATCGACCGGATAAAACAGGATCAGGGCACGCCCGTTTACACCATCCATGCGGAGGTGGAGGGAATAGTGATGAGCAATCTGTTCAGTGAGCTACTGACGCTGGCCGAACAGGAGGGCATTCAATTTTGCCCACTCAGTGAGCTGTTGCCAGAGGATCTTAACAGCCTGCCGACAGGAAAAATTGTTCGGGGTAGCCTCCCCGGGCGTGAGGGATGGCTGGGATGCCAGCAATCAACAGAGTCAATTTTATGACAATCACGAGAAAGGGTTTTCTCCTTCTGGCGTTATTTGCCTTGTATTACCTGATCCCGCTGGAGTTTCGTGCGTTATGGCAGCCTGATGAAACCCGCTATGCGGAGATCAGCCGGGAAATGGTAGCGAGCGGCAACTGGGTAGTGCCGCACTTCTTTGATCTGCGCTATTTCGAAAAGCCGATAGCCGGTTACTGGATCAATAATCTCAGTCAGTTGATTTTCGGCCATAACAACTTTGCCGTGCGTTTTGGCTCCGTCTTTTCAATTACGCTGACAGCCCTGATGGTTTACTGGCTGGCGTTCAGGCTGTGGCGCGATCGTGCCACGGCAATGATGTCCGGCGTTATTTTCCTGACCTGTTTATTGGTGTATGGCATTGGCACTTACGCGGTGCTGGACCCGATGATCACCTTGTGGTTGGTGGCCGCGATGTGCAGTTACTGGCTGACAACGGAAGTCACCACCAACGGCAAAAAGGTTCTGAGCTGGCTGCTGCTCGGATTGGCCTGCGGCATGGGCTTTATGACCAAAGGCTTTCTGGCGCTTGCGGTGCCAGTGATTGCCATTCTACCCTGGGCTATCCATCAGCGACGGTTCAAAGAGCTGCTGTGCTTTGGCCCGCTGGCTATCGTCGGTGCGGCCTTAATCAGCGCGCCCTGGGCGATTGCCATCGCCAAAAGTGAGCCGGATTTCTGGCACTACTTCTTCTGGGTGGAGCATATCCAGCGCTTTGCCGAAGCCAATGCGCAGCATAAAGCGCCGTTCTGGTATTACCTGCCGGTGCTGGTGCTTGGCTGCGTGCCTTGGCTGGGGCTGTTGCCTGCGGCAGTGCGTTCAGGCTGGCAGGATCGGCAAAGCAGCCGCGGCAGTCTGTATCTGCTTAGCTGGGTGGTCATGCCGCTGCTGTTCTTCAGCATCGCCAAAGGCAAGCTGCCAACCTATATCCTGCCGTGCTTTGCACCGCTGGCAATATTGATGGCTCGTCAGGCGCTGATAAAAATGTCCGGCGAAGGCACAACCTTAAAAATTAATGGCTGGATTAACCTGGTCTTTGGTCTGGTCGTCAGCGTTGCTGTGCTCGGTTTCCTGGCGCCATGGGGACTGGCTAAACACCCGGTTTACAGCCATCAAGAAGTGACCAAAGTGCTGCTTGCGGCTTCTGCCTTCCTGTTTTGGGCTTTCTGTGGCTGGATAACCCTGAAAGCACCAGCGTCACGCTGGAGCCTGGCCGCGCTTTGCCCACTGGTGCTGGCGTTAGTGGCGGGCCAGGTGATCCCTCTGCATGTCATGGATGCCAAACAGCCCCAGCAGTTTATTCATGGGATTAAAAACGACATTTCAGGCAGCCATTACCTGTTGGCGAATAATCCCGGGATTGCTTCAGGGCTGGCGTGGGAAATGCGACGCAGCGACATCATTTTGTACGATCAACCCGGCGAAGTGCAGTACGGTCTTAGCTACCCAGACGCGAGTGATAAGTTTATTAGCGGAGCCAACTTCCCGGCCTGGCTGGCAGCGCATCGTCAAAAGGGTGACGTGACGCTGGTGATGTTACTGGCCCGCAATGACGACCCGGATAAAGATCTGCCAAAAGCCGATTTCTGTTACCGGCAGGGCAGGTTGGTGATGTTCCGCTACAGCCAGACGCCATGAGCCTGCTGCTGATCCTGCTTGCCAGCCTGCTAAGCTGTGCCGGGCAACTGTGCCAGAAACAGGCTGCGCACTATGGCTTGCGGAAGGGCAAAAGCCACCTGCTGTTTTGGCTGGGTCTGAGCGTGTTGATGCTTGGCCTGGCAATGCTGATTTGGCTGGTGGTGCTGCAAAGCGTGCCGGTTGGCGTGGCCTACCCGATGCTTAGTCTGAACTTTATCTTTGTGGTGCTGGCTGCCCGCTGGTTGTGGAAGGAACCCGTTCCTTTCCGCCACTGGATCGGCATTGTGCTGATCGTGGTTGGCGTGGCGGTGATGGGAGCCTATACCTGATGGGAATTTTATGGGCTTTGTGCAGCGTCCTGCTGGTCAGCGGGGCGCAGTTGTTGTTGCGCTGGTCGATGATGTCGCTGCCTTCTGTCGGCGATCCGTTGGCTTTTTTACACGCTTTGATCACCACGCCTTTGCCCGCCTCAGCCCTGTTCGCAGGGTTAGCGGCCTATGCCCTTTCAATGCTGTGCTGGTTCCTTGCGCTACAACGCATCGCGCTGAGTAAAGCCTACCCGCTGTTAAGTCTGAGTTACGTGCTGGTCTGGGCCGCAGCCCTGCTCTTACCCGCCTTCAACGAAGTGTTTCAGTGGGGAAAACTGGCCGGTGTGGCGCTGATTTTTAGCGGCTTACTGTTGATCTGCTGGCCTGATAGTAAAGCAGCGTGATGATTTAATGGCAGGGTAATTCTTCCCCGACAGACTGTCCTCTCAGTCCGGTTGAAGAGCATGGCAGAGGGTAGCTGAATTTTTGCCCCGGCATCGGCCTACTTAGTTAAAAAGGCGACAAATTGTCGCCTTATCGCGTTAATATCCTGGGGTTAAAATTCAAATCAGGTTGACTCATTATGTCGCGAACTTCTCTCCTGCTGGACGTGCAGGATGTTAGCTATGTGCAGGATGGCACCACGTTGTTGGCCCCCGTCTCGCTACAGCTGAATCAAGGTGAATTTATCCTGCTGACCGGGCCCTCCGGCGGCGGCAAAAGCACGCTGTTAAAAATCATCGCTTCACTGCTTGATCCCTCACAAGGCGATATTCAGTTTAAAGGCCGCAGCATTAATGAACTCAAGCCGGAAAGCTATCGTCAGCAGGTTTCTTATTGTTTCCAGACGCCTGCGTTGTTCGGCGAAACGGTGTATGACAATCTGGCGCTGCCGTGGCAAATCCGCCAGAAAAAGGTCGACACTGAGAAGCTGAAAGACTGGCTGAAAAAGGTCAACCTGCCGGTTGAGATGCTGACTAAAAATATCGATCGGCTCTCCGGCGGTGAAAAACAACGGGTAGCGTTACTGCGTAATCTGCAATTCCTGCCTGATGTGCTGTTGCTGGATGAAATCACCAGCGCGCTGGATGAGGAAAACAAGCAGGCGATTAATCAGCTTATAGATGGGCTGGTCAGAGAGAAAGGCGTGGCGGTGATCTGGATCAGCCATGACACCAGCGAAATTAACCAGGCGCAAAGAGTGGTCACGCTCCAGCCACCGGTCGGGAAGGGCACGGATGAATCAGCATAATATTACCAACGAGTCGCTGGGCCTGGCGCTGATCCTGGTGGTGATTGCGCTGCTGGTCAGTAAGAAAGAGAAGCTTGGGCTGGAGAAGGACATTGTCTGGAGCATCGCTCGCGCTATCGTTCAGCTGATCGTTGTCGGCTATGTCCTTAAATATATCTTCGACCTGAACAACAGCTGGCTGACGGTGTTGATGGTGCTGTTTATCTGCGTGAATGCAGCGCTGAACGCCCGCAAACGTAGTCGCAATATTGGCAATGCCTTTGTGCTCTCCTTTATCGCTATCACCTCCAGCACCACGCTGACGCTGGTGATTCTGGTGCTGAGCGGTTCCATCGAGTTTATGCCGATGCAGGTTATCCCTATTTCTGGAATGATTGCCGGCAATGCGATGGTGGCGGTGGGGCTCTGTTACAGCAATCTGAACCAGCGCTTTGCCGACAACCGGCAAAAAATTCAGGAGATGTTGAGCCTGGGCGCTTCGGTGAAAACCGCTTCCGGTAAGCTGATCCGCGACAGTATCCGTGCGGCGATGATCCCCACAGTAGATGCGGCGAAAACGGTTGGGCTGGTGAGTTTGCCTGGCATGATGTCAGGGCTGATTTTTGCCGGTATCGATCCGGTTAAAGCGATCAAATACCAAATCATGGTGACGTTTATGCTGCTGGGTACCGCCAGCATCTCTACGATCGTTGCGGGCTATCTGGCCTACCGCCGCTTCTTTACGGCTCGATCGCAATTACGCTAAAGGCTGAACCAGGCGTCAAAGTGAAAGCGCAGGCTGAGAAAGCCTGCGCTGAAGGACTCATCAGAAGTTGATATTCGCGCTGAGACCGCCAACAAAGGCGTCTTTCACTTCGCTGACCGCACCTGGAGAAGCCACGTACTGCAGGTTTGGACGCAGTTTCAGCCAGTTAGTGACCTGAGCGTTGTAGTAAATTTCGTAGTTATATTCCGATCCACTCTGGATCGGCAGATAGGTAGGATTGTTGTAATCGTTAACCCCGTTTTCCTCGTTGGTTTTACGCAGCATATTGCCGTAATCATTGTTAACGTGAATACGCGCAGCACCTACACCGATCTCATCTTTCGGACGCGCATCAAACGGTCCTTTCCAGACGAAAGAGACAGACTGATAGTTGTCGGTCTTCGAGGTTTTCTGATCGTTCATCACCGCCTGAACCGTTACCCCTAAACCGCGTTGATTATCGCCATCCATCGCTGTCAGCTGTTGCTGCAACAGCAGGTAACCGCCGTAAGAGTGGTTATCTTCGCCGTATTGCCCGTTGTCGTAAGAGCTGTAGTTATCACCTCGTACTGAGGAGTAATACATCCCTACACGGTAATTACCCGGTAATTTGTCTGCACCCAATGCCGGTTTCCAGCCTAATTCCACAGGCACCATATTCCCAAGCGTTGGGCTGGTATCGAGACGGAAGCCATTGCCGGTATCGTAGTTTGACGGGGTTTGATTATAGAAACCTACCTGGAAGAACAGTTCTGGCGTGAAGTTAACCTTCACTCGTCCCCCCCACTGAGAAACTGGCCAGTTATACCAGCGGTCACCGCGCCAGTTGCCAGGCTGGCCGCTACCAAACGCCAGGTTCTGGAAGTTACTGTCGAATGAGTCGAAGTCTTCACCTACCGTTACTCGTCCCGCTTTCACTTCTACGGCATTATCAAAGAAGCCTTTATTCAACCAAAACTGAGTCAGACGCCAGGTTTGCCCACGCCCCCAAACTTCCTGCACGGAGGAAAGGCCACCCGAACGCGGGTCATTAATCTCCTGGGTCAAATCCTGACCATTACGATTGGTAATCGTGGCCTGGAACTGGGTATCTTTCCAATTCAGCAGCTTATCCAGATCCAGCGTGGTGCCGAAGGCCCACTGATCGGCGTAGCGCGCGGTGGTGGACTGGTTATAGCCACCCGAGAAATTACTGGCGGATTCCATGGTATAGTTCACCTGGAAATCCACCCCGTCATTTTTTAGCTGGGTGCGCGAACCGTCCCAGTCTCCAAATGCGTAGGGAGAATCCATACTGAGCGGCGCAAAATCTGCCAGAGCAGATCCTGAAGCCAGCATCAGTCCCAAACCACAGAACGCCACCGATCTTTTTAACGTGGTTTTTGGTAATTTGCTTTTCATTTGGAGCACCTTCGTTCTTATAGGGATACCGAAAGAATGAAAGCATTAATCAGCGGCAAAGATGTACTAATTAGTGCTGAAATAATTAGCTTGGTAGTAATTGGTTTTGGAAGTTATAGGCCGATCACAATTTTGGATGAGAGTTAACAGTAGCGGCAGGAAAAGCGGGGGGCTGAGGGTGAAATGACAGACATAAAAAAAGGCCGAAAATGTCGGCCCTTTGACTGAACAGCGCCGTTTAACGGCGCTGATGACTGACTAGCGGCGACCGAAAATCTTCGCGGCCAGGAAGCCCACGCCAGCGGCAATCGCCAGCGAAACAAACGGGGAATCCTGCGTCTTGGATTTCACACAGTCCAGCGCGTCATCAACGGCATAAGAGGCTTTTGCAGCGCCCTGGCGCACACGGCCTTTGAACTCATGCTCTGGAGAATCGACAGCTTTACCAAATTGCTCCTGACCTTTACCCAACGCTTCGTCAGCTTTGTCTGATGCTTTATCAAATAAACTCATACTGTCTCCTTCTTGATGGCATGATTTCTTCATGAACGTTTAAAAGCTTAGACCATCCTGCGCCTTATGCCGCCTCGGTTATGTGACTATTTATGACTGTTGTAAAGAAAAAGGGCCGACATGTTGTCGGCCCTTCGCAGATCGCTGGCAATCAGAGTATCAATGTGACTTCATGCCAGCGGCGGTCATCATCACGCGAAACAGCATCGCAACTACACCGAGTGCCATTACGCTGCCTGCATAAATGGCCACCATCCACAGAACGCGTTTCCACGCCCGGGGTTTTGCCACTTGCTGAGTGTGTTGAGCTTCAACCATCATACTGTCTCCAAAATATCCTTTAGCTTGCTAAGTGCAGGGGCGTTAGCCGCCCTCCTGCACATGGCTCTCCAGGGGTTATCCGATTGCCGTTAAATCAATGGTAGCCTTCGTCTGCTTTGATTTTCCCACGGAACACGTAGTAGCTCCAGAAGGTGTAAACCAGGATCACCGGGATGATCAGCAACCCACCGACCAGCATAAAGCCAAGGCTTTGCGGCGGTGAAGCGGCCTGCCAGATGGTGATGGAAGGCGGAATAATGTTCGGCCAGATGCTGATGCCCAGACCGGTAAAGCCAAGGAAGACCAGCGCCAGCGTCAGCAGGAACGGCGAATAATGAGCATGGCGCTTCAGGGAACGCATCAGCCCCCACGAAGCCAGCAGGACCAGCACGGGCACCGGCAGGAACCAGAACAGGTTCGGCAGGGTAAACCAGCGATGCATGATGTTGGCATGCTCCAGCGGCGTCCAGATACTGACCACAGCGATGATAGCCAGCAGAGCCAGTAGCAGCGGCTTAGCCAGAGCAGTCATCTTGCGATGAAGTTCGTGCTCGGTTTTCATGATCAGCCAGGTGCTGCCTAACAGCGCATACGCCACAACCAGACCCACACCACAGAACAATGAGAACGGCGTCAGCCAGCCCAGTTCAGGACCGCTGTAAGCACGGTTAGTCACGCTGAAACCGTTGATGATTGCGCCCAGTGCCACACCCTGACTGAAGGTGGCAAGGTAAGAGCCGACAATAAACGACTTGTCCCAGAACGGACGGTGTTCTTCAGTGGCTTTAAAGCGGAATTCAAACGCTACGCCACGGAAGATCAGACCAATCAGCATGGCTGTCAGCGGAACTGACAGCGCATCAATGATCACCGCGTAAGCCAGCGGGAAGGCACCGTAAAGTGCTGCCCCGCCCAGTACCAACCAGGTTTCGTTACCATCCCAAACCGGCGCGACGGTGTTAACCATCATATCGCGCTCGGTGGCGTCCTTATTGAACGGGAACAGAATGCCGATACCCAGATCGAAACCGTCCATGATGATGTACATCAGCGTAGAGAAAACGATGATGGTGAACCAGATTACAGGAAGATCGATACCCACGTTATTTCCCCTCTTCCGGCGTGTTTAATTTTTCCTGCACGGCTGACAGCGGACGTGAAGGCGTGTGATGGGTTCCCGGACCGCCGTCTGGCGTATGGTCACCTTCACCCTGTTGCGGGCCTTTCTTGATCAGGTTGAACAGGTAGGTATAACCGACACCGAACACCGACATATAGACCACGATAAAGGCAATCAGGCTGATGCTCATATGCAGGTCGCCATGAGCAGACACCGCATCTTTGGTTCGCAACAGACCATAAACCACCCACGGCTGACGGCCGATTTCAGTGGTAAACCAGCCTGCCAGCAACGCAATCAGACCCGATGGACCCATTGCCAGAGCAAACCACAGGAACGGTCGTGAGGTGTAAAGACGGTTACGGAAGCGCAACCACAGGCTGGCGAAGCCCAGGAAGACCATCAACATTCCTAATCCAGCCATCACACGGAACGACCAGAAGATAATGGTGGAGTTAGGACGATCTTCTTTCGGGAATGACTTCAGCGCTGGTACCTGCTTATGCAGGCTGTGCGTCAGGATCAGGCTGCCCAGATACGGGATTTCGACCGCATACTTGGTTCTTTCCTGTTCCATGTCCGGAATACCGAACAGCACCAACGGCGTGGGTTCACCCGGTGGGTTTTCCCAGTGCCCTTCAATGGCGGCAATCTTAGCTGGCTGATGCTCAAGCGTGTTCAGACCGTGGGCATCGCCCAGCATCGCCTGAATGGGCGAAACGATCAGCGCCATCCACATAGCCATCGACAACATTTTACGAATGGCTGGCGTGTCGTTTTTACGCAGCAGATGCCACGCCGCAGAAGCGCCAACAAAGAAGGCGCTGGCGAGGAACGCAGCGGTGGACATATGCAGCAATCGGAACGGGAAGGACGGGTTGAAGACAATCTTAAACCAGTCAACCGGGACCACAATGCCGTTCTGAATGGCGTAGCCCTGCGGGGTCTGCATCCAACTGTTAGACGCGAGGATCCAGAAGGTGGAGATCAGAGTCCCCAGCGCAACCATACAGGTGGCGAAGAAGTGCAGGCCTGGACCCACGCGGTTCCAGCCAAACAGCATCACGCCCAGGAAGCCAGCTTCGAGGAAGAACGCGGTAAGCACTTCGTAAGTCAGTAGCGGACCGGTCACGCTCCCGGCAAACTGAGAGAAACCACTCCAGTTGGTGCCGAACTGATACGCCATGACCAGGCCGGACACTACGCCCATGCCAAAGTTTACGGCGAAGATTTTTGACCAGAAATGGTACAGGTCGCGATAATCCGGGTTCTTGGTTTTCAGCCACAGCCCTTCCAGCACCGCCAGGAAACTGGCGAGGCCGATAGTGATGGCCGGGAAGAGGATATGGAAGGAAACGGTAAACCCGAACTGTATCCTTGCCAGGTGGAACGCATCTAATCCAAACATTGCTTACCTCGATCTAACATAATAAAAAACTGCCTTTCTTTTTTATTTACCGACGTTTAACAAGCAAGCTACATTCAGAGGCCGCTAAACGGGTATTTCATCGAAGGAGTGATCCTGAGACCAAATCAGGTGAAGGAGTAGCTACAGTAATCGGTAATCTGCCTATAACAGCGCGGATCTTTGCGATGAATTGTTTCATCACAAGGTTAAAATATTTTGACGTGCTGTTAAATAAGAGTAGCTGAATGATGCCGTAATGTAAGAATACTGTTTCTTTCTGGCCGTAAGGGCTTTTTGCAGCCGTAGGTGAGCGTGGGGAAGGGCAGAGGATTGTAAAATGGAGCGCTACTTTTATTTATGAGTAAAGCAGTTGCTATCACTTTTTAGAGAAGCAATTCTCCGAACAAGCGCACAAATGGGAAATTAATCAGAAAAAACATCACGCCAAAAAGGGGGTTGTTATTTTATTGTTATTTTATGGGGTATTTGGAATTAAATAATCACCCCTGAAATGTTATCAACAGATGTCTGGTTTCCCTGCGTCATCAGTTGGTGTGAAAAACCGTGTAAATGTTAAACCTTAATTTCTCATTTGGATTCATATAGAATCATTTGGTTACATTTACACCTCAAGATAACTGCGTTTTGTTGTCTTGGGTCAAAACTTAGTCAGCTATTGTATGGTTCTCACGGAATGTTAAAGGGAGAGACAGGATGGCACTTTTTTGGTCTTTATTGCCTGTTTATGCAGCCTATCTGCTGGGCACCGCCAGTCCCGGGCCAAGTAATCTGGCTATTATGGGCGTGGCGATGCGACAGGGCCGTTTGCCTGCACTGGCGCTGGCTGCCGGGGTGATTACGGGATCGGTTTTTTGGGCGTTGGTGGTGGCAACAGGCATTTCAACTGTGTTGCTCGCCTATGCTCAGGCGCTGATTGCCCTCAAAATTATTGGCGGATGTTATCTGTTATGGCTAGCCTTTAAAGCCGCTAAAAGCGCCCGGCGAAAGGGAGAGTCTGTCTCGCTGGCAGGTCAGACTGCGATTAAGACCTCGCTACGGGTGCTGTATAAACGAGGGTTACTGCTGCATCTCGCTAACCCGAAAGCCATTCTGGTCTGGCTGGCCATTATCTCGCTGGGCATCCATCCTGATGCTTCGCCTCTTGTGCTGCCAATGATTGTCGCCGGTTGCGCATCGTTGGGCATGGTGGTGTTTAGCAGCTATGCGCTGGTTTTCTCCACGCAGACAATGAGCCGCATCTATTTAAAAGGACGCAGGGTGATTGAGGGCGTCTTTGCCCTGTTCTTTGGTGTAGCCGGCATCAAACTGCTGCTGTCGAAGTAGTTTCAGCCAAAGATTTGGTCATTACGTAAATCACACTTTGTTGACTGGGGCTGGCGAACAGCTCCTCTCTTAAAAGAGTGAACCCCTGGCGTTGATAAAATTGCGTGGCGCCGGGGTTGTCCTTTAACACTTCCAGCCAGTAATAGGCTTTTTTCTTTTGGCGACAAAACGCCTCCACCTGAGCAAAAACCTCGCTGCCATAACCCTTCCCGGTATGCTCCGGCAGAATATAAATTTTATTGAGGTAGGCACCGTCAGGCCGGTTTTCAGCCACTGACAATGCCCAATTAACCTGACAAAGCCCAACCGCCTCGCCTGCCACTTCTATCCAGAACCAGCCACTATCCGGTTTAGTCAGGCTGGCTATTATCGATTCAACGGAAAACTGACGTTGAACAAATTCGTCCATTTCTTCAGGGCTATGCCAGAGACGGGCAAAATGGTGGTGATAGCTACGCTTGCCAACGGATGAAAGACGCGCTGCATCGGAAAGGGTGGCGGGGTGGAATTTCATACTCAGCGTTCCATGACAGTAGAAGAGTAAAAACAGCTTACCAGCAATGACATAACCTGAGTGAACACCCGTTGAGTTGAACCAGTCCTGGCGAACGCAGTGTGTCAAAAGTTTGATCTTCATCTCAAAATGTAAATTCCCCGTCGCGGGGGCATATCAGTCCCCCGATGTTACCGTTAACATGTTCCCGGTAACACCTTGTGAGCTTTGCCTGAATGCCCTGACACTGATACCCGTCACGCCCTGAGCAAGGCGGGAAAAAATTAATGTGGCCCTGACCTGACTTCAGGGGCACGCACCGGAGAATATTTATGCCATTAGTCATCGTCGCGATTGGCGTAGTGCTGTTACTGCTGCTGATGATCCGCTTTAAACTTAATGGATTCATCGCCCTGATCCTGGTCGCGCTGGCGGTTGGTGTGATGCAGGGAATGCCTGTAAACAAAGTGATTGGCTCGATTAAAGCCGGTGTTGGCGGCACGCTGGGCAGCCTGGCACTGATCATGGGCTTTGGTGCGATGCTCGGCAAACTGTTGGCAGATTGCGGTGGTGCGCAGCGCATCGCTACCACGCTGATTGCTAAGTTTGGCACTAAACATATTCAATGGGCTGTGGTGCTGACCGGTTTCACCGTCGGCTTTGCCTTGTTCTATGAAGTGGGCTTCGTGCTGCTGTTACCGCTGGTGCTGACTATTGCCGCCTCTGCCCGCGTACCTTTGCTGTATGTGGGCGTGCCGATGGCCGCTGCTCTGTCTGTAACCCATGGCTTCCTGCCTCCACACCCGGGACCTACGGCTATCGCCACGCTGTTCCATGCTGATATGGGTAAAACACTGCTGTTTGGTACGCTGTTGGGGATCCCAACCGTGATCCTGGCGGGCCCGGTTTACACCCGCTTCCTTACGAGCATTGATAAGCCAATCCCTGAAGGCCTGTACAACAAGAAAACCTTCTCAGAAACTGAGATGCCAAGTTTCAGCGTTAGCGTCTGGACCTCGTTAGTGCCGGTGGTGCTGATGGCGCTGCGTGCCGTCGCTGAGATGGTACTGCCTAAAGGGCATCCGCTGCTGGCATATGCCGAGTTCTTTGGCGACCCGATCATGGCAACGCTGATTGCGGTATTGATCGCGATATTCACCTTCGGTCTTAACCGTGGTCGCACCATGGACGAAGTGATGCAAACGGTGACCGACTCAATCAAAATCATCGCTATGATGCTGCTGATTATCGGTGGCGGCGGGGCGTTCAAACAGGTGCTGGTCGACAGCGGCGTGGACAAATACATCGCCGGCATGATGGAAGGCAGTACCATTTCACCGATCCTGATGGCCTGGTCGATTGCCGCGGCACTGCGTATTGCGCTGGGTTCAGCAACCGTAGCGGCGATTACCGCTGGTGGCATTGTGGCACCGATTATCGCTACCACAGGCGTCAGCCCTGAACTGATGGTGATTGCTGTTGGCTCCGGTAGCGTGATCTTCTCGCACGTTAACGACCCGGGATTCTGGCTGTTTAAAGAGTATTTCAACCTGACCATTGGCGAAACGATGCGTGCTTGGTCTGGTCTTGAAACGGTTATTGCCGTTTGCGGCTTGATCGGGTGTTTGCTGTTACAGATGGTTATTTAATCTCGGTGGCCTGCCTGTAAGGGCAGGCCCTTCTCCTCGATCCCATTCAGAATGATTAGTATGGTTTAAGTTTTTATTCTGAGTATTTTCTGCGCTACTCCCTCGTTTTTTCTAATTTAATACAATTAAATCAATCGATTGTTTTTTTTAAGCTTCTGATTTTAAGGTGTTTAAAGGGGAGTGGGTGCCAGCAAATTTGCAAGCTTAAGGTTGTCCTAATCTTAAAAATGTAATATTAATGCAATACTTTTTGACCTCTAACGGACCAGCTTTGCTTATGTCATTGTCCTCGATTTTGAAACGGCCCACGCTCAGTCGGGTTGCCTTCCTGATATTGTTTTCGGTTTATATCGCCGTATTCCTCAATATTGCTTATTACCGGCAGGTGCTTACCGCCATGCCGTTGACGTCATTCCATGACGTATTAGTCTTTTTATCGATGCCGGTTGTTGCCTTCAGCGTCATTAATATTCTGCTGACGATGGCTTCTTTTTTATGGCTGGATCGTATTCTGATCGCCATTTTTATCCTTATTTCTGCCTCAGCTCAGTATTTCATTATTAATTACGGGATTATCATCGATCGCTCGATGATAACCAATATGCTGGATACTACCGCCTCTGAAACCTTTGCCCTGGTCACTCCGCAGCTGTTGTTTTCTCTGTTAGTTCTTGGTCTGCTGATGGTTATCATTGCGTTTTGGATAAAAATCAAAAAAACGCAGCCTGTCTGGAAAAGCTTCGTTTATCGTCTTGCCAGCCTGGTGATCTCGGTGGCGCTGATTGCCCTCGTTGCGATGTTCTTTTATAAAGATTACGCCTCGCTGTTCCGCAATAACAAAGAGCTGGTGAAGTCGCTTTCTCCTTCAAATAGCATCGTAGCGTCCTATTCTTACTACTCTCATCATAAGCTGGATAATCTGCCGCTGGTGAAAATAGGTGAGGATGCCCGACAAAATCCGAAGATGCTGGCGGGCCCTAAAAAGACCCTGACTATTTTGATCGTCGGTGAAACCTCACGTGCCGAAAACTTCTCTTTGTCTGGTTACTCCAGGGATACCAATCCGTTGCTGGCAAAAGACAACGTGTTCTATTTCCCTCACACCTCCTCTTGCGGCACTGCCACTGCCGTTTCTGTGCCTTGCATGTTCTCCAATATGCCAAGAACCCATTTTGATGATGGATTGGCCAGTCATCAGGAAGGTTTGTTGGATGTGATCCAGCGGGCTGGGATTAGCGTCCTGTGGCGAGATAATGATGGCGGCTGTAAGGGCGCTTGCGACCGCGTGCCGCATGAAGATGTCTCTACTCTGGATTTACCGGGAATGTGTATAGGAGGGGAGTGCCACGACGAGATCTTATTCCAAAAACTGGATGATTTTATTAAAAATCTGCAAGGGAATGGGGTGATTGTCCTGCATACCATAGGCAGCCATGGCCCGACTTATTATCATCGCTATCCTGCCAGCTTCCGTAAGTTCACGCCTACTTGTGATACTAACGAGATCCAGACCTGCAGCAGCGAGCAGTTAGTCAATACCTATGACAACACCATCTTGTATATCGATTACATTGTCGATAAAGCGATTACTGTGCTGAAGCAAAACGATGCTAACTTCACCACCAGTCTGGTTTATCTCTCCGATCACGGTGAGTCTCTGGGAGAAAGTGGGATCTATCTGCACGGAATGCCTTACGCCATCGCCCCGGTTCAGCAAAAACATATCCCGATGCTGATTTGGCTGTCGGAAGATTATAAAAAACGGTTTGCTGTCAATGAAACCTGCCTGAAGAAAGCGGCGGCTAATAACACCTATTCTCAGGATAATTTGTTCTCAACGATGCTGGGGCTGACGGGGACCGAAACCAAAGAATATGTGCCGTCTGATGACATTTTGTCTGGCTGTCGTAACATTTAAGGCGCGATGATTGATGAAAGCGATCGTTTTTGCTTATCACGATATGGGCTGTACCGGTCTGAAAGCGTTGATCGAAGCGGGGATTGAGATCCAGGCTGTCTTCACCCATCCAGACGCCGCCGGTGAAAATCATTTCCACGGTTCTGTAGCGCTGACAGCGGGTGAACATAACATTCCGGTGTTTATGCCGGCGGATGTCAATCTGCCTTCGTCAGTCCGCCAGATCCAGGCGTTAGCCCCAGAGTTGATTTTTTGTTTTTCATACCGGCAAGTTTTCGATGAGCAGATCCTTAACAGCGCAACAATCGGGGCCTTTAATGTTCATGCGTCGCTTCTTCCGGCCTATCGCGGCAGAGCTCATCTGAACTGGGTGTTGATCAAAGGTGAAAACGAGACGGGGGTGACGCTGCACAGAATGATTGCTTCCCCTGATAAAGGTCCCATTCTCGCTCAGCATAAGGTCGCTATTACCGCAGAGGATGACGCCTTGTCCCTTCACAGTAAGCTGGTCAGCACTGCAGGCGTCCAGCTTGCCCGTTGGCTTCCCGCACTGCTGGCTGGGGAACTTGCTGAGAGAGAACAGGATGAAGCCCGCGCCAGTCGATTTGGCAGAAGAAAGCCCGAAGATGGCCAGATCAACTGGCTCGACAGCGCGGTGAATATTCATAACCTGGTGCGTGCGCTGGCTTATCCCTGGCCCGGTGCTTTCACCTTTGCCAATGCGCAGCGAATCATTGTGTGGCAGAGCTGCTACCTTACCGGGCGTTCTGGTGACGCGCCCGGCACGGTTATCAGCACCAATCCGTTAGTTATTGCCTGCGGTGAGGGGCAGCTGGAGATCATTGCTGCTCAGCATTCGGCGGGGGAAAGACTGTCGGGTGCTGAATTCAGTCGTCAAATGGCATTAACGCCAGGCCTGATTTTCACTCTACCTTGCTGAAATCTCAGTAAGTTGCAGCAGTGTATCTGCTCCTTTCAAAGAATCCTCTCTCGCTGGCGATGTGGAAATTCCTTCAAGGGAGTTGCCAAAAAACACCGTTGCTAAGTATACTATCACCTTGATAGTATTTGGTTTTTTGACTAAAGCCAAATTTAGCTCGGCCATAAAAAAAACAACGACCTGACGACAGTTTGCCCCCTTTTCGGCGCAGGCCACCCAACACCTTTCTATAACGCTTTCTGCGTTTGGCGGTTATTTATCCTTTTTATTTAACAGGTCTGCAAGGCAGTTGCCTTTGGGGATGTATGCAGTATGGAAAATGAACAAATTCAGGTGCCCACGATCCCCGAGCTACCGCTTAAAGGGATCCCGCAGGAAATACTGCGGTTGGGGAAACACCTTGCGGACACCAAATATCAGATTGATATGCTGGGAAAAAATGGCTGGGCAGAGCTGACAGCTAACCTTCATGGCCTGGAAGCCAGCGGCGAATGGGACGGGCCGGACGACGCCCTGACGTTTTTCAGCAAAATCTTTCCCTTTGCCATCCTCCCGGCGGAAACCGAGCCGCTGGGGATTTTCCGCGTGCCCACCGAGAGGGTGATTGGGCGCAGCTGGCGCTGGTGGCCGGATCATTTGAGCGCCACCAGTGAAACGAAACTCGTCGAGCATCTTGAAGGCCCGATGGCGGCGGAAAGCACCTCATGGTATTTCCTTCCTTCGCTTGGGCTGCTGCTGGCTGCTCAGGGACAGAGCCGGGTTAACTATTGCCGCCAGCGGCATATTCCGTATATCACCGCGCGCGTCAGCAATCTTAATTATCCTCAGGCTGACCGTTTGCGCCTTTATCACGTGACCAAAGGGCAAACGCGGCAGAGTTGGGTAGTGTTTAACGATCGCTACCTTCAACCGGTTCAGTGGCCACGCATCACCTTGCCAGCGTTGGCCACTTATGGTGTACACAGCGGCGGCTGGCCCGTGTCATTCCCGCCGGTCGAGCGTATTTTCGCCGAGCTTTACCATCCTTTGCCTGCGGAAGACTTTGTCGCCCCCTGTGTCGATCTCACTGCGGTGAATGAGGCGATTAAAGCGGAAGCGTTGGCAGAAAAATCAGCAAAAAAACCGGTGAAAATGGCGCTCAGTGACATGGATATCACCAATATCTGGCCCGTCAGCCTGACGCTGTCTTTCTTCTTTATTCTCTCGCTGGTGGTGGCTGGATTAACCGCTGGGGAAGGCGTAGCAGGGTGTATCAGCCTGCTGGTTTGTGGCATGGCAGGCAGTCTACTGCTGTTCCTTGCCACGCCAGTGTTCCTGGTGAGTAAGCGCTTACGCAGAAACTATCAGGCGGACAGTCAGGTTGAGGACGTGTCTGAAGACCAGCCGCCAGCGGTTGAGGTGCAAACACCGGTGGTCTGAGGATGAGCTCATCCTCAGTAGTCTTAAGAGGAGTGAAGTTCAAGCCAGATAACGGTAAGGTCTTTTAATCAACAGGCTCTCTGTTATTAAGAGCCCTAACTAACCGCTAAAGGAAGAAATGTATGCTGAAAGTCTGGGGCAGAAAAACCTCCTCCAACGTGCAGGCCGTGATGTGGTGCATCGCTGAATTAGGTTTGCCGTACCAACGGGTAGATATTGGCCACAGGTACGGTGGCAACGATACGGCTGACTTTCTGGCGATGAACCCTAACGGCACTGTGCCGGTGATCCGTGATGGGGAAGGGGAGCCGCTCTGGGAGACTGGCGCGATTCTTCGTTATTTAGCCGGTCGCTATGCGGACGGCCCGTTCTGGCCTGAAGACCCTGAGCAGCGTGCAGGGGTGGATAAATGGGCGGAATGGGCAAAGATCACTGTAGCCCACAGTTTTACGGCTCCTTTGTTTTGGCGAGTGGTCAGAACGGCGGAAAAAGATCGAGATTATCCGGCAATCGAAGCAGCACTCTCCGTGTTGAATACGACACTGAAGATTGCCGAGGCTCAACTGGGCAAGCATCTCTTTCTTGCCGGAAACCAGCTGACTCTGGCCGACATTCAGTTTGGTCACCTTCTGTTTCGCTATTTTGAGATTGAGATAGCGCGTAGTTCTTTCCCGGCTATTGAAGCTTACTATCAACGTCTTCAGCAACGGCCAGCCTTTGTCGAACATGTGATGGTTTCTTACGAGGAACTGCGGGTAAAGTGAAGACCTTAGCGTAAAGCAAAGGGCCCTGAGAAAAGGGCCCTTAATCACTAATATCAGCGTTAATGCGGCTGAACAAATCCTGCTTTCACCATCTCATCCCGGAAGGCATTGGCAATGACCCGGTTACCGCCGGTAACGGGATAAATGACATTGTTCACCACGTCGTCCAGATAGTGTTCAGTAAACTCCTGAAGCGTGAGCTGAGATCCGCCTTCGTCATTGATGGCAATTGTGCCTTTGATGTCACGGCCTGTATGTCTGGCTTTCAGGCTATAACGGCCCATGCTGCTGTTGATTGTGCTCATAAGATCTCCTTGTTAACGTCATGAAAAAATCTTAGCAAGTGAGTCCATAGCAAAAGACAGTCTTAAGTTTAGTCCGCCCGCGCACTCACATCTAAACCAGAAACGTAAAGAAAACGCAGAGCGTGATCGCCATCGCGAAAAAAAACCTGCAGGCAGTAGTTGTGCTGTTTTTACCTAACTTGTTGATATTAAATATATAAATAAAGGATTGGTTAGTAAGCGACTGACGGGGCATTTTGACTTAACGACGAGGTGAGAGTAAGCAAAGAAAAAAATCTTCTTCTATACTCAAGCCACTACATCGTAGTGACTTTTTATTGTGGCTGAGGAAAATGGAATGAAGATTATACTCTGGATTATTGCGATCATTTTTATTGTAGGTTTATTGACCATCACAGGCGTATTCAAAATTTTGTTCTAAGACTCTGGTGGCAGTGCCGTTCTGAGCGCTGTCACCTCTTCATTCCTCATCGCGGGATTTTTAAAAGAAAGATCCTTAAGGCTGATGGGCTTATTGCAGGTTGCACAACGTGCACCATGATGTTGACCAAACTGATCTCCTTTGGTGGTGAAGACAATCCTATGTTCTCCACATCTGTCGCAGTAAATTCTCACTTACTCTCACCTCCTTGCTTAAGTGCTCTCTGAGTCTACCAAAAAAAAATCAGACATTGATAAATTATCCTTATGAGTAAAGTTGAGTGATATTCACGGGTAAGAAGTTGATTACAAACGGTGACCATGCTGTTGGTAGGGGATTATCTGGTTTTTTACGATTAAGGATTTTTCTTAACCAGAGCATTTAATTTTTCTTAAGAAGGAGTTAATTTTTCTTAAGAGGGATTTCCTGCAGCGTCGACCAGGAGATTTGGGCGGGTAACGTCAAACATTCCCTGCCGTTGCCCAGGAGTCGTCCTGGTGAAAACGGGGGCATTCATTGTTAAAATTATTTTTTACTCTACTCAACCAGCTATTCAGGCGCCCAAATCGGCATATTCAGTAAGCGTTTAAGTGGGATCGGTATAATGAATATTTAAACGTTGAACGACCTTGGGATCTCTCCTTGCCGTCAGGTAACAGAGTCTCTTTAACACCACGTGAACGGTAAATTATTCAGTGAAGTCACTAAAACTCCCCTTGGTATTGCTGGCACTGTCCAGCCTGTTTTTTGCTCCCCTCGCTCAGGCGATCTCCCTGGCTACGGGTATTTCAAATACCTGGACGGCATTTAGTGATAACGTCAGCGAAACCTGGAACACTCCGGACAGCTACGATTTATATATTCCAGCCGTGACCTGGCATAACCGGCTGACCTACGACAGTGAAAAAACAGACCGGTATAATGAGCGTCCCTGGGGAGCCGGTGGCGGGATCTCACATTTCGATGAGAAGGGAAACTGGAACGGCCTCTATCTGATGGTGTTTAAAGACTCTTTCAACAAGTGGGAGCCGATTGGGGGCTACGGGTGGGAAAAGACCTGGCGACCGCTGGAAGACCAGAATTTTCGCCTCGGTTTGGGCTACACCGCGGGGGTTACGGCGCGTGATAACTGGAACTATATTCCGATCCCTTTAGTGCTCCCCTTAGCTTCAATAGGTTACAGTAAGGCGACGTTCCAGATGACTTATATACCAGGCACTTACAACAACGGGAACGTTTACTTTGCCTGGTTTCGCTGGCAGTTTTAGCTGCGGGAAGCGTGGCGAAAGTATGACGTATCTTCCAAAAAGGCGATATTTATCACTTTTTCGCAGTGGGCGACTGGACAAAAGCCTCGGCAATTGCTGTACTAACCGCCGACACAGTTTAGTGTCCATTTTTCATGTAAAGGTAATATAGATGTCTAAGATTAAAGGTAGCGTTAAGTGGTTTAATGAGTCCAAAGGATTCGGTTTCATTACTCCTGAAGATGGTAGCAAAGATGTATTCGTACACTTCTCTGCCATCCAGAGCAATGGTTTCAAAACTCTGGCTGAAGGTCAGCGCGTAGAGTTCGAAATCACCAACGGCGCCAAAGGCCCATCTGCTGCTAACGTTGCCGCTATTTAAGTTACCAGACAGAATTCTAAAAACCCGCCGACTGGCGGGTTTTTTTTGCTCTTTTTTTCCCTTTCTGCTGGCGAAAGGGAAGGATCAGGTTAAGCGTTCAGCGGGCGAAAAACTGCTCAAGCCACAGGGCCACAGCCAGCAGGCTGACGGTTACGGCAACAGCTTCACTGAATGATTTTGGTAAGGCATTCATCGGGTCATCTCTTTGGCAGGTTATTTCAAAGAGTGTGGCGAAACATTATTAAGGAAACATTAATAAACCTGTTTTGGCCGACAGAATCGCAGCGGGTAGCCTGCTGGCAGATAGCGCGGCTGTCGCTCTGTAACATCGACCTGTTTTCTGACACTTGCTTATCCTGTTGGGCAAGCTATAAACATAGGCGAGAGGGCCAACCACAGGCCCATATGTGGAGGAAGCGTGATGAAAATCCGTCTGGCGGAAGCCAAAGACAGTTTTGCCCTGAGTGCTCTGTTAGCCGAACTGGGCTATGAGAATACTGAGGGATTTATTGAACGGCGCCTGACCCAACTGATTGATGACCGGACTGAAGAACTGCTGGTTGCCGTGCACGGCAGTACGGTTCTCGGATTCCTTTCTTTGCACTTTATCCCGCAGCTGGCACTGGCCGGAGACTTTGCGCGCGTCAGCTATTTCTGCATTGCAGAAGGAGAGCGCAGCAAGGGAGCTGGTCAGCAGTTGTTGCAGCATGCAGAACAAGTGGCAAAGCAACGAGGCTGTGACCGGATGGAGGTCCACTGCAATGAGCACCGTATCAAAGCCAACGCATTTTATGCCCGTGAAGGCTACAGTGAATCTCCGCGGTATCTGATCAAAGACCTGAATGAGTAATCTTCTGCTCCAGCCCACAGGCCAGTAGCAGAGCGTCGGCAATACTCTCAATGCGTTCACTCTGGAGCATTGAGATGCTGACGCGGATAAACTGAATCCCTCCGATGCGGCAGCGTTCCCCAGGCAGCACGGCAATGCCTCTTGCCGCCAGGGTAATCATCGCAAACTGTTCTGACTGCACCGGTATAAAGAGGCTCAGGCCATCGCGATCCGGCAGTTCAAGTCCTCTTTTGGCCAGAGCGGTAAGCAGCTGGCGGCGACGCTGAGCGTAGATCGTTTTCGCCTGCTGAAGCTGTTGCTGAGTGGCGGGATCCTTCAACATCCAGGCCACGGCCTGCTGTAAAATGCGGCTGGTCCAGCCTGCGCCAAAATTGCGCCATGACTGAATGCGCTTTATGTGGGCCGCCGGGCCAGAAAGCACCGCCAGCCGCAGATCGGGTCCATAAGCCTTCGAATAGGAGCGGACATGTAGCGTTCTCTCCGGGAAATAGCGTCCCAGGCTCCAGACCGGATGCGCGGACAGTTCGCCAATACCATCATCTTCTACAATCAGCGTTCTGGTGCCGACCAGCACTTTCGCTAACGCTTCACTTCGCGCTTCACTGACCGTGTGTCCGGTAGCTGAGTGGGTTCTGGGCTGATAGAGGAAGGCGGTGGCGCCTTTGTTCAGCAGCATCGCCAATGCGCCCGGTAACGGGCCCTGTTCATCGCAGGCCAGCGGCATCACTTCCGCCCCAATATTGTCCAGCATGTCCAGCAGCCTGGTGGCAGTGGGATCCTCGATGATGACCTTTTCCCCGGGTGAAAACAGCGTCTGCATAATGCAGTTCATCGCATCAAACCCGCCGTCGGTCGCCAGCCAGGCTTCGGCAGCGTAGGGCCAGTCAGGTTTGATCGCCTCCAGCAGCGGTTGAGAGATGGGATCGCGCTGGTAGCTGTTGAGCTGCGGACACAAAACCCCTTGCCGCATCGCTTCCTGCAAGTCTGGCATCAACGCGGGATCGGGCGAAGCCATAGCCAGATCGGCGCGGATATTGTCGCCATAGTTACCTATCTTCTCAAAACGCACCGGTCTTGGCGTAACGTTATCACCACAAACCCACACGCCGCTTCTGCCTTTACCGGCTATCACTTTTTGCCGTTTTAACTGCCCCCAGGCAGCGGAGACGGTTGCCGGACTCACGCCTAAGGCTTCAGCCAGGTTACGCACTGAGGGCAGATGCGTTCCGACAGGAATTTGTCCCTCGCGGATAAGACCAGCCGTTACCCCTGCAATCCCTTTTACCGAGGCATCTGTAAGGCGTTCAGCAAACCACTGTAAGTCCAGCGTTGAGGTCATAAGAAATCCGTTTGTTCAGTAACAAAGAAATTATTGTACAGCTATTATTATCGATCTAGTATCGAATTCAAGCAGTAATTGCACACAAATTATGCGCCCCGTACCGGCGCGCTGTTCAGGGCAGAGAGAGAATCAAGATGGTCACGATCAGACTGGCAGTAAGAGATTGGGATTACTTCACGCCGCTGGCACTGGGCGACGTCAAGCCGGAAGGCTTTGCCCTGGAGGTTCATCGGGTTGGCACGCTGGTAGGCGACCTGGCGACCAGTAACGAGTATGACGCGGCAGAGATTTCGTTCAGTCGCTATGCTCAGGGCAGGGCAAAAGGTGACACCTCTTTGCTGGCACTGCCCCATGTGCTGATGCGCGGCTTCCGTCAGCGTTGCATCATTACCACGGAAGACAACCCAATTGTTTCTCTGCAGCAGCTGAAGGGCGCCAAAATTGGCGTGACTGGCTGGCAGGACTCCGGGAATACCTGGACCCGCGCAGTGCTGCGTGAAGCCGGTGTGGATATCGATGATGCTTACTGGTTTGCTGGCCGCCTGACGGCTGACCACCCAATAGTAGACCGTCTGAACGGCTTCGGTCGTCCGGGCCGGATTGAGGCAGCACCTGGCGAACATCCGCTGATCGACCTGCTGCGTGCAGGCGAGCTGGATGCCGTATTTACGCCATTTATGCCACAAGGTTTCTTCCTGAAAGGGTCTGGCCTGCGCCAGTTGCAGACTGATTTCCGCCAGGCAGAACTGGACTACTTCAACCGTGTTGGCTATATCCCTGGCCATCACCTGCTGGCCTTTAAATCGTCGTTTGCCGAAGCCCATCCTGACCTCCCTCAGCAGCTGAGCGAACTGATCGATCTGTCGGCGAAGATGTGGAACGACAAACGCGAAAAGTATGCCGACACCACCCCGTGGTTACTGGATGATTTGCGACGCACCGCGCAGGATTTACCTGTCGACTGGAACGCGAACGGTTTTGACGCTAACAAGAAGATGATTGCCGACTTCGGCACCGAACTTTTTGAGCAGGGAATCACTTCTCACTGCCTCACGCCTGAGGATCTGTTCCCGGCCGTGAAGAAAGGAGCATAAGAATGAAAGTTGCATTAGGACAGTTCGCGGTCAGCCGTGAGTGGCAGGAAAATGCCGTTACTTGTACCGGTTTAATGGCAAAGGCTCTGGCCGGCGGCGCAGATTTGCTGGTTTTGCCGGAAGGTGTGCTGGCCCGTGATATCGCCGATCCCGATTTGGTGCTGAAAGCCGCCCAGCCATTAGATGGCCCGTTCCTGACCGAAGTCTATGCCGCCAGCCGCGGTAATCACCTGACGACGATGATGACCGTCCATGTGCCTACGCCAGATGGCCGCGCGCTGAACGTGCTGATCGCCATCCGTAACGGCGAGATCGTTGCCCGTTATGACAAGCTGCATCTTTATGATGCCTTTGCGATGCAGGAATCCCGCAACGTGACGGCAGGCAATGAAGTGCCGCCACTGGTTGAAGTCGCCGGGATGAAAGTCGGCCTGATGACCTGTTATGACGTCCGTTTCCCTGAACAGGCTCGGCGCCTGGTGCTGGACGGTGCTGATGTGCTGGTACTGCCTGCTGCCTGGGTCAAAGGCCCGTTGAAAGAGATGCATTGGGAAGTGCTGGTCACTGCTCGTGCCCTGGAGAACACCTGTTACATGGTCGCGGTGGGTGAATGTGGCCCACGCAATATCGGTAACAGCCTGGTTGTTGATCCGCTCGGTGTGGCGATTGCGAAAGCGTCCGAAGCCCCTGCGCTGGTCTTTGCTGATTTAGATCCGGCCCGTATTGCGCATGCGCGCCACGTGCTGCCGGTGTTGGAAAATCGCCGTTTTGCTCGTCCTGAACTGAACAAATAAACAAGACACCGGGGAAATTTATAATGAAAAAGACAGCGACCGCCATTGCACTGGCCTTGGGATTAAGTGCTGGCTTTGCCCAGGCTGCAGACGCCATTCTTGCTCAGAAAATCGATCAGGCATTACACGACCGTTTACCGGCTGATATCAAATCAGCAGGAAAAATGACCTCGGTGAATAACGGTTCATTCCCGCCTTATGAGATCGTTGAAGGGCCGACCACCATGAGTGGGGCTTCCGCTGATTTGACGGAAGCGCTGGCGCAATTGCTGGGCATCAAAATTGAACATGCCACGGTAAGTGGGCTGTCAGGCGTGTTGGCTGGCATTAAATCGGGCCGCTATCAGTTGGCTATCGGTCCGATCGGCGACTATCCGGATCGCCAGGCAAAAAATGACTTTATCGACTTCGTGCAGGAGTTTGTGGTGTTTGCTGTGCAGAAGGGTAATCCCTCGAAAATCAATGGCCTGGAGGATACCTGTGGCAAGCGCATTGCGGTAATGGCGGCCGGATCGGCTGAGCAGGTGATCCGCAAGCAGTCTCAGGTTTGTACGGATGCTGGCAAAGCGGCGGTGACCGTTCAGTCGTTCACCGATCAGCCTTCTTCGATTCTGGCCGTACGCTCTAAGCGCTCAGATGCTTTCTTCTCTTCCCAGGCGCCTTTGGTGTACTTCGTAGACCAGGCGCATGGCCAGCTGGAGTTAACCGGTCAGGGCAACAAAAATGGCTTTGGCGATATCTTCCAGGGCACCGTGGTGCCGAAAGATTCTGAACTGGGCAAAGTGGTACTCGACGGTTACAAAGCGCTGTTCGCTAACGGCACCTACGCCGCCATCATGAAAAAATGGAAGCTGGAGGGCAATATGATCACCGCTCCGGGGGTTAACCTGGCGAAAGGGGTAGCGAAATGACAAAAAGCACCACGGATTCACGAGCCAGGGAAAGGGCAGACGTGCAACAGCGCGACGTGGCTTTTGCCCGCAGCGCACCGCGTTACGGACGCCTGGCCTCATGGATTGTGGTGCTGGTGATCGCCGCCAACTTTAGCTGGCTGGTGGCCACTAACCCCAATTTTGAGTGGCAGGTGGTGCTGCAGTGGTTCACCGAGGGCTCGGTGCTGAGCGGGTTAAAAGTGACGCTAGGCCTGACAGTGGTTTCAATGGTCCTCGGGACGTTCTTAGGCCTGCTGTTAGCGGTAGCTCGTCTGTCTGATAACCGTCTTATGCGAGGCCTTTCCGGGCTGTATATCTGGTTCTTTCGTGGCACGCCGCTGCTGGTTCAGCTGATTTTCTGGTACAACATGTCGACGCTGTTCCCGAAGATTACGCTGGGTATTCCGTTTGATGGCCCGGTTTTTGCCAGCTGGAACACCAACGATTTGATCACCCCGTTAACCGCTGCAATTGCCGGGCTGGCGCTGAATGAAGCGGCTTATATGGCGGAGATCATCCGGGCCGGACTGCAGTCAGTGGATAACGGTCAGGTCGAAACGACTCAGGCTTTTGGGATGAGCCGGGCTCGCGCACTGCGCCGGATCATCATTCCTCAGGCGATGCGTTCGATTATTCCTCCGACCGGTAACCAGTTAATCAGCATGATTAAAGCGACCTCGCTGGTGAGCGTGATCGCGATGGGCGACCTGCTGTATTCCGTTCAGTCGGTCTATAACCGCACCTTTGAGGTGATCCCAATGCTGATGGTAGCGGTGATCTGGTATCTGTTTATCACCTCAATCCTCAACGTGGGGCAGTCTTTCATCGAGCGTTATTACTCCAGAGGCGTTCGTCGCTCTGTTTCGGCTACTAAACGTCGGCAGCCCGCTGCAGACAGCAAAACCACGCCGAGGGTTAACCGTCCGTTAGTCCGTAAGGAGGATGTATGAGCGAAGTACAGCCGCTGGTTCGGGCGCGTAACGTGCAAAAAAGTTACGGTGATAATGAAGTGCTCAAAGGCATCGATCTGGATGTGATGCCTGGTGAAGTGGTGGTGATCCTTGGACCTTCGGGATCGGGTAAATCTACCTTCCTGCGCTGCATTAACCACCTTGAAGATATGAATGCTGGCTCGATTATGGTGGGCGGGCAGCAGATTGGCTATGAGCTGAAACAGGGCATCTTACAGCGTCTTTCGGCCCGTAAGATTGACCGCCAGCGTCAGGAAATAGGCATGGTGTTTCAGCAGTTCAATCTCTATCCCCATATGACCGTGCTACAGAATATTATCGAGGCGCCGATTGGCGTGCATAAAGAGTCGCGCGAAGAGGCTACCCGTCACGCTAAAGAGCTGCTGGCAACGGTGGGCTTGACTGACAAAGCCGATGCCTGGCCTCGCCATCTGTCGGGTGGACAGCAACAGCGCGTGGCGATTGCCCGTGCCCTGGCTATCCGTCCCAAGCTGATGCTGTTTGATGAACCGACTTCGGCGTTAGATCCTGAGCTGGTGGGCGAAGTGCTGGCAACCATGCGCACGCTGGCCGACCAGGGGTTAACGATGGTGGTGGTTACGCATGAGATTGGTTTTGCCCGTGAAGCAGCCGATCGGGTGGTCTTTATGGATGGCGGTGTGGTGGTTGAGCAGGGGCCTCCTGAGAAGGTCTTAGTGAATCCTGAGCATCCCCGATTCCAGGTTTTCCTTAGCCGCTTTATCTGAGCGTATTCGTCCGCAATCTGCACAGAAAACTCTGTTACAGATTGCGGTTGTATTGACCGATGATCTGCGCGTTAATACAGGTTATCGTGATTGGCCTTGGTATTGGTCAGGTTAAAAAAGAAGGTGTGTATGGAAGGTATCAGTATTGCAAAACTGCTGATTATCGGTGCTCTGATCGTGTTGCTGTTTGGAACCAATAAGTTACGTTCCCTCGGTGGCGATCTGGGGTCAGCGATCAAAGGCTTTAAAAAGGCAATGAGCGACGACGACACTTCCGCTAAAAAAGCGCCAGTCGTAGACGAAAAGCCGGTTGAGCAGGTTGTTCACAAAGATTGATCGCCCGCACAGGCATAAAAAAACGGATGACCAGGTCATCCGTTTTTTGTTTCTGTTGCAATAATGTAAATTATTGTAACGCAGGGCGAGTGAACCCGCCCCGGTAGCTTATTTCACTTCCAGGCCTTTCGCCTGCATATCCGCATGATAAGAAGAACGGACAAACGGTCCGCAGGCTGCATGGGTAAAGCCCATGTCCATTGCCGCTTCTTTCATCTCATCAAACTCAGCAGGGCTGACATAGCGCTGAACCGGCAGGTGGTGACGGCTGGGCTGCAAATACTGGCCTAAAGTCAGCATCGTAACGCCGTGGCGACGGAGATCGCGCATCACTTCAACGATCTCGGCGTTCGTTTCGCCCAGGCCAACCATCAGGCCGGATTTGGTCGGCACGTCCGGATGCGCTTCTTTGAAACGCTCCAGCAGCTTCAGTGACCAGTCATAGTTAGCGCCAGGGCGAACCTGACGGTACACGCGTGGCACGTTTTCCATATTGTGGTTAAACACGTCTGGCGGCGTGGCGGTGAGGATTTCCAGCGCACGGTCCATACGGCCACGGAAGTCTGGCACCAGGGTTTCAATCTTAATCGTCGGGTTCTTTTCGCGGATGGCGGTAATGCAGTCTGCGAAGTGCTGAGCGCCGCCGTCACGCAGGTCGTCACGGTCAACAGAGGTGATCACCACATAGCGCAGAGCCATATCAGCAATGGTCTGAGCCAGCTTCAGCGGCTCATTCTGATCCGGCATCACCGGACGGCCATGTGCCACGTCGCAGAACGGACAGCGACGGGTACAGATAGCGCCCAGGATCATAAAGGTGGCAGTACCGTGGTTGAAACATTCTGCAAGGTTAGGGCAGGAAGCCTCTTCACAGACGGAGTGCAGGCCATTTTTACGCATCGCAGCTTTGATGCCCTGGATGCGGCTGGAGTCCGCGGGGAGTTTGATTTTCATCCACTCCGGCTTGCGTAAAATCTCCGTGCGCTCGGTCACCACGGTTTTCACCGGGATAAGAGCCATCTTGTCTGCATCGCGGTATTTAACACCACGTTCCATCTGAATGGGTTTACTCATAATCTTGCAAGTTCCAGGTTGGCATGCGCGATCCGCATAAAACTCAAATAAGTGATCTTGTGTTCAACTTTTTTTGATAAAGCGCAAAAATTATATCATCTCAGCGCCACAGTTTCAGCCAGCCAGACCGATTAAATGTGACGGAATTGTAAATCCGCACGGACGGTTACTTTCCGGCGAGGGGAGAGGCTGCTTCCCAACGAATATCACTGATGTTCAACAGTCTGGCGAAATGCTCAATCAGCAATGGCTGAACATCGGCCAGCGTCACGCCTGCTTTTAACTCGCTTAGCTGAGTCATCTCAAGGCCGGCGTAACCACAGGGATTGATGCGCAGAAACGGCGACAGATCCATCTCGATATTCAGCGCCAGGCCATGGAAAGAGCAGCCGTTACGAATGCGTAACCCCAGTGAGCAGATCTTTTTACCCTGGACATAAACGCCTGGCGCATCGGCTCTGGCTGCCGCTTCAACGCCAAAATGGGCGAGGGTGGCTATCACCGTGTCTTCAAGCGCGGTGACCAGTTGTCTGACGCCAATTTTCCGCCGCTTCAGGTTGATCATCACATACATGATTTGCTGACCCGGCCCGTGATAAGTCACCTGACCACCGCGATCGCTTTGCATTACCGGAATATCCCCCGGCCCCAGCAGATGTTCTGCTTTGCCCGCCTGGCCTTGGGTAAAGACCGGTTGATGGTCTACCAGCCAGATTTCATCGGCAGTCGTCTCACCGCGCTGGTCAGTGAAGTCATGCATGGCTTGAGAGATGGGTGCCCAGGGCTGCAAGCCCAGCTGGCGGATGAGTAGGGTATCGTGAGGCAAAACGTCAGTCCTGTTGAGAACAGAGAGGCAGTATAACGCTGACAAAGAGCAAATTCATGCCCTCTGTCAGGAAGAGATTTTACAGCACCATACGGACAATTTCGATTTTGCCCAGCTCGTCATACAGCGTTTCCACTTGTTCAATGTGGGTGGCGGTAATGGTGATTGAGACGGAGTGATAGTTGCCTTTGCTGCTTGGCTTCACGTCCGGAGAGTAGTCACCCGGCGCATGGCGCTGAACAACTTCAACTACTTGATCAACCAGTTCCGGCTGCGCCAGCCCCATTACTTTGTAAGTAAACGGAGTTGGGAATTCGAGCAGTTCTTTAAGATTGGTTTTCATAGGGGCTCCGGTAACACCAAAACAAAGACTCCCGCTACGTAGCGGGAGTCTACAGATGACTCAAATATGGGGTGCATTCACGCCGAAATCAAGGGGACATTGCTGCCCGGATGCTTAACGGCGTGAAGGGGTTAGCCAAACCAGTGATGGAACATCAGCTTAATGTAATCGACGATGCGTCCGAAGAAGTTGCCTTCCTGCATATCGTTCAGCACAACCAGCGGATGCTGTTCAATGGTTTTGCCATCGAGCTGGAAGTTGATGGTGCCAACAACCTGATTTTTAGCCAGCGGCGCATGCAGCTCTGTGTTGCTCAGCGTATAGCTGGCTTTCAGATCTTTCATGCGGCCACGAGGAATGGTCAGGAAGACGTCTTTTTCTACACCCAGCTGTACACGGTCACTGGTACCGAACCAGACTGGCTCAGAAGCAAACTCTTTACCTGCTTTCAGTGGCGCTACAGTTTCAAAGAAACGGAAGCCCCAGGTCAGCAGTTTTTTGCTTTCGGTTTCGCGGCCTTTGTAGGTGTGTCCGCCCATTACCGCCGAGATCAGACGCATCTGACCTTCAGTAGCCGAGGCAACCAGGTTATAGCCAGCGGCTTCAGTGTGGCCGGTTTTGATGCCGTCAACCTGCAGGCTGGTATCCCACAGCAGACCGTTACGGTTCATCTGGCGGATGTTGTTGAAGGTGAATTCTTTTTCTTTGTACACCGCATACTCATCCGGAACATCACGGATCAGCGAACGGCCAATCAGCGCCATATCACGCGCTGAACTGTACTGGCCATCAGCATCCAGACCGTGAACCGTCTGGAAGTGGGTGTTCTGCAGGCCCAGTGCTTTAACGTAGTTGTTCATCAGACCAACAAACGCATCCTGGCTGCCGGCAACATAGTCGGCCATCGCCACACAGGCATCGTTACCGGATTGCAGCACGATGCCGCGCGTCAGCTCGGAAACCGCTACGCGGTCACCAGGCTTCAGGAACATCAGAGAAGAGCCTTTGAATACCGGATTGCCGGTTGCCCAGGCATCTTTGCCCACGGTCACCATGTCATCCTGTTTGATCTTACCGGCTTTGACCGCCTGACCGATCACATAGCTGGTCATCATCTTGGTCAGACTGGCAGGATCACGGCGAGCGTCAGCATTTTTCTCTGCCAGCACTTTGCCTGAGTTGTAGTCAATCAGCACGTAGGCTTCCGCATCGATATCCGGCACGCCTGGGATCATTGTTTTAATGTTCACGTCGTCGGCGTGGGCGAAGGAGGTCAGGCTGAGGGCAATCAGCGAACCTGCCGTCAGGCGTTTGATCAGTTTGTAGGAGGTCAGATTGTTCATGTTAAGGACTACAACATCCATCGGCTAAGTTAAAAAAAGTGACTCACTATAGCAAAAGCAGTCCTGACCGGCACTCGTCTTTACCATCAAGGTTAACAGCACTTTCAGTCTGTTAGCCCGCACGACGTGCCGGTCAGTATTACATTTCGTTAGGTGCGACTGTAATAAATGAAGAGAGCTTAGCTTCGCTCGACAACCTCTGCTGCAAGGCGCTAGCCTGCTGACGAGAGGTGAAACGACCCAGCTGAACCCGGTAAACATTGCCGTGGCTGTCTACAGCGCCCGGCACACCGAACTGCTTGCTCAGTGAATTCATCCATGTTTTGGCTTTATTCGCATCGCCTACAGCACCGACCTGAACCACATAGGTGGTACCGGCGGCTGAAGGTTGGCTGGCCGCCGCCGCTGGTGCAGCAACAACGGCCGCCGCTGCCGGAGCAGCAACAGGAGCGGCTACAGGCTCACTGCCTTCCAGCACACCCGAGGGTAATGGCTGTGCAGCGCCTAAAAATCCACTGCTGCGCACCGGTGCGCCCAGGCTGTCATCGCTGTTCACATTGGCGTTATCAACCGGGCGTGACTCGACTGCCTGCTGTTGGCTGGCATCAGGTTGTGCAGCTGCACTGGCGGCTGCGCCACCCATCGTGGTCATGCCGCCGCCCATTGTCGTCATGCCGCCAGCAATGTCCGGACGAGCCGGTAAGGCATAGCTCTGTTTGGCGACGGTGGTGCCAATCGTACCAGGCCCTGAGAGCGTGCCATCCGGGGCGACTTTGATGTAATCGATTTTAACTTTGGTGTTGTTCGAGATATTCAGGCGATCGCCCGCTGCACGGGACAGATCGATAACCCGTCCTGGCGTATAAGGACCTCGGTCGTTAACGCGCACCACAAGCTGGCGACCATTGGCCAGGTTAGTGACGCGAACGTAACTAGGCAGCGGCAACGTCGGATGCGCTGCGGTTATTGCATTTGGATCAAACTGCTCGCCCGTTGCGGTGCGGTTGCCGCCAGCCTCGTCGCCATACCAGGCCGCCAGGCCAGTTTCGCTGAAGTTAGAGGGATCTTTGACGATACGGTAAGTCTTGCCATTGACCGAATAATCCTGGCTGGTGCCCGGGTTCTGCGGTTCATAACGGGGTTCTGCGCCGCCAATTTCCACCACCGGGCCGTTATAAGCCGGCTGCTGCGGGGCAGTTGTCTGCTGCTGTTCAGGGGTTGTACAGGCTGCCAGCAACACTGAAGCCAGACCAATCCAAAGCCAATCCTTACGCATGTTTACGCCTCTTAAACGCTCTTAGACAACAGTTTTCGGTGGGTGTGAATCGACATAATAATGCCGAACCCGGCCATCAGAACAATCAGGGCCGAACCGCCATAGCTGACTAACGGCAAGGGAACCCCAACCACCGGGAGAATGCCGCTAACCATACCAATATTAACGAAAACATACACAAAGAAGATCAACATTAACCCACCGGCCATCACCCGGCCAAAGGTGGTTTGCGCCCGCGCCGCCATCATCAGGCCACGCATAATGACCAGAATGTAGAGTAACAGCAGGACCAGAACCCCTACCAGGCCTAATTCTTCAGCCAGTACGGCAAAGATAAAGTCAGTGTGGCGTTCGGGTAAAAATTCCAGCTGGGACTGAGTGCCGTGCAGCCAGCCTTTGCCGCGCAACCCACCAGAACCAATGGCGATTTTAGACTGAATAATGTGATAACCGGCGCCCAGCGGGTCGCTCTCCGGATCCAGTAACATCATCACACGGTCGCGTTGATAGTCATGCATCAGGAAGAACCACAGCACCGGCACAAAGGCCGCCACCATTAGGACAGCCACCGCTATCAGCTTCCAGCTCATGCCGGAGAGGAACAGAACAAACAGCCCCGAAGCGGCAATAAGAATGGAGGTTCCCAGGTCAGGCTGCGCCGCTACCAGCAGCGTAGGCATAAAGATCAGCACCAGCGCTATAGCGGTATTTTTTAGCGTCGGCGGACAGACATCGCGGTTGATAAACCGCGCGACCATCAGGGGAACCGCTATTTTGGCAATCTCAGAGGGCTGGAAGCGCACAAAGCCCAAATCCAGCCAACGCTGCGCACCTTTACTGATGTGGCCAAACGCATCCACGGCAACCAGCAGGATCACCGTGATGATATAGAGATAGGGCGCCCACCCTTCGTAAACGCGAGGCGGGATCTGCGCCATCACCAGCATGATCACCACACCCATGGCGATCTGGCCGATTTTACGCTCCATCATGCCCGGATCCTGGCCACTGGCGCTCCAGATCACTAATGCGCTGTAGACCAGCAGGGCAAAGATCAGAATAAAGAATGTCGGGTCGACATGAATCCTGGTCCAGATGGTGCGTTTATGGTGACGATCGTTCATGACTATTCACCCTCATAGCCGGAGGGCACTGGGGCAGCGTCCGGCAGGTCGGTATTGTTATCACCAAGCATAATATGGTCCAGAATCTGGCGCATGATTGTGCCTACGGCCGGGCCTGCGCCGCCATTCTCCAAAATGATTGTGACAGCCACACGCGGCTTGTCGTAAGGAGCAAAGGCGGTCATCAGCTTGTGGTCTCGCAGGTGTTCAGCGATTTTATGCGCGTTGTAAGTTTCATTGGCTTTCAGGCCATAGACCTGAGCAGTACCGGATTTAGCCGCAATCTTGTAAGGCGCATCAGAGAAGCTTTTTCTGGCTGTGCCGTTCGGGCGGTTCGCCACGCCGTACATGCCATCTTTCGCGATTTCCCAGTTGCCAGAATGAATGTCGGCAATCGGTGGCGATTCAGGCTGGCGATAAGGGACGCGCACGTTATTCACTACGTTAGACTGCATCAGGTGGGGGGTTTTCACCACGCCATCGTTGATGAGCGTCATCATGGCTTTATTCATTTGCACCGGCGTAGCGGTCCAGTAACCCTGGCCAATCCCCACCGGAATGGTGTCACCCTGATACCAGGGCTTTTTGAAGCGTTTCTGCTTCCATTCACGGGTTGGCATGTTGCCTGGGGTTTCTTCTGTCAGGTCAATCCCGGTCAGGTGCCCGTAACCAAACTTGTTCATCCACTCGCCAAGGCGATCGATGCCCATGTCGTAAGCAACCTGATAGAAAAAGGTATCCGCAGACTCTTCCAGAGATTTGGTGACGTTAAGACGACCGTGGCCCCAGTGTTTCCAGTCACGGAAGCGCTTCTCGGAGCCCGGTAACTGCCACCATCCTGGATCAAAGAGGCTGGTATTTTTGGTGATGACGCCCGCTGTTAATGCTGACACCGCAATGTAAGGTTTTACCGTAGAAGCCGGGGGATAAGCACCCTGAGTCGCACGGTTTATCAGCGGCCGGTTCGGGTCATTCAGCAGCATGTTGTAGTCGGTACTGCTGATGCCATCTACAAACAGGTTGGGATCGTAGCTTGGCATGGAAACCATCGCCAGAATGTCGCCATTGCGCGGGTCGGTAACCACCACGGCAGCACGACTGCCAGCCAGCAGTGTTTCAATATACTGTTGCAGTTTCAGGTCAATGGTCAGGTAAATGTCCTGGCCTGCCTGAGGGGACTGTTCGTGCAGCTGACGGATAACCCGGCCACGGTTATTCACTTCAACTTCTTCATAGCCCGTTTTGCCGTGCAGCATATCTTCGTAATAACGTTCGATACCCAGCTTGCCGATATCGTGCGTGGCGGCATAGTTTGGCCATTTGCCTTCTTTATCCAGGCGGTCAACATCACGGTCGTTGATTTTGGAGACATACCCCAACACATGGGTCAGGGCAGAGTTATAAGGGTAATAGCGGCGTTGATAGCCTTTCACTTCTACGCCGGGGAAAGCGTACTGATTGACGGCAAAACGGGCGACCTGCACATCGTTCAGCGCGGTTTTAACCGGGATAGAGGTAAAGCGGCGTGAACGCTTACGCTCTTTCTCAAAGGCGACAAGGTCTTCGTCACTTAAGTCGACAATGGGGCGCAGAGCAAGCAAGGTCTTTTCAAGGTCGTCGACCTTTTCGGGCACCAGCTCAATCTGATAAATGGTGCGGTTCAGGGCAAGGGGCAGGCCGTTGCGGTCAAAAATAATCCCGCGGCTGGGAGCGACAGGCACCAGTTTAATCCGGTTGTCGTTGGAACGAGTACTGTAATCGGTGTAGCGAATAATTTGCAGGTGGTACAGATTGACCACCAGGATACCGGAAAGCACGATAATGCCAATAAAAGCGATCAGCGCCCGACGAACAAAAAGAGACTGTTCGGCAGTGTAGTCACGAAAAGAGTTACGTTGTAATTTCATCCGCTGCTTAAGTGTATCCGGTTGGTCCTATGGTCTATTCCCGATGGTAAGGGTGATTTGCTGTGATGCTCCATGCACGATACAAACTCTCCGCAACCAGCACCCGCACCAGCGGATGGGGCAGGGTAAGCGCGGAAAGTGACCAGCATTGCTCAGCGGCTGCTTTGCAAGCTGGAGACAGACCTTCCGGTCCACCAATCAGCAGGCTGACATCACGGCCATCCAGCTTCCAACGTTCAAGCTGAGTGGCTAAATGGGGCGTTTCCCACGGCTGCCCTGGAATGTCCAGGGTAACAATGCGGTTCCCTTTGCCGGTCGCTGCCAGCATCATTTCGCCCTCTTTTTCAAGAATGCGTTTGATGTCGGCATTTTTACCGCGCTTGCCAGCCTGAACTTCAGTCAGTTCCAGAGGCATGTCTTTAGGAAAACGACGCAGATACTCCAGGAATCCGGTTTGCACCCAGTCCGGCATTTTGGTGCCGACGGCAACCAACTGCAATTTCACAGCTTAGTTCCAGAGCTTTTCGAGTTCGTAAAGCTGGCGGCTCTCTTCCTGCATGACGTGAACAATCACTTCACCCAGATCGACAACAACCCAGTCTGCAGCGGCTTTACCCGCAACGGCAAAGGTTTCAACGCCTGCAGCACGAGATTCCTGAACAACGTGATCAGCAATAGAAGCCACATGACGAGTGGAGGTGCCGGTGCAGATAATCATGCAATCGGTGATACTTGATTTGCCTTGAACATCTACAGCAACGATGTCCTGGCCTTTTAAATCGTCTAATTTATCAATGACGAAGTCTTGGAGTGCTTTACCTTGCAAAAGGTTCCCCTTGGGTTTTTTTAGTCGGAGCGGTTGTCCTGCGCCCTGCGGCGGGGATGACCGAAAAATGATGTTTCCGGAGTACTCCAGAAAATTTAGCGGCGAAGTATACCACGAGCTCAGGGCTTGCGATATAAACCTGCTGCAAGGATATAGGCCGAAACTGCCGGAGGGATCAGATCATCGCAAGATTGCCCGCTGTGCAGGCGCTCGCGAATTTCCGTGGCGGAGATGGAGACCAGCGGCGTTTCAGCCAGGAAAATCTTACCGCAGGCTTTCTGATGCAATGATTCAGCACGGAGAGTCTGATGATTTTCAAGCCAGCGCTGTAAGGCAGGGGTTTCCATCGTGCTGTCATACCCCGGACGTTTGCAGACCAGTAAATGGCACAGGCTAAGAAGTTCTTCCCAGCGGGACCATTTGTGTAAGGTTAGCAAAGAATCCTGACCGATGATGAAGGCCAGCGGCTGTTTGTCGCCCCGTTCTGCGCGCAGTTCCGCAAGTGTATCAACGGTGAAAGACGGGGTATCGCGCTGCATTTCTCGCAGATCCACAGCGAACAGCGGCGAGTTCGCTATCGCCAGTTTCACCATCTCTACCCTTTGTGAAGGACTGGCCTCCGGCTGCGGGCGATGAGGCGGCACATTATTGGGCAATAACGTGACCTTGTTCAGCCCGACCTGAGTCGCCAGAACTTCTACTGGCCTCAGGTGGCCAAAGTGGATCGGATCAAAGGTGCCACCGAACAAGGCTTCTAAGGTTACGGGCTCAGACATCGCAGAAATGCTCGGGGAAAGAGGGCTGGCAGATCAGCAACGACAGCGTTTCAAGATCTGACCAGACTGACTGACCATAATCCTGCTTCAGCGTCAGCTCAATCCGGGTCAGTAGATGAATAGCCTGAGCTAACTGCCGGGTTGAAAGACGTTGCAGCGCCTCACTGAACAAAGGACGGCGGTTTTGCCAGACGCGGTGCTGGTCAAACAGGGTTCTGATCGGTGTTTTTGCCATTTGCCGTTGTAACGTCAGTAGCATCATCAGTTCTCTTTGCACGGTGCGCAGTAAGATCACTGGCTCGCTCTCTTCCGCCTGCATCTGGCGCAAAATATGTTGAGCCCGTTTACTTTTTCCCGCCAGTAGCGCATCCACCCAATGGAAAGGCGTAAAGTGAGCGGCATCGTTGACGGCTTGCTCAACCCTTGGCAGAGTTAGCTTTCCGTCTGGCCATAACAGCGACAGCCGTTCCAGCGCCTGGGCCAACGCCAGCAGGTTACCTTCATAACAGTAGCAGAGCAGCTGAACAGCGGCATCGTCTACGCTGAGTTTGAGGCTCTTTGCGCGAGTGCTCACCCAGCGTGGCAGCTGAGCCTGTTCCGGCGTCTGACAGGGCACTAACACGCCACTGGTGCTCAGCGCTTTGAACCAGGCACTGTTCTCCTGCGCTTTGGTCAGTTTGGCCGCCCGCAAGATCAGCAGAATATCGGCATGTAACAAAGAGGAGAGGGTGACAAGTTGTTCTGCCATGGCCGCATTTGGGCCGTTTTCTGGCAGCGTCAGCAGCAGCGTTTGACGGCTGGCAAACAGGCTTAAGGCCTGGCACGTAGAAAAGATCGCGTTCCAGTCTGTGTGAGCATCAATAACGACGCTGAAGTGCTCGGTAAACGCCTGCTTTTGCGCAGCAGCCCGCACGGCATCCTGAGATTCCTGCAACAGAAGCGGTTCGTTACCGGCCAGAATGTAACAAGCGCGCAGCCCCTCATGGAGCTGCGCGCTGAGTTGCTCAGGGTAAATCCTGATCATCTTGCCAGTGAGCTGTCTGGCAGGCCTGAAGCAGGGTTGGTCTGATCAACGGCTGCCGGGGCATTGTCGAGCGTATTGATCGAAGGGTCATCTTCAGCCGCATGTACCGTCAACAATTTACGCACCAGCTGTTGAGCCGCCTGGGTACGCATTTCTTCAATGATAATGTTCTGCTCAGAATCCTTCGCCAATGCTGCCAGCGGGTTATCAAAGAACGAACGATAAACGGTCGCGCTGATTGGATAAATCCCTTTATTAGGCACCAATACCTGAGCACGCACGGTCATGTACATTGAGTACTCAGCCGTTTTCCCGTCCTGGAAGATCGAGGCAGTATCACGGCCCTGAGTCGCCCCCAACAGGCGTAACGAAGGAATATTCTTGCGTGCAGGATCGGTTTCTGGCGTCACAGTCGTGCTGCTCTGGGAAGGAACCTCAGTACTGCTCTGGGAAGGTACCTCAGTGCTGCTCTGCGAAGGCACGTTGGTCCCATCCTGCATTGCTGAGGCAGTTCCATCTTGCGACGTTACCGTAGTTCCTTCCTGCGCAGCCGTTACGGTCGCTCCGTCCAGGACAGTGACGTTATTCAGGCGCAACTGTTCACGAACAACTCGTGTCAGTGGGCCATAAGGATCGTTGGTGTCCAGGATCATGGTTTTCATTTCTGTCGGGACCGAAGTGGTCCCACGCAGATGGAAGCCACAACCTGCGGTGGCTAACACCGCAAGACCCAGCATCACAGATAAAATCGGATGTCGCACAATTCCTCCTGACATCAACCCACGACCAGGTTAAGTAATTTGCCCGGTACGTAAATTTCTTTACGAATGGTGGTGCCATCAACGTACTTGGCAACAAGGTGCTCCTGCAATGCACGAGCCTTAACCTGTTCCTTGGTGGCATCAGCCGGAACGGTAATTTTGCCACGCACTTTACCATTAACCTGCACCACCACCAGCAGAGAATCTTCCACCATGGCTTCTTCATCCGCCTGCGGCCATGGTGCGTTGTCTACGTCACCTTCGCCACCCAGAGCCTGCCACAGCGAGAAGCAGGCATGAGGGGTAAATGGATACAGCAGACGAACCACTGATTGCAGCGCTTCTTGCATCAGCGCGCGATCTTGCTCGCTTTCCTGCGGGGCACGGGTCAGCTTATTCATCAACTCCATAATCGCCGCAATGGCGGTATTGAAGGTCTGACGGCGACCGATATCATCGGACACTTTAGCGATGGTTTTGTGCAGCTCGCGGCGCAGCGTTTTTTGATCGTCGTTGAGGCTGGCGATATCCAGTGCAACGGTCGGGCCTTTTTCGCTGTGCTCGAAGGCCAGTCTCCAGACGCGTTTCAGGAAGCGGTTTGCGCCTTCCACACCGGATTCCTGCCATTCCAGGGTCATTTCTGCAGGGGAAGCGAACATCATAAACAGACGGACGGTATCCGCACCGTAGCGCTCAACCATCACCTGCGGGTCAATGCCGTTGTTTTTCGACTTCGACATTTTGCTCATACCGGCGTAAACCAGCTCACGGCCAGTTGCGTCGGTTGCTTTGGTCACGCGGCCTTTCTCATCACGCTCCAGGGTAACATCCACCGGGGAAACCCAGTTACGCTCTCCGCTGGTGCCAAGGTAGTAGAAGGCATCGGCCAGAACCATGCCCTGGCAAAGCAGGCGCTTGGCAGGTTCGTTCGAGGTAACCAGGCCAGCGTCACGCAGCAGTTTGTGGAAGAAGCGGAAGTAGAGCAGGTGCATGATGGCGTGTTCGATACCGCCAACATACTGGTCTACTGGCAGCCAGTAGTTAGCCGCAGCCGGGTCCAGCATGCCTTTGTCATAGTCCGGGCAGGTGTAGCGCGCGTAATACCAGGATGATTCCATGAAGGTATCAAAGGTATCGGTTTCGCGCAGCGCAGGCTGGCCGTTAACGGTGGTTTTTGCCCACTCTGGATCGGCTTTGATTGGGCTGTTGATGCCATCCATAACCACGTCTTCTGGCAGGATAACCGGCAGCTGATCTTCTGGTGTTGGCATTACGGTGCCGTCTTCCAGCGTCACCATCGGGATTGGTGCGCCCCAGTAACGCTGGCGTGAAACACCCCAGTCGCGCAGGCGGTAATTCACTTTACGCTCGCCAACGCCTTCGGCGGCCAGTTTTTCAGCAATCGCGTTGAAGCCGTCTTCATAAGACAGGCCATCAAACTCGCCTGAGTTGAACAGCGTGCCTTTCTCGGTCATTGCCGAGTCGGTCAGGTCCGGCTCGCTGCCATCCGCGTTCAGGATCACTGGTTTGATAGTAAGGGCGTATTTAGTGGCGAACTCCCAGTCACGCTGGTCGTGGCCTGGAACAGCCATGACTGCGCCCGTACCGTATTCCATCAGCACAAAGTTAGCGACCCAGACAGGCAGCTTCTCGCCGGACAACGGATGCAAGGCAAACATGCCGGTCGCCATGCCTTTTTTCTCCATGGTCGCCATTTCCGCTTCGGCCACCTTGGTGTTACGGCATTCGGCGATAAAATCTGCCAGCGCCGGGTTGGACGCAGCGGCCTGTGCTGCCAGCGGATGACCCGCCGCCACGGCCAGGTAGGTCACGCCCATAAAGGTGTCAGGACGGGTGGTGTAGACGCTCAGCTTTTCGCTGCTGTCTGCCACATCAAAGGTGATTTCAACCCCTTCAGAGCGGCCGATCCAGTTACGCTGCATGGTTTTAACCTGCTCAGGCCAGCTTTCCAGCGTGTCCAGGTCATTCAACAGTTCATCAGCATAATCGGTGATTTTAACAAACCACTGTGGGATCTCTTTGCGTTCTACTTTGGTATCGCAGCGCCAACAGCAGCCATCAATCACCTGTTCGTTCGCCAGCACCGTCTGGTCAGTCGGGCACCAGTTAACCGCTGAAGTCTTCTTATAGACCAGGCCTTTTTCATACAGCTTGGTGAAGAACCACTGTTCCCAGCGATAGTACTCAGGCTGACAGGTTGCCAGCTCACGGTTCCAGTCATAGCCGAAGCCCAGCAATTTAAGCTGGTTCTTCATGTAAGCAATGTTGTCGTAGGTCCATGGAGCTGGAGCCGTGTTGTTTTTTACCGCTGCGCCTTCCGCAGGCAGACCAAACGCATCCCAGCCGATTGGCTGCAACACGTTCTTGCCCAGCATGCGCTGGTAGCGGGAGATCACATCACCGATGGTGTAGTTACGAACGTGGCCCATATGTAGGCGGCCAGAAGGATAGGGCAGCATGGAGAGGCAGTAGTACTTCTCTTTACCTTCCTCTTCGGTCACTTTGAACGTTTGCTTCTCATCCCAGTGCTGTTGGACGTGGGATTCTATCTCTTCCGGGCGGTATTGCTCTTGCATGGCAGCCAGTGGTCCTTTGTAAACTTTATGAGTTCGTTCAGATCCGCATAGCATAGCTGATCCGCCCCTGCTGCAACAACAGTAACCGCCCAGACATTCGGCATTTCTCTGTAAGCTGGAAGAGAGCAGGCAATTTTGGCAGCTGGTCAGGTGCAATTTTTTGATCGAAGCTAGAATTACTCCATAACGTATTGGTACGTTAAGGAGAAAAAATGAACAAGGTCGCTCAGTACTATCGTGAACTGGTCTCTTCGCTGACCGAGAGGATCAACCGGGGAGAGCATGATATTGATGCTTTGGTAGAGAGTGCCAGGCAGAGAATGAACAATCGCGGGGAGTTAACCCGCAGCCAGATTGAGGATGTCACCCGTGCCGTCCGACGGGATCTGGAGGAGTTTGCCCGCAGCTACACCGAGAATCAGGATGATGCAGGCGACAGCGTGTTTATGCGCATCATCCGGGAAAGCGTGTGGAAAGAGCTGGCTGATATCACTGACAAAAGTCAGTTAGAGTGGCGCGAAGTGTTCCAGGACCTGAATCATCATGGCGTGTATCAAAGTGGTGAGGTGGTCGGTCTGGGGAATTTAGTGTGTGAACAGTGTCAGTTTACCCGGGCGATTTATACCCCAGAAACGCTGACACGCTGCCCGGAATGCGGTAACGACCAGTTCCAGCGGCAACCTTTTGAACCTTAAAGATCAGGGCGGAGCGTTCCGCCCTGATTTACAGATTAATGCAGGATCTTGGCGAGGAAGTCTTTTGCACGATCGGACTGAGGATTGTTAAAGAAGTCGTCCTTGGCCGAATCTTCCACAATTTTCCCCTCATCCATAAAGATCACCCGGTTGGCCACTTTGCGGGCAAAGCCCATTTCGTGGGTCACCACCATCATGGTCATCCCTTCATTGGCCAGTTCCACCATCACATCCAGCACTTCGTTGATCATCTCTGGATCAAGCGCAGACGTCGGCTCATCGAACAGCATGGCGATCGGATCCATGCAGAGCGCACGAGCGATAGCCACACGCTGCTGTTGACCCCCTGAAAGCTGGCCTGGATGCTTGTTAGCATGAGCAGAAAGACCCACACGCTCCAGCAGTTTCAGTCCTTTCTGACGAGCTTCCTCTTTGTTGCGCTTCAGCACTTTCACCTGCGCCAGCGTCAGGTTCTCAACGATGGTCAGGTGCGGAAACAGCTCAAAATGCTGGAATACCATGCCGACTTTAGAACGTAGCTGGGCCAGATTGGTCTTTTTGTCGTTCACGGCGGTGCCGTTAACTTCAATCTTGCCTTCCTGAATCGGCTCTAACCCGTTTACCGTTTTGATCAGCGTGGATTTACCGGAACCAGACGGGCCGCAGACTACCACTACTTCGCCTTTCTTCACTTCGGTTGAGCAGTCGGTCAGCACCTGAAAGTGACCATACCACTTCGAAACATTTTTCAGGGTAATCATTTAAACCGTCCTTTTTTTCTTTAAATAGCTGACCAACAGCGAAGCGCTAAGGCTGATAACGAAGTAAACCGCACCGGCAAACAGCACCATCTCAATTTCAGTCCCGTTGTTAATGCCGATGGTGTCGGCAGTCCTGAAGAAGTCGGCAAGGCTGAGCACGTAAACCAGCGAGGTATCCTGGAACAGGACGATGCCCTGAGTCAGCAGCAGCGGCACCATGGCGCGAAACGCCTGAGGCAGGATAATCAGCTGCATGGACTGCCAGCGAGTCATGCCTAGAGCCAGCGCGGCATTCCCCTGGCCCCCGGCGATACTCAAAATACCGGCACGAATGATTTCGGAATAGTAAGCGGCCTCAAACAGAGAGAACGCCACCATCGCAGAGATCAGGCGGATATCGGTTTTTGGCGACAGGCCAAGCACGTTTTGCAGGAAGCTGGGCACCACCAGGTAGAACCACAGCAGCACCATGACCAGCGGCACGGAGCGGAAGAGGTTAACGTAAAGCCGGGCAAACCAGCTGATCGGTTTAAAGCTCGACAGGCGCATCACCGCCAGCAGAGTTCCCCAGACGATGCCAAAAATCACGGCGGTAACCGTAATCTTGAGGGTAATGACCATGCCGTTCATCAGATAAGGCAGGTTCGGAACAATCGTGCTCCAGTCAAATTCGTACATTATTTGCCTCCCATGCCGCCAGGCAGGCGAACCTTACGTTCTACCAGACTCATCAGCAGCATAATCACGATATTGATGCCAACGTAGGCAAGGGTAATAGCGGTAAAGGATTCGTAGGCATGAGCGGAGTAATCCAACAGCTTGCCTGCCTGGGCGGCCATATCCACCAGACCAATAGTTGAGGCAATAGCGGAGTTCTTGACCAGGTTCAGCATCTCTGAGGTCATCGGCGGCACAATCACGCGATAGGCGTTAGGTAACAGCACATAACGATAGGTCTGTGGCAGCGTCAGGCCCATCGCCAGCCCGGCATTCTTCTGACCTGAAGGCAGAGACTGGATCGCTGCGCGAACCTGCTCGCACACGCGTGCGGCGGTAAACAGGCCCAGGCAAAGCACCGAGCAGGTGAAGAACTGAATATTCGGATCCAGTTCGGATTTAAACCAGGTGCCAATACTTTCCGGTAGCAGTTCAGGGATCACCAGATACCAGATAAAGAATTGCACAATCAGCGGGATATTACGGAAGAGTTCAACGTATAAAGTGCCGAGAGTGGAAAGCAGACGGTTGGGCACGGTACGCAAAATACCAAACAGCGAACCGACCAAAAGGGCGATAATCCACGCACAAACTGACACAGCAATGGTGACCTGAAAACCGGACCACAGCCACCCCAGATAGGTGGTATTCCCGAAGGGGGCTTCTTGCAGAAAAATACCCCAGTTCCAATCGATTGACATAAATAACTCCGGAAGAAAAAAAGGGTAGCGAGGCTACCCTGAAGATTGATGAGAGGCTCTGTTGCACGTTATGGGGAACGACCACTTCGTACCTTCGCCTGACTATCCGCAGCTTGTTGCTACAGATTATTCAGGCTGTTGTCTGTCCGAGCCTGTTTTCAACAATCATAGGGCAACCAGCGGCTGCCCTTATTTTCATTATTAGTTCAGTGCCTTGTCATTTGGCGTTTTGAATGTCGCTTTCATATCGTCAGACAAGGCGAAATTCATGTTGAGGTTTTTCGGTGGGATCGGGTTGCTGAACCACTTATCAAACCACTTTGCGGCTTCACCGGAAGTCTGTGCTTTGGCAATGGTGCCATCCATCAGCTGTTTAAAGCCGGCGTCATCTTTACGCAGCATACAACCGTAAGCTTCTTTCGACTGTGGTGTACCCACGATTTCCCAGTTATCAGGCTTTTTGGCTTTAGCACGTTCGCCAGCCAGCAGGGCATCATCCATCATAAAGGCTACGGCGCGACCACTTTCCAGCGTACGGAAGGAGTCACCGTGGTCTTTGGCGCTAATGATGCGCATCTCCATTTTCTTCTCGTCATTCAGCTTGTTCAGCAGAATTTCGGACGTGGTGCCTGAAGTCACGACAACGGTTTTCCCTTTCAGGTCCGCGAAGTCCTTAACTGGACCGCCTTTCTTCACCAGCAAACGGGTGCCGATAACAAAGATAGTGTCCGAGAAGGCTGCCTGTTTCTGGCGCTCAACGTTGTTGGTGGTTGACCCACACTCAAAATCATAGGTGCCGTTTTGCAACAGCGGGATACGGTTTTGAGAGGTGATCGGCAGCATTTTTACCTGCAAATCGGGTTTGTTCAGTTTGGCTTTAATCGCTGCCACGATGGCATTGGAATAGTCCTGCGAGTAGCCGACAACTTTTTGCTGATTATCGTAGTAAGAGAAAGGAACAGAAGACTCACGGTGTCCCACGACAATGACGCCATTTTTAGCGATTTTGTCTAAGGTGGGAGATTGTGGTGCATCTTCTGCATGGGCGATACCGGATGCAAGGCCAGCCAGTGCCAGGCACAAGCCTAATTTCCGTAATTTCATCTCCAACTCCTTCGTTTAAGGGCGTCATAAAATTGCGCCGATTGTGATGTTATGTTTATTAACTGCTGCTTTTCTTTTTATCCCAGGACGTAATCGCCCCCTGAATAGTCATAACATAGCCGAATGTTAAAACGATGAAACAAGAAAGTTTCTTTTTTGCGAAGCGTGCCGCACCAAATAAAGGCATTGTTAAAAACAATGCTCCGCCCTGGGGCAATCATTGAGCCACAATGGTGCGGGAACGCTTATGCAAAGCTTTATGCAGACTAATCAGCGAGTTCGCCGTAATGTTTTGCAATCGTCGTGCCAAAATGTTTGTAGCGAATCATTTACCAGCAGGATCTGCTTGAGGGTAGCAGCCGGAAAGGGAGCAAAAAAAACGCCAAACCCGAAGGTTCAGCGTTCTGGTGTCACATCTGACAGGAGATTAACGGCGGTTTCTGAATCCTGTAATCACCGCACCCGCCCCGAAGAGCAGGGTGATGATCCAGACAGGCCAGTTACCATAGCGTGCATACGGCGTCAGTCCCTGGGTTGGCGTGATCTTCGTTGAAAGCACCCCTGACTGGAATTGCGGGATCATCTCTACCGCATCGCCATCGGCATTAACCACTGCGGTCACGCCGTTGTTGGTGTCGCGCAGCAAAGGTCTGCCCAATTCCAGGGCACGCATTCTCGCCATCTGGAAGTGCTGCCATGGACCAATCGAGTGGCCAAACCAGGCATCGTTAGAGATTGTCAGCAGGAAATCCGTGTCCGGCCGGAAGTTATCCCTGACCTGCTGGCCCAGAACAATCTCATAGCAGATAGCGGCTGTCAGATTGTAGCCAGCCACCTTCAGCTGGGGCTGGATATAAGAGCCACGGCTGAAAGAGGACATCGGCAAATCGAAGAACGGTGCCAGCGGGCGCAGCAACGTTTCCAGCGGCACAAACTCGCCAAACGGCACCAGATGGTTTTTCTGGTAACGGTTAGTACTGTTGTAGTCGTAAGGTGTCTCCCCGCCGAGCACAATGATCGAGTTGTAGTCGTGGTAGCGATTATTCTCCAGACGAGAGTCCACAATACCGGTAATCAGACTGCTGCCATTTTCCCGCAACTCTTGATCAATGGATTTGAGGAACGGCTGCTGGTTGGACTCCAGATCGGAAATGGCGGATTCAGGCCAGATAATGATCGGCGCTTTACCCACGTAAGGACGGCTGAGTGAAGTATAGGTTTTCAGCGAGTTAATCAGCTGATTCGGATCCCACTTCATCGACTGCGGAATATTGCCCTGCACCAGCGCGATATTCACTTCACGATCGGGCATTGCCTGATACCAGCTGATCTGACGCAGCGGCCACGGAAGCAGCAGCAACGCCAGCGCGATAATACCGGCAACCCAGTGACGTTTTACCGCCGCATAGACCGCCAGTCCGGAGACGATCATCAGCACGAAGGTAATGCCTTCAACGCCAAATAACGGGCCCAGACCTTTCAGCGGCCCATCAATCTGGCTGTAGCCAAACTGCAACCAGGGGAAGCCAGTCAGGATCCATCCACGCAGGAACTCGGTGATTTGCCATAAAACGGGCGCCGCTACGACCAGACGCACCAGTGATGTTTTAGGGAACAACCGGTTGAGCAGGGCGGCAAAGAGCAGGGTGAACAGCGACAGATACGCCGCCAGCAGCACGACCAGGAACACATTTACCGGGCCAGGCATACCGCCAAAGGTGGCGATACTGACATACACCCAGTTTATACCGCTGCCAAACAGCCCCATTCCCCAGACAAAACCAATCGCCGTTGCCTGACGAGTAGAGCGGTCAAGGGTCAACGCCAGCAAACCAGCCAGGGAGACCAGCGCGGCAGGCCAAAAATCATAAGGCGAAAACGACAGGGTGCCAAGGGCACCCGTTATCAGCGCTAAAAGCAGGCGGACCCGCTGGCGCTGGTACAGTGAGGCAATAGCCATAAGAAAATTATTCTTCCAGTATCGGTTGCGGCGAGTTTTCCGGAATTCTGACGTGGACCTGGATGATCCGGCGGCTGTCGGCCATAGCGACCTTGAACTGATAACCTTCGATCTCAATGCTCTCCCCACGGGCAGGCAAATGACCAAAGGCCTGCATCACCAGACCGCCTATAGTGTCGACCTCATCATCGCTGAAGTTGGTTTCAAACACGTCATTGAAGTCTTCAATGGGGGTGAGCGCACGAAGGGTATAGGTATGACGACTCAGCTGACGGATATCACGATCTTCTTCATCGTCATACTCATCTTCGATTTCGCCAACGATCAGTTCCAGAATATCTTCAATGGTGACCAGTCCTGAGACGCCACCAAATTCATCGATCACAATCGCCATATGGTAGCGCTGCGAACGGAACTCTTTCAGCATACGGTCAACGCGCTTGCTCTCTGGCACAACTACAGCCGGACGAAGCACTTTTTCCACGCTGAAGGGAGAAGATCCGCTGCTCATAAAAGGCAGCAAATCTTTGGCCATCAGAATCCCTTCAACATGATCTTTATCTTCGCTGATCACCGGGTAACGGGAGTGAGCGGATTCAATGATCACGTCCAGGCACTCTTCAAGTGACTGGTTGCGCTTCAGGGTAACCATCTGCGAGCGAGGGATCATGATGTCACGCACGCGCTGATCGGCAATATCCATCACGCCTTCAAGCATGTCGCGGGTGTCCGGATCGATCAGATCGTTCTGTTCAGAATCGCGGATCAGCTCCAGCAGTTCGTCGCGGTTTTTGGGCTCACCGTGGAACAGCTGGTTGAGGATAAGGGTGAAAAATCCCTTTTTAGTACTGGGACTGTCGTTGTTCTGTGAATGGTCATCGCTCATGGCGTTTTGGTTTGGTCACTCTTGTCGTGTGATGGGATATCCCTGCCTGCCGGTTGCACAGGCCAGGGACATATCAGGCCAGGGGCCTGCTTAGGGTAACTCTTTCTCCGAAATGTACGGATCGTCATAACCAAGAGCAAGCATTATCTCGGTCTCGATCGATTCCATCTCGTCAGCTTCGTCATCTTCAATGTGGTCATAGCCCAGCAAATGCAGACTGCCATGCACCACCATATGGGCCCAATGCGCCAGCACGGGCTTCTCCTGCTCGGCGGCTTCTTTCTCCACAACCTGGCGACAAATAATCAGGTCGCCCAGCAGCGGAAGCTCAATACCCGGCGGGGCTTCGAACGGAAAAGAGAGCACATTGGTCGGTTTATCTTTGCCGCGATAGGTGTGATTCAGCTCATGGCTTTCGGCTTCATCCACTACGCGAACGGTAACCTCACTCTCTTCCTGGAACTGCGGCAAAACCGCTTCCAGCCAGCGGCGAAAATCAGATTCTGCCGGTAAGCCTGCGGGTTTCTCGCAGGCTAGTTGTAAATCGAGAATTACGGTGCTCATTTCTGCTCCTGCGCAGCCTGTTGCAGGGCCAGCGCTTCACGTTTTCGCTCTTCGGCCTGCGCATCACGCCGTTTTTGATCGGCGGCTTCCCAGGCTTCATAAGCAATAACCACTTTCGCCACCACGGGGTGACGGACCACGTCTTCACTGTGGAAGAAGTTAAAGCTGATATCTTCTACATCAGAAAGCACTTCAATGGCATGACGCAGGCCAGACTTCAGATTACGTGGAAGGTCAATCTGGGTGACATCACCGGTGATGACCGCTTTGGAATTGAACCCAATACGGGTCAGGAACATCTTCATTTGTTCAATGGTGGTGTTCTGAGCCTCATCCAGAATGATGAAGGCATCGTTCAGCGTACGGCCACGCATATAAGCCAGCGGGGCGACCTCAATCACGTTTCGCTCGATCAATTTCTCTACGCGCTCGAAGCCCAACATTTCAAACAGGGCATCATAAAGCGGGCGCAAATAAGGATCGACTTTTTGGCTCAGATCGCCAGGCAGGAAGCCCAGTTTCTCACCCGCTTCAACCGCTGGACGAGTCAGCATGATACGGCGAACTTCCTGGCGCTCCAGCGCATCTACCGCCGCAGCCACCGCCAGATAGGTTTTCCCTGTTCCCGCTGGGCCCACGCCGAAGGTGATATCGTGGTCGAGGACACTGGCTACATACTGAGCCTGGTTCTGCGTACGAGGCTTAATCACACCGCGCTTGGTCTTGATATTGACCGCTTTGCCAAACTCCGGAATGCTCTCTGCAGTTTGCTCAAGCACGCGGCTTTCTTTGATCGCCAGATGAATTTGCTCAGGATCGATATCCGGGATATGACCCCGCACCGGCGCGGTATCCACATATAAATCTCGCAGGATACGCGCAGCCGCATCAACAATCAGTGCTTTGCCAACCAGCTTAAAGGCACTGTCACGACGGTTGATCTCAATCCCCAGACGTCGCTCAAGCTGTTTGATGTTGTCGTCAAAAGGGCCACACAGGCTCAGCAGACGGGTGTTGTCTGTTGGCTCTAACGTAATTTCGCGTGTTTCAATATTCAAACTAATCCTTTGGGTCGCGCAGGGCCAGTTGAGGAGGATAATCAGGCGCTATCAACGTCTTCAGGTTTCGGACCATAACGAAAGTATTTATGGCGCAGCCAAAAGGCGCAAGCACTGAAGAACATATTTGGGCTCCGCTTGCGGAAAGCAAGGGTAAGCCGATGATTTGTTGCGGCGAACCTGCGAGGCCCGCCGCAATTATTCGCGGATTCAAGGCTGGAAAGTCCCGACGCCAAGCTCATTTTCTTTGCGGGTGCGGGCAATAACGGCGGCAGGGGCTTCAACCGAACGCAGGGTCATCTGTTCTTCTTTCAACACCACCACGCCGCGCATCGAATTAGTGTGGACCTCGACGATTTCCACATCGACGAATTTACCAATCATTTCCGGCGTTCCTTCGAAGTTAACCACACGGTTGCATTCGGTACGCCCGGCAAGCTCCATCACGTTTCTGCGGGAGAGTCTTTCCACCAGGATGCGCTGAACCGTACCCAGCTTGCTGCGGCTCCAGTTCATCACCTGCTGGTTAATGCGCTGTTGCAGCAACCACAGACGCTCTTTTTTCTCGGCCTCGCTGACGTCGTCCGGTAAATCCGCAGCCGGGGTGCCTGGACGGGCAGAGTAGATAAAGCTGAAGCTGGTATCGAAGTTGATTTCGCCAATCAGCTTCATGGTCTGCTCAAAGTCCTGCTGGGTTTCACCTGGGAAGCCGATGATAAAGTCGGAGCTCATCTGCATTGCCGGGCGTGCGGCAAGCAGCTTACGGATAGTGGACTTGTATTCCAGCGCCGTATGGGAGCGCTTCATCAAGGTCAGAATGCGGTCTGACCCACTTTGCACCGGCAAATGCAGGAAGCTCACCAGTTCAGGCGTATCACGGTAAACGGCAATAATGTCGTCTGTGAACTCAATCGGGTGGCTGGTGGTGAAGCGAATGCGGTCGATGCCATCAATCGCCGCCACCAGGCGCAGCAGATCGGCGAAAGAGCAGACGCCGCCGTCAAAGGTGTCCCCACGATAGGCATTCACGTTCTGACCAAGCAGGTTGACCTCACGCACGCCCTGAGACGCCAGTTGAGCGATTTCATACAGGATATCATCACTTGGACGGCTGACTTCTTCGCCACGGGTGTAGGGCACCACGCAGAACGTACAATATTTGTTGCAGCCTTCCATGATCGAGACAAAGGCGGAAGGGCCATCTGCACGCGGCTCTGGCAGGCGATCAAATTTCTCAATTTCCGGGAAACTGATGTCAACTACCGGACTTTTGGTGCCCTTCACGGTGTTGATCATCTCTGGCAAACGATGAAGCGTCTGGGGACCAAAGACGATATCTACACAAGGCGCACGCTGGCGAATCAGATCGCCTTCCTGCGAAGCCACGCAGCCACCAACGCCGATCACCAACTCAGGGTTTTTCTCTTTCAGCAGTTTCCAGCGGCCAAGCTGATGGAACACTTTTTCCTGAGCTTTTTCACGAATCGAGCAGGTATTGAGCAGCAGGACATCGGCCTCTTCAGCAACCTCTGTCAGGGTATAGCCATGCGTGCTGTTTAACAGGTCCGCCATTTTTGATGAATCATATTCATTCATCTGGCAGCCCCAGGTTTTAATAAGAAGTTTTTTTGTCATCTGCTCGTAACCGCTAATAGGCCTGGAAAAATCCGGTACACTAAGGGTAACAGAATTAGGCCAGGCAAGGCCAGGCGAAGGGCGTAGGGATGGCCTAAACGACAGGAATTTTATGACAGAAATAACAGAGAAATGGGATGTCACCGTGGTTGGTGGCGGTATGGTTGGGGCAGCCTTAGCCAGCGGGCTGGCAGCGCAGGGATTTAAAGTAGCGGTGCTGGAGCAACAGGAGCCCGCTGAGTTTGATGCCAACAGTCAGCCAGATGTGAGGATCTCCGCCATTGGTGCAGCCTCTGTAGCACTGTTAAAACAGCTGGAAGTCTGGCCGTTAGTTCAGGCGATGCGGTGTACGCCTTACCGCAAGCTGGAAACCTGGGAGTGGCACAGGGCGCAAGTGAGTTTTGATGCGCAGTCACTTGGTCTGCCAGAGCTGGGCTATATGGTTGAGAACAGCGTCCTGCAGCGGGCTTTATGGCAGCGTTTGCAGCAGCAAGGTGTGGCGTTGATTTCTCCGGCCAAATTGCAGACCATGCAGTCTTGCAACGGCGCCTGGCAATTAACCTTAGAAAACGGCCAGACGCTGTCGACGAGGTTGGTTGTAGGGGCTGACGGGGCAAACTCTCAGGTTCGCCAGCTGGCTGGAATGGGCATTCGGGGCTGGAATTACGCCCAGTCCTGTATGTTGATCAGCGTACGCTGTGAACAGGATGCTGGCGATTGTACCTGGCAACAGTTCACGCCCGATGGCCCAAGAGCTTTTCTTCCGTTGTTCGATCGCTGGGCATCGCTGGTCTGGTACGACAGCCCGGCAAGGATCCGCCAGCTTCAGGCAATGACGATGGCGCAACTCGCCCAGCAGATTACTGCGCATTTTCCTGAGCGTCTGGGACAGGTAACACCGGTTTCTGCTGGTTCTTTCCCCTTAGTTCGCCGCCATGCCACCCGTTATGTGCAGCCGGGTCTGGCGCTGGTAGGTGACGCTGCTCATACCATCAACCCGCTTGCAGGGCAGGGCGTCAATCTGGGATACCGGGATGTGGATGCGCTGATTGATACGTTAGTGGCAGCGCGTGACCGGGCTGAAGACTGGGCTTCTGAAGGGGTGCTGCAGCGTTATCAACGCAAGCGTCAGAAAGATAATCTGCTGATGCAAAGCGGCATGGATTTGTTCTATTTCGCCTTCAGTACACCCGTAGCGCCATTGCGGATTGTGCGCAATCTGGGACTGATGGTTGCGGAGCGATCAGGCGTATTGAAGCGTCAGGCGCTGAAGTACGCACTAGGGTTGTAAGTATCAGGCGGGATGAAACGGAATGGGGTGGCAGCTTGTCACCCCATCATCACATTGTGCAGGTAAGCTTCCGCTGAAGATCTACAAACTCCAGACGTAAAAAAGCCCGCGTTAGCGGGCTTCTTCACTTACTGGCTGGGGTGCAGGGATTCGAACCCCGGAATGCTGGTATCAGAAACCAGTGCCTTACCGCTTGGCGACACCCCAATTGTGGTGTTGCGATCTGCGCTGCAAATCGTCTTTTTTATGGCTGGGGTGCAGGGATTCGAACCCCGGAATGCTGGTATCAGAAACCAGTGCCTTACCGCTTGGCGACACCCCAATAAAATTGGTGGCTACTACGGGAATCGAACCTGTGACCCCAGCATTATGAGTGCTGTGCTCTAACCAGCTGAGCTAAGTAGCCTAATTTTACTGCGTCTAACTGTACATTTTGTTCTTTCAGTCTGGCTGGGATACCTGGATTCGAACCAGGGAATGCCGGTATCAAAAACCGGTGCCTTACCGCTTGGCGATATCCCAATGTCCGTTTCAAAGCACAAAAACCATCAGAAAAAACTGGCTGGGGTACCTGGATTCGAACCAGGGAATGCCGGTATCAAAAACCGGTGCCTTACCGCTTGGCGATACCCCATCCGTGCAAAACCGTTTTGGAAATGGTGCGGGAGGCGAGACTTGAACTCGCACACCTTGCGGCGCCAGAACCTAAATCTGGTGCGTCTACCAATTTCGCCACTCCCGCAAAAAAGATGGTGGCTACGACGGGAATCGAACCTGTGACCCCAGCATTATGAGTGCTGTGCTCTAACCAGCTGAGCTACGTAGCCATCTTTTTTTCGCGTTACCTTCATCGGCGTTGCGGGGCGCATTATGCGGAGTTGACC
>NZ_JBAVTT010000097.1:0-4113 GCF_049696395.1 Erwinia sp.
GTTGGTGCGGCACCGTTGGGGTCTTTTGAGCAGGTTCGTCACGAAGTGCCGATGCTGTCGCTGGACAATGCTTTTGATGAAGAGAGCTATCTGGCGTTCTATAAGCGCGTGCAGGATCGGCTGAAAAACACCGATGACATCACTTTTTGCTGCGAGCTGAAGCTGGATGGTCTGGCCGTCAGCCTGTTGTATGAAGAGGGCTTACTGGTGCGTGCAGCCACGCGCGGAGACGGCACAACAGGCGAGAACATTACCGCAAATGTGCGCACCATCCGCGCCATTCCTCTTCGTCTGCAGGGTGATAATATTCCTGCCCGAGTGGAAGTGCGTGGGGAAGTCTTTATGCCTCTGGCGGGCTTTGAGGCGCTGAACAATGAAGCGCGGCGGACCGGTAATAAAGTCTTCGCTAATCCGCGTAATGCCGCAGCAGGCTCTTTGCGTCAGCTTGATCCGCGCATCACGGCCAAACGCCCGCTGGCCTTTTTCTGTTATGGCTTTGGTCTGCTGGAAGGCGGAGAGATGCCTCGCAGTCATATGGCGCGTTTACAGCAATTTAAGGCCTGGGGTTTGCCGGTCAGCGACCGCATCAAGCTGTGCCACACCGCCGATGAAGTGCTGGCGTTTTATCGCCAGGTTGAGCAGGATCGCCCGACTTTAGGCTTCGATATTGATGGCGTGGTGATCAAGGTCGACTCACAGGATCTTCAGGAGCAATTAGGCTTTGTCGCCAGAGCGCCTCGTTGGGCCGTGGCGTTTAAATTCCCGGCTCAGGAACAGATGACCACTGTCCGGGATGTTGAGTTCCAGGTTGGCCGTACTGGCGCTATCACGCCTGTAGCCAGGCTGGAACCGGTACAGGTGGCAGGTGTGATTGTCAGCAACGCCACGTTGCATAACGCCGACGAAATCGAGCGTCTGGGCCTGCGCATTGGCGACAAAGTGATCATCCGCCGCGCTGGCGACGTTATCCCGCAGGTTGTCGGTGTGATTGAGGCTGAACGCCCTGACGATGCCAGAGAAGTGGTGTTCCCAACGCATTGCCCGGTCTGCGGCTCGGATGTTGAGCGAGTGGAAGGCGAAGTGGTTGCGCGCTGTACCGGCGGCCTGATTTGCGGCGCTCAGCGCAAAGGAGCGCTTAAGCATTTCGTTTCCCGCCGCGCGCTGGACGTTGACGGCCTGGGCGACAAGATTATCGACCAGCTTGTTGAGAAAGAGTACGTCCATACGCCAGCGGACTTGTTTAAGCTCACCGCAGGCAAACTCACCGGTCTGGACCGGATGGGACCAAAGTCCGCACAAAACGTGGTGAATTCGCTGGAGAAGGCCAAAGTCACCACCCTGGCACGTTTCCTCTATTCGCTGGGCATCAGCGAAGTAGGAGAAGCGACTGCGGCTAATCTGGCGGCGCATTTTGGCTCGCTGGAAAAGATCATGGCAGCCGACCTGGAAGCGCTGATCGCCGTGCAGGATGTGGGCACCGTGGTAGCCAGCCATCTGCGTAACTTTATGGATGAAGAGAGCAACCGTGAAGTTATCCGTCAGCTGGTTGAAGAGGCCGGTATCAGCTGGCCAGCGGTAGAAGTGGTGAATGCTGAAGAGATCGACAGCCCGTTTGCCGGAAAAACCGTGGTCCTGACCGGCTCTCTGACTATTTTGTCGCGCGATGAAGCGAAAGATCGCCTGACAGCGTTAGGCGCCAAGGTTAGCGGCAGCGTGTCGAAGAAAACGGATCTGGTGATTGCCGGAGAAGCGGCAGGCTCCAAGCTGGCAAAGGCCCAGGAACTGGGGATTGAAGTGATTGATGAAGCTGAGATGATCCGTTTACTGGGAGAGTGAGATGGAAAAAGAGCACCTGATTGAAATCGCTAACAGCCTCATGCCTTTTGGAAAATATAAGGGCAGGGCGCTGATTGATTTGCCTGAGGAATATCTGTTGTGGTTCGAGCGGAAAGGCGAATTTCCTGCGGGCCATCTTGGCGAGCTGTTGCAGCTTACGCTGGCGATTAAAATCGAAGGGCTTGATGGGCTGGTGAAACCGCTGAAACGCGGTTGATCACCAGCCAGATGGGGATTACTTCTGCGATTCAACCACGGCTGTTTTGGCTTCCTGCTGCTGCTTTAGCACCCGCTTCTCACCTGCTTTTTTATAGCGCTGTGCCAGCATTGAGCAAACCATCAACTGCACCTGGTGGAAAATCATCAGGGGCAGCACGATGATGCCGACAGAGGCTGAAGGGAACAGAATGTTGGCCATCGGCACACCGTTCGCCAGGCTCTTTTTCGAACCACAGAACAGAATGGTGATTTCATCAGCGCGGTTGAAGCGGAACAGCCGTGCGACCAGCAAGTTGATAACCAGCACAACAAACAAAATACCCAGGCTGCCGGCCACGATATACAGCAGCGTGGAGGCGCCCACACGGTGCCAGATACCGTTCACTACGGCTTCACTGAACGCCGAATAGACCACCAGCAGGATCGAGGCCTGGTCGGTTTTACCAATCAACCCGCGATTTCTCTCCACCCAGCCAGCAATCCAGCGGCGTGAAAGGTGACCAATGACGAAGGGCACCAGCAGCTGCAGCATAATCTTGCCGATCTGCTCAAAACTGCCACCGGCCGCATCGCTGTGCACATTCATCACCAATCCAACCAGCATTGGCGAGATAAAGACGCCTAACAGGCTCGACGCTGAGGCGCTACAAACGGCAGCGGCTACGTTGCCTCCGGCCAGTGACGTCAGAGCAATGGCCGACTGCACGGTAGCTGGCAGAATGCAGAGATACAGGAAGCCGGTGTAGATTTCCGCGCTAACCGGCAGGGGATGCCACCAGACGAACAACAGACCCAGAATGGGGAACAGCACAAACGTACTGCACATCACCCACAGATGCAGACGCCAGTGGCTGCCACCGGCAATGATTTTTTCTTTTGACAGCTTGGCACCGTGCATAAAGAACAACAGCGCAATCGCTGCCGTGGTCAGGTATTCAAAGAATTCCACAAAATGCCCACGCGCTGGCAGGAAGGTTGCCAGCAGCACGGTAATAATCAGTTTCAACATCAGTGGATCGATACGGAAAATGCCCATTGTTAACGCCTGGTTAAAAAATTGATGGGGGCTATTGTGCGCTCGGCATGTTTAGAAATAAAATTGATTTATTGAATACATATATGAATAAAACAGATGAATTATACGCTTCGTCAACTTCGTGTGTTTATCGCCGTTGCTCAGCATGGCAGCTTCAGCCAGGCCGGGCAGTCGATTGGACTTAGCCAGTCAGCGGTCAGCCACAGCATTAAAGAACTGGAAGGGGAGATGGGCATCCGCCTTCTGGACCGTACCACGCGAGAAGTGCTGCTGACGGAAGCCGGAGAACAGCTCTCCAGCCGTCTTGAGCGGCTGCTGGAAGAGCTCAACACCACTTTACTGGATGTGCGCAGCTACGGGCAGCAAAGAAGCGGTACGGTGCGCGTGGCAGCCAGCCAGACCATCTCCGCCCATTTGATGCCTCAGTGCCTTGCCGCCAGCCAGCAGCATTTTCCGGATATCAAAGTGATGCTACGCGATCGTCCTCAGCAATGGGTGCTGCAAAGTATTCGTAATGCGGAGGTCGATTTCGGGATTGTTGTCGGTCCGCTTCCTGAAGAGGACTTCGAATGTGAAGCCATTCTCGATGAACCCTTTCTGCTGCTTTGCCGACAGGACGACCCCTTAGCGTCCCAGCAAACGCTTCACTGGCAGATGCTCAATCACCGGCAGCTGGTGTTGCAGGACTATGCTTCCGGTAGCCGGGTATTAATTGACGAAGCGTTGAGGGTGCAGCAGGTTCAGGCAGAAATAGTGCAGGAGATTGGCCATCCCGCCACCTTGTATCCGATGGTTGAAGCCGGGATTGGTATCAGCATTCTTCCGGCGCTGGCATTGCCTTTGCCAGAGGGAAGACCGCTGCTGGTCAGGCGTATGGTGCCGGAGATAAACCGGACGATTGTGTTGGTCCGCCGTAAAAACCGCTCACTGACGCCGGCAGCTGAGGCTATCTGGCAGGAAGTGCGTCAGCAGGCACGCCTGCTGACGCAACAACGCGAGAAAACACCGGCGTTTTAGATATA
>NZ_JBAVTT010000098.1:0-6134 GCF_049696395.1 Erwinia sp.
GATTCGGATCGGCAGAGGATAAACGTCCGGTTGCGGTGACGGCCTGATGATAAGAGGTATGTACCCTGCCACTGATCGGATTGATCATCAGCGGTAATTTATCCGTATAAGTAGACTTAAGTTTGGATAAGCCGCGATGCTCCAGAATCACTTTGGGTAACGGATAATCAAGTGCCAGCTCGGCTAACACCTCTTCGCTGGTTGAAGGCGCGCCGCCTGGTGTTTTCTTCGTGGGCTTGATGCCCTGTTTTTCAAACAGGATCACCTGAAGCTGCTTGGTGGATGAGAGGTTAAAGGGTTCCCCCGCCAGCTCATGCGCTTTCAACTCAAGCTCAGCCAGTCGGGCCGTCAGCTCTTTCGAATGCTGCGCCAGAATAGACTGATCGATCAGCACACCGTTGCGCTCTATGCGCGAAATCACCGTCAGTAACGGCATCTCAATCTGTTCGAAGACTTTTTTCGGACCCGCTTCTTTCTCCAGCTCTGGCCACATCTTCAGATGCAGCTGCAGGGTCACATCTGCATCTTCTGCAGCGTAATGGGATGCCTGCTCTAACGCGATTTGATTGAACGTCAGCTGATTTTTGCCTTTACCGGCGATCTCCTGGAAGGTCACGGTTTTATGGTTAAGCCAGCGAGCGGCCAGGCTATCCATGTCATGTTTGCCCACAACGCTGTTGAGGATATAGGACTCAAGCATGGTGTCGAATTTGATACCGGCCAGTTCAATGTCGTAGTTTTTCAGCACGCCGCGATCGTATTTCAGGTTCTGGCCAACTTTCCATGCGCTCTCATCTTCCAGCAAGGGCTTGAGCTGTGCCAGAACGGTAGCGCGATCCAGTTGATCAGGCGCATCAAGATAGTCATGGGCAACCGGCAGATAGGCGGCTTCACCGGGCGCCACCGCGAAGCTGATGCCGACGATATTAGCGCTCAGGGTATCCAGCGCGTCGGTCTCCAGATCAAACGCAAAGACTTCGCTGTTTTTCAGCTTCTCCAGCCAGCTATCAAAGAGATCCTGATCCAGAATGGTGACATAACCCTCGGTCGGTAACACGCTGCTGGTTTCAACCACCGGGGCCGGTTCATCGGCCTGCGCTTTTTGTGCCTGCGTAGTGCTCTTTTTACCCTGCAGCCATTTACCGTCCTGCAGGTCACTCAGCCAGCGTTTGAACTCGTAACGACTGAACAGGGCCTGCAATGCCTCTGTATCGGGTTCAGTGACTGTGAGCTCTTCACAGGGCAGCGCCAGCTCAACGTCTGTCTTAATGGTCGCCAGCTGATAAGAGAGAAACGCCACATCACGATTCTGCTCAAGTTTGGTCGCCATGGTTTTGGCACCACGAAAGCCGAGATCGGCCACTTTGTCCAGATTGTCATAGATCGTCTGCATGCTGCCCAGCCCCTGCAGCAACGCCTGTGCCGTTTTCTCACCGACGCCTGGCACGCCAGGAATGTTGTCGGAGCTATCACCCATCATGGCAAGGAAGTCGATGATCAATGCGGGTGGAACACCATATTTCTGCTCAACCTCTTCTGGTCCCAGAATGGTGTTGTTCATAGTGTTAATCAGCGTGATGGCGGGCGTGACCAGCTGCGCCATATCTTTGTCGCCGGTGCTGATCAGTACTGAGAGACCCTTTTTCTCCGCTTCCAGCGCCAGCGTACCGATGACATCATCAGCCTCGACGCCGCTCACAGCCAGCAACGGCAGCCCCATCGCCCGCACCATCTCATGCAGCGGCTCAATTTGTGCACGGAGCTCGTCAGGCATCGGGGGACGGTGAGATTTGTAATGCTCAAACAGCTCGTCCCTGAAGGTTTTGCCTTTGGCATCGAATACCACAGCAACGTGACTCGGATTGTATTGCGCCAGCAGGCTTTTCAGCATGTTGAGCACGCCGTACATGGCGCCAGTGGGTTCACCTGCACTGTTGGTCAGCGGCGGAAACGCGTGATACGCGCGATAAAGATAGGATGAGCCATCGACCAGAATCAGGGGATTTTCTGCTATTTGCGCCATAAGTCTGTGTAGTCTTCGTTGCTATGAGTTGGGCTATAAGGATGCCACAACCAGGCAGAAATGGTGAACTAAGGCGTGCCACGTCTGGAGTTTTTCACGCTTTTGGGGACAGGATCGCAACGATCGTTCTGTGGATAACTTTGTGCGTAAAAATTATAACGCGCTGTTTTTCAGGAAAATAAATAATCGGCACTTGAATAAAAACCATAAATTTCATTGGCTTATTTAATTTCCGTGACCCGATCGCTATTTTTAATAGCGCGATCCCTTGTGTGGATATTAAATTTATGCCCTGGAGATGGACAAAAATTGGCCCGTTGTTCAAAGGCATAAAAAAAACGCCAGCAGAGCTGGCGTTTAACGGGGGTGTGAGGCTGATTACTTCTGGCTTACCAGGAATTTAACTACGTTCGCATAGTCTGCAACGAAATTATCCATAGAGCTGGTATCAAGACCGCCGTTGTTAACCATGTATTTGCCATTCACGAAAATAGCAGGCACACCACGCAGATCAACATCAGCAGCGGCTTTTTGCTGCTGCGCAACCAGCGCTTTTACGGCGAAGCTGTTCCAGGCTGCATCATAGTCCGCCGCAGAGATACCGGCCGCTTTGACAAAGGTCTCTTTCAGACTGGCAGGATCGGTGATGGTCTGCGTTTTCTGAATGCCATCGAAGATCGGTGCTGTCACTTTATCTTCAACGCCCAGCGCCATCGCGACAGCCCAGGCCTGGGTCACGACCGGCCCCAGCTCTCCACCGAGAAAATCGACGTGGTATTTCACCATCTTAGTGTCAGCAGGCAGATTCTTTTTCACCGCGTCATTGACGTGATAAATACGTTCAAACTGATAGCAGTGCGGGCAGAAGAAGGAGAAGAACTCCATCACCTGAGGTTCGCCGGCCACAGGTTTAGGCAGACTCACATATTGTTTACCTTCAGTGAACTGGGCAGCAGATGCGCTGAATGCCAGCACTAAACCCATCAGTGCAAACCAAATTTTTTTCATCGTGAAAAATTCTCCTGACTACGTCATTAATATTGCGGTGTCAGCTGCAGAGGAGGTTCCTGCAACAGCTTCTCCTGCTCGGTAAAGAGTGAAATTTGCCTGCGCCAGAAATCTTCATCTGTCATCCAGGGGAAAGCGCGCGGAAAAGCGGGATCCTGCCAGCGTCGGACAACCCAGGCCAGATAATAAACCATGCGCATGGCGCGTAAAGGTTCAATCAGTGACAATTCATTAATATCAAAATCACTGAACTCACTGTACGCCTCCAGCAGTATATCCCATTGAATACGCTGTTCCTGACGATCGCCGCTGATCAGCATCCAGAGATCCTGCACGGCCGGGCCATTACGGGCATCATCCAGATCGACAAACAGCGGTCCGTCACGCCACAGGATATTACCCGGATGGCAGTCGCCATGTAATCGTAGCGGCTGCCACGTGGTGTGCCACTGTTGTTGCAGCGTGTTTCCCAGCTTATCGATAGCCTGTAGCAGTGCGACTTTAAGCGATGCAGGCACTAACAGAGAGTGCTCCAGCACCTGCCGGGGTTCATGCAGATATTCATCCAGACCGATGGCAGGCCGATGCCTGAACAGCGCTTTACGCCCGGTCTGATGAATGCGGCCCAGGAAGCGGCCTACCCACTCCATCTGATCTTCGTTGTCTGTCTCATATTGCCGTCCGCCCAGGCTGGGGAATACGGCAAAGAAGAAGCCAGCGTGACTATGAAGTGTCTCACCCTTTAACCGCAGTGGTGCCGCGATGGGCACTTCGTCAGCCAGCAGATCAAGTGCGTACTGATGTTCTTCAGCAATCTGTTCGGCACGCCAGCGCTGTGGGCGATAAAACTTCGCAACATAGCGGCGTTTTTCGTCGTCGCTGAATTGATAAACCCTGTTCTCGTAGCTGTTCAGGGCTGTCAGACCCGATTCGACGCGAATTCCTGTTTCCCAGAGCGCATCAAGCAACACGTCGGGATTCAATGTCTGGAAGTTAAAAGCAGCGTCGCTCATCATGTTACCTGTAGTTGCCCTTGCAAATAGCAGCCAAGGATAACACTACTCGTCCTGTTTAATGACACCCCGTGCGCGGAGCAGTGCTGTTTTGAAATCAACTTCATAGTCTTTTTTCAGGCCTGGGATCTCATCATCGCTGGCTGAGTCACGCATCTTGAGATGGTAAATTAATACATCATCGGTTAATTCACTTAACGGGCCACGGAAACCAGATTCCTGAGCCAGTTTCTGCAAAAATGTGACCAGATTAAGATCAGGCTCTTTTTGCCAGGCGGGTTGCAGCAACGCGATTAACTCGTTTAAACGATGGCATTTCATTCAGATTTCTCCTTTCACAGTGCGTCATCAGCGAGGGCACAGTCATGACAATATTAACCGGCATCATTCTGGCCGGTGGTCAGGGCCGCCGTATGGGTGGTCAGGACAAAGGGTTAGTACAGCTGGATGGCAGGCCGCTTTATCAGCATGTCCTTGAACGGCTCAGGCCACAAGTCGACATTGTCATGATTAATGCGAATCGTAATATTGATCGCTATCAGTTAAGCGGATGTCGGGTTATTCAGGATGTTTTTGATGATTATCCCGGTCCGCTGGCCGGTATCTACAGTGGATTGCGTGAGATTGAAGGGGAATGGGCGGTATTCAGCGCCTGCGACACCCCCGCTATCCCGCTCAACTTCGTGGAGCGGCTGATGCAACAACGAGGCGATGCCCCCGCAGTGTGGGTGCGCTCACAAACCCGGGATCATCCTACTCTGGCGCTTATTCATCGCGATCTCCGTACGCCACTCGGTGAATACCTGCAGGCTGGTGAGCGTCGCCTGATGCAGTTCCTGCGCGATCAGGGTGGACATGCGGTGCTGCTGGATGATGATGAATCGCTATTCCTGAATGTGAATACGCCTGATGACCTTAGGGACTATCCTGCCGGCAATATGCCGGACGGAAATGGTCGTCAGCCAGCATAATGTAAAGTCCAGTAGCAGAAGATCCAGCCCGATAGTAACAATTAACGGGACGTCCTTATTTTTGCAAAAAAAAGAGCTTTTTTATCTCTGGATGACGATGGCTACAGTTATTCGTGGAATAAGAGTCGCTGAGCATTCTCAGCCATTGCAACATCGGATGACTGATTACCAGTAAAATAGCTTCAGACAGGGATAGAGAAAAAAGGGGCAGCACGCCTGATATTTAAAATGGCAGGTGATGCCCCGGACGATCAGAGCATTATCAGCCAGCGTTCAAAATATTTGTCCAGACTGAATCTGCGCGTGCCATTGAATCAGCAGTACCTTCCGCAGCACCGACTACCAGACCAAAAACAACGCCCCAAATGCCACCAAACAGGCCGCCTAAAACACCCTGTGCTGGAGCCAGGATTCCACTGGTTACGCCATTAGTATTAGCAGAGATGTTCCAGCCCGCCCATGCAACGCCCATTCCGCCAGCAAACATTCCGATAACTGCACCACCGATGCTGTCTAAGATCCCAGTAGAGGCGGCACCTGATACTAATTCTGTTTCAGCAACAGTCAGTTCTTTCATTTTAATCTTCCTTAAATTAGTTAATGCTCAATAGAAATCCATCGGAGACATTTAATTAAATGTCGAAATTAGTTTCAATCAAGCACTAAAAAATGTAAATAGAATAAAATCCATTCATTCTAAATGCTATGCGTTAGTCCTGTTAGCAGGTTTATTATCATATTAGCTTAATAAGTTGGTAACTTATTAAGCTATAAATTTCAAAAACTTTGTATCTGCTAGTCTTTATTTTATATTTTGATCTAATGATTATTATAGTTTCCGGTGTTTATCAGGCTACTGGTAATTCAAAAAGGAAATGGAGGAACCTGGAGGCTACCGGAGCAGGCTTACAGGTCAAGTTTTCAGCTTAACGTGGCAAAGTGCAGACGTAAAAAAGCCCCGCACTTTCGTGCGGGGCTTCTTCACTTATTTAATGCCTGGCAGTTCCCTACTCTCGCATGGGGAGACCCCACACTACCATCGGCGCTACGGCGTTTCACTTCTGAGTTCGGCATGGGGTCAGGTGGGACCACCGCGCTAAAGCCGCCAGGCAAATTCTT
>NZ_JBAVTT010000099.1:0-46561 GCF_049696395.1 Erwinia sp.
ATGTAAATGGTAATTTTAGGTCGCTTGTTTGATGTTGTATTCTCTATTTATTGATTAGTATATATCTTATATTTGGTGCGATTTTTACGTAGTGAATTCAATTAAATAACTGATTTAATTGGTTTTAATGGGCTGTGGTTATCTGGGGTTTGATTGATCTTTTGGGATGACATCAGAATTATAAATTTGAGGAGTTCATCTCATTTTTAGGTGGTTAATATTTTTTGTTTTTACGTTACTGGAAACGGTTAATGGTTCGTTTAAATTAAGTAGGTAATAAGGCGACGGGAATGCCTCTTGAACATTCAGATAACTTCAATGTAGTGTTTTACACGTATACACCGGAAGACAGAAGATTGTCGAGTTTATATTGCCGCCTCATTACCCGAGAAAAATATAGAGGGTTAACTCTGGATGAGGGTCTTGAGCCCAAAGGCTACGGACAACGAGGTTTTATGGATAGGCAGCTATTCGCCTACGATGCCCGTCATCATCGCATGATCCCGGTTGAGCGTTAGCTCGAAATACAAAAGGGCTTTACAGGCCCTTTCCTGATTAACCTTCCTTCCACACAGCCAGAAGGTGATGAGGATTCAACCTGTTGATCAGAACGGGTAAGGCATACCTATTAGGGTAATGCCATTATCCATCGTCATCGTCATCGTCATCGCCATTGTTACCGTCATCATCTGAACAAAACTGGCTAACATCACATTTATATGAAAATCAGTGCAACAACCGGTCGGCGCGTTGCCGCATATTGGTGCTTAAAGCCCGATTTTGGTGCGCTAAATGCCTCTTTTTAAAACCTAATCCCGGCTTTGATCACAAAAGCGATATTTTATTTTCTCCTTGCATAATTCTTCTCTTTTTTATTCGGCAAAGCCACTGCAATCAGAATGTTATTCACTTTATATGCATTAAGTGTGCATAGGGTGGTGATGTAACTTGTTGATATTGGGTGCCTGAGATCGGTTTATGCATTTTTATCGCTGGCTGGCACGCTGCGTGCAATCTACAGTAGAGCCGCAATGAATCATTTCATTAACATTATTTAAACTTTTAAGTTACCTGCCAGTGAGCAGTAAACAGAGGCCGTTATGAACCCGTCAGTATCTCGCGAGAATTTTGATCAGTGGATTGTGCCAACTTATGCGCCAGCCAGCTTTGTGCCAGTGCGTGCGGAAGGCTCAACACTTTGGGATCAGCAGGGCAAGTCGTATATCGATTTCGCCGGCGGTATTGCGGTTAATGCGCTGGGTCATGCCCATCCGGATTTGCAAAAGGCGTTACAACAGCAGGCAGCCAAACTCTGGCATACCGGTAATGGCTATACCAACGAGCCGATTTTGCGTCTGGCTAAGCAACTGATTGATGCCACATTTGCCGACCGGGTGTTTTTCTGTAACTCCGGTGCGGAGGCCAATGAAGCTGCACTGAAACTGGCGCGTAAATACGCCCACGACCAGGCTGGCGAGCAGAAAAGCGGGATCGTAGCGTTCAAAAATGCCTTCCATGGTCGCACCTTATTTACCGTCTCTGCGGGCGGCCAACCGGCTTATTCTAAAGACTTCGCTCCGCTTCCTGGCGGCATTGAACATGCGGTTTATAACGATCTGGCCTCTGCTGCTGCGCTGATCAATGACCAGACCTGTGCGGTGATTGTTGAGCCGATTCAGGGCGAAGGCGGCGTGGTTCCCGCTGAACCTGCATTCCTTCGTGGGCTGCGTGAACTCTGCGACAAACATCAGGCGCTGCTGATTTTTGATGAAGTACAAAGCGGAGTGGGCCGTACCGGTTCCCTCTATGCCTATATGCATTACGGCGTGACGCCTGACGTGCTCACCACCGCTAAAGCGCTGGGCGGCGGTTTCCCAATGGGTGCGATGCTGACTATCGACACACTGGCTGCGGTGATGGGTGTTGGCACCCACGGCACCACGTACGGCGGCAACCCGCTGGCTGGGGCTGTCGGCGGCAAAGTGATGGAGTTGATTAACACCCCGGAAGTGATGGCAGGCGTGGCGCTTCGTCATCAGTGGTTTGTTGAGGGTCTGAATGAGATTAACCAACGTCTGCATCTGTTCAGTGAAATCCGTGGGCTTGGTTTGCTGATTGGCTGCGTGCTGAATCAGGACTTCAACGGCCAGGCAAAACTGTTTAATCAGGCTGCGGCGCAGGAAGGATTGATGGTGCTGATTGCCGGGGCCAGCGTCATTCGCTTTGCGCCTTCACTGATTATCTCCGAGGCGGAAGTGAAAGAGGGCCTGGCCCGTTTTGAAACGGCCTGCCGTAAAGTCATCGAAGGAGCCGCAAAATGATGGTCATCCGTCCTGTTGAACGTGACGATCTCGCTCAACTGATGGCCCTTGCCAGCAAAACGGGCGGGGGATTGACTTCATTGCCTGCTGACAGCGACACGCTGTCAGCCCGTATCGATCGCTCTATTCAGACCTGGCAGAACGAACTGCCGAAGGCGGAACAGGGCTATGTGTTTGTGCTGGAAGACAGTGACACTGGCAAAGCGGTGGGGATCTGCGCCATTGAAGTGGCCGTGGGATTACAGGATCCCTGGTATAACTTCCGCGTGGGCACCCAGGTTCATGCGTCTAAGGAACTGAACGTTTACAACATGCTGCCCACGCTGTCACTCAGCAACGATCATACCGGCAGCAGCGAGCTGTGTACGCTGTTCCTCGACCCGGATTACCGCAACGGCAAAAATGGCTATCTGTTATCTAAATCCCGCTTCCTGTTTATGGCTGCCTTCCGCGACCGTTTTATGCAGAAGGTGGTGGCTGAAATGCGTGGTGTGATCGACGAGGTCGGTCACTCACCGTTCTGGGAAAGTGTCGGCAGCCGATTCTTCTCCATGTCGTTCAGTGAAGCAGATTACCTGTGCGGCACCGGGCAAAAGGCGTTTATCGCTGAGCTGATGCCGAAGCATCCGTTATATCTCGACTATTTGTCTGAAGAAGCCAAAGCCGTCATCGGCAAAACCCATCCGCAAACGGCACCGGCGCGCGCTGTGCTGGAAGCGGAAGGGTTTGAGTACAGGAACTACGTCGATATTTTTGACGGTGGCCCAACGCTTGAGTGCGATATCGATCGCGTTCGCGCCATCCGTAAAAGTCGACTGATTGAAGTCAGCCTCGGTGAGCAGCTGGATGACTCACTGCCGTTATGCCTGGTGGCTAACGACAGTTACGAAGATTTCCGCTCCATCCTGCTAAACGTCGATCCTAACGGCGACAGAATTATCCTCAGCGCGGAACAAGCTGAAATTTTACGCTGCGGGCAGGGCGATGCGCTGCGCGTGGTGACACTGAATGCGGAGAGTAAAGCATGACGCACTGTATTGAAGGTCAATGGCTGACTGGCGCGGGCGAAAATTTCAGCAAGCTGGATCCGGTGACCGGTGAGCTGCTGTGGCAGGGGAAAGCGGCCAGTGTTGGTCAGGTTTCGGCGGCGGTTGAAGCTGCCCGCGCTGCCTTTACGGCATGGGCGCGTCGCCCCTTCGCTGAGCGCCAGGCTATTGCCGAGAAATTTGCCGCTCTGCTGGAAAAAAACAAAGAAGAGCTGACGGTGACTATTGCCACAGAAACCGGCAAACCGCGTTGGGAATCCGCCACTGAAATTCAGGCGATGATCAACAAAGTCGCTATCTCTGTGAAGGCTTATCACACCCGCACAGGGACGACGGTTGAAGCTGAAAGTTCGCTGCGCCACCGCCCGCACGGTGTGATGGCTGTGTTCGGTCCTTACAACTTCCCTGGTCATCTCCCGAACGGTCATATCGTGCCTGCCTTGCTGGCCGGAAATACTGTGGTCTTTAAACCCAGCGAACTGACGCCAATGATTGCCGAAAAGACCGTCAAATTGTGGCAAAGCGCTGGCTTACCGGATGGCGTGCTGAATATGGTGCAGGGCGGTCGCGAAACCGGGCAGGCCCTGTCGAAGGAACCTCTGGTTGATGGTGTGCTGTTCACGGGCAGCGCGGCGACGGGCTATCAGTTGCACAGCCAGTTTGCCGGACGTCCCGATAAAATGCTGGCTCTGGAGATGGGCGGCAATAACGCGCTGATCGTGGAAGACCCGGATGATATTGACGCCGCGGTGAACCTTGCCATTCAGTCGGCCTTTATTACGGCTGGACAGCGTTGTACCTGCGCACGCCGGATGCTGGTGAAACGTGGAGAGGCCGGCGATGCGTTTCTTGCCCGGCTGAGCGAAGTGGCGGCCAGGATTAAGCCCGGTGGCTGGGACGATCAACCGCAGCCTTTTATGGGCAGCGTGATTTCACTGCAAGCGGCGGAGCGCATTTTTACAGAATGGCAGGCGCGGGTGGACGCAGGCGGCACAGTTCTGTTGCCTATGCACTGGCCAGCCCGTGACAGTGCGATCCTGACGCCAGGTATTATTGATATTACGGCCCTGAAAAACGTCCCGGATGAAGAAGTGTTCGGGCCGCTGCTTACGGTTATTCGCTATGACGATTTTGATCAGGCCATTCACCTGGCCAATAACACCCGTTATGGCCTCTCCTGTGGGTTGATCTCGCCGAAGCGTGAGCTGTTTGAACGCCTGCTGATTGAGTGTCGTGCCGGTATCGTTAACTGGAACAAACCGCTGACTGGTGCCGCCAGCAGCGCACCTTTTGGCGGTATTGGCGCTTCAGGGAATCATCGTGCCAGTGCTTTCTATGCGGCTGATTACTGTGCCTGGCCGATGGCTTCGCTGGAGTCGGCTGACTTATCGCTGCCCGTGACGTTGTCACCTGGTCTGGACTTCAGCCCGGCGGGAGGAGAGCGATGAGCGCACGTGAAGCGAACTTTGATGGCCTGCCGGGTCTTACGCATCATTACGCCGGGTTGTCTTTCGGCAATGAAGCCTCGACCCGTCACCAGCATCAGGTGTCCAATCCTAAACTGGCCGCGCTTCAGGGCTTAATGAAGATGAAAGCTCTGGCCGATATGGGCTATGTTCAGGGCGTTATTCCTCCTCATGAACGTCCTAACGTGACCGCCTTGCGCCAGATTGGCTTCAGTGGCACAGATGCCGAAGTTGTTGCGAAAGCGGCCAAACAGGCTCCTCAGCTGTTGTCTGCCGCGAGTTCAGCTTCCGCTATGTGGGTGGCTAACGCGGCAACCGTTTCCCCCTCTGCCGACAGTGCAGATGGGCGCGTGCATTTGACCGTGGCCAACCTGAACAACAAATTTCACCGTGCGATGGAGGCCCCGACAACAGGTGCTTTGCTGAGAGCTATTTTCCGCGATCCGCAGCATTTCAGCGTGCATGATGCTCTGCCGCAGGTCGGCATGTTTGGCGATGAAGGGGCGGCAAACCATAACCGCTTCAGCCAGTCTCACGGCGATGCGGGCGTGCAGCTTTTTGTTTATGGACGTGAAGAAGGCAAAACCAGCGCGGCACCCGCGCGTTATCCAGCCCGTCAGACCCTGGAAGCGAGCCAGGCTGTCGCCAGACTTCACCAACTTGATCTGCAGCGGACTGTGTTTGCTCAGCAGAACCCAGAGGTAATCGATCAGGGTGTTTTCCATAACGACGTCATTGCGGTCAGTAATCAACAGGTCCTGTTTTGCCATCAGCTGGCGTTTCAACATCAACCTGAGTTACTGGCCTCGCTGGCCGAAAAAATACCGGGATTCACCCCGATTGTCGTGCCGGATAATCAGGTCAGCGTGGCAGATGCAGTGGCAACCTATCTGTTTAACAGCCAGCTGCTGAGTAAACCCAATGGTAGAATGCTGCTGGTGCTGCCTGAAGAGGCTCGTCAGCATCCGGGCGTCTGGCGCTATCTTTGCACACTGGTGGAAAGCGGTGGGGCAATTGATGAGCTGAAGGTGTTCGACCTGCGTGAAAGTATGTGTAATGGCGGTGGCCCAGCCTGCTTGCGTCTGCGGGTGGTGCTGACTGAACCACAGCTTGTGGCAGTGAATCCTTCAGTGATGATGAACGACAAGCTGTTTGCCACGCTGAATGGCTGGGTTGGACGTCATTATCGCGACAGGCTGTCACAAAATGACCTTGCAGACCCGCAATTGCTTACCGAAGGACGGGAAGCACTGGACGAACTGACGAAGCTGCTAAACTTAGGGAATGTCTACAGCTTTCAGCAGTAATCACGGATGAAGCGAGGCGCGACATGCTACCCTGTGAAGCGCCTTGCCTTATTGAAGGAGCAGAAACTCACAACAAGGAGAACGTATGCAGGACTTCCTGAAACAGACCCTCAGCGGAGAGCCACCCGAACAGACTGCCGGTCGTAATGACCAGTTGAGCTGGCAGTGGCTCGATGAAGGGATCCTTGAGATGACCCCGATTAACAGCACGTCGCAGGCGTTGGTGGTCTCAGCGGGTATTCATGGGAATGAAACCGCCCCGGTCGAAATTCTGAATCAGCTGATCGGCCAGTTGTTACGCGGTGAAAAACCCTTACTTCCCCGCTTGCTGGTTATTTATGGTAATCCGGCGGCTTTACGCTGCAATAAACGCTATCAGCGCTGCGACATTAACCGGATGTTTGGTGGCCGCTGGCAGCAGTATGAAGACTGCCCCGAAGCGCGCCGGGCGTGGCGGCTTGAGCAGGCGATGGAAACCTTCTGGCAGGCTGGCAGCAGTGAAGAAGTTCGCTGGCACCTGGATCTGCATACGGCGATCCGTGGGTCTTACCACACGCGATTTGGCGTGATGCCGCTGCGGACGACCCCGTGGCCGGAAGATTTCCTTCACTGGCTGGGAGCGGCAGGTCTGGAGGCGTTGGTCTTTCATCGTTCCGCAGGCGGAACCTTTACCCACTACAGCGGAAAACACTTCAGTGCGGCCAGCTGTACGCTGGAGTTGGGCAAAGCCCTGCCGTTCGGCAGCAATGATTTAACCCAGTTTAGTGCCGCTCAGCATGCTCTGGCTGCAAGTCTCTTTGGCGAAGCCCTACCTGAAGTGGTTACACCGCCATTGCGTTATCGGGTTTCCCAGCAGCTGACCCGTCACACAGAAGCTTTTAAGCTGCATATGAGTGTTGATACGCTCAACTTCACGGCCTTTCCTCAGGGCCGTTTACTGGCTGAAGATGGCGAAGAGCGTTTTTATGTGCAGCAGGCGCGCGAGTACGTGATCTTCCCTAACCCCAGTGTGGCGCTGGGACAGCGAGCAGGTTTGATGCTGGTTGAAGATAATGCGCACAATGAAGCCTTAGGCTCCACTCAATAATTCCAGGCATCTGGCCTGATAAAGGGCGATCGTTATTGCGGTCGCCTGTTATTTCCTCTTTCTACTTCCTTTGATTGTTATATCCGGCTCATCTTATTTAACCCGCTATTTATTTCAGCAATAAGAGGGTGAGCTCTGCTTACTTTTCCCTTCCTGGATCCTGTCAAACGTATTACACTTCTCCATAATTCCTGCACGAATCGTTATAAATTCATATCTGTTAGCAATTCCTCACGATAATCTTCGCATTCTCTCCATGATTGCCGCCTTTTTGTCTTTTATGCTTTCAGGGCTTTACCCAGGCTCTGAGTACTTGACGTTCAGCGCCCTAAACTGAGTTCCGACATCGCGACATTGTTGTCGTAACAGAACTGAAAAGTAAGGATAAAAAGATGCGTAAATTAACTTCTCTTGTTGTTGCAATGACACTGGCCCTGGGTGCTGCGAATATCGTTCACGCTGCGGCTGATAATATGACTCCTCCTCCAGCCGGAGCAGATAAAACTATGATGCATAAGCCACCGCGTCACGGCGGCATGCACCACGACATGTTTAAAGGTCTGAACCTGACCGACGCGCAGAAAACACAAATGCGCAGCATCATGAAAGATGCCCATAAAGACATGAAGCGTCCTTCACTGGAAGAGCGTCGCACAATGCACAGCATTATTGCTTCAGACAGCTTCGACCAGTCTAAAGCGGAAGCTCAGGCGACTAAAATGTCTGAGAATGGCAAAGACCGTGCGATGAAGATGATGGAAACCCAGAACAAGATGTATAACGTTCTGACGCCTGAGCAGAAGAAGCAGTTCAACCAGAACTTTGAGAAACGTCTGACAGAAAAGCCGAAGCAGGAAGGTAAAATGCTTCCACCGGACGCAGAAGGCTAAGCCCTGCCGATCTTAGGCTAAATTGAGACCGCCGACGTTGTTCACACTGGCCAGGAGCCGTGGACAGCGTCGGCGGTTTCGTTTGTGCGGCTTAAGAAAGCGGAAGGACAGGGTACTTTCCGCTGAGCAGAGGCTTGCAGAGGATTTTGTAACCATCACTGTCGAACCCTTGCGGCGTAGTGGTTAGCTCGCTGGCCTGAGCCAGATCCTCGACAGTGCCAAGATAAAACCAGTTATTGATGATGTGGATCTGCTGGTGGTTGAGCCCCTGCTCGACAATACCTACCGCACCTTGCCACGGCCAGCACTGCACCCGCACTTTTTCCAGCGCCGCCATCAGACGTTGCTGGTGATCTTCCAGACTCTCTTTCCCGCAGCAGGCTCCGGCACAGCGTCCCAGACTGGCACGGAAACAGGCCCGTCCTTTATTCACCTTCTCCAGCCCTAAAATTCCCAGACAGAGACTCTCCTCATCGGCAATTTTCTGTAATTTTTCCAGCGCGGCGTGACGGCTGGCATACAAGCCAAACAGATTGGGCGTGTGGGAGAAATCCAGTTCTTTGGCGTACACCACTTTCGGTTTGCCGTCAGCAATATGCAGCGAGCAAAGCTGACGGTTTTTGCGCAATCGCTTGTTAAACAACGGCTGCTGCACCTTGATCATCTGCGCTTCAAGCAGCAGAGCACCGAGTTCGCCAGCCGTGGGGATAAAGGTCACTCGCTTCGCCTGACGCAGCATTTTAGCCTCGTCAGTGGTTCGGAAATGGGACATTACCCGGCTGCGTAGATTGACGCTTTTACCAATGTAAAGCGGCAGAGTTTCACTCTCGCCGTGAAAGACATACACGCCAGGCAGCGAAGGTAAGCCTTCAAGATAAGGTCGGAGATGGTCGGGATATTGGTAGATCGCCGCGGGTTCAAATTCCAGGCGAGGGCTTGCTGAACGTCTTGCCACACTGCACTCCAGTTACTGGTTACTTGTACAGTATAGCAGGACGTCTGCGGATAAAAAAGCCGCAGTTAGCGGGTGGCGCGCCAGCAAATCAATGAACCCAGAGTCACCATCACCACGCCTTGCCAGAAACTGAAGGCAGGCGTGAGCTGTAACCAGAGCGTGGCAAGCAGGGCAGAGAAGACTGGCGTGAAGTAGGACGCGGTGGCCAGCAGAGTCATGTTGCCCTGCTGAATACCGCTATTCCACGCTGAGTAAGCTATCGCGGTTGAGGCGGCCATAAACAGCACTTCGGCTATGACGGACGGGGAAAAATGCATGGGCTCAGGCTGGCCGCCAAGGGCGAATTTCAGCCACAATGCCACCGCGGTGATCACAAAGAATAAGGTCACTCCACTCTGACCTTCGGCATAGCGGCGGGTAACGTTGTTATACAGCGCCCAGGCAATAGCAGCAAAGAAGGCGAGGCCATACGCCAGCGGGTTGTCCATCACGTTGTGCCACAGCAGTTGCGGTGTCCAGACGCTGTTGCCTTTCAGTACCCAGATGATGCCGCCCAGCGTCAGCGCCAGACCCGGCCACAGCCACCAGCGGAAGCGCTGCTGATTAAACGGGATAGCAAAGACAATGGTCAGGCTGGGCCAGAGGTAATTGATCATCCCCAGTTCCAGCGCCTGAGGGCGGTTGTGCGCCAGGCCGATCGAGACCGCCAGGCATATTTCGTAACTGACAAACAGCGCGCCACCCCACCATAAATAGCGTGGCGGCAGGTTTCGCCAGCTGGGAAGGCCGCGGGCCAGACACAAGAACAGCGCGCTGGCACTGTAAATAAGTGCTGCGCCACCGGTGGCGCCAAGAGATTCAGAGATGCTGCGGATCAGCCCTACGGTGGTGCTCCATAAAACTATGGCGCACAGGCCTGTCAGCGTAGCGCGTTGCGGTGTCAGTGCCATCAGAGTCCATTGCGATCAAAAAAGGGCGGTTATAGCCGCCCGGAATGACAAAGTAATAATCACTTCTTCCAGAAGTCGTCGAACACGGTGATCGGTGGGCGACGCTTGTGCTCAGTTTTCAGATACCAGCCTTCAATGATTTTGGCTGCGGCAACGTCGATGGTTTTCCCTTCAAGATACTGGTCGATCATCTCGTAGGTCACACCCAGCGCTACTTCATCCTGCAAGCCAGGACGGTCATCTTCCAGATCGGCCGTTGGCTGTTTCAGGTAAAGGTGTTCCGGGCAGCCCAACTCTTTCAGCAGCTGTTTGCCCTGGCCTTTGTTCAGGCGGAAAATAGGGTTGATATCAGTCCCGCCGTCACCGTATTTGGTGAAGAAGCCGGTTACCGCTTCTGCAGCATGGTCGGTGCCAACCACTACGCCGGCGTTCATCCCGGCAATGCTGTACTGCGCCTTCATGCGCTCACGGGCTTTTTCATTACCCCGGATGAAGTCAGACAGCGTCACGCCGGCCTCACGCAGTGCTTTCTCGCTGGCCAGAATCGCTTCTTTGATATTCACCGTCAGTACGCGGTCCGGTTTAATGAAGTCGATGGCGTCCTGGCAATCCTGCTCATCAGCCTGCACGCCATAAGGCAAACGCACGGCAATAAACTGGTAAGCGCTGTCACCGGTCTCTTCACGCAGTTCCGTCATCGCGATCTGGCTCAATTTACCGGTCAGGGTCGAATCCTGGCCGCCGCTGATGCCCAACACCAGTGATTTGATAAACGGATAGGTTTTCAGATACGACTTAAGAAAGTCGACGCTGGTGCGGATTTCCTGCTTAACCTCAATGGTGGGTTTAACACCCAGCGCTTCGATAATTTCCTGTTGCAGAGCCATTTACCTCTCCTCAAAGTCATTCCCCGCGATCCGCGGCAGTGGCAAAAACGTCTGCGGTAAAACTAACGTGCCCGGCGGGAAACAACAAGAATCAATCCTGCTGTTTCGCCCCCTTTTACTGATTAATCAGACGTTTTTGGTTTTTTCGTCAGCAGGATGAACATGATGATTGCCAACATATAGCAGCCAAAGATCGTCGCGGTCATGGTCAGAACCGAGGTGCCGCCAATGCCGGTGACCGGAACAGCGATGCCGCCAAGGGTGAACATGGTTACGCCCATCACCGCTGAAGCACTTCCGGCTCTGTGTCCCTGACTTTGCATCGCCAGCGAAGCCGCCGCCACACCTACAGCCCCATTACTGGCAACGCTGAAGAACAGGGCTACCAGCACAATCGGTAATGCCGCGCCACTCAGTCCGGTAATCAGCAGGCTGCCGGAAGCGACAAATGCCAGCGTCAGGGCGCCTTTGACTACGCGATATTCGCCGAACAGTGGGCTCAGGCGGGCACTGATTTGTGATGCAAGGATCAGGCCAACGCCGTTGGCCGCAAAGCAGAAACTGAATGCCTGCGGAGATAAACCATACAGCTGTTGCAGGACAAAAGGGGACGCGCCAATGTAAGCAAACATGCCGGACATCATAAAACCCTGAGTCAGGCAGAAGCCCATAAAGGGACGGTGTTTGATCACCGACCCCAGCGCGGCCCAGGCCGAGAACAGGCTGCCCTGGCTGCGTCGCTCGGGAAGTAATGTTTCCGTCAGTTTCACTTTTGCCAGCACAAACAGCAGGGCAGCAATGGCCGCAATCACCATAAACAAGCCACGCCAGTCCAGCACGGCCATCAACACGCCACCCATTACCGGGGCGGCAATCGGAGCCAACCCATTCACCAGCATCAACAGGGCGAAGAAACGGGTCAGTTCATGGCCGCTGTACATGTCACGGGCGATGGCCCTCGACAGCACCGCACCGCCGGCACCGAACAACCCTTCACACAGGCGAGCCAGTAACAGTTGATTGATATTTTGGGCCAGCGCACAGGCGACAGAGGCGATCAGCAGCAGCACCAGTGAAATCAACAGCGGTTTGATACGGCCAAACTTGTCGCTCATTGGACCAAAGATGAGCTGACCCAGACCCAGGCCAATCAGGCCTGCTGTCAGGCTTAACTGTGCGGTGGCAGTCGGCGTCTGTAAATCCTTTGCCAGAGAAGGCAGGGCAGGAAGATAGAGATCGATGCAAAGCGGCCCGAGTGCCGCAAGAAGTCCCAGCGTAATGGCATAGCCGATACGGTTACGATGTGTAGGTGTCATTTTTCCTCAGTCTTATAAAGGAGATCCATTAATTGTTGGTAAACAACGTATAGCCTGTCCGCTGACGCTTTCTGTGGGGTCAGTCGGCGGTACGAAGTCCCTTCGGCCAGCACAGCAAACACTTCCACGCAGGCGCGGATGTGTTCTTCACTGAGATGGGGATGGTTTTTTTTCACATTTTGACAGGCATGAGAGAACATCCGCTCATCGGCTTCCACCATCATTCTGGCGACCGCCGGGTTGCGTGTGGATTCTGCGGCCACTTCCAGCATCAGAGCTTCATCATCCTCATCCAACGCATGACGCCACGCGAGCAATTGTGGCAGGTTAAGTGCAGTGGTCGTTGCCTCAATAAACACCAGACGGGTATCGATAATCCTTTTGACGATCTCTTCAATGATCGCGTCTTTATTGGTGAAGTAACGGTAAATCTGCCCAACGCTCAGGCGGGCTTCTACCGCCAGCTGAGCCATGCTGGCAGCGTGAAAACCAGACTGACGGAAACAGCGGCGTCCGGCGGCAATAATCTCATCCTGGCGCTGACGATGGCGGGCATCGCGGGCTTCATTAGGCGTACTCATCTTGACCTCAGCCAATATTCAGTGGGCAATCGACCAAAAAATCTGGCGAATGTCTTTCTGAGAGCGAACGTTCATTCTCACGGCGGGCATTATAAGCCTGTGAACAAGGAAGAAGTAAGTATTTTGGGCATTTGGTTGCCATAAAGTTGATAAATCAGCGTTTATGCACCAGGCTTAACGCCACATGGAAAATAAATGAGGAATAAAAACATGAATAAAGTCACAGGATTTATTGGTGCTGCGGTGGCTCTGGCTGTGTTGTCTGGATGTTCGGCCTATGACCGTGCAGAAAGCTACGTGACCAAACCGGTTGTACAAGACGTGAAGAAAGGAATGACCCGCCAGCAGGTTCGTGATATTGCCGGTCCTCCTTCTACCGAAATTACTATGGTTCATGCCCGTGGGACTTGCCAGAGCTATGTGCTGGGCGAGCGTGACGGCAAAATCCAGACCTACTTCGTCAGCTACGGTGATACTGGCAAAGTCATGAACTATGGCTTCCAGAGCTGTAAAGAGTACGATACTGACCCGCAAGCCGCTCAGTAATCGTTCCAGCTTAATGAAAAACGGTCACCTCAGGGTGGCCGTTTTTTTTGCCTGATCAGGCTGCTTCAGCTTCACATATAAAAAGCCCCGAGCAGTGTCGGGGCTTTTTATCGATTACAGTCCCGGAGGGCGAGGGACTTCCAGATAGCGACCGTCGATGTCACGACGGTAATAGTGACCCTCCTGCACATAGAAGCGTTCACCCTCGTAGTCCAGCGAACGCATGTCTCTGCTGACGCGTTCGACCGGTGGCTGCACAACGACATAAGTGTTGTCGTTCTGCCGCTGATAGTAATTCCCGTTCAGCGCATAGTAAGTCAGGCCGCCAATTAATACGGCTGCCGCCGCTTCCGGCAGGAAAGAGAGGCGGCCTGGCCTGTGACCATAATCCCAGCCAGGTCCAGGCCCCCTGTGCCAGCCCGGACCTGGGCCAGGCCCCCAACCACCCGGATGGGCAAAGGCAAGGGCAGGCGACAATAACGATACGACTAACAGTGCACTCATCACCTTTTTCATAAGGATCCTCCTGGTTCTGACTGACGCTAACATTACGCCGCGCCGGTCGAAACGCAAGAACCAGTGACCCGCTATTGTGGGTTGCTAACAGTGCTTAACGCTTCCTTAACGTTTCCTCCATTAACCCTGTCATATCGCGGTTTCGCGGGCAGATGAAAAGCGGTCAGCTTGCGGTTTCAACCGTTTTTCCGGCTGCAATAGGGTCATTGCTAACATGCTGCAGAAGGCAATCGCCGCGGTAGCGGTAAACATCGCATTGTAGCCATAATTTTGTGCCAGCCAGCCACTGAGCATCGGAGAAATAATCGAAGCCAGATTAGCTATTGCCAGGGTAATACCGCTGTAAGTGCCAACCGTAGACCTGGGCGTAACGTCAATGACCACCGACCAGTAGACATTGTTCACCAGGGCGTTGAGTGCATTTCCCAACGTCATCATCAGGATGATCCCGGCCGCGGAAGGCATCCAGGGAATGGCCATAAAGCAGGCCGCAGTGAGTAACAGCGTAACCGAGGCAAAAACGTTACGGGCCAGGCGAAGGTTATTGAAGCGCCTCAGCAGCGTATCCGCTATACGTCCCCCCAGCAGAACGGTAATGCAGGCGCCACTCCACGGGATCATCGCCACGTACCATAACGAATGCAAATCATAGTGGAAGCTGTCCTGCAGGTATTTAGGACCCCAGGTGACCAGAGTGAAGGTAATGTAAAGGAAGGAGAAATACCCCAGTGCGTTACAGACCAGCGTGCGGTTGGTAAAGAAGCGCCACCAGGGCAGGCGTGGGCCTGAGGCATTTTCTTGTTGACCATTTTGGATCAGGGCGCGCTCAAACTGATTCGCGCGGGGTTGCTGATCGGGCGTATCGGTAAACAGACGAGCGAACAGCAGCATTGCGGCCAGCGAGAAGATACCGAGCAAGATAAACATCACCCGCCAGTCTCCAGTCAGCAGCAGCAGACCCACGGCAATCGGTGCGGTTAACAGCGCGCCAACCTGAGTGCTCAACAGGCCGATACCCAGCGCAATGCCGCGTTCATTGTCAGGAGCCCAGTTAGCAATGGCTTTGTTCATCAACGCATAAGCCGGACCTTCCGCAAACCCGAACAGCACCCGCATCACGGCAAAACCCATAATGGCGGAGCCGCTGAACAGAGCCATTCCCACTTCACCCGCCCAGGCGGTGGCAATTTCCAGCAGTGACCAGAGGATCCCAGCCATCAGCCACACTTTTTTGGTCCCCAGCCTGTCAGCCAGAAAACCGCCGCATAACGATCCAAACAGATACCCAAAGCCGAAATAGCTTAGTACCACACCCAGTTGCACCTTACTGAAAGCGAACTCTTGTGAGATGGCATTGGCGGCAAACGAGAGGGCTCCACGGTCGATGTAATTGATCAGGGCAATAAAAAACAGCATCGCAAAAATGCGGTAGCGATAACGGCTGTCAGTCGCAGCAACTCTCATAAACGTTCTCCCTCACTCCAAATGTAAGGGAAGAGAAGCAACATTAATGCCAGTTGTTTTGACCAAACGGTAAAAGAGAGGGAAGCAGGAATCTTGCTGACAGGAGTTGAGAGGTGCAGCAGGCTGTATTTTAGTCTGCTGCACTCTGATGGATCGATAAGATAGGGTTAACTGCCACCTGAAGGAGCAAGTTAAGCGGGCACGCTCAGCGCTTTTTGGCTGCGGGACCAGATACGGTGTGCGGCCATCGCTGAAAGAAACTCGCTCATAAATACGCCTTCGGCTTTACTGTCTTCAATCACGCCTTCTTCCTGTTGATCGTCAGCCAGGCCAAACTGGGATTTGAAGCGGCGGGCATCGCCACTCAGGCCGATCACTTTCAGGTGTTTGTAGGCTTCCAGCAGGAAATAACGCGCATCGCCGCTCAGCAGTAACGCATCTATGTTGCCATCCGGGACGATGACCGCATCAAAGGTCAGTGAAGGAAGACCGCTGAAAGTGGCATCAATCGGCAGGTCCGAACCATCATCAGCCCTTACCTGGCCCATATGCGGAGCAAGCAGTTTGGCGTGAACGCCGTGTTGTTTCAGCTCAAGCAAGATCGCCAGCGTATCTGCAGCCACCACACCATCGCTCATTAACAGCGCGACCTGACGACCTTTGACAGAACCGCTGGGAACAGCATACAAGCTCAGGCTGGCGTCCTTCTTTAGCCCGTTGACATCTTTAGGGGGAGCGGTGTGCATCTTTTCGTCGGAGAGGGAGATCCCCAGATGTTCCGCCACGCCGTTAGCCAGCGAGATATCAATATGCACCAGATGGTCAACAACCCGTTCACGGATGTATTTTCGGGCGACTTTGCTCAGCTCAAACGAGAAGGCATCAACAATATGCTGTTGCTCGACAGGCGTCTGACTGTTCCAGAACAGCCTTGGCTGTGAGTAATACTCGCCAAAGGAAGGGCTGCGCTCGCGGATTTTGTGGCCTTCAATCCGTTCCTGATAGCTGACGAATCCTCCCCGATGAGGTGAAGGCGGGGTTTCGCGTGGCCAGTTGTCATTGATTGAGTTCGGCTCATAGTTAGCCGGGTTGGTATCAATATCCATCCTGTGCATGCCCTGGCGCTGGAAGTTGTGGTACGGGCAGACCGGGCGGTTGATCGGAATTTCGTGGAAATTTGGCCCGCCAAGACGACTGATTTGGGTATCGGTATAAGAGAACAGGCGGCCTTGTAGCAGCGGGTCGTTAGAGAAGTCCATACCTGGGACAATATGCCCGGGATGAAAAGCGACCTGCTCAGTTTCGGCAAAGAAGTTATCAGGATTACGGTTGAGCACCATTTTGCCTATCAGCTCCACGGGCACCAGCTCTTCCGGGATCAGCTTTGTGGCATCGAGAATATCGAAGTCGAATTTGAATTCGTCTTCTTCCTGGATCAACTGTACGCCAAGCTCGTATTCCGGATAGTCTCCCGCTTCAATGGCTTCCCACAGGTCGCGTCGATGGAAGTCCGGATCGCGGCCGGTCAGTTTTTGTGACTCATCCCACAGCAATGAAGCCTTTCCAGCGACAGGCTTCCAGTGGAAGCGAACAAAAGTGGATTTCCCTTCAGCGTTAATAAACCGGAAGGTGTGGATCCCAAACCCCTCCATGGTGCGATAGCTGCGGGGAATGCCACGATCGGACATCGCCCACATCACGTTGTGCAGGGTTTCTGGCTGGAGAGAAACATAATCCCAGAAGGTGTCATGGGCACTTTGTCCCTGCGGGATTTCATTGTGGGGCTCCGGTTTAACCGCATGCACAAAGTCCGGGAATTTATGGGCATCCTGAATAAAGAAGACCGGCGTGTTGTTGCCGACCAGATCAAAAACACCTTCATCGGTATAGAACTTTGTCGCCCAGCCGCGAATGTCTCTGACTGTATCTGCCGACCCTGCGCCGCCCTGAACAGTAGAAAAGCGGACAAAGACGGGGGTGATTTGCTCAGGATTGCGCAGGAAGTCTGCTTTGGTCACTTCACTCATATCGCGATAAGGTTGGAAATAGCCGTGAGCGGCGGAGCCCCGTGCGTGAACTATGCGTTCAGGAATGCGTTCGTGGTCGAAATGGGTGATTTTTTCACGCAGGATAAAGTCTTCTAACAACGTTGGCCCGCGAGTTCCTGCCCGAAGGGAGTTCTGGTCATCGGCAATACGGGTGCCTTGATTGGTGGTGAGCGGGAAGTTTTCGCTCCCTTTACGGAAGGACTCCAGCGAATCGAGTTTGGCGTTATGGGTATCCGGAGCCTTCAGGCTGCCGGGTGCGGTTGGCTGTTTCCCCGGCGCGCTGGGCTCAGCCACCGGCTTATGAGATCCGTCTTCAGGGGCCAGTGAGTCAAGTCCAGGTCGGGCAGAATCGGGGCCGGTAGACGGGGCGTTGTGACTCAGTTCCTTATTATCGGTTTCTTTCGACATGCTCACTTACTCCTGCAATTGTCGTTTCAGACTCCAGTAACTATAGAACAGAGAAGCGGGTACGCCCGGAAAGAGCAGGGATAGGCGACAAGGTGAGGCAAGGAAGGGAAGGGAATAAAATAAACGGGCTGGCGAGGTGCCAGCCCGAAGTGCTATCAGCGGTGAGCCAGTTCTACTTCGTTAGCCGCATCGGCATCCAACAATGTTTTGTCGGTTTGCTTCATCCACTGGCTGGTTAGCATCCCGGCAGTCATTGAGCCGTTAACGTTTAACGCGGTGCGGCCCATATCAATCAGCGGTTCAATGGAGATTAACAAAGCAACCAACGTGACCGGCAAGCCCATGGTTGGCAGCACAATCAGCGCTGCGAAGGTTGCTCCACCGCCAACGCCAGCGACACCAGCGGAACTCAGCGTGACGATGCCGACCAGAGTAGCAATCCACATTGGATCGAACGGATTGATACCCACGGTTGGCGCAACCATCACCGCCAACATGGTTGGGTAGAGGCCGGCACAGCCGTTCTGACCGATAGTGGCACCGAAAGAGGCAGAGAAGCTGGCAATGGATTCAGGAATGCCAAGGCGACGGGTCTGCGCTTCAACGCTCAGCGGGATAGTTGCCGCACTGGAACGACTGGTAAAGGCGAAGGTAATCACCGGCCAGACTTTGCGGAAGAAGCGGCGTGGATTAACGCCGTTTACCGACAACAGCAGTGCATGAACAGCAAACATGATCGCCAGACCAAGGTAAGAGGCGATCACAAAGCCACCCAGTTTGATGATGTCATTCACGTTGGAACTGGCGACCACTTTGGTCATCAGCGCCAGCACACCGTAAGGGGTGAGCTTCATGATCAAACGAACCAGTTTCATCACCCACGCCTGCAGCACATCAATGGCTGCCAGCACGCGTTCACCTTTGGGTTTGTCGTCGCGCAGCAAATGCAGAGCAGCAACACCCAGGAAGGCGGCAAAAATCACCACGCTGATGATTGACGTCGGGCTTGCGCCGGTCAAGTCAGCAAACGGGTTTTTCGGCACGAAGGAGAGCAGGAGCTGCGGTGTGGAAAGATCAGCAACTTTTCCAACATAGTTATTTTGCAGCGCGGCCAGACGAGCCGTTTCCTGTACGCCCTGAACCAGGCCGGTGGCGTTCAGGCCAAACAACCAGGTCACAAACACGCCAACCAGCGCGGCGATGGCGGTAGTGAACAGCAGTACGCCAATGGTCAGTACGCTAATTTTGCCCAAGGAAGAGGCATTATGCAGACGGGCAACGGCGCTGAGGATTGAAGCGAAGACCAGAGGCATCACAATCATTTGCAGCAGTTGCACATAGCCGTTACCGACGATGTTAATCCAGCTGATGGACTCTTTCAGCACCGGGCTGTCAGAACCATAAATAGTGTGCAGGCCAAGGCCAAACAGTACGCCAATAACCAGTCCAACCAGGACTTTTTTCGACAGGCTCCAGTTGGCGCCGCCGGTTTTGGCCAGAATCACTAACAGGGCTACAAACGCGGCCAGGTTAGCTAATAGTGGAAGGTTCATCCCCAGATCTCCAGTCAATATGGCGTAATTCCTTACGCCGGTAAGCATCAGATAATTTTTATCGCGCACTAAGTACGGCAAGTGCGTGAAGGATATCAGCTCAGACTGGTGCTGCCATATATCCAAAAGATATGGGTTATAACAATTTGCGTTTAATTGGTGGTTTAGTGAACTGATTGCGAGTTTATCAGGCGGTTCATGCTGCTTTGCACAGAATTAACCATTTGTGCAGGCCAGCCTGATGCACCAAAGGGAGGCATACCTTGCGGAAACCACATGGCATACCCTACCAGCGCGAGGCATAAAGCGCGCTCCAGCTGATTCCCTTTCTGGCTGTTTAATAAAGGCAGGCGAAAGCGCCAGCGACAGGGCCAGAGCAAGGGAACGCCAGCAGGGGTAAGCATATCAGCGGCTATATGGCTCAGATAGCCCAGAACTAACCCCTGGAAAACATCAGCGGGGATCACCCAGTCTTTGGGAACCTGCAGATGAAATAGCGCCACACCACCCAGCACGGCGAGCAGGCTATGGGTAAACCCACGGTGCCCAAACACTCGCGCTATAGGTTGAGAGATCCATTTAAATCTTTGGCCAAGAGTGGATTTGGGGTGATCGATATCCGGCAGCAGGCAGGTGAGCAGTGTTGCGGGCACGATGTGCCACCAGTCGCCGTTAGCCAGTTCAGGCGTCAGGTCGGCGCGTTTGGCAAAGATGGCACTGGCAATGGCAAAAATGAGATGGCCTTCGGCCGTCATGGGAACACCTGGCTGCGGAACTGTCGATGTATACAGTATAGGGGATATATACAGTAGAAACTATACGTTACGCTGTAACTAAAGATGACTATTTTTACTTTTATTGAAGGAGTTAAGAGTAAAACAGGCGGTTGGACGTTTGAGTTAAGAGCAAAACAGGGTGCGGTAGTACGGCGTCGGCATAGAGCGCGTTGTTAAGGCTGCAACTTCAAGGACGGCTGCGGTGGTGCGGCGTCAGCATAGAGCGCATTGCTAAGGCTGCAACATCAAGGACGGCTGCGGTAGTTCGGCGTCAGCATAGAGCGCGTTATCCGAGACGCTCGTAGGGGAAAATGTAGCCTCTCCTAAACTCGCAACATTTGTGGAAGCCTGGATGCAGCATCCCTGCTGCATACACTCGGCTAACGCGCTCTATGCCGCCACCCAATAATTTCAGCGTTGTGGGTGGGTATGTGGATACACACTTCAAAACCCACTCGTCGGGTTGCAACTCAGTCTGCCAATATCGTTCTTTCTGATAGCAATTATTACTCATATTACAATGATTTGATTGATTTGATTTTGAAGTGTGTTGCCCCATTTGAACAGGCAACATTGAAGCTGACGGGAAGGGAGAGAAGGTTGATAAGCAAAGTATCTGCGACAGGGACGTCGCAGCTAAGCCTCCAGGGAGGATTCACGGCGTCTTTGTGTTCAACCTTCTCTCCCTGACCTTATGCCAGACCATTCAGACAACTTACGATCCAGCAGCAGCAAGCTCTCCCTGACCTGCTCTCTGAGCATCCAGACAACTTGCGTCATTCCAGCATCAAATCATCCTGATCCGCTTTCTGAGCACTCAACAACTCTCAGCCAAAAAAGCTTCAATGCCGACCTGTTACTTGCCGTGCAGGTCGGTGGAAGTCAGTTCGGTCAGCGAGCTAAGTTTAACGTTAGCCAACGCCCAACGGGCATCTTCTGCATGTTCTTTGGCCGGGATAACAATTGAACGCATACGGGCAGCTTTGGTGGCGATCATACCGTTAAATGAATCTTCTAACGTCACGCAGTTCAGCGGATCAACCCCTAAGCGGGCTGCGGCATCAAGGTAAACCTGTGGATGCGGTTTGCTGTAAGGCAGCGCCTCAGCAGAGACAACGGTGTCAAAGTAGTTGCGCAAATTGAACATCTCCAACACGCGTTCGAGCATATGCAGCGGGGAGGCTGAAGCCAGACCGATCTTCAAGCCCTCAGCTTTGCATAACCTTAATGCCTGTTCCACGCCTGGCAGAAGTGGCCGACTCTCTTCGACTAAATTCAGTGCGCGGGCGATGATCCGTTGGGTGACTTCCTCCTGAGAAGGGCCGCTCCACGGCAGCGTGTCATGCCACATTCTGACCGTCTGGTCGATGCGCAAACCCAGCGTATCCGGTAACTCGTTGCGGCGGGTCAGATCAATATCCAGGGTGGAAAACACGTCCATCTCTGCTCGATCCCAAAGAGGTTCGGAATCAATGAGCAGGCCATCCATATCGAAGATGGCGGCAAGGACTGGGCGGGAATAGGCCATTTTGCGGCTCCTTTTGAAAAATTAATTCACCATAGCATGAAGTTTTGCCAGACAACATTGATCGGGCGGTGGCTGATCCGCTCATTTTAACGAGACGCTAACACTTTTTTCAGGCACATTTCGTTCCCTGCAGGTAAACTTAACACCTTAAACCTTAGTCAGGAGAAAGCATGACTTATCAACAAGCTGGCCGAGTCGCGATCCTCAAGCGAGTCGCTGGCTGGATTATTTTTATACCGGCGCTCATTTCAACGCTGATTTCACTGATGACCTTCCTTGAGAAGAGCCGGGAAAAGCGCGAAGGGATTAATGCGGTAATGCAGGATTTCTCCCATGTGATGATCGACATGATCCGCTTTAACACCGAGTTCCTGAATGCGTTCTGGCATAACTCGCCGCAGCCAGATTTTAATCACGGCAGCAACGTGACCTTCTGGATCATCTACTGGCTGATTTTTGTCGGACTGGCTCTACAGGCATCCGGCGCAAGAATGTGGCGACAGTCTCGCCATCTGCGTGAGGGGATTGAGGATCAGCTGATTCTGGAAAATGCCAAAGGACCAGAAGGGCGCAGTCGCCAGCAGCTGGAAGAGAAAATTGTTGTGCCACGCCACACTATTTTCCTGCAGTTTTTCCCACTGTATATTTTACCGATTGTGATTGCCGTTGCGGGTTACTTCGTCCTTAAATTGCTCGGCTTTATCTTCTGACACCCCGGCCTGAAGACGACATCAGGCCGGACGGGCATTTTTCTTGCCCAACTCATCGGCATCCAGCAGTGCACCTACCGCCTGCTGGGCTTCGCCAAACCAGTGCCCGCCAAAAACGTTGGCCCGATTAAGCAAATAATAAAGCTGATACACCGGCTGACGCTGCAGGTAATCGGCTGGCAATGGCCAGACCGACTCGTAACCTTCATAAATTTGTGACGGCAAATCCACATACCAGGACAGCATCGCTAAATCACATTCCCTGTCACCCCAATAGCAGGCTGGATCAAAGATCCAGGGACCGCTGCTGCTGCCACCGCAATTGGCCGGCCAGAGATCGCCATGAAGCAGTGAAGGTTGCGGGTGATGGCTGCCCAGTGCAGTTTGAGCGCAATGAATGATCAGCTCGATATCGCCGTACTGGATGCCTTTTTCGGCTGCCAGCTGGAGTTGCCAGCCAATTCGCTGCTCCGCGAAAAATATCGACCAGCGTTTAAGCCAGCTATTAGGCTGAGGAGTAGTGGTGAGGTTGTTATCATAATCAAGACCGAACTGCGCCTGCTCACTCCATTGATGCAAATGAGCCAGCTGTTGGCCCAATTGCCGGGCGCTGTGCTCATCAAGCGGCTGCAGGGGGATGTATTCCAGCAGAAGAAAACTCATTTCGCGATCGCTGCCTACGCCATAAACAGCAGGAACCCGAACGGTTTTCGTGCGTGCCAGTAACTGAAGCTGATCCGCCTCCCAGGCAAAGAGATTCAGCATGTCGCGATTGTTGCACTTCACAAAGACATCATATTCGCCATAACGAATATGCCATGCCGGGTGAACGTCGCCTCCCGGTAACTCGGTACGCTGGCTGATTTCAGCATCGCCTAACTGCTCACTCAACAGACGACTAATGGCTGACCACATGGCGGCTTCCTCTTTTCGCTGTGTCTTGCGGGACTAACGGATAATAGCGCTTAAAGAATAATCAAAACCAGCGCTTGCGCAAAGCATGGCGCATTTTTTACACAATCTCAGCTTTTATTGTCCTGCAAAAAGGCTTCCAGGGTCTGAACGTCAACGTCTGGTTTCTGGTCCAGAGCCACTTCGGCTAGTTTCTCCGCCTGTTCGCGGACCTTCTCTTTATCTTGCGGGCTGGTGAGACCAAACGTGTTGGTGCCCAGTTCATGAGCCAGGCCTTCAGCATCGTGCAGCGTCGTAGTAAAACCGGCGTTAGTCAGCACGCTATTGAGTTCAAGAATGTCTGAAAGACCTTCTTCCTGGTAACGAAAGGTCACAACATACTGCGTGATATCCGATGCACTCATAATTCACCTCATTGTTAATCCGTGGTTTTCAGCATAGTCCATTGGCAGGAAAGGGGATCGAGGCAGGGTGAATGTTGATAATGCAATTAATTATCATTACTATTGTGGCCCTTTGTTCTGACACTCATTCTGGAGCCCAACGTGCTACTGAAGCCTCAATTCGCCACCCTTGCCACTCTTCTGGCGCTTTCCACCGCGACTTTTTCTGCCTTTGCTACCACCTATCCGGTGACGTTGACCGACAGTGATGGTCAGCAGGTCACCTTGAAGCAGGAACCAAAACGTGTCGTTTTACAGGATGGACGCGATATTTTGACGCTGGCACTGTTGGACCGTGACGATCCTTTCCAGCGTCTGGTTGCCTGGAACAATCTGTTGAAGAAAAGTGATGGGCCAACCTGGGAGCTGATGGAGAAGAAATGGCCGGAAGCGAAAAAAATTATCGACATGGGTTTTAGCGATAAAGGTGAAGTGAATCTGGAGAGTGTGGTCGCTGAACATCCTGACCTGATGATTGCTCAGCTACGTTCTAAACCTTCGCTCAGTCAGGGCGGCGTGCTGGATAAAATGAAGCAGCTCGGCATTCCAGTTCTGTTTATTGATACGTTTGAGCATCCCGTTATCGATACGCCGAAGAGTATCACTTCACTGGGCGTTGCCCTGAACCGTGAATCTGAAGCTAAAGCCTATACCGACTATTATCAGCAACACTATCAGGCCATCATTAATAAGACCCGTAACGTTCAACCGCAGCCAAAGGTCTTTATGGAAGCTAAAGCCGGTCTCGGCGGCATGGAATCATGCTGCTTTACTCATGCGCACGTTGGCTGGGGCGCAATGGTCGAAGCTGTTGGCGCGAAGAATCTCGGATCCGGCCTGTTGCCTGGCGCTACCGGCGATATTTCGCTGGAAAAAGTGATCGCCATGAAGCCTGACGTCTATATCGTTTCCGGTTCTCAGTGGGCGAGCAAAAATAATGCGGCTGTCCCGTTCGGGTATAACGTGACGCAAACTCAGGTTGATCAGGCCTTTAACAACATGAAGCAACGTCCTGGTTTTGCCCAGGTCTCGGCAATCAGCCACGATCGCTTTTACGGGCTGTATCATAATTTCTACAACCATCCTTACAACATTGTTGGGCTGGAGTATCTGGCGAAATTCATCTATCCGCAGCAGTTTACTGAACTTGACCCAGCTAACACCTGGAAAGAAATTGTCACTCGCTTCACTAAAGTGCCTTTAGGTGAGGGTGTGCTCGGATCAAAAGCTCCGGCAAAATGATTTTTTGCTTCCGCGCATGAAGGCGATAAATGAGCAGGGTGGCCGAAAGGGGCCACCCTTTTTTATTAAGTTATCTTTAGTCCGGAAAAACCAATAAGCCCCCATTAACATTAAGAGACGCCTTGTCACTCTTTGACATCTTTGGGGGCACTTTAGGAGATGAGTCTTATGTACACTGTGCTGGCTTCTGCCTAAATAACCATTATACTGCGCGGCGTTAATGAGAATCCTCTCATTCAGAGTCTGAATTGCCCCCTGTGCCAGGTAAAAAGAGCGATTTCATAAAATGTTACGTTTCTTACCATAAAAGGCATTGATCGTCTTGCAAAACCCTTCAGACTCCCTCTTTTCAAATTGTCGTATGGGTCACACTTAATGAAAGCGCTTAACAAGCTGTCTGTAGTTCTTTTGCTCTCCGGGGGAGCTCTTTGCCAGCAAGCTCTGGCGGACAACAACGTCTTTACGGTCATGGATGACCCTTCCACGGCAAAGAAGGATTTTGATGGCAATGCTTCTGCGGGTTACCTGGCTCAGTCCGGTAACACCACCAGCTCCGCCGTGACCGCCAATACCAACATGACCTGGTATCAGCCAAACACCGCATACAGCCTGTGGGGCAATGCCAGCAATACATCGTCTAATGACGAGCGTTCTTCAGAAACCTATCAGGTTGGTGGCCGTACACGTTACAACCTGAACAGCTATGACTACCTGTTCGGTCAGGCTAGCTGGCTGAGTGACCGTTTCAACGGTTACGACGGTCGCTCCTTCCTGGCGGCTGGTTATGGTCGTCAGCTGTTGAACGGCCCGGTGCATTCACTGCGTGTGGAAGCCGGTCCTGGTGTGCGTTATGACGATTACCACGACGGTGGCCATGATACTACTGCACTGGCTTACGGTGCTTTGAGCTACCAGTGGCAGCTGACCGACACCACGAAATTCATTCAGGGTGTTTCCGTTTTGGGTAGTGACGATACGACAGTCAACTCCGAAACCGGTCTGCAGGTTGCTATCAACCAGGACTTCTCACTGAAACTGGCTTACAACGTGACCTGGAACCAGCACCCACCTGAGTCTGCGCCCGATAAAACAGACACTAAAACAACAATTATGTTGTCCTACGCGATGTAATGCGTCTCGGGCCGAGGTAGCCTCGGCCCGTCTCTTCTTTTTGTACAAAGTCCTGTCACTTTTCCTCTTGCCATTCTCTTTTCTGTCCTCATCTTACGATTACCAGACATTATCTATTTTTGCTCACACTTTGACGTACCGTTCATTGCGTGTAAGATGTTCGTCCCTCAGAAGTTTTTTGCATTGAGCTACCTTCTGATAATGTGTACCAGGCTGAGTACCAAACTGACAACTGTGAGTCGGTTTCAAGTCTCTTACCCCTGAGGTATATGAATAAACCAATTTTTGTATGTAGCCTTTCGTGTGGGTTACCACTGCAATTAAGGATGTAAAATGCCCGTTATTACTCTTCCTGATGGAAGTCAGCGTTCTTTTGACCACGCCGTTAGCGTGATGGATATTGCTCAGGACATCGGTCCTGGCCTCGCGAAAGCCTGTATTGCCGGCCGCGTGAATGGTGAACTGGTAGATGCGGTTGATCCGATCACCGAAGACGCCAATGTCGCTATCATCACCGCGAAAAATGACGAAGGTCTGGAGATTATTCGCCACTCTTGTGCTCACCTGCTGGGACACGCTATCAAACAGCTGTGGCCTGACACCAAGATGGCTATTGGTCCAGTTATCGATAACGGCTTCTATTACGACGTTGATATCGACCGTACCCTGACTCAGGAAGACATTGAGCAGCTGGAAAAGCGTATGCACCAGCTGGCTGAAACCAATTACGATGTCATCAAGAAGAAAGTGAGCTGGCAGGAAGCGCGTGATGCGTTTGCCGCGCGTGGCGAAACGTACAAAATGATCATTCTTGATGAAAACATCAGCCATGATGACCAGCCTGGTCTGTATCATCATGAAGAATATGTCGATATGTGCCGTGGTCCGCACGTGCCGAATATGCGCTTCTGCCACCACTTCAAGCTGCAGAAGATTTCTGGCGCTTACTGGCGTGGCGACAGCAACAACAAAATGTTGCAGCGCATCTACGGTACAGCCTGGGCGGATAAAAAGCAGCTGGCTGCTTATTTACTGCGCCTGGAAGAAGCGGCCAAGCGCGATCACCGTAAAATCGGTAAGCAGCTTGACCTGTATCACATGCAGGAAGAAGCGCCGGGCATGGTGTTCTGGCATAATGACGGCTGGACTATCTTCCGCGAACTGGAAGTCTTTGTGCGCAGCAAACTGACTGAGTATGACTATCAGGAAGTGAAGGGCCCATTGATGATGGACCGCGTGCTGTGGGAAAAAACAGGTCACTGGGAAAACTACAAAGAAGCCATGTTCACCACCTCTTCGGAGAACCGTGAATATTGCATCAAACCCATGAACTGCCCAGGCCACGTGCAGATTTTCAATCAGGGTCTAAAATCATACCGCGACCTGCCGTTACGTATGGCGGAGTTCGGTAGCTGCCACCGTAACGAACCCTCAGGGGCGTTGCACGGTCTGATGCGTGTTCGTGGCTTTACTCAGGATGATGCCCATATCTTCTGTACAGAAGAGCAGGTGCGGACTGAAGTGAACAGCTGCATCCGCATGGTGTATGACATGTACAGCACCTTCGGATTTGAAAAAATCGTGGTGAAGCTGTCTACCCGTCCGGTAAAACGCATTGGTACTGAAGAACAGTGGGATCGTGCTGAGGCCGATCTGGCTGCCGCGCTGAAAGAGAACGATATTCCGTTCGAATATCAGCCGGGAGAGGGTGCCTTCTACGGGCCTAAGATTGAATTTACCCTGCATGACTGCCTGGATCGCGCATGGCAGTGTGGCACCGTCCAGCTCGACTTCTCTTTGCCGAGCCGTTTGAGTGCCTCATACATTGGTGAAAATAATGAGCGTCAGGTGCCGGTGATGATTCACCGTGCCATTCTGGGTTCAGTGGAGCGCTTTATCGGTATTTTGACCGAAGAGTATGCCGGGTTCTTCCCGACCTGGTTGGCTCCTGTACAAGTTGTGGTGATGAATATCACCGATGGCCAGTCCGAATATGTTGCAGAATTGACCCGAAAACTGCAGAATGCGGGCATTCGGGCAAAAGCGGACTTGAGAAACGAGAAGATTGGCTTTAAAATCCGTGAGCATACTTTACGACGTGTCCCGTATATGTTGGTCTGTGGTGATAAAGAGGTGGAATCTGGCAAAGTTGCCGTTCGCACCCGCCGTGGTAAAGACCTGGGTAGCATGGACGTAAACGAAGTGATCGCGAAACTGCAAGATGAAATTCGCAGTCGCAATCTTCATCAATTGGAGGAATAAAGTATTAAAGGCGGAAAACGAGTTCAACCGGCGCGTCCTAATCGCATTAACAGAGAAATCCGCGCCACAGAAGTACGACTGACTGGCGTCGATGGCGAGCAGATTGGTATTGTCAGTCTGAATGAGGCTTTGGAAAAAGCTGAGGAAGCAGGCGTTGATTTAGTTGAAATCAGCCCTAACGCCGAGCCGCCCGTTTGTCGTATCATGGATTACGGCAAATTCCTTTACGAAAAAAGCAAATCTTCTAAAGAACAGAAGAAGAAGCAAAAAGTTATCCAGGTTAAGGAAATTAAATTCCGTCCTGGTACCGATGATGGCGACTATCAGGTAAAACTACGCAACCTGATTCGCTTTCTCGAAGAGGGCGACAAAGCCAAAATCACGCTGCGGTTCCGTGGACGTGAGATGGCGCACCAGCAGATCGGCATGGAAGTGCTTAACCGCGTCCGTAAAGATCTGTGTGAAGACATCGATTTGGCAATAGTCGAATCCTTCCCTTCGAAGATCGAGGGTCGTCAGATGATCATGGTGCTGGCTCCGAAGAAGAAGCAGTAGGCCCTAAAGTAATCGAAGTCCGGGCTTCGGCCCGGGCTTTTATTCGCCTGTCTGGTTCATTTTATTAACAATGCGAAGTGGATATTTTTAATGCCGAAGATTAAAACTGTACGTGGCGCGGCCAAGCGCTTCAAGAAGACCGGCTCTGGCGGCTTCAAGCGTAAACACGCTAACCTGCGTCATATTCTGACCAAAAAATCTACTAAGCGTAAACGTCACCTGCGCCCTAAAGGCATGGTTTCACAGAGTGATCTGGCTTCGGTAATTAACTGCCTGCCATACGCATAAGTCTATTTTTTTTAACAGAATATTAAACAGGAGAGCTAAATGGCTCGTGTAAAACGTGGTGTAGTTGCTCGCGCACGTCACAAGAAAATCTTAAAACAAGCTAAAGGTTATTACGGCGCACGTTCACGTGTATACCGTGTTGCCTTCCAGGCTGTTATCAAAGCTGGTCAGTATGCTTACCGTGACCGTCGTCAGCGGAAGCGTCAGTTCCGTCAGCTGTGGATCGCGCGTATCAACGCAGCGGCACGCACTAACGGAATTTCTTACAGCCGTTTCATTAATGGCCTGAAAAAGGCTTCTATTGAAATCGACCGTAAGATTCTGGCTGACATCGCCGTCTTCGACAAAGTGACCTTCACGGCACTGGTTGAGAAAGCGAAAACAGCTCTGGCGTAAGTCAGGTGAAAGAGGGAGCTTGTCTCCCTCTTTTATTTTTGTTCACTAAAGCCACAACCGTTCTTTTGTACAAGGTATCGCAAGCATGAATGCTGCTATTTTCCGTTTCTTTTTTTACTTTAGCACCTGAATCTCGGGGCTTGTGCGCAAAGAAAAGAAACGAAAAATCGCGCTTAAAGCCTCCCCAGTGGAGGCTTTTTTGTTTCTGGCGTAGCTGATAACGGACGAATGCTCGTCCACATAAAAAAACAGACCGGCCACGGCGGCTGGAAGAAGAGGAAAGCATGTCACATCTCGCAGAACTGGTGGCGAACGCGAAAGCGGCCATCGCTGATGCTCACGATGTTGCCGCGTTAGACACGGTACGCGTTGAATATCTGGGGAAAAAAGGACATCTGACGCTGCAGATGACAACACTGCGTGAACTGCCTGCGGAAGATCGCCCGGCAGCTGGTGCAGTCATCAATGAAGCCAAGCAACAGGTGCAGGAAGCGCTGAACACGCGTAAAGACTCGCTGGAATCGGCTGCGCTGAATGCTCGTCTGGCAGAAGAGACGATTGACGTCTCCCTGCCTGGTCGCCGCATCGAGAACGGCGGCCTGCACCCGGTGACCCGCACCATCGATCGTATTGAAACCTTCTTTGGTGAGCTGGGCTTTGCCGTGGAAACCGGCCCGGAAATCGAAGATGATTACCATAACTTTGATGCGCTGAATATTCCTGGCCATCACCCGGCACGCGCCGATCACGATACCTTCTGGTTTGATGCGACCCGTCTGCTGCGTACCCAGACTTCTGGCGTGCAGATCCGCACCATGAAAAACCAGCAGCCGCCGATTCGTATTATTGCTCCTGGCCGCGTGTACCGTAATGATTACGACCAGACCCACACCCCAATGTTCCACCAGATGGAAGGGCTGATTGTTGACAAAAACATTAGCTTTACCAACCTGAAAGGCACGCTTCACGATTTCCTGAACAATTTCTTTGAAGAAGATTTGCAGGTCCGTTTCCGTCCTTCTTACTTCCCGTTCACCGAACCGTCCGCAGAAGTGGATGTGATGGGTAAAAACGGCAAGTGGCTTGAAGTGCTGGGCTGCGGCATGGTTCACCCTAACGTTCTGCGTAACGTCGGTATCGATCCAGAAGTTTACTCTGGCTTTGCCTTCGGGATGGGGATGGAGCGTCTGACCATGCTGCGCTATGGCGTGACCGATTTACGCGCCTTCTTCGAAAATGATTTACGTTTCCTCAAACAGTTTAAATAAGGGCGGGTCAAACCAATGAAATTCAGCGAACTCTGGTTACGTGAGTGGGTTAACCCGGCTATTGATAGTGCAGCACTGTCAGAACAGATCACCATGGCAGGCCTGGAAGTGGATGGCGTTGAAGCTGTCGCCGGGGCGTTCCATGGCGTGGTAGTGGGTGAAGTGGTTGAATGTGGCCAGCACCCAAACGCAGATAAACTGCGTGTCACTAAAATTAACGTCGGCGGCGACCGCCTGCTGGACATCGTTTGTGGCGCGCCTAACTGCCGCCAGGGACTGAAAGTAGCGGTAGCGACCGTGGGTGCGGTGCTGCCAGGCGACTTTAAGATTAAAGCAGCCAAGCTGCGTGGCGAGCCTTCAGAAGGGATGCTGTGCTCCTTCTCAGAGCTGGGAATTTCCGATGACCATGACGGGATCATTGAGCTGCCGCTGGATGCTGCCGTGGGTACGGACATCCGTGAATTCCTGAAGCTCGATGACAACACCATTGAAATCAGCGTCACGCCTAACCGCGCAGACTGCCTGGGCATTATCGGTGTAGCACGAGATGTGGCCGTACTGAACAAGATGACTCTTACTGAGCCAGATATCTCGCCTGTTGCGGCAACGGTGCAGGACACCTTCCCGATCCGTGTTGAGGCAAAAGAAGCGTGTCCGCGTTACCTTGGCCGGGTGGTCAAAGGCATCAACGTGAAAGCCGCTACGCCACTGTGGATGAAAGAGAAACTGCGTCGTTGTGGTATCCGCTCAATCGATCCGGTTGTTGATATCACCAACTTTGTGTTGCTCGAACTCGGCCAGCCAATGCACGCCTTCGACCTTGACCGTATTGACGGCGGTATCGTGGTGCGTATGGCAGAAGAGGGTGAACTGCTGACTCTGCTGGATGGGACTGAAGCCAAACTGAAAGCTGACACGCTGGTGATTGCCGATCACCAGAAAGCGCTGGCAATGGGCGGCATCTTTGGTGGTGAGCACTCAGGCGTTAACGAAGAAACCTGCAACGTGCTGTTTGAGTGTGCTTTCTTTAGCCCGCTTTCAATCACTGGTCGTGCACGTCGTTACGGTTTACACACTGATGCTTCTCATCGCTATGAGCGTGGTGTAGATCCGCAGCTGCAGTTCAAAGCCATTGAACGTGCCACTCGTCTGTTGCTGGATATCTGTGGCGGTGAAGCTGGCCCGGTAATTGATGTTACTAATGAAGAGACCTTACCTGAGCGTGCCACCATTACGCTGCGCCGTGAGAAGCTGGATCGCCTGATTGGTCACGTTGTAGCGGATAGCGAAGTCAGCGACATTCTGCGTCGTCTGGGCTGTGAAGTCACCGAGGGTGAGGGAGTCTGGCAGGCTGTGGCACCGGGCTGGCGTTTCGATATGGAAATCGAAGAAGACCTGGTCGAAGAAGTGGCTCGCGTGTACGGCTATAACAATATTCCAGACGTGCCTGTTCAGGCCGGTCTGATTATGACTAAGCACCGTGAAGCGAATCTTTCTCTTAAGCGCGTAAAAGCCCTGCTGGTAGACAAAGGTTACCAGGAAGCGATCACTTACAGCTTCGTCGATCCTAAGGTCCAGGCGATGCTGCACCCAGGCGAAGAGAATCTGGTGCTGCCAAGCCCAATCTCCGTAGAAATGTCGGCAATGCGTTTGTCGCTGTGGACTGGCTTGCTGTCTGCGGTGGTGTACAACCAGAACCGTCAGCAAAACCGGGTGCGTTTGTTCGAAAGCGGCCTGCGCTTTGTGCCTGATACTCAGGCAAACCTTGGTATTCGTCAGGATGTTATGCTGGCAGGCGTGATCAGCGGAACCCGCAATGAAGAGCATTGGGATCTGGCGCGTCAGGCAGTTGACTTCTATGATTTAAAAGGTGATTTGGAGTCTGTCCTCGACCTGACCGGTAAATTGCCTGAGATTCAGTTCCGTGCTGAAGGCAATCCTGCTTTGCATCCAGGACAGAGCGCTGCAATTTATTTACAAGGCGATCGCATCGGATTTATCGGAGTGGTGCATCCAGAACTTGAACGGAAACTGGATCTTAACGGTCGTACTGTGGTGTTTGAACTGGAGTGGGACAAGGTGTCAGACCGCGTCCTGCCTGACGCGAGCGGCATTTCTCGTTTCCCGGCAAACCGTCGTGATATCGCCGTTGTGGTAGCTGAAAACGTCCCTGCAGCAGATATCATCACAGAGTGTAAGAAAGTTGGCGTAAATCAGGTAGTTGGCGTAAACTTGTTTGACGTGTACCGCGGTAAGGGCGTAAATGAAGGTTTTAAGAGCCTCGCTATCAGCCTGATTTTGCAAGATACCGCCCGGACACTCGAAGAAGATGAGATTGCCGCTACCGTTGCAAAATGTGTAGAGGCACTGAAAGAGCGATTCCAAGCATCCTTGAGGGATTGAACCTATGGCGCTTACAAAAGCTGAGATGTCTGAATACCTGTTTGAGAAGCTGGGGCTTAGCAAACGGGATGCCAAAGAACTGGTTGAACTGTTTTTCGAAGAGGTACGTCGTGCTTTGGAAAACGGTGAACAGGTGAAACTGTCAGGATTTGGCAACTTCGACCTTCGCGACAAAAACCAACGTCCGGGACGAAACCCCAAGACTGGTGAAGATATTCCAATCACGGCGCGTCGTGTGGTCACTTTCCGTCCCGGCCAGAAACTGAAGAGCCGGGTTGAGAACGCAACACCGAAAGAAGACTGATTTCTGCTAGTTAAAAAGGCCGCTTATGCGGCCTTTTTCATATGAAGTGAACCATGACGCTGCTTTCTGAACAGATGAACAGTGCCCGGCAGCACCAGCGGCGCTGGCTGGCAGGCTTGATGGTCTTTAGCCTGCTGATGATAGTCCTGAGTTTATCCGCCGGGGATCGCTGGCTGCTGCCCGCAGACTGGTTTACCCCGGAGTATTCGCTGTATGTCTGGCAGCTACGCCTGCCCAGGACGCTGGCCGTGCTGCTGGTAGGGGCATCGCTGGCTGTGGCTGGTGCAGTGATGCAGGCGTTGTTTGAAAATCCACTGGCCGAACCTGGTCTTTTAGGCGTTTCGAACGGGGCCGGTGTCGGGCTGGTGCTGTGTATTTTTGCCGGGGCGGCCGGACTGTGGGAAATCAGCCTTTGTGCCATTCTTGGTGCGCTGGTGGTGACACTTATTCTGCTCAGGTTTTCCCGTCAGCACCTTTCTAACAGCCGCCTGCTGCTGGCAGGGGTGGCGCTGGGGATCATTTGCAGTGCAGTGATGACCTGGGCCGTCTATTTCAGCACAGACCTCGATCTGCGCCAGTTGATGTACTGGATGATGGGGGGATTCAGTGGTGTGGACTGGCGTTATCGCTGGTTAATGCTGGCCTTGCTGCCGGTGCTGATGTGGCTTTGCTCGTTGTGGCGGGTCATGAATCTGATTGCGCTGGGCGAGATTTCTGCCAGACAATTAGGGCTGCCTTTGCTGCTGTGGCGCAACCTGCTGGTGCTGGGCATCGGTTGGTTAACCGGCGTCAGCGTGGCGCTGGCGGGCGCTATCGGCTTCGTTGGGCTGGTTATCCCGCACATCCTGCGCCTGAATGGCATTAACGATCATCGTATGCTGTTACCTGCCTGCGCACTGGCGGGTGGTGCAATCTTGCTGGCAGCCGATGTGCTGGCCAGAGTCGCGATGTCTTCAGCAGAATTACCGATTGGGGTGGTGACGGCAACGCTCGGCGCTCCGATTTTTATCTGGTTACTGATACGCAACCGGCCTTAATGGCCTCCCTCTTTTTCACTCTCTACTGAACAGGAATAATCGATGACTATTTTCGACACAAAACTGGAAACGCTGGATGGCGAACAGACTTCTCTGGCGAACTGGCAGGGCGACGTGCTGTTAGTGGTGAACGTGGCATCAAAATGCGGCCTCACGCCTCAGTACGAGCAGTTAGAGGCCTTACAAAAAAGCTGGCAGGACAAAGGGTTCTCCGTACTGGGTTTCCCTTGCAATGCTTTCCTGGGCCAGGAACCGGGCAGCGCAGAAGAGATTAAAACCTTCTGTAGCACCACCTATGGGGTGACCTTCCCGATGTTCAGCAAAATCGAGGTCAATGGCCCGGAACGTCACCCTCTTTACCAGCAGTTAGTGGCGGCTCAGCCAACGGCCAGCGCACCGGATAACAGTGGTTTCCTGGAGCGTATGACCAGCAAAGGGCGTGCGCCAAAAGAGCCCGGCGATATTTTGTGGAACTTCGAGAAGTTCCTGATTGGCCGCGACGGCACCGTTGTTCAGCGTTTCTCGCCGGATATGGAACCTGCCGACCCGCTGATTGACAGTGCCATTAAGCAAGCTCTGGCAAAATAGATGCTGTTGAAGTGTGAGGGCGTTGCGATTGCGCAGCGCCTTGCGCCTTTTAGCGCTGAAGTTAACAGCGGGGAGCTAATCCATCTGTTGGGGCCTAATGGTGCCGGCAAGAGCTCTCTGTTGGCTTGTCTGGCCGGCTTATTGCCTGGAGAGGGAACAATTTTGCTTTCCGGGCAGCCTTTGCAAGACTGGGCAAGCACCGCGCTGGCCAGGACGCGAGCCTATCTGGCTCAACAGCAGGTTCCTGCTGGCAGAATGCCTGTCTGGCAGTACCTGACACTGCACAATACTGCCGGGGTTGAGGCTGATGAGGGAGCGTTAATGGCACTCTGTCAGACCTTCCAACTGCTGGATAAACTGGCAAGGCCATTGAGCCAGCTCTCTGGAGGGGAATGGCAGCGCGTTCGTCTGGCGGCAGTGTTATTTCAGATAACCCAGCCAGAAGGGAAACTGCTGCTGCTTGATGAGCCTCTGACCGGATTGGATCTGGCACAGCAGGCCGCATTTGATGGCTATCTTGCCAACTGCGTGGCGCAGGGGCTGACGGTAATCATGAGCGGACATGATATCAATCACAGTCTGCATCATGCTCATCATGTCTGGTTAATGAAACAAGGGACGCTGGTTCAGCAGGGAACCGTTGATGAGGTTCTCCAACCCGAGAGTCTGAGCAAGGTCTTTGAAGTGCCGTTCCGTCGATTGAGTGTCGAAAATCACGATATTCTCACTACATTTCTTTGATTAGCCGGACATTCTTGTCTGAAAACACCGTTTGCAGGTAGAGTAAGACGTCACCTCCGAAGGATCTCCGTTATGCGCTACTGGCTGTTGCTGATCGTCATTATTCTTGCGGGCTGTAGTAGCCATGCACCCCCACCGAATGGTCGCCTGTCCGATTCGATCACGGTTATCGCTCAACTGAATGAACAACTCAGCCACTGGCGTGGTACACCTTATCGCTATGGCGGCATGGGGCGGGGCGGCGTAGACTGTTCTGGTTTTGTCTACCTGACCTTCCGCGATCGTTTTGATCTGCAGCTTCCCCGCACTACGGTGGCACAAACGGACATTGGCACGCGTATCAGCAAAGAGGAATTGTTACCAGGCGATCTGGTCTTTTTCAAAACGGGCAGTGGTGAAAATGGGCTGCATGTTGGCATCTATGATACCGATGACCAATTTATCCATGCTTCAACCAGTCAGGGGGTGATTCGTTCTTCCTTAAATAACGTTTATTGGAAAAAAGTGTTCTGGCAGGCAAGGCGGATTTGAGGAAGATAAATATTTAGCTTGCTAAGCATTTACAGATAAAGCGCATTTATTCGTTATAAGATTTATGGGATGATATTAAGCCTTCGCTCGATTCGGTTCTGGCAGAATAAATTAATTTACCTTAAGTCTCTTTTTATGTCAGCATTACGTCAAATTTTAGTAAAGAGATGTTGAAGTGAATGACAAGATAATGCTTAAACGTCGGTGACGCTATAAACTGACCAGCATCTTTCTTATCAATTGTGTGATAGTTTATGGTTTCGCAACGGGCCTCATCCTGCCTGATTTACTTTTTTTGCTGCAACTTCACTTTATGATGGCACGGTTAATTGCCATTGAACGGTGAGGCAGGGTGCACGAATTGGCACTTCATCATGGCTAGATAAAAATGAAAATCCATCTGGAAGCGGATTATAAAAGTTACACTGCATTCTACCCAGTTTACAGCTTTGACGGCCTTTTAATCGCTGTCGAGTTGCTTACGCATTTTTCCCATACCACAGCCAACGTTGCCATACCGCAAGAGATGCTGTTGCCACAAATGGATAACGAGCAACGCATCCTGCTGTTACAGAGCCAAATAGCCAGTATTGAAAAGCATCATGACTTCTTTCGCCAGCAGGGCGTTAAAGTGACGCTTAAAATTGATGAGATTATTTCACAAGCGATTCTTGAAAGTGACTTTCTGGCTAAAAAGCTGGACGCGCTGGAATGGCTTGAACTGGAAATTAATGAAAGCTTTCCGAATTTAAAAATGGGTAAAGACCATCCGACGCTAATGGCATTAAGTGAGCGATTTGACTTAAGTCTGGAGAACTATGGTGCGGGTAAAGCCCCTTCAAAAGCAGTGTATGACGATCTTTTCTATCGTATCAAGCTGGACAAAGGCTTTATCAAACACAATATAAACAAGCTCTCCTTTAAACCATTTATAAGTACAGTGCTGGATCACATCAAACCGCATTGTCATCAAATAATCGTTCAGGGAATTGATGATTTATCGGGTTTAGAGAAGATCAGCCATTACCAATTTGATGGGATACAAAGCTCGCTTTTTTCACCCGTAAGCGAAGATGCGCTGTCGTCATTGATTCACCCGCCTAAAGAGTTACAGGGCCTGCCACAGTAATACCCCCTTTACGAATCTGTGTTAACCGCTGGCGAGGCGGTTTACACTAAGCGATAACCTGCCAGCGGTCCGATCGCGACCGCACAGGCAAATCGCAAGGGGATCTCATGCAGTTTACTAACACCTGGCACCAGGAGCTTGAAGGTTTTTACACAGCCCTTCAGCCAACGCCGTTAAAAAATCCACGTTTGCTCTACCACAGTACTGCTCTGGCCGGCGAGTTGGGGCTGGACGACAGTTGGTTTACGGCGGATAAAATCGGTATCTGGAGTGGCGAGTCTCTGCTCCCTGGTATGCAGCCTCTGGCGCAGGTTTACAGTGGTCATCAGTTTGGCGTCTGGGCCGGACAGTTAGGAGACGGAAGAGGTATTTTGCTGGGTGAACAACGGCTGGAAGATGGCCGTAAAATGGACTGGCATCTGAAAGGCGCAGGACTGACCCCTTATTCGCGCATGGGTGATGGCCGCGCTGTTTTGCGTTCCTCTCTCCGGGAGTTCCTGGCCTCTGAAGCGATGCATCACCTTGGCATTCCAACATCCCGTGCTTTGACCGTAGTGACCAGCGATGAGCCTGTTTACCGTGAGACCACTGAGCGCGGTGCGATGGTGCTGCGCGTAGCGGAAAGCCATCTGCGTTTTGGTCATTTTGAGCATTTTTTCTATGCTCAACAGCCAGAGAAAGTTCGTCAGTTGGCCGATTATGCCATCCGTCACCACTGGCCTCAGTGGCAAGAAGAGCAGGATCGCTATCTGCTGTGGTTCAGCGATGTTGTCAGAAGAACAGCGCGTCTGATCGCTCACTGGCAAAGCGTGGGCTTTGCACACGGTGTGATGAACACCGACAATATGTCGATTCTGGGTCTGACGCTGGATTATGGTCCTTACGGTTTCCTGGATGACTACAAGCCAGATTTTATCTGCAATCATTCTGACTACCAGGGACGCTATAGCTTTGAGAATCAGCCGGTGGTGGGGTTGTGGAACCTTAATCGTCTGGCACATTCTCTTTCGGGTCTGATGACCACTGAGCAGCTGAAGCTGGGATTGTCTGAATACGAGCCCGAGCTGATGCGTTGTTGGGGCCAGCAGATGCGAGCCAAACTGGGTTTTTCAACTCAGGGACAGCATGACAACGATATCCTGACCGGATTGCTGGCGCTGATGACCAAAGAGGGCAGCGATTACAGCTGGACCTTCCGTCAGCTTTCTTATTCGGTGCAGCAGGAATCGACTTCACCTCTGCGCGATGAATTTATTGACCGTGAAGCGTTCGACAGCTGGTACAACATCTGGCGTCAGCGTGTGCTGGAAGAAGGTCGCAGCGATGAAGAACGTCAGCATCAGATGAAGCAGGCCAATCCAGCCATCGTACTACGCAATTATCTGGCCCAGCAGGCGATAGAACTGGCAGAAAAAGATGACATCAGCGCGCTTAGCCGATTGCATCAGGCTTTAAGCAAGCCCTACGAAGAGGCGCCGGAGTTCGCCGATTTGATGCAGCGCCCACCAGACTGGGGCAAAAAGCTTGAAGTGAGTTGTTCCAGCTGATGCCTGATTCAGGCCAGGGGCAGATGCCCGGTTAGGCGGGGTTTGACGCAGAGATTCAGCAAATTGTCTGGATGATCAGGTGGCCAGGCCAGGGAGATCTTGCTGCTACTGGATCGTTTAGTTGTCTGAATGTTCAGGTGGCAGGTCAGGGAGAGCTTGCTGCTACTGGATCGTTTAGTTGTCTGAATGTTCAGGTGAAAGGTCAGGGAGAGAAGGTTGAACACAACGTCGCCGTGAACCCATCCGTGGGGGCTCAGCTGCGGCGTCCATGCCGCAGAAGACTAGCTTTCAACCTTCTCTCCCTTCCCATCAAGCTTCAATGTTGTCTGTTCAATTGGGGCAACACACTTCAAAACATTGTTCGAGCCGGGTTTTGACCTGTGCATCCACCAAACCTTCCATCGTCACTGAAGCTATTGGGTGGCGGCATAGAGCGCGTTAGCCGAGTGTATGCAGCAGGGATGCTGCATCCAAGCCTAAAGGGATGTATTTACGGCGTCTCGGATAACGCGCTCTATGCTGACGCCGTTCCACCGCAGCCGGTTTTGACCTCAACCACGCGCTCTATGCCGACGCCTTACCACCTCAGCCGTCCTTGACCTTACAGCCTCAACCACGCGCTCTGTGCTGACGCCTTACCACCGCAGTCGTCCTTGACGTTGCAGCCTCAATCCTCAGAAGCGACAATCAACCGCCTCGGCCAGTTGCGCTAACACTTCTTCGCTGTCTTCCCAGCTCAGACAAGGATCGGTAATCGACTGGCCGTAAACCAGCGGTTTACCCGACTCAACCTTCTGTGTGCCCTCCTGCAGGAAGCTCTCAATCATCACGCCAGCTATCGCCCTTGAACCTTCGCAGATCTGCTGCGCCACTGAAGTCGAGACCGCTTTCTGAAGACGGTGCTGCTTCAGACAGTTGCCGTGACTGAAGTCGATCACCAGATTCTCAGGCAGTTTGAACTCGTGCAGGTTAGCTGCGGCTGCCGCAATGTCTTCTGCATGATAATTGGGCTGCTTACCGCCACGCATAATCACATGCCCGGAAGGATTGCCGCTGGTCTGGTAAATCGTCATCTGACCGTGCTTGTCCGGTGACAGAAACATATGGCTGGCTCTTGCGGCCCGGATCGCATCTACAGCAATCTGAATGTTGCCATCGGTGCCATTTTTGAAACCAACAGGGCAGGACAGGGCAGAAGCCATCTCGCGGTGGATCTGGCTCTCTGTGGTGCGGGCACCGATTGCGCCCCAGCTGATCAGGTCGGCGATAAATTGCCCTACGACCATATCCAGGAACTCAGTCGCGGTCGGCATGCCCAGAGCATTGATATCCAGCAACAGCTTACGGGCAATCTCAAGACCGTGATTTACCCGGAAACTGCCATCCAGATCCGGGTCAGAAATCAATCCTTTCCAGCCGACAACGGTTCGCGGCTTCTCAAAATAGGTGCGCATAACGATTTCAAGACGCGACTGATGCTTTTCTCTGAGGACAGTCAACTTGCGGGCGTAATCTACCGCCGCTTCAGGATCATGCAGGGAACAGGGGCCAATAATCACCAGCAGACGTGGATCTTCGCCGGAAAGAATACGGGCAATACGCTTACGGGAGTCGGTGACGTTGGCTGCGATGGCCGGGGTGATCGGGTGCCGTTTTGCCAGTTCATCAGGCGTAATCAGGCTCTCGATGCGCGCGGTCCGCAGTTCATCTGTTTTGTTCATAACCATCTCTAAATTTTTTTCTTCGCAGCGGCAGGAGTACCGGGAAGTGATGGCGATCACAATAAACCAACCAGCGCTGATTTCAACCGTAAACGCCCGTTAAACGGGCGTAACGCGATAAATATCACTGTTTAATACATTCGGCGGGTCAGTCCCATGATGTCGAGGATCTTGGTGGCGATCTCTTCTACCGAGTAATTGGTACTGTTGAGGTAACGAATTTGTGTGGTGCGGAATAGCGCCTCCACTTCTCCCACTTCAAGACGACACTGACGCATGGAGGCGTAATGCGTATTCTCGGCTCGCTCCTGACGAATGGCGGCCAGACGCTCCGGATCAATCGTTAACCCAAAACACTTGTTCTGGAAAGGCTTCAACGCGGGGGGCAACTTCAGGTTATCCATATCATCGGCAATGAAGGGATAGTTGGCAGCGCGAATCCCAAACTGCATGGCCAGATACAGACTGGTCGGTGTTTTACCACAGCGCGAAACGCCCAATAAAATCACCTGAGCGTCTTCCAGTCCGCGTAGAGAAATACCGTCATCATGCGCTAGCGTGTAATCGATGGCGGCGATTCGTGCATCGTACTTACCCAGATTGTTGGCTGTCAGACCGTGCGTACGGTTTGCCACGGGAGCAGGAGCAATGCCCAGCTCTTGCTGCAACGGCGCCACCAACGACTGAACAATATCCTGACAAAATCCGTCGCTCTGCAAAATGATCTCACGGATTTCTGGGGTCACGATTGAGATGAAGACCAGAGGACGCACGCCGCTTTTAACATATAAGGCATTGATCTGAGCCTTCACCGCCTGGGCCCGCTGTACGTTCTCAACAAAGGGAAGGGTCACGCTGTTAATGCCGACCGGAAACTGAGACAACACCGCATGACCAAGCACCTCTGCAGTGATCGCCGTGCCATCAGAGATATAAAAAACACTTCTTTCGCTGTTCACGTCCATTTTCACTCCAGAAACCACACATTATTTCAGACTAAATTAATCCACACCCAGAAAGCAAATAGTGATGTTGCCTGCAAAATAAAATAAACGCTCCATAAGATAATGATATGAACTTTTTATTTTTATAAACTCAAAGGAAAGCGAAAAATCGCAATTTATGAAATGACGTTTCCTTTTAGTATGCCTAAAAATAGCCCTTAGTTAAAAAATCATTCTAATTCTTCATCAAGGTTTGTTGCGCAAACCGTTTTCTCTGATAAAGAGAGAAGTGTGAGCAGGCTCATGAAAGATATAGAATTATCTTATTTAACGCGTTGCGCAACGCCACAAAAGACCGCGGAGTTTTCTTAAAATCACCTTTTTAATCAGCTTGATCGATTCAACAGTTTCTTTCCCACACCGTAATGTGCCAGGCTCAAACCGCACTACTCTGTCCTCATATTATTAATTAAATCTCAAAAGGATTGCTTCAATGTCCAATAAAGGCGAACTGCCGCTTGTGCTCTGGTATAACCAGCTTGGCATGAACGATGTTGATCGGGTGGGGGGCAAAAATGCTTCCCTGGGTGAAATGATTACTAATTTGTCCTCGCTCGGCGTTTCTGTACCGAACGGCTTTGCGACGACCTCAGATGCATTCAATCAGTTCCTCGATCAAAGCGGCGTCAATCAGCGTATCTACGATCTGCTGGATAAGACCGATATTGATGATATTGATGAACTGGGAAAAGCAGGCAAGCAAATCCGCCAGTGGATTGTGGAAACGCCTTTCCAGCCTGCGCTGGAACAAGCTGTACGTGAAGCTTACGAACAACTCTCCTCTGATGATGCGGAAGCGTCGTTCGCGGTGCGTTCTTCGGCCACGGCAGAAGATATGCCGGATGCCTCTTTCGCCGGTCAACAGGAAACCTTCCTGAACGTGCAGGGCTTTGAGGCGGTGCTGATCGCCATAAAGCATGTGTATGCTTCCTTATTTAATGACCGCGCAATCTCTTACCGCGTGCATCAGGGTTACGATCATCGTGGCGTTGCGCTGTCCGCCGGTGTTCAGCGTATGGTTCGTTCGGACCTCGGTTCCGCAGGCGTGATGTTTACCATTGATACCGAATCTGGTTTCGACCAGGTGGTGTTTATCACAGCGGCTTATGGCCTGGGTGAAATGGTGGTGCAGGGCGCAGTTAACCCTGATGAATTTTACGTGCATAAGCCTACGCTGGCTGCCGGACGCCCGGCGATCGTTCGCCGGAATATGGGGTCGAAAAAAATCCGTATGGTCTATGCCGACTCTCAGGAGCACGGCGAGCAGGTGAGGATTGAAGACGTTCCGGAAGAAGAGCGCGATCGCTTCAGCCTGACCAGTGAAGAGATCGAAGCCTTAGCGACTCAGGCGATGCTGATCGAGAAACACTACCAACGTCCGATGGATATTGAGTGGGCGAAAGATGGCCACACCGGCAAGCTGTTTATCGTGCAGGCTCGTCCTGAAACCGTGCGGTCGAACGGCCAGGTCATGGAGCGCTATACGCTGCAGGGCAAAGGGAAAGTGGTGGTGGAAGGGCGCGCAATCGGCCACCGTATTGGTGCCGGTGAAGTAAAAGTCATCCATGACATCAGCGAAATGAACCGCATTGAAAAGGGTGATGTGCTGGTCACCGACATGACCGACCCGGACTGGGAACCGATCATGAAGAAAGCCTCTGCCATCGTTACCAACCGGGGTGGCCGAACCTGCCACGCGGCAATCATCGCGCGTGAGTTGGGTATTCCTGCGGTAGTCGGTTGCGGCAACGCGACAGATATCCTGAAGGATGGCCATAAAGTGACGGTCTCCTGTTCAGAAGGGGATACCGGCTACGTCTATCAAGACCTGCTGGACTTCGAAGTTAAGAGCTCACAGGTCGATGAACTGCCCACTCTGCCGCTGAAAATCATGATGAACGTCGGTAACCCCGATCGTGCCTTCGATTTTGCCTGCCTGCCAAATGAAGGCGTGGGCCTTGCTCGTCTTGAGTTCATCATCAACCGGATGATCGGCGTGCACCCTAAAGCGCTGCTTGAGTTCGACCAGCAAGCGCCGGAGCTGCAAAAGCAAATCCGCTCGATGATGAAGGGCTTCGATGATCCGGTTGAGTTCTATATCGCTCGCCTGACTGAAGGGATCTCCACTCTGGGTGCAGCCTTCTCACCGAAGCGGGTCATCGTTCGTTTGTCCGATTTTAAAACAAACGAATACGCTAACCTGGTCGGTGGCGAACGCTACGAGCCAAAAGAAGAGAACCCAATGCTCGGCTTCCGTGGCGCTGGGCGTTATGTGGCCGACAGCTTCCGTGATTGCTTCGCCCTGGAGTGTGCAGCCGTCAAGCGTGTGCGTAACGATATGGGGCTGACCAACGTCGAAATCATGGTGCCGTTCGTGCGTACAGTGGCTCAGGCTAAAGCGGTGGTGGAAGAGTTAGGACGTCAGGGGCTTAAGCGTGGAGAGAATGGCCTCAAGCTGATCATGATGTGCGAAATCCCGTCTAATGCGCTGCTGGCAGACCAGTTCCTGCAATATTTCGACGGTTTCTCTATTGGCTCCAATGATATGACTCAGTTGACGTTGGGACTGGACAGAGACTCCGGCGTGGTTTCCGAACTGTTTGACGAGCGTGATGAGGCGGTTAAAGCGTTGCTTTCTATGGCCATCCGCGCGGCGAAAAAAGAAGGGAAATATGTAGGTATCTGCGGACAAGGTCCATCCGATCATGAAGACTTTGCAGCGTGGCTAATGGATGAGGGAATCGACAGTCTTTCTCTTAACCCAGATACGGTGGTTCAGACCTGGTTAAGCCTGGCGGAAATGCCTAAAAAGTAGCAGATTCGTCTGTGATAACACCAAAGGCCAGTTTATCTGGCCTTTTTGTTTTTCTACAGGCAAAAAAAAGCCCATCACATGGGATGGGCAAAGACTACACACAGCAATTCTTTACTTTACTCAGGGGAAAAAGGTTGTTTAGAAATCAGCAGTTTGATCGTAAACATGTGGTTCATACTATTCAGCCGGGCAGGGTGAGTCATTAAGAATCCTCTTATTAGTTTAAAACCCATAACCTTTTGTGACAGATTACGCCGAACCTCGCTGAGGAAACTGTATGTATCGTAATCAATTACCAGGCGTTATCTGCCAAAAGGGCAAAAATGACGCTTTTCTGGTAAAAAATCTTAATGAAAGTGATTTAAGACGTGACGCACATTTTTTTTACTGCGAAAGCGGCCAGACTGGCTGGCCGCAGAGGGAAGGTTATTTTGATGCCTGATCGTGTTCAATCTCAGCCAGCACTTCGACCACGGCCTGAGCGTCTTCTTCCGGGGCTGGGGCTTCATGTACCCAGACAGACACCAGACGATAAGAAACGGCCAGCACTACCGGGCCGATAAACAGGCCGATCATGCCGAAGGCAACCAACCCACCAATGACGCCTGACAGGATCAGGATCATCGGTAAATCAGCGCCCATCCGAATTAGCATCGGTCGCAGCACGTTATCCAGCGTGCCGACAACGCAACTCCAGACCAGCAGCACCGTTCCCCAGGTGGTGTCACCTGTCCAGTACAGCCAGACAATGGCCGGGATTAACACCACTAAGGGCCCCAGCTGAACCAGACAGGAGAGGATCATCACCACGGTCAGCACCGTGGCATAAGGAATGCCTGAAATAGCCAGACCAATGCCACCCAGCAAGCCCTGAACCAGCGCAGTCACCACCACGCCAAGGGCGACCGCGCGAATCGCCTGACCGGCCAACAGAACGGCCGCATCGCCCCGGCGGGAAGCCAGACGGAAAGCGAAGTGTCGGATACCATGGCCAACCTGTTCGCCACGCGCATACAACAGCACGCTGAATAACAGCATCAGACCCAGGTGCAGCATAAACCGCCCAAAATGCCCGGCCTGTGCAAACAGGAAACCGCTAGTGCGCCCGATATAAGGCTGCACTTTGGTCATCAGCGCACTTCCGCCCCCCTGCACAAGGTTGTGGTAAGCAGAAAATAACTTTTTACCGACCAGCGGGATGCTGTTCAGCCAGTGCATATCCGGCAGTTGAATATGGCCGGAAGAAGCCCAGGCAATGACAGGCCCGCTGCTGTCGATCAGGCTGTTCACCAGCACGGAGACAGGCAGCACAAACAGCAGGATCAGCAGCAGCGTCATGGCAATCACAGCCAGCGAACGACGCCCCCACAGCAGCCCCTGAAGTTTGATCATTAATGGCCAGGTGGCGATCACCACCATGCTTGCCCAGGCAAAGCCCAGCACGAAAGGCTGAACCACCCAGAAGCAGGCCACAATCATCAGGATGATAAACATCAGCGAGAAGACGATTTGCGGCAAATCCCAGCCTTTTTTTGGCACATTCTTTATGGTTGACACGGTAACCTCAGCGAGAAAAACAGACGGGACAGGTCAGGAAGACAGCTTGTCCTCCCGATCCCCTTAGCATGATGCATTAAACGCATTTTCGACAGAAACGGCACGCTATTCTTTTCAGCTATATTGTTGAGATCGCGACAGGTCATAAAAAAATGTGATAAAAACAGAGTCAGCAACAGCAATCGTTTACCCAACATTCTGGTCACCCGATAATGATCCCACAGATTTCCCAGGCGCCAGGCCTCGTTCAACTGGTGCTGAATTTTTTGCAGGCGTTAGAGCAGCAGGGTTTTAACGGCGATACCGCCACCAGCTATGCCGATCGTCTTACC
>NZ_JBAVTT010000100.1:0-38456 GCF_049696395.1 Erwinia sp.
TGATTTTACAGCGGTGATTCGTCGTGAATTCAGGCGGACTATACTGGCAGTAACATTTGACCCGTCCCTGTCAGGGAGCGTTTACCATGTCGACAGAAAGTGACCAGGCTAAAATAGAAAAAGACATTTGCGTTCATATATTTACCGCTTCGGCAGGGATGGTTGGAGTCTGCATTACGGTGATAGGGATTTTCCAGGTCGTTACCACGCTCAGAAAAGAAGATACGCTCGGGGATGACTTGCTGGCGGTCAATGCTTTTTTGTATTTGGTCACCACGCTCCTGTCGTACTGGGGTTTGCGATCGGGTGGAGTAAAACACCAGCCTCTGCTTGAGAAATGGATTGATATTTTATTTTTAATCGCCCTGACTTTCACCACCTGCATTGCAGGTTTGATCACCTGGGCGATGACTTTTACTTAAGCGCCTTCGCAGATTAAATCTGGGTCATGCCGCCATCGACAACCAGTTCGATGCCGGTGATAAAGCTGGCATCGTCTGAGGCCAGAAACGACATGGCTTTGGCCATCTCATCTGCACTGGCAGCACGGCCCAGCGGCGTTTTATCGGCTACTTGTTCCAGGTATTGGGTGATCGCTTCATCGTTCATGCCTAATTCAGACTTGTAGGCCGGTGTGATCACTACGCCTGGGGCGATGGCGTTCACACGGATGTTACGACCCTTAAGATCGGAGGCCGCGGTGCGAACAAAAGAACGAAGTGCAGCCTTCGTCGCCGCATACACCCCAAATGCTGGCATCCCCTGGTTGGCAGCTATCGAGCCAGTGACCACAATGGCACTTCCCTCGCCCATCAGTGGGAGCGTTTTTTGTAGGGTAAACAACGTGCCTTTAACATTGATGTTGAAGTACTTGTCGAATTGCGCCTCGGTGATGGACTCCAGAGCAGAAAATTCGCCTCCCCCTGCATTCGCAAAAAGCAGATCCAGACGACCGTGTGCCTCCCGGATGATGTCGACAATCCGATCCAAATCCGCCGCCACAGAAATATCGCCTTGAATAGCTGTAGCACCAGAACCTATCTGAGCAACAGCGCTGTCCAACTCGGTCTGACGGCGGCCCGTGATAATCACCGTGGCGCCTTCACGCGCTATACGGACGGCTGTAGCCAGACCGATACCTGAGCTTCCTCCGGTAACCAGCGCAATTTTTCCCTGATGTTTGGTGGCATGGATATTGGTGAGGTCTGAAATTTTCATGAACATTCTCCGCGAGTGATGTGGGTTGTCATTACGGAAATAACAATAGAACTAGCAGATTCAGGAATAAATAGCGTAAATTTGAATTCTTTATTCCGCTACAGAGATAATCAGCCGGGAGCTTTCTGCCATGGATCAACTTCAAGCCATACGTGCCTTTGCGCGGGTAGTAGAAACAGGCGGGTTCTCGCGAGCCGCGCAATCACTACAAATGCCCAATGCCACTTTGAGTAAATCCATTCAAGCGTTGGAAAAGCATCTTGGGGTAAAACTGCTTGAACGCAGCACTCGACGGGTCAGTGTCACCCGTGATGGCACAGCCTATTATGAACGCACTAAACATCTGCTCAGCGAGTTGGAAGATATCGATACCACGCTTGGGCGAGCCCAGGCAACGCCAAGAGGACGTCTACGGATTGAAACAGGTGGGACTGCCGCCAGCTTGCTGTTAATCCCTGCTCTTCCTGACTTTTGTGCCCGCTATCCTGATATTGAGCTGCAGGTCGGAGTCTCTGACCGTACTGTTGATGTGATTGGAGAAAACGTAGATGGCGCGATTCGCATTAGTGCGGCTGACGGGGCATTAATCTCCCGCAAGATCGGTTCATTTAGCTGGGCCACCTGTGCCAGCGTGGCTTATCTGGAGCGTTATGGAATTCCTCAGCATCCGCAGCAACTGATGAGTGAGGCGTTCCCGGTTGCAGGGTATTTTTCGTCGCAAAGCGGCATCTTATTGCCGTTGAAATTCAGCCATCAGGGGGAGTCACTGGAGATCACCCCTCCCTGCAAAGTGATGGTCAATGAGAGTAATGCCCACCTGGCGACCGCTCTTGCCGGTATCGGCCTGATTCACACGCTGGGTTTTATGGTTCGTCCAGCGATCGAAGCAGGCACGCTTGTGCCAGTCCTCGAGAATTGGCGGCCTGAGCCTGTCGACATCTATTTTAGCTATGCGCCAAGCCGCCAATTGAGTACCAAGGTCAGAGTCTTTGCTGACTGGGTGAAAGAACTGTTTGCACAAAATGCAGATACAGGCGGGAGTTAGCCTGTTCCCTCACGCACCAAAACCGCCATCAATTGTCAGTGCGGCGCCGGTGACCATGCTGGCTTCACTCCCTGCAATCCAGAACACCATTCCCGCGACTTCGCTGGCGTGGGCGTGCCTTTTGATGGCCATAAAGCTGTGCATCATTTCATTCATTGGCCCGTCTGACGGGTTCATATCGGTATCGGTCGGCCCGGGTTGCACGACGTTTACCGTGATTCCACGAGCGCCAAAATCCCTCGCCAGGCCTTTCGCCATACCCTGAACGGCGGCTTTACTGGCGCCATAGGCTGTTAAGCCCTCTACTGGAATGCGATCGGCATTGACCGAGCCAATGATGATAATGCGGCCGCCTTCCTTCATTTTTCTTGCGGCTTCAACGGCAGCGAAATAAGGCGCATGGACATTGATGACGAACAACCTTTCGATTTCATCGGCATCGATTTCCAGCGGGTCTCCGGCTGCCAGCACCCCAGCGTTGAACACCAGCACATCGAGTTCCCCTGCCTGGGAGATGGCATTCACCAGCTCGGCACGATTGGACACGTCTAGTTTGAGCATCTGGCTTTTTGTCTCCTGCGCGATGACCTCAGCCTTCTCCCGGGAACTGGCGTAAGTGAAAACCACCTCATCGCCCTGCTCAGCAAAACGGCGCACGATAGCTTCGCCAATACCGCGGCTGCCCCCAAGAATAAGAACCTTCCTGCCTGCCACTGCTTTATCGTTGTAATCAGTCATGGTCATTCCTCGTGATAGGGTGATAAATATCAGGATGTGGTCAGCTCCTGAATCAAGAGCTGGTAACGGAACAAACGGGTCTGCCTTGTTGACTAAATCCGTTTCTGCTGGCGCGTGAAGCGATAACAAAACTCAGCAGCAAAAGTATAAGCATTACCCAGCAAAACGAAGTGACTCCGCTGTGTTCAAGTAACATTCCCCCGGTGATGCCACCAGCAGCAATGGCACTGTTCCAGACCACCACATTCATCGATAACGCAATGTCAGCCCCTTCGCCTGCAGCATCAGCCAACGCGGTTTGCAGCAAGGTGGCAGCACCGCCAAAAGTGATGCCCCAAACAGCCACGCCACCATAAATCACCCCTGGCGAGGTTAAGGCTACAGCGAAAATCAATGAAACCAGGGCGAACACAGCCAGCGAAATCAACACAGCCAGACGAAGATGGCGATCGATAATCCTGCCGGTGATAAAGATGCCAACCAACGCGGCCAGGCCAAAAATCAGTAAAATCAGGCCGACTTTATTTTCCAGCCCCGCTGGCGAGACAAACGGGGCGATGTAGGTGTAAAGAATGTTGTGGGCCAGCATCCAGGTAAAAACCACCGCCAATACCGACCGGACACCGGGCGTCATGAAGACTTTCTTAAGGGGCATCTTTTGCTGGCTGGTCTGGCCGGCAAAGTCCGGCACGGCCAGTAAAACCCAGAGAATAAGCAGCACTGACAGTCCAGACATCACGGCAAACGTCATCCGCCATCCCAGCAAATTTCCCAGCCAGGTGCCCAGCGGCACACCCAGAGAAAGTGCGATCGGTGTGCCCACCATCGCCAGAGCCATCGCCTTGCCCTGCAAGGAAACAGGAACCATTCTGCGGGCATAGCCTGCCAGCAAGCTCCAGGCTAATCCGGCAGATGCGCCAGCCAGGAAACGCGCGGTTAAGGTCATCACGACATTGGTCGAGAGTGCGGTAAGCGTGTTGAACAGCAAAAATCCCACAATGGTGGTCAGTAAAACGCTTCTGCGCCGCCAGTTTCGGGTGGCGAGGGTCAGAGGAATAGCCGCAATCAGCGATCCCGCGGCATACGCCGTGACCATCTGACCGGCAAGCGACAGTGAAATAGTCAGTCCGGCGCTTATTTGCGGCAGCAGGCCTGCGGGAATGGTTTCGGTCACAATGCAGATAAAGCCGGTCATCGCTAATGCCAGCAGCGCCATGACCGGCATTTTCTCGTTTTGGGTCGGGTTCGCGACCTGGTGTTTATCAGCCAAACTGCCCTCTCTTTCAGGTGAAATTTAATATGTATCGTTCGGTATAGATATCCTGAGCGCGAGGCATTGTCAATTATTTATGTATCGATTAGTATATAACGCAGTTGAAAGGAGAAGTCGTATGAGAACGGGCAGACCAAGACAGTTTGATCGTGATGAAGCGGTTCGACAGGCAATGCACCTGTTCTGGGAAAGAGGGTTTGATTCAACCTCATTGAGTCAGCTTAAAGGTGCCATCGGTAACGGCATCACCGCACCCAGCTTTTACGCCGCATTTGGCTCAAAAGAGAAGTTATTTCAGGAGGCTGTCCAGTGCTATTTACAGTCGCATGGTCGCGTGACAGAAGCGTTATGGCATGACGATGTATTGCCGCGCGAAGCGATTGAATCTACCCTGCTGCGTTCGTCCAAAATGCAGTGTGAAGCCGATCATCCCAAAGGCTGCATGGTCACTCTGGGCCTGATGACAGTCAGTGCAAGCGAGCACAACTATCTGCTTCGTCCACTCGAAGAGTCGAGAGCACGGACTAGTGAAGGATTCATTCACTGCGTACAACGGGGTGTGTTGAGTGGAGAACTGCGGGCTGATATCTCAGCGAAAACTCTGGGGTTCACTTTCAGCAGCTTCCTGACCGGTATCTCTACGTTAGCACGTGATGGTGTGGCATATGAACAGATTGAACGCTCTGTCAGGCAAGTGATGCTGTTATGGGATGGCTCACTTCTTAACCCCAATCGGTAAAATTATCCGGCTCAGGAACATTCTCGCCGGATAATCTCAGCATAAGCCTCTTAACCCAGCTTAATCGCCATGCCGCCATCGACCGGCAGTTCATCGCTGGTGATATCACTCGCAGATACGCTAAAACGCAGGGAAAGAAACGGACTGCTGACAAGAACCGTTTTACCTACGGCGTCAATGGGACGATAGTGCATGGCAATGGCATCGATAAGGCCAATTCCAGCGACGATAACTGACCAGTATGAGAGAAAGATATGCCGCACATCCAGCCTGAAAAGGAAGAAACTGACCTTACTCACAGCGCCACTAAAGCCGCTGAGGCAACAGGTTTTTCATTGAAGCGAAAAGAAGTTAAACAGTTTTTCTCTGCCGTGGTGATCCTGCTGCTGATTATTCTGGTGGTGATGACCAAAGTGATGGTGGGAGGCGCAATTGATGAATATCACATCCCCTTAAATCAGTGGACAGCAGAGATGTATGTCACCCAGTGCTTTATGATCCTGGTCTATTCCATGGTTTTTACCGGACTGCTTTCTATTCCGTTGTGGTACTGGTTCCTTGGCGAAAGTGATGATAAACAAAGCTGAAGTGGGCAGATAAAAAAACACCGCGTTCAATTAAGAGATGCGGTGTTTTGCTATTTCAGTTCTGCCGGATAAATACATCAGCCATTGGCCGCTTTTTCACCAACGTAATACAGCGTCGCCTTGGCGGCTAACACATGTTGCTCATCATTACCCGGCTTGTGGGATTCCACATCGGTAATGTGATAACCAGCCGCACCCGCTTCCCTCGCTTTTTTCACGAACGCATCGTTTAACTCTTCCATTGAAGTCACCCAACTGACTTGTGTTACGCCCACTGGATGCAGGGAAGCAATCTCACGATGGGTTAAACCTGCGCGGATCAGTACCGGCTTAACGCTTTGTGGTGAAAATATAGATAAAACATCGTTAACGAGATCTTTCATGTTGTGACTCCTGAGTATTCCAGTGTAAAACCGGTAAAACGAAAAGGCGCCGACGCTTTCTAATTGAGAGTGGGTCGAAGGTGCCTTCTCAGTAATATCGGCGATTGCGCACTTCCGCTTAACTGCGCCGGTTGGTCTACTTAACGCCTTTTCTCGTTAATCGTTTTAGCTAAACTTGCTAAATAATTGTTAAGAAAAGTTCCGCCACAACTAACACAACATTAAAGAAGATATTTGCATCTGATTACATTTTCATCTCTTCTGACACGCTTTAAATGTTGAGCCCCTTTTAGGGCCGCCTGAATAAAGCCATGCTTCGGCCTTCCAACTCAAAATCCTTTTCTCGGGTGATCACCAGCCCGGGTTTAGCGGTTATTGACGTGGCCGTTGTCAGTTCAAGCACCCAGCCACCTTCTCCAAACTGCGGAATTTGAAACGGCACATTCCCCTCAAACGGGTTGAAGAGCATCAACACGTCATGCCAGATACCTTCTTCCGTGTGGAGATCCGGGCGGCCAAGATAGAGTCCAAGCGTTGAGCCTTCATCCCATTGCTCAGATTGCTGGAAGCCTCCGCCAGCGTTGAACCATTTGATCTCCATGCCATCACGCCAACTTTCCCTGCGCAGCAACGGCTGTTTAGCCCGAAGTTTAATCAGCTGACGAGTGAACTCGCGTAATTCCGCCCCCGTGTCTGGGACTCTGTCCCACTCTACCCAAGAAATTTCACTGTCCTGGCAGTAGCCATTATTGTTGCCCAACTGGCTGCGGCCAAACTCATCGCCAGCCAACAGCATCGGTGTGCCGTGGGAGAACAGAATAGTGGTAAGGAAATTACGCCGCTGTCTGTCGCGCACCGCGTTGATCGCTTCGTCAGTGGTTGGGCCTTCCGCGCCGTAATTGTACGATCGGTTATCATTATGGCCGTCGTTGTTGTCCTCGCCGTTGGCTTCATTTTGCTTTTCGTTGTAAGACGTCAGATCGTTCAGCGTGAAACCATCGTGTGCGGTGATGAAGTTGACGCTCGCCCAGGGACGGCGGCCCCGTAAATCGTATAAATCGCCTGAACCCAGCAAGCGCGCGGCAAAATCAGACGCTACGTTGTCACCTTTCCAGTATTCCCGCACCGTATCGCGGTACTTATCATTCCACTCCGCCCAGCCAGGTGGGAAACCGCCAACCTGATACCCACCCGGCCCAATATCCCAGGGTTCGCCAATCAGTTTCAGTTTCGACAGCACCGGATCCTGCATCATCGCATCAAAGAAACCGCTACGCTCATCGAACCCTTCCGGCTCGCGGCCAAGAATAGTGCCTAAATCGAAGCGAAAACCGTCGATATGCATCGATTCCGCCCAGTAACGCAGCGAGTCCATGATCATCTGCAGCACCCGAGGATGCGAGGTGTTTACCGTGTTACCTGTCCCGGTATCATTAATGTAATAGCGGTGTTGCTCGGGAAAAGTTCGGTAGTAAGAGTAATTGTCGATGCCCTTAAACGAGAGCGTCGGTCCAAGCTCGTTGCCCTCGGCGGTGTGGTTATACACCACGTCCAGAATCACCTCGATACCGGCATCGTGATAGGCCTTTACCATATCCCGGAAGCCCTGAATGCCATTTGGCCCGAAATAGCGACTGGCTGGCGAGAAGAAATTAAGCGTGTTGTAGCCCCAGAAATTCTTCAGCCCTTTCTCCAGCAGGTGCTGATCGTCCGGAAACCAGTGAACCGGCAACAGTTCAACAGTGGTGATGCCAAGGTTCTTGATGTAATCAACCGTTGCCTTGTGGCCCATCCCTTCATAGGTACCGCGAAGCTCTTGCGGCACGGCTGAATTTAGTTGGGTAAATCCCTTCACGTGCGTTTCGTATATCACCGTTTCCGGCCAGCTGATCACGGGACGGTTTTCATCCTGCCAGTTGAATTCGTCAGGATCGATGACTCGGCACTTAGGCGTGTACGGTGCGCTGTCCCTTTCGTCGAAGGTCAGGTCTTTGTCGTCATCATGCAGATTGTAGGCAAAGTGCGCTTCGTTCCACTCAATCTCGCCTGACAGCTCGCGGGCATAGGGATCGAGCAATAACTTATTGGGATTAAATCGATGGCCGTTTTCCGGATCATAAGGCCCATACACGCGATAGCCGTAAAGCGCACCGGCTTTGAGGTCGGGCACATAACCGTGCCAGACCTCATTGGTATATTCAGGCAGGTCCAGCCGGGTGATTTCGAACACGCCGGTAGGATCGTAAAGACAGAGTTCAACTCTGTCTGCATGGGCGGAGAACAGCGCGAAATTCACCCCCTTCCCGTCAAAATTAGCGCCAAGACGCAGGCTGTTACCCGCGGTGATCCCATAAGGTTTACCGTTCGACATGCCACTCTCCATTGCAAATAAGTCAATGTAACTGCGATTTATGGATTGTTGTATTCAATCAACCCAGAAGGATCACCGGGGTATAACACTCAACGTCTTCTAAATTGAACCGGCTGTTCAGGAACATTTCCTTACCGGTCAGAACAACGCGATAACGGCGATTCGCAAACTGAGCAGGCAGCGTCAGTACCGCGTTATTCCAGTAATGCTTAGGCTGCCCGGACAGGCTTTCAGCTACCTTCCCGAAAACCAGCCTTGGCAGGATCACCAGCACCGCATCAGCTCCGTCCATGCGGGCAAACGCCAGGATGTTCTCAGCCTGATGGCCTGTAACGTTCAGCGGCAGATAGTCACCTTTTCTGAATAAGGCGGGTTTATCCAGACGTAGATGCAGCAGCTGTGAAATAACCTGTTGTTTGAGTTTTCCACTACGCCAGTCGGCTTCCTCACAGGAAGAAGGCAACACGGGTTGTGCCGCCAGCTGCCTCTCCAGCAGCGTAAAATCAGGATCGCGTCGGTTATCAGGATCGACCAGGCTGAAATTCAACGCTTCGCTGCCCTGATAGATATCCGGTACGCCAGGGGCAATCAGCTTGATGACGGTCTGCGTGAGGCTGTTGACCAGGCCAGCGCGAATAAAGGGTTGCAGCGCCTGGTGAAAATCTTGCAGGAAGGGCTGATTTGCCGGTGAAAGCAAATGCCTGACATAATCGAATACCGCAGTCTCGTAAGGTTCGTTAGTCTCGGCCCAGTCTGTGCGCTGCTTCGCTTCCCGTAACGCTTTTTCTACAAACGCCAGGAAGCGTTCTTCGAGTGCTTTTAACCCTTTCACATCGTCAGGCTCAAGCGTGGCTGGCCAGACGCCAGCCAGCGCCTGGTAGAGCATCCACTCCACGGCGGGTTTCGGGGCCAGGCCATCCGCAAGCTGAACGACTTTGTCCCGGTTCATCTGCTGCCAGCGAGCAACGCACGCCTGCCAGATCTCCGGCGCTTCAGTTAGCGTATACAGTCTGGCGCGGGCATCTTCACCGCGTTTGGTGTCATGGGTCGAAGTGCTGGAGATTGCATCGGGTTGAAGCTGTAGCCGCTGCGCCATCTCCTGATGGAATCGCTCAGGCGTAAAAGTTCGCGGCAAAGGCTCCGCACCGACTTCGTTCAGCGCCAGCTCCATATGCTGACGGAAGAATAAGGTGTCTTCCACCGATTTGGCCATCAGCGGTCCGGTGAGCTGCTGGAAGCGGGTGCGGAACGTATCCGCCTCGTCAGCGGCCTGTGTCGAAACCTTGCCCGCCAGGATCCGGGTGAGGAAATCCACCGCATCACGGTCCGGCACGTTATCGCCGGTTTTCACCTCTCGGGCAACCTGATGCAGCATGTCACTGCCTTCCTCGGGAAGACCTTCTTCAGTGCCATAAGTACGGTAGACCGGGAAGGCAATCAGCAATTCGCGAAGCGCCTCCCGTCCCGTTTCCTCATCCAGTACGGTGTTCTCTTTGCTGGCGATCTCGGTAGCCAGCGTCAACAAGGTGCTGAATTCACCAGCGAAATTTCTGTCAGCCATCAGTAACTTGGCGGCCCGCAGCTCCGCTTCCATATCGACCTGCCTGCCAATGACTCGCTCATAGGCTTTACGTAAAGTGCCGATCTTCCTGCCATCGACCAGCGCATCGGAGAGTGAAGCAATAAACTCATAACCGGTGGTGCCAGAAATCGGCCAGTCTGCAGGGATGACCTCGCCCTCACCCAAAATTTTCTCCACGGTGAGATAACAGTCCGGGCCTGCCTGCTGGCGCAGCAGGTCAAGATACCCTTTCGGGTCGGCAAGACCATCAACATGGTCAACCCTGAGCCCCTCGACAGCGCCAGTATGAACCAGCTCAAGGATCAGCCTGTGCGTGTCATCAAACACGGCCCGATCTTCAACCCGTACGCCAGCAAGCCCGGTGATTTCGAAGAACCGGCGATAGGAAAGCTCGTCCGGCGCATCCCGCCACGACATCAGCCGCCAGGGCTGGCGTTCATGCAGTTCGGCAATCTCCGATTTGTCGCTCAGCTGCAGGATCTCCTGCTCTTTCCCCTGCCAGCTTTCCGGCGTTAACGGATAAAAACTCTCGAAGTAGGCCATTGTCGGGCGGCCCGTAGCGGGATCTGGCTGGATACTGATGTCACCGTTCTCTAATGCGATGTCAAAGGTGTCACCAAGGAAAGGTAATGTCAGGCGCCGCGACCAGTCGATATCGAAATACCGCGCATAGCGGCTGTTTTGTCCCTGCTCGATAACCTCTCGCCACCAGGGATTTTCCAGTGACGCCGCCATATGGTTGGGCACGATGTCCAGGATCAAGCCGAGGCCTGCCTCTTTTAAGGTTCTGACCAGGTGATCAAAGCCTTCACGACCGCCAATTGCCGGGTCTATTTCGTTGGCATCAGTCATGTCATAACCGTGCGTTGACCCGGCTGTCGCGGTAAAAATGGGCGAAGCGTACAGATGGCTGATGCCAAGCCGCTGCAAATAAGGCACCAGAGTGGCAGCGCGATCGAAGGTCATGCCGTTACGGAACTGAATCCGGTAGGTCGCTGTTGGAATAGTCATTTCCCCTCTCCCGAGGCCAGACGGACAAGGATGGAATTTTGTGAGAGCACGGTTTCTTCCGCAGGCCAGGCAAAGATCGTTTTACCAGGCATGTCGGGAAGCGGCTGGTCTGCCTCAGCGATATTCAGGGCCAGCGACAGCGTGCCGTCAGGGAAAGTCCAGCTGACGGCGAGAAAGCCTTCCGCTGTCTTCAGCACTTTACCGCTTTTGCCGCCTGCGTTAGCCAGCAACGGCACAATATAGCGCTGCCGCAGCGCCAACAGCTCTTTGGTCTGCGCCAACCACTGCTTGCCTTCCTCGCTGGCTGGCTTACCCCAGTCAAGCGTCGACATCACAAAGGTTTGTTTGTCATTGGGATCGGGAACGTGGGTGCCTTCATGCCCGGCATGGCCTGCAAACTCCCTGGCGCGCCCTTCACGCACGGCTTTAGCCAGCTCGCCATGGAAATCGGTGAAGAACAGGAAGGGATTCGTTTCGCCGTACTCTTCGCCCATAAACAAAAGCGGGATGTGCGGAGAGAGCAGCAACATTGCCAGCAGAGCTTTGGTGCGTTCGGCTCCAGCCAACTCAATCAATCTTTCACCCAGCGCCCGGTTACCGATCTGATCGTGGTTCTGGATAAAATCAATGAAGGTCACCGGCGGCTGATCCACGCTGATAACACCCCTTTTCTCCCCGGACTGCGGGGCAACCTCGCCCTGATAAGCAAAACCTTCAGTCAGCGTGCGGGCTACCAGTTTTTCCGGCTCGCGGGCAAAATCCTGATAATAGGCATGCGTTTCGCCGGTGGCAAAAACATGGACGGCATTGTGAAAGTCATCGTTCCATTCGGCGGTGAATAACGGTGCTGAACCGTCAGCATCTCGGGGATGAAGAAAGGTCACGTTGCGGCAGTCTTCGGTCGAAAGGTGGATTTGGCGGTCGGGGAATTCCCGGCGGATGCGTTCGGCAATGTCAATCAACGCATGTTTTTCAGAGCTGTCTTCAATCTGGTCGATAGCATCAAACCGCAGGCCATCAAGAAAATACTCTTTCAGCCAGAACAGAGGCGCTTCAACCATATAACTGCGGGCAGCGGCCACATCATAAGCGATGCCTGCGCCCCAGGGCGTCATCCGCTCTTTATGGAAGAAGTCCGGTGACAGCAGCGGCAGGTAATTGCCTTCGGGCCCGAAATGGTTGAGAACGATATCAAGCACCACCGAAATCCCCAGTTTGTGGGCGGTGTCGACAAAGGCTTTGAAATCATCAGGTGAACCGTAGGCAGAATGCGGAGCGTAAAGCAGCACGCCATCATAACCCCAACCACGATCGCCACCGAACTGTGAGAGCGGCAATACCTCAATCATGGTGATGCCGAGGTCGGCGAGATAAGGCAGTTTTTCGCTAGCAGACGCAAAAGTCCCTTCCGGCGTGAAGGTGCCAATGTGCAACTCATAAACCACGCTTTCGGCCCAGGGACGGCCTTTCCAGTCGGTGTTTTGCCAACGGTAATGCTCAGGATCGACCACCAGTGAGGGGCCATTCACGTCTGACTTTTGCGCCCGTGCAGCGGGATCTGGCACGGTCATGCCGTTGGCGAGGACAAAGTGATACGCGGCACCGGCTGCAACGCCGGAGGCCAGATGCTCAAACCATCCTTCGCCAGCGGGCGTCATCTCAATGTCTTTACCCTCAAGCCTGAGGATCACGCTCTTTTGTCCGGTAGCCCACAAACGAAAGCGGACTTCTCCGTCACCTACGATCTCACTACCCCAACATTTTTTAAAGGATTTGGACGCCATTCGTTTCCCTCATTTAAGCCATCAATGGAAAAAGCCAACATTCCTGGAGAAGAAAAAATGCAGTGGAGCCCAGATCTCTGTCACGCTTTAAAAAAATAATCATAGTCCAAGAATTCAGCACTGATGGCCTCTGGGGAAAACTTTCACCCTGTCAAAGGCCTTGAAATGCAGGCGCTGCCAGCAAAGCTGAATGGAGTTGCTCGCCAGTAAAGACCAGATAACCTCTTAGTGCCGAAATAACACCTCTCAAGCTGAATCGAGTTCAATCTCAAATCCGTATACCCCACCGGAGTCACACCTTCCCAATGAACAGTAAAATAATTCTCAAGTTTTCGTGATGGAAATCTACTTTCAGCCGCCTTTTTCAGTGAATTTGCCTTCTGGTGACCCTCTTCACATTTTTAACGGCCACAGCTTTGTACTCTCGTTGTGTTTTCAGCTAAATCAATTCAGCAAAAAGGTAGATAATAATGAAAAAACGTACCCTGGCCCTCGCAATCCTCACCTTAATCAGTACCCATGTCTCGGCAAAAAGTTGGGTGCTGACGGACACAACCACCAGTACTGAAAAGGGAAACTGGAAGGTCACCAATGCCGAGCTGAAATATGGCGGCGAGAACTTCAGCATCGAGCAACAGGTGCTGCACGGCGGCAAGCAGGAAGGATCTAAAATCATCACGCTGACCAGTGCCAACGGCCTGACTATCACGCTAAGCCCCACCAGAGGGATGGATTTACTGCATGTACAAGGACATGGCGTGCGTTTGGGGTGGGATTCGCCGGTTAATGAAGTGGTTAACCCTGCTTATATGAATCTGGAGAGCCGCAACGGGCTGGGCTGGCTGGAAGGCTTCAATGAAATGATGGTGCGGTGTGGCTTTGAATGGACCGGCCACCCGGTAACGAAAGACGGCGTCATTTATACCCTGCATGGCAAGGCCGGAAATACACCAGCGTCAAAAGTTGAAATTACTGTGGATGATCAGGCCCCACACCAAATCCGCATCAGGGGTTTGCTGAAGGAACACACTTTCAAGAAAGCCAACCTGGAGACCTGGACAGAACTCCGTTATACGCCAGGCAGTGACTCCTTCACCGTGCATGACGTGCTGACTAATCAGGCGGATTATCCGCACGACTACCAGATCATTTATCACAGCAACTTTGGCACGCCGATCCTGGAGAAGAATGCCCGCTTTATTGCGCCCCTTGAGTCGGTATCCCCGTTTAATGACTATGCCAAAAAAGGTCTTGATGGCTGGTCAACCTATGGCGCCCCAACCAAAGACTTTGATGAAATGGTATTTAACCTGAAACCAAAGGCGGACAAAGAGGGTAAAACGGTCGCGGCTGTGATTAACAGTAAGGGGGATAAAGGCGCGGCAATCGAGTTCGACACCCATCAACTGCCGCTGCTGACCATGTGGAAAAATACCGACACGCTGAAACAGGGATATGTCACCGGCATAGAACCCGGCACTAACTACGCTTATCCGGTCACTATTGAGAAAGAACAGGGACGGGTTAAGCAGTTGCAGCCTGGCCAGAGTACAGAGTTCACCCTCACCTATTCCTTGCTGAAAGATGCGGCGGCCGTACAGAAAGTGGAACAGCGGGTCAAAATGCTGCAGGGCGACGAACCGGCCAAAATTGATGAGAAACCTATTGCCGTTGAGTGATGCGCGTGAAACCGGACTGAATAATTAATCCTTCACTGGCGGCTCTCCCCGACTGTTTCCGGTTGGAAAGCCGCCTGCAATTCCCCTTTTATTCGCTGACCAGCGCTACAGTTTTTGGCACGACTTCTTTGGGCTCGCTGCGGCGGGCTTTTAAGGTGATTAACGTCAGCTCTGAAGGCCGTCCAAGCCTCAGCGCCATGCCTGGCCAGAGCCCTGTGCCGTTATTCACGTACAGCGTCATGCCTTCCACGTCATAAAACCCTGAGACAAATCCGCCATTGGCCGGGGCAAAGAATCGGTCCAGGCCAGAAATCAATCCCCCGTGCGTATGACCGGACAACTGGAGCTGAACACCTCGGGCAGCATTCTGCCGTGCATTTCTTGGTTGATGATCCAGTAGGATGACAGGCGCCCCTGCCGGGGCATTTTTAAGTGCCTGATCCAGATCGGAAGGCGTGGCAGAGCGGTTACTGGCGGAAAGATCGTTCACGCCGGCCACCAGTAATTTCGCCCCTTTCCGCTCAATGACCGCATGACTGTTAGGCAGGGATTTCATCCCCAGTTGGATCAGGTGCTCAGTCCATTTTTTCTGCTCAAAGAAATACTCATGATTCCCGGTGATCACAAACACGCCATCCGGCGCGGTGAGGTCGCGCAGCGGTTCTACATCCTCGCGGCGATTAGCAACGGTGCCATCAATCACATCGCCCGTTATCGCAATCAGATCGGCGCCCAGTCCGTTGGCCTTTTTGACCACCGCAGTCGACCAGGATGCCGGGAACAACCGGCTGATATGCATATCCGTCAGCTGCACAATCTTATAGCCCTCAAACTCCGGCGGAAGACCGCTAATCTCCACGGTGATGTTTTTGACTGGCGGGACGCGTATCGCCTGATGTACCCCGTAAGCCGACAGCAGCACGGCAATCAGGCCGATGCTGTAGCGATAGCCCGGCAGAATGTCGATTTTGTGCTGAACGATCAGCGCAATCAGCGCTACCGCATCGGTGACGAGTTGCATCAGCGCAATCAGGAAGATGGCGCAGAAGGCCCAGTTAAACAAAATGACGACGAAGCGAGGCATTTCCGGCGCAAACACGCTTCCGGAGGAAAAGCGGCAGAAAAGATGGTACTGAGAAGCGATTAGCAGCAAAAGGGCCGCTGCCAGCCTGACAGTCAGTGGCCAGGGCATCGGGCCGATAAAACGGGTGATGACGTACAGCGAAGGTAAACTGAAAATCAGGTGAAACATGAAACTGCTCCTCAATGAAATGCGGTGCCAGTGATGCCGGCAGGAAAACAGGGCGGCGGCCGGATGAATCAGACTACGCGACAATCTGAGGAATAACAGTACCGGCCGTGCTCAGAACCCTGAAACATTTCTCTGCTGGCAACCGTTGCCAACGCGTTTTAAGGTAGGAGACATCTTAATGACTGAACAGGATCAAGCTATGCGCATTCTGGTAGTGGGTGCCGGAGCAACCGGCGGCTATTTTGGAGGACGTCTGGCTCAGGCCGGTCGTGATGTGACTTTTCTGGTGCGGGAACGTCGGCTGCAACAACTGCAGCAAAACGGGCTGGTTTTACAAACGCCAAAGGGAACAGAAACGCTCCATCCGCAGTTAACCCAGGCCAGCACGTTGAGTGGGCGGGTTGATTTGATCATTCTGACGGTCAAAAGCTTTGCTCTTAAACAGGCAATCAGTGATATTGCTCCGGCTGTGGGACCCGAAACACTGATTATGCCGATCCTTAATGGGATGCGTCATATCGATACCCTGCGCACCCGCTTTGGGCCGAATAAGGTGATTGGCGGTCTGTGCAAGATTAACGCCATGCTGGGGCCAAAGGGCGAAGTGGTGCAGATGACACCGCTGCATCAGATTTTTTACGGCGCTTTGGATGGCAATAACGACCAGCGTTTGCAAAAGGTAGATGCCGCGTTGAGCAACTGTGGCATTGACACCTTTTTAAGCGATGACATTATCAGTGAGCTGTGGGAGAAATGGTTGCTGCTAAGCACGCTGGGCGCGGTAACTTGCCTGGCCCGTGGCAATACTCAGCAGATCCTCACTTCACAAGGTGGAGAAGCGCTGTTGCAAGGGCTCTTCAGTGAGGTCCTTGCAGTGATAAGTGCCGATGGTTATCACCCTCGCCCGGCGGTCACCTCGAAGATTTATGCCCTACTCAGTAACCCTGACACGCCGATGACGTCTTCAATGTACCGGGATTTGAGCCAGGGCTATGACATTGAGTCAGATCAGGTGATCGGCGATTTGCTGCAGCGCGCGGCAAAGAATAGCGTAAGCGCCCCGCTGTTGAATGCCGTTTACGTCAATTTGCAGGTTTATATGCAGGCCCGTTAATGCCCTGAGCATCCCTGAGCGGTCAGGACAGTCTGCTTATTAGGCTGTTCTGGCGGGGATTGCTTAGGCTGCTGGGGCAATCAGGCTTTGGCCTGACCGGTTAGCCAGTATTTCTTATATTTGGCTGGTGGAATACCCACCATATTATTAAAGATGCGGTGGAAGTTATTCACATTGTCGTAGCCAACCGCATTTGCAACTTCCGTTACGCCAAGCGCCGTACTGAGTAATAAAGATTGAGCTTCACCAATTCTGCGGCGGGTTTGGTAATGTTTGGGGGAATAGCCAGAGAAATCTTTAAAAACATGGGCCAGATAAAACTGATTCATGTTGATTGCCGCCGTTATCGATTTCAGATCGATATCCTCTTTGTAATGATCGTCAATATAATCTTTGATGCGTTGCCCCAGTAACACTTCGGAAGTGTCATGAATCGGTGTGTTTTCAATCCAGATAGTGCGGCAAAGCAGCAGTAAGACGTTCAGCAAATTGTTGCCGATTTCCGCGCCATGCAATTTTTTAGTGCTGACGTGTCGCCACATTTGTTCGAAAAGATGGCGAATTTCTGCATATAACTCACCGCTTGGCATGACGGCAATCTGAGCGCGCGCAGTGAGGAAATTGAGGGGTAACCCTTCAAATTTCAATTGCTCCACGCCGCAACTGAACAACAAAAGCTCGTCCGAAGCATGCGGATTCTCATCATGCAACACGCCTACATTAAACAGCATCAAGTCGCCCCGTTTAACCTCGTAACCTCGCCCATCAATGTTATAGGTTCCGGTTCCGTCAACCACAAACATCAGTTCAAAACGCTCGTCATGCTTGTGCATGATCCTCGGCGTAGCCGCTTCTTTTCCTTCGTGCTTGCACATGAACATCAGCCGGGGCCGACAGTCCCTGGCAAACCCACCTGAGGAATGATGTGGGTTACTGCAAAAAGTGAGCATAAAACCTCCGCTGAGTTTGCCGTTATTTTTACCGCGTTGTGTGCTGGCGTAATCCTCAATTTTGCTTTTTTGGCAAAACTAAACAACTGATTTTAAACATTCAAGCGAAAGATTTTACACCTCGGACGGCACATTATTGTTATCACCACTAAAACCCAGCAGACGATGATGATCGCCGTCACATTTTTCCCTGAGCAAAGCGTTTTGGTAGCGGTAACCTGAAAACGCCATAACCTTACTTTTAGTAAGGGCTGGATGGCTGTTTTCAATAATTATCATCAAAATGAACCCACCTGATTTCTGTATTACAGGCAAGAGAGTAGCGAGCTTAATTAAATTGGCAGGCGGCAGTAAAGCCTGACAGGCTAAATACTGAATACATCAGTACCTCCACTAATTATTCCTTTTTTTGCCCTTTTTTTACTTCTCTTCATTCTTGCTATGTCAACGAAACAAATTCTCTTTGAGATCGGCATCACTCTAAGTTCGATTTTTGCATCCAGAGTTATGATCTTCAGCACAGTATTAAGTCGACTCTTTACCTGCCCGTAGTTTTCCTTAATCACTTTGTTATAACGTTGGTGTGCCAGTAAAGGATTTAATGAAGATCAATGTCAGTTGGATAATAATTAATTTTCTTTCATTCACGCAATTACTCATATCGTGACGTTTTTCTGCTGGCTAACTTTCCGCCTCAGTCTCGTGGATAACTGCCAGAAAAGAGTGGCTATTCATTTCTATTTTAACTACTCACCTTCGATGAGGTCAAAATGACTGTAAATATCGGATTGATTGGTCTTGGTATGATTGGCCGGGATCACCTCAAGCGTTTTAATAATGTCATTACCGGCGCTAAAGTGACGGCGGTCTGCGATATCAACCACGATGTAGCTAATAGCCTGGCCAGTGAATTCGGCGCAACGGCTTTTTATGACGCCGATGAACTGATTCATTCCGATCGGGTGGATGCGGTGTTTATCTGCTCTATCGGCCCGGTACATAATGCCCAGATACTTTCTGCGTTTAAAGCTGACAAACCGGTGTTCTGTGAAAAGCCCCTTACCCCTACAGCCCAGGAGTCAAAGGAGATCATCGCAGCGGAAGTCAAAGCCGGTAAACGACGGCTGCAACTGGGTTTTATGCGCCGCTTCGACCCCGGTTATCAGGCGTTGAAACAAACCCTTCAATCCGGGGAGCTGGGCGAAGTTCTGCTGATGCACTGCGCGCACCGAAATCCATCGGTGCCCGAGAGCTATACGCTTGAAATGGCAGTGAACGATTCCGCCACGCATGAGATCGACATCATTCGCTATCTGTTGGAAGAAAACGTCGTCTCTGTGCGTGTGGACAAACCGCGCAAGAAAACCAGCCGTGCTTATCCTCACTTGCAAGATCCGCTGATCGTGATCTTTGAAACTGAATCTGGCGTACGCATTGATGATGAGCTGTTTGTTAACTGTCATTACGGCTACGACATTCAGTGCGAAGTAATAGGAGAAAACGCTATTGCCGGGCTGACAGAACAGGCTTTTACCTACACCCGCACCCAAGCCGGCGCCGGACGCCATATTGCCCAGAGTTGTATGGAAAGATTCACCACGGCTTACGATCGTGAAGTACAAAACTTCGTCGACAACATTGCCAACAACGTTGAGATGACCGGCCCCTCCAGCTGGGATGGGTATGTGGTGGCGCTGGTCTGTGATGCAGGATTAGCTTCGCTTAAGGACGGGGAAAAGCATGCAGTAGTGATTCCTGAGCGTCCATCGCTGTATCTCGGGTAAAGCTCAATAAAACCTAAGTGAACAATTTAACGAATTCTGTGGCTCTGACACTGATTAAGGACATGTTATGAAACTCGCCCTGTGTACCGACGTTCTGGCAGATTTATCGTTTGAAAAGATGCTGGATAAAGTGAAAGGCTATGGCATTACCGGCGTTGAAATGACGGCTGGCGGCTGGTCGCCCTGCCCGCATGTGGATACCGAAGCGTTGCTCTCCTCAGCGGAAAAATTAGACCAGTTTCGTAAAGCGCTCTCCAGCAGAGAAATGGAAATCGTTGCACTGAACTGTTCAGGTAACCCATTAGCGCCTGGTGAGCTGGGTGAACAGCACAGCAAAAGCAGTTACCGCACGGTAGAACTGGCGGGAAAGCTGGGCGTTAAAAAAATCGTCATGATGAGCGGCCTGCCTGGTGGCGGCCCGGAAGATCGTATTCCTAATTGGATCACCTCCACGGTTTCCTGGCCTGGCTATATGCCTGGCGTCATTGACTATCAGTGGAACAAGGTGGCGATCCCCTGGTGGAAGAAGTTTGTCGTCCATGCAAGAGAGCACGGTATTGAGCAGATTGCGATCGAAGAGTTCCCCTGCCAGCTGGTGTTTAACCCTTCCACCTTATTGCGTCTGCGGGAGGCGGTTGGCGAGATGATCGGAATGAATCTCGACCCCTCGCACCTGATTGCCATGGGCGCAGATCCTATTGCTGCGGCGCGTAAACTGGAAGGTGCGGTTTACCATGTTCATGGCAAAGATGCCCGAATCGAGCGCGGTCTGGCCGACATAGATGGCCTGTTGGACTATCAGCCGGTAACGAACACGAAAACCCGCAGCTGGAATTATGTCGCCGTAGGCTGTGGGCAGGATTTGCGCTGGTGGAAAGAGTTCTTCTCGGTGCTGCGCATGACCGGCTACGACGGTTATGTGTCGTTGGAAATGGAAGATCTGACCATGAGCGTAGAGGCCGGGTTACAAACGTCGATAGATGCCCTGAACGCAACGCTTAGCCGCTAAAGGCAACGTTATCAGAGAAAAGGCGGGGAACGCTCCCCGCCTGAAGAGGTTACTTTTTGCTAACGGCTTCCCACAAGCCGAGAAGATAGGTCACGCCTAGCGCACGGTCATACAGACCGTAGCCCGGACGACCGGTTTCGCCCCAGATAAAGCGGCCATGGTCCGGACGAATATAGCCATCGAAGCCGTTATCATGCAGCGACTCAATGACCTTTAACATATCCAGAGAACCGTATTGAGTAGGATGCGCGGATTCGTAGAAATCCTTGTCCTGGATGATTTTGATGTTTCTGACATGGGCAAAGTGAATACGCTTGCGGCGCGAAAACTCAGCCAGAATGCCATACACATCGTTAGCCGGGTCTTCAGCAATGGAACCGGTGCACAGCGTAATGCCGTTCGCTTCGGAGTCAACCGCATTACAGATCCAGTCCAGGTCATCACGGTTTTTAACCACCCGTGGCAGGCCGAAGATAGAATACGGGGGATCATCAGGATGGATAGCCATCTTCACGCCCACTTCTTCACAAACCGGGATCACCGCCTTCAGGAAGTAGGCCAGGTTTTCACGTAGTTTTGCGTCATCGACATCTTTGTACTGGGCAAAAAGCTCCTGCACTTTACCCAGCCGCTCTGGTTCCCAGCCCGGTAAAGCAAAGCCGTTGGAATTTTCCAGCACCTCTTTCACCACTTCTTCCAGACTCTTATCAATGCCTTTCTTCTCGAAGGCCATCGTCAGGGAACCGTCTGGCAGAACGTAGTTCATGTCGGTCTTCATCCAGTCAAAGACCGGCATGAAGTTATAACAAATCACCTTCACACCGGCTTTGGCCAGATGGCGAATGGTTTGCTGATAATTGGCGATATAGCGGTCACGGCTCGGCAGACCAATCTTGATGTCGTCGTGAATGTTCACGCTTTCGATGACTTCCATCGTCAGACCAGCAGCCTGAGCCTCACCCACCAGCGCGGTGATCTTCTCTTCAGGCCAGACTTCACCCACGGCAACATCGTAAAGTGCCCCAACCACGCCTTCCACGCCCGGTACCTGACGGAAATACTCCAGGGGGATTTTGTCCTGCTCCGGACCGAACCAACGCATCGTCATTTGCATGATTAATTCTCGCTATACTGTTTAGCTTGTATGGTAGCCTACCATTGCAGTATACCTGGAAAATGCACAATTGAGTTGATGGCGGTCACAGATTGGCCCTTGCCCTGCAAGATTTAACGCAGGCAGTTGAGTTGCGCAGCCTTCGCGCAGAGTAATGCCGCTGGTCGGCCTACAGGAGATATTCCCCTACACAGGCTTTCTGCGGGAGCTTGATGGTCAACTTAACGGAACGTCGGCCGCCTTCTGCCTTATAGACCCAGCTCGGACAAACCGGGATGATCGTCAGGACGGCGACCCAGCGGCCAATGATATTTCCGTTCTGACTCTGTGATCGGCAGATCGTTAATGCAGGCATAACGGCTGGTCATCAGCCCATCTTCGCCAAACTCCCAGTTTTCGTTGCCATAAGAGCGGAACCAGTTACCTGAGTCATCATGCCACTCATAAGCATAACGGACCGCAATCCGGTTATCCGTAAAGGCCCACAGCTCTTTGATCAGCCGGTAGTCCAACTCCTTCATCCATTTCCTGGTGAGAAACGCCTTACACTCTTGGCGATTATTGACGAACTCAGCGCGATTGCGCCATGAAGTGTCGAGGGAATAAGCCAGCGAGACTTTTTCGGCATCGCGACTGTTCCAGCCATCTTCAGCCAGTCGAACTTTTTCAATAGCCGAGTCGCGGGTGAATGGCGGAAGCGGAGGACGAGTGGGTGAAACAGCAGTCATGGTGAGGCCTCTTTATAATCGGATAAACAGTTTGCCTGTAACGGGCTTACTATTGATCTGTTCGACTAGAAAATACAGGCAAAAAAAAAGCGCCGGAGTGTCTCCAGCGCTCTGTTGTGTGGATTTTCGTTTATTTACTGGCAAGAAAGAGAGTTTTCTTATCGCCATTAAACGAAATTTCCGCCCCAACTTCTTTATTCAGCCTGCGAGCTTTGAAATAAACCGATTTCCAGTAAGGATTGTCCAGTGAGGAACGCATAACGCCATTACTGACCGAGGCATGCAGGAACTGATCCTGGGTATCATAGAAACCGACATGTAGCTCATTATGAATACGGAAAAACACCAAATCTCCGGTTTGCAGTTGATTTCTGGCTACCGGTTTACCCATCTCAATCAGTTCTTTGGTGGTGACGCGGTCCATTGGAATATTGAAGCGGTCTTTCAACGTTCGCCAGACGAAGCCAGAGCAGTCGACACCTTGCAGATCTGTGCCGCCCCAGTGGTAAGGCGTGCCCTGCCAGGAGTGCATCTGATCGTGCAATGCGGCGAGAACCGGGATCAAATCAGGTTGAGCACCCTGGCTGCTATCGACTGTCGTGTTATCTGCAACGTCCTTATGGCCAGAATCTGGTTTGGATGAACATCCTCCAATGACGATAAAAGCGAGGGTGAACAGATTCTTGAAAGTGAACAATTGCTTCATTAATACGGCCGCAGGAAGAGATAAAAGATAATAACTTATACCGTATATAATTAGCCGACTGAACAGCCAGCCTTAACAACCCCCTCTTCCTTACTTATCTTTACAAATAACCTGTGCAGGAAAATAACCTCAGGTGACTTTCAAGGGCGAAACAGGTGATTATTCCTCCCCCGAGAAACCCTCTTAATTCGCTTACTCTTTGCCTTAATGAGGCTGGCATATCCTATTTTGCCCGCAGTGGCGCTTCAGGCAGGAACCAGGATAAAACAAACGCCAGGATCATAACGCACATCGCCATTAAAAATGCGGCGTGAATAGCATCACCAAACGCCAGTAAATAGTCATGGTGAATGGCTGTCGGCAACTGCTGGATTGCGGCAGGATTCATGCTGCGTGGCAGGTCAGTCCCCGCCGGTATCAGGCGTTCAAGCCCGGATTTCAGTACCTGAGCAAACACCGTCCCAAACAGCGCTACGCCTATAGATCCGCCTACTGAGCGGAAGAGCGTCACGGATGATGTCGCCACGCCCAGCAGATGCGGCTCCACGGTGTTCTGTACCACGATCACCAGAACCTGCATCACCATGCCAAGCCCCATCCCCATCACGCAGGTGAACAGGTAAAGGTGCCAGGTTGGTGACTCCGTGGTGAGAGTGGTTAATAACCCCATGCCGATGCTGGCCAGTAGCGTTCCGGCAATGGGGAAGAAGCGGTATTTTCCGGTACGGCTGATAACCCGCCCGCTGATTATCGAAGTCAGCAACAGTCCCCCCATTAATGGCAGCAACTGCATCCCGGCTTCCGTTGGCGTAGCGGCTTTCACTATCTGTAAATACAGCGGCAAAAAGGTCACGCTACCAAACAAAGACATGCCGATAATGAACCCGATCAGGCTGGAGAGCAGGAAACTTCGCTCGCGGAACAGGCTTAACGGAATAATCGGCTCTGAGGCCAGACGCTCTTCATGGATAAACCCAATCACACCCACTATCCCAAACGCCAGGATGCACCACAACGCAGGATCTGACCACTCTTTAACCGAGCCGCCTTCACTGGTAAACAGCGTAATACCCACCAGCGCCATGCTCAGATAAAAGGCCCCCAGAAAATCGATTTCATGCTGTTTACGTTTTCCGCCCGGCTTGAGCACCAGACCAATAATCACCAGTGCCAGCAAACCCAGCGGCAGGTTGATGTAGAAGATCCAGCGCCACGACATATGCTGAACGATAAAGCCGCCGGTCAACGGCCCGATGACGGTAGCCAGACCGAATACGCCACCGAATAACCCCTGATAACGGCCACGGGTAGCGGGAGGAACGACATCGGCAACGGCAGCCATACTGACCACCATCAATCCCCCGCCGCCAAGTCCCTGAAGCGCACGCGTCAGCACCAGCTGATCCATATTTTGTGCGAGCCCGCACAAAGCAGAGCCCAGCAGGAATAAGACGATGGAGATCTGCAAAACAGGTTTACGGCCATAAAGATCGCCGAACTTGCCGTACAACGGTACCGCCACCGTTGAGGCCAGCGTATAGGCAACGACCACCCAGGTGAGCTTATCCAGCCCACCCAACTCGCCGACAATGGTCGGTAAGGCAGTTGAAACGATGGTCTGGTCGAGTGCGGCCAGCAGCATAACCAGCAACAAAGCGCTGAACAGCAGGCGCAAAGAGGGTTCTTTACTCTGCACTTCAGGCTGAGGTAATGAGGTGGATTCTGAGTCCATGACGATGCTCGCTTGTAATTAATTAAATGCACAATTAATATTGTGCGCAAAGCTTAACATGAACGCAACCGGCAGGTACAAAATGACCGCACTGAAAGCAAATTCTGGCGCTAAGCCACTGAAAACGGGGCCACGTAAACCGGGACGTCCTCGCGGCGGCGCGATCAACGCCGAGCAGCGCGAGCATTTACTGGACATTGCCCTGCACCTATTTGCTCAACAAGGCATCGCTGAAACCTCGTTGAACGCCATCGCGCGTAAAGCCGAAGTGACGCCAGCCATGATGAATTACTATTTCCGTTCCAGAGAAGCGCTGCTGGATATCATCATTGAAGAGCGATTTCTGCCGTTGCGCAGCCGCATTTATCAGGTTTTTGTCACCCATGCCGACTCCCCACTCCTTGCTATAGAGCACATGGTCAGGGAATTGGCTGCCACAGCCCAGCGGGATAGTTGGTTTGCGCCACTCTGGATGCAGGAAGCAGTCAGCGAGAGTTCTCCCCTCCGGGTGCGGATCCAGGAAAAATTTGGCAAAGAAGCGCGGGAAAAAATTCTGATGATTATGGAAGGCTGGAAACAACAAGGGAAAATCAACTCGCAGATTAATACGGTGCTGTTAATGAGCTCCATGCAAAGCCTGGTGCTGGTACCTTTGGTGCAACTGCGGGTGGGAAATGATGACATTACCCGTGAAGCCATTGTCCAGCACGCACTCGCCCTGCTGTGCAAAGGAATTTCAGCGGACTAAAATCAGTGGGGATTTGTCTGATAATCTCAAGCTAAGAGTCTTTCCACTTCCCACTTTTTCATACCAGCCAGTTAATAGAAGAGATTATTCAACACTGACGAGGTTAATTAGACCTCATTATAGTCGGATTTACACTATGAACTATCCTGCTATATGCCTGCACTTTTCCATCTTATACAAAAAATCTGTATAAGTTAGATCGAAACCTGTACAGAAATAGTGTCTTTGTCGACATAAATATCTTAACGACTTTATTTTACATCAACTCCCCCCCTTTCTCTTACATGAACCCACCTCAGCATCCAATCAAAAAAACAGAACCTTATCAAGACATTAGTTAAATTTTGTTTTTTTACAATCACTTGGCTTGCGTAACATCAGGTATTGACTAAGGTTAATTCAAAATGTTAATGAATTAAAAGCACTTTTCCTTTTTAAGTAGCCGTCGCCCTTTTTATCATTTTTTGAATAAATTTGTCTGATGTTCCCCTGGACTGTTGATGGCCCTGCTGACTATCAATGGGGATAAGAGTCCCTATTTATTTTTCCATCACGTCTTTACCCGATTAACCCTCTCTACAGGAGAATTAACGCCTAAGCAGTTCTGTCTCTTTGCCGTCAACGCGTTGTCGGCACAGGTAAACCCTAAGCTCATCTCTATGGAGTGCAAAATGTCACGAATGCCTTTTTGCAAAACCTTGCTTGCTTCGATGCTTTCCGTTGCCTGCTGTTCATTCAGTGCACAGGCGGCACCGGACAGTAATACAGCCACTACCGCCCCGGAACAAAACAAGGGCAAACCCAATATCGTGGTTATTTTTGGCGATGATATTGGCTACTGGAACCTCAGTACCTACAACCAGGGAATGATGGGGTATAAAACCCCCAATATCGACAGTATCGCGGCTGAAGGCGCGAAGTTCACTTCCTACTATGCCGAACAGAGCTCCACCGCTGGCCGCTCGTCCTTTATCACCGGTCAAATGCCCTTCCGTACCGGGATGAGTAAAGTGGGTATGCCTGGCGCACCGCAGGGTCTGAAAAAAGAAGACCCGACCATCGCTTCCGTACTGAAGCAAATAGGGTATGCCACCGGCCAGTTTGGTAAAAACCACCTGGGCGATCGTGATGAGTTTCTGCCAACCGCACACGGCTTTGACGAGTTTATGGGCAACCTCTACCACCTGAATGCGGAAGAAGAGCCGGAAAACCCTGACTATCCGAAAGATCCTGAATACCGCAAACAGTTCGGTCCACGTGGTGTGATCAAATCAACGGCTGACGGCAAAATCGAAGATACCGGCCCGCTTACGACGAAGCGAATGGAAACCATCGATGAAGAGACGCTGGCGGCTAACAATGACTTCATGGAACGTCAGGTTAAAGCCGACAAGCCTTTCTTCACCTGGTTTAATACCACGCGTATGCACAACAAAACCCACATCAAGCCCGGAGACAAAGGCGTGACTGGATTGGGTGACTATGCCGACGGTATGGTTGAACACGACAAAATGATCGGTGAAGTGCTGAAGAAAATTAAAGACCTCGGCATTGAAGATAACACCATCGTGATTTACACCACGGATAACGGCCCGATGATCGCAACCTGGCCTGATTCCGGGATGACGCCATTCCGTGGTGAGAAAAACACCGGCTGGGAAGGCGGCTTCCGCGTACCGGCGATGATCAAATGGCCGGGCCACATCAAGCCGGGCACGCTGATCAACGATATGTTCGCCAGTAATGACTGGTTCCCAACGCTGGTTGCCGCTGCTGGCGTACCGGATATTAAGCAACAGTTGTTGAAAGGCTATAAAACCACCGCGATGACCTACAAAGTCCATCTGGATGGCTACAACCAGCTCGACTTCCTGCAGGGCAAAGCCCCGGATCAACGTAAAGAGTTCTTCTACTGGAGTGATGACGGCGATTTACTGGCGATGCGTTACGGTCGCTGGAAATTGCACTTCATGATCCAGGAACATACCGGTCTGGATCTGTGGAAATATCCATTTGTTAAATTGCGGACTCCGCTGCTGTTCGACCTGGAAATCGATCCACTTGAACGTGGCGATACCGGTATGGATTACAACCACTGGTTCTATGACCGTCTGTTCCTGCTTGGCGGCGCGCAGAAATACACCAAAGAGATGCTGGACAGCTTCAAAGAGTTCCCTCCACGGCAAAAACCTGGATCCTTCACCGTGTCTGATGTTCAGGCACTGATTGATGAAGGTAATCCGGCAAGTAACTGATTCGACGACCTAACAGCCGGGTGGGCAACCACCCGGATTCCGGAGGCTGACGTGAAATACAGTACCACTCTTCCAGTAAAGGCACTGCCCTCGGCAGAAAAGTACAACGGCAAGGGCCCTGAATATAAGCGCCGTTTTCATGTAATGGCCAAACCTACCGGTTCCCGTTGCAATATCGACTGTAATTACTGTTTCTACCTGCACAAAGAGCAGTTGCTGCAACAGGACCATAGCGGGATGAGCGATGAAGTGCTGGAAGCCTTTATTCGTGATTACATCGACAGTCAGGATGGCGATCAGGTGGTCTTTTCCTGGCAAGGCGGCGAGCCTACGCTGATGGGACTGGACTATTTTGAGAAAATTGTGGTGCTGCAAAAGCGCTATCAGAAACCGGGACAGCGGATTGAAAACGATCTGCAAACCAACGGTATTTTGCTGAATGATAAGTGGGCCAAATTTCTTAAGCAGCACCATTTCCTGGTGGGCTTGTCGATTGATGGGCCCGCTGAGCTTCACGATCGTTATCGCGTGACTCGCAGCGGGAAACCGACCTTTGAAATGGTGATGAAAGGCGTTGAGGCGCTCAGGCGTCATCAGGTGCCGTTTAATGCGCTGGTCACCGTCAATCGTACCAATGCGCAGTTTCCACTGGAAGTCTATCGCTTCCTGACGCGTGAGTTAGGCGCGACCTATATCCAGTTCAACCCTTGCGTAGAGCCGGTTGACTTTAAAAGTACCGCGCCTCAATTCTGGCGTGATGAATCTATTCCGATCACCGGAACACGCCGCGCAAAACCCGGCGACCTCGACTCTATAGTCACGGACTGGTCAGTTGATCCAGATGACTGGGGAAGTTTCCTGATCGCCGTCTTTGAAGAGTGGGTGAACAACGACCTGGGTCGCGTGCAGGTAAATCTGTTCGAAACCGCCGTGGCGCAAACCATGGGCATGCCCGCGCAGATTTGCGTAACGTCCGAGTTTTGCGGCAAAGGGTTAGCCATTGAGAAGAATGGCGATATTTACTCCTGCGATCATTATGTCTATCCCGAATATCAGTTAGGCAATATTAAGCAAACCAAACTGGCACATCTGGCCTTTTCAGAACGGCAAAAAGCCTTTGGCTATGGGAAACGCGAAACCTTACCGCAAGCCTGTAAAAGTTGCCCCTATCTGAAACTCTGTTACGGCGAATGCCCGAAAAATCGCCTCGTTCGTAGTGAAGACGGTGAGTTGGGCCTTAATTATCTCTGTCCTGGCATCAAAGCCTTTTTCAATTATTCGCAACCGATGCTGGTTGGTCTCGCCACCCTTCTGCAACGTAAACCCGTGGAGCAGCTATGACGAACAGGGATAAGATTCTGGCACTGGAAACGGAGATGAATGGTCAGGTTCTTGGGCAGGAAGAACTGGTCAAAATGTTGATTGTGGCACTGCTCTGCGACGGACATGTGCTGCTCGAAGGCTTGCCAGGGCTGGCAAAGACGCGTGCGGTTCGCGAGCTGGCTAAGCACCTTGAGGGCGATTTCTGCCGTATCCAGTTCACCCCGGATCTGTTGCCCTCGGACATTACTGGCAGCGAGATTTATCAGCAAAATGCCACGCGGGAAGAAGATCAGTTCCGCTTTCGTCCTGGTCCGGTGTTCGGCAACATCATTCTGGCAGACGAAATTAACCGTGCCTCAGCCCGCGTACAGTCGGCTTTGCTGGAAGCAATGGAAGAACGGCACGTGACCGTAGCCGGAAAAACCTGGCCTCTCCCCGGGGTTTTTATGGTGCTGGCGACCCAAAACCCCATCGATCAGGAAGGAACCTGGCCGTTACCCGAAGCGCAGCTGGATCGCTTTCTGATGAAAATCCTCGTCACCTATCCCTCGCAGGAAAACGAACAAAAAGTCATGCAGCTGGTGCGTGCGGAACAACAAGCGAAATATCAGGATGCTCAACCAGCAACAGACTCTGTCGGGCAGGCCATCACTCAGTTAACTCAGCTTGATATTGCTAACTGCTGGCGGGAGATCTCCAGCATCTATGTTGCGCCTGCGGTTGAAAGCTACATCATTAACCTGGTTGAAATGACTCGCCAGCCAGCTTCGATCAGTGAAACCTTCGCCAGCTATATCACCCTTGGCGTCAGCCCGCGAGGCACGCTCGCCCTTGACCGATGCGGACGTGCGCTGGCCTGGCTGGAAGGCCGTGATGCGGTGTTACCCGAAGACATTAAACGTATTGCTCCGGCGGTGTTACGTCATCGCCTGCTGCTGAGCTATCAGGCCAACGCCGATAACTGTACGGCAGATCAGGCCATTCAACTGCTGCTAGATGCCGTGGTGGCCTGATGAAAAGCCCTTTGGTGGTTGACCGTGCCGCACTGATGGCGCTGGCTGGCGATGCCCGGAGGCTGAACAACCCGCCAGGTCAGCTGCCGCCCGGAGCAATGGCTGGCGAGCGAGCGTCTAAACAACAAGGGCGTGGGCTGAATTTTGACAGCCTGCGCCGCTATCAACCCGGTGATGATGTCAGACTGATTGACTGGCAAGCCACAGCCAGGCTGCGTTCACCCTGGATACGCCTGTATAACGAAGAGCGTGAGCGCCCGATTTTTCTGCTGGTAGACCAGCGGCTGGATATGTATTTCGCCACGCGCGGTCAGAGTAAATCGGCGGTTGCAGCCACGGTTGCCGGGTTGCTGGCCTGGCGCAGTTGGCATGATGGCGATCGCCTTGGCTGTCTGGTCTTTAACGATCAAACCTGTGCACTGACGCCTTGCCGCTCGCCGAAAACCAGCCTTTCTCAGCTGCTGTCCGATCTTGAACACTATAACCAACAGTTACCCGGGCAGTACCAGCAGGACGTTCCGCCGAAAATGACGCTAACCGAAAGTTTACAAAGGATCGCTGCCAGCGTGCCAACGGGCAGCTGGCTGGCCATAATCAGTGATTTCCATGACCTTGATGCCCGCAGTGAAGCCCTGCTGGCTGGTCTGCGAAAACGCTGTGAAATCAGCGCCTTTGTCACCCTGGACGACCTGCATCTGCGTTTACCTGCGCAGGGTCAACTCGCCGCCTGGTATCAGGACCAGCAAACCACCCTTTCTCTTTCGCCTGAACTGCGCAACCGTATTCAGGACAGCGTGACGGCCAGGCTGGCCAGTCAGGAGAACCGGCTGACGCGTCTGGGCATTAAGGTCAACCAGATCGTGGTTGGCGAGGATTTGCTGGCACAATTACAAAAGGGGCTTTAAATGCTGGCTAAAGGATTTTCCGTGCCTGAATTACACCCTCCCGCGCTGCCGGCGGAGATCTCCTGGCTGCCTTTGCCGCCGGGTTGGTATGTGCTGGGCGCTCTGATAATCGCGGCTTTACTGGTGTTCCTCGGCAGCCGACTGCTGCGCTGGCGGCGCAATGCCTGGCGACGTGAAGCAAGGCGCTGCATTCAACAACAGCAAAATGCCGACGGCTGGCTGGAAGTGATCAAACGTATTTTGCTGGTACACCATCCTCGCGATGAAATTTCGGATCTGGACAGACCCGAAAGCCTGCTCGCCAGTCTGCCGCTGGATGAACCGGCACGACAAGCGCTGATCGACCGCTATTGCCAACGGGAAAACCAGCTTGAACCTCAGCAAAACGCCCGGCTGCAACAGCAACTCTCCCGCTGGCTGGAGACGCTGCCTGATGTCTGAGTTACTGGCGAAAGTTGATTTTGCCTGGCCGCTGGCAGGGATCTTACTGCTGCTGCCGCTGGCTACGCGCTTTCTGCCGACGAGAGAACGTCAGCAGGAAGAAAAAGTCCGCGTCCCCTTTTTGCCAGAGCTGGCGGAAGAACTGAAGTTGCACACCCCGCCCCCTAAAATTCGCTGGCCTGACCGGCTGATATTCTGGCTGGTCTGGACGCTGCTGGTGTGCGCGCTGGCCCGACCCGAATACCTGATGCCGCCGCAGCAAATAATTAAACCGATGCGCAATATTGTGCTGATCCTTGATGTATCGGGTTCGATGGAAAAGAACGATGCGCAGGATGGCATGACCCGACTGCAGGCCGTGCAACGCTCTGTCAGGGCTTTTGTCACTCAGCGCAAGACTGATCGGATCGGGCTGGTCATCTTTGCCAGCAGTGCCTGGCCATTTGCCCCGTTAAGTGAGGATAAGAACGCCTTACTGGCGCGGATAAACCAGCTGGCACCCGGGATGATTGGCCAGCAAACGGCCATAGGCGATGCGCTGGGTGTGGCGGTAAAGCTACTGGACAGCAGCCTCGATCAGGATGCCAGCAAGCTGGCGATCCTGCTGACCGATGGCAATGATACCGCTTCCCAACTCTCTCCCGCACTGGCTGCACAGCTGGCGGCAACGCACCATGTTCAGGTGCATACCATTGCGTTCGGCGACATTCAAAGTAGCGGCGATGACAAAGTTGATACGGCATTACTGCAACAGATTGCTCAGCTGACTGGCGGTGAAGCCCTGCAGGCAGCCACATCAGGCAATGCGCTGGATAAAGTCTGGCAACAAATTGATGCCATGACGCCGTCACAGGTGAAAACCACCGGGGTTTCATGGCACCTACCGCTGTTCCACTGGCCACTCCTGCTGGCAATGGTTCTGCTGCTGGTCTTCACCCTGGTAAGGGTTCTCCGGGAGCGAAGAGCATGAGTGACTTTCATTTCCTTTATCCCTGGCGTCTGCTGGCTCTGCTGCTTTGTCCGCTGGTGTATTTCCTCGCCAGAGGATCACGCAGCGCCTGGCATCGCATCATGACGAAACCCTTTGCTGAGGCGTTAATTCGTGGTCAGCGTCGTTCTCTTTTCCAGGTTCTCCCGTGGCTGTTCGCGGCTGGTTGTATTGCTCTGGCCGGACCAAGCTGGCAGAAAGAGTTGCCTGCTGGCATGGCTGCGCAAACCCAGGTGATGATTATCCTGCAACAGGATCTGAGCATGTTGGCGCAGGATTTACCGCCTTCCCGTCATCAACGTATGCAGCCAAAAATCGAAGCCTTGCTGAGCCGCCTTCCCGGGAGCCATATTGGATTGGTGGTGTATAACGCGCAGGCATTTCTGACCACGCCAATGACTAACGATAGCGAGTTTTTCCGGCTGTTTCTGCAAGCGCAACAGCCCACACAACTGCCCGAAGGGACAGGTTCAGGATTACAGGCCGCAGTAGCACTGGCGATAAAAAACCTGCCGCAGTCCGGTAAGGTGCCGTACAGCCTGCTGTTGGTTGCCGATAACCTCACCGTTGAGGATGCACGCTGGCTGGCTGAGCAAAAGCTGCCGTTGCAGGTTTGGGTGCCGGGCACCGCAAAGGGGGGCGCAATGCCTGAAAAGCTGGCGACACGAGGCATCGACACCCGACTGAATGTGCCGCGTTTTGAACAGCTGCGTAACAACGGCGTCCCGGTTACCCTCGCGACGGCTGACGACGATGATCTGCCTGCGATCCTGCAAAATATTCAGCAGTCAGTCGTGGCCCAACAAAATGCCCGCCATGACCTGCACTGGAAAAACAGCGGTTACTTGCTGGTTATCCCGATGCTGTTACTGCTGCTGGTCTGGCGGCAGCAGATGATTTTGCTGTTGCTCCTGTTCATTCCTTTGGTGACATTCACCCCGCCCGCTTCCGCCGCCTGGTCTGATGCATTTATCAGCCCGGATAAACAGGGACAAAGAGCGTTCGACCGGGGCGATTATGCTGAAGCAGCCAGCCACTTCACCGATCCTCTGTGGCGTGGCATTGCTCTGTATAACGCCGGCGACTTTGCTGCTGCCACCACGGCCTTTCTTCAGGCACCGACTACACCAGACAGCCTGCTGTGGATCGGTAACAGTTACGCGCAGCAAAAACAGTGGCAGCAGGCGCTTACCAGCTATGATCAGGCACTGAGTCTGCGGCCTGACTGGCCGATGGCTGGCGAGAATCGGGGGAAAATTGCAGAAATTATCATGCAACTGCGGCAAAAAGAACGCGACCGTCAGGATTCTCAGCGTAAAGAGCAGGATGAAACTCCGGACGAAATCAAAGAGGATCTCACAAAGGATCAAGGCGTTAAGCAGCAGGATATGCAGGCTAAGGCGGGCACTTCCCCGCAGGTTAACCAGTGGTATGAAAATCTGAGCCTTTCCCCCAGCGGCCTACTGGAAAACCTCTATAACTCAGCGCCAGCGGAGGCGAAATGAAACCGTTTCTGCTGATGTTTTTGCTGTTCTCCGGGATCGGCCACGCGGCCATGACCCTGACCCGCGAACTTGAAGCGCCGGAGCATCTTGTCCCCGGCCAGGCCGTTCGTGTGGCGGTCACCTTCTGGACAGACAGCTGGTTTAATCCCCCGCCAGGCTGGCCGGAGATGACGGTGGAAAATGGCACTATGTTGAACTCCGCGCTTCCTAATCAACTGGTTACGCGGCATGAAGGCGAAATCAGCTGGAGCGGCATCAGAATGGAACGGCAAGTGATGGCCTGGGACGACGGCATGCTGCGGCTACCGGCGATGGCGATCACGCTCAGTTCTGCGGGGCAACCGCCCCAAACGGTGAGGCTGCCGGCGATTGAGAAAAAGGTCAGCTGGCCCGCCGATGTGCAGCAACCAGACCGTTTTCTGCCTGCCAGCGCACTGAGTCTGCAACAAAAATGGCAACTGTTCCGCGCTGAAGGAGAGTCAACACTCCACGTTGGTGACGTTATTGAGCGGCAGGTTACCGTTCAGGCTCATGACGTGATCCCGGCGCAGATCCCGCAAATCCTCTTCTCAATTCCCGGCTCCGGGACGCAGCGTCTGACGCCGGTTAACACTGTGCTGACCAGCGGACGCAGTGAGGTGATCGGCGCCCAGCGCGTGGAGCGGTTACGCTACCTGCCAGCTCAGCCAGGCAAGCTCACCCTGCCGGAGATCAAGCTCCGCTGGTGGGATACCAAAAATCAACAATGGCAGCTCGCCACGTTGCCAGCGGAAACTTACACCGTTGCGCCGGCCAGAGCGGCAGGCAGCGAAAGCGCGCTGCGGGCTAAAGGCCCCAGTTCGCTTTGGCACATTGCCCTGTTTGCCGTCGCAGTGCTGGTGCTGGCGATGATCGGCTGGTTCATGCGCCACTCATTAAGACTGGCCTTACGTTTCGTTATTCACCGCTGGTTGCAGATCTGGCGCATTGTGCCGCTGCCTGAACTGGCACCTCTGAAAAGGAAAAAAACATGAAAATGAAAATGTGTGCTCTGGCATTGTTCTTTAGCGCGGGTCTCTGCCAGGCCGCCGATAGTTCGCCGCTGTCTGCCTGGAATCAGACAGCCGCTAAAACAGCTATCGAACAGTGGGTTGAACATGCCACCACGCCAGGTGATAAAGCTTTTATCCCTGAGAATCAGCGCTATGTCGTTTTTGATAATGACGGGACGTTGTGGCCAGAAGCCCCGTTAACTTTCCAGCTGCAATTTGCACTTGATGAGCTTAAGCGTCTTGCGCCTTCCCACCCTGAATGGAAAAACGATCCGCTGATCGCCGCCGCGCTGAATAATGACACCAAAACGCTGGCCGCTGCTGGCAGCAAAGGACTGTTTAAGCTGATTGCCCTGACACACAGCGAGATGACCCCGGAAGAATTCACGAAACGCGTTACCGACTGGGTCAGCACCCATCAACACTCACGCTTTGGTTGCCGGTATGACCAGCTCGGCTATCAACCGATGCGCCAGTTACTGGATTATCTGCGGCAGAACGGTTTCAAGACCTGGATTATTTCGGGTGGCGGCATCGATTTCATGCGTGTTTTGGCGGAAAAAATGTACGGCATTCCCCCTGAACAGGTGGTGGGTTCCTTCTCACTGTCGGAGTTTTCGCTGACTGATAGCGGTACCCAACTGCGGAAAACCATGAACAGCGCCTATTACGACGATGCGGCAGCTAAACCGGTCGCCATCCACCTCTTTATGGGCCACCGGCCTGTTGCTGCCTTCGGCAACAGTGATGGCGATGTGCCAATGCTGCAATACACCTCCGCGAATCCTGCGGCTAAAACGTTTGGTTTACTGGTGCACCATACTGACAGCCAGCGCGAATATGCTTACGATGCTCACCCACCGGCAAGTGGCAAGTTAGTGAACGGACTGACGTTGGCAGGGAAATATGGCTGGACGGTTGTTGATATGAAAAATGACTGGAAAACGGTATTTGACCCAAGCCAGTGCCCGGTATCAGCTACACCCGAGTAACCCGAAACAGGAGGACATTTATGAATTACCCAAAAGCGATTCTGACCCTATCGTTACTGCTGGTGAGTGCCTCTTCTCTGGCGGCACCTTATGACAGCCTGTCATTTGCCTTGAGACAGCAGCAGATCATTAATGATTTACGGAGTCATTGTCAGATTGACAAGAGCGTAACGGATGAGAAAATCAAAACAACGTTCCTGCATGATAAATCAACTGAGTCACAGATCCTGGCTGCAGCTGCAGGGTTAAGGAATAACAACAAACAAGCCTACAGCGAAGCAATGGAAGACATTCAGTGTCCCGATATTGAGTAAAAAAAGTCTGAACAAAGTAGCCCGCCAGGCAGAATAGCCTCTGGCAGGGATGTATTTAACAGGATGTGCCAGAGGTTTGCCGATGATCAAGCCAGCTATGTTGTGTCTGCTTTATGGGATGTTGCTGTCATTCCCCTTCCTTACTCACAGCGCCGAACCGCGTCAGTCGCCTTCTCCCCAGGAAAAGGCTCGCACACTGATCTTACTTAACCAACCGGTGGTCATGCTGCAGGCAAAGTTCGGCCTCACGACACCTGAAGAGCGAGTTCAGCGAATTGTCAGTACCCTGCGCGGCCTGAGTGAGGACGACTTACGCCATCCGCTGGTGACCACCAATATCACCCGCTATCAACGTCAGGCGGTATTATTTAGCGTAAATAACAAGCCGTTTATGCTGCTAGCCGATACCGATCTGGATGAAGGTGATGACCTGACGTTGCCGCAAGCGGCGGCGAAAGTGGCACAGCGGTTGCAGACTATTCAACAAGCCTTGATCGAACAATATTCGTCGAAGTACCTGCTGTTATCACTGACCAAGACCGTTGCAGGTTTGGTGGCCGTTATCGCTTTATGTGTTGCTGCCCTGTATTCAATCAGACCGGTTAAACGCTTCTTCACTGAACGTCAGCAAAATAATAAAAGTCTTTTCCCTCCCTCGCTGCGGGGTTTTATGGGGGCTTTCGAGGTGCGGCTTTACTTGTTGCTTGTCACCTTATTCTGCCTGATCGCCTTCTATCTCTGGATCAGTTGGGTACTGAGGCTGTTCCCCTATACGCGGATTTGGGGGATGGAACTGGGCAGTTACAGCGTGGGGATGATCCAGAATGCCGGTGTGGTATTCCTGTCGGCGCTGCCCGGGCTGTTTATCGTCTGCGCCATCTTTCTCCTGACCGGGCTGATTCAGCGCTTACTCAAACTGGTGTTGCACCGGGTTGAAACCGGCACCTTACAACTGCCCGGGCTGCACCCCGACACCGTTGGCGTCACCCGCAAATTAATCAGCGTGATGATCTGGCTGTTCGCCTTATCGATGGCTTATCCCTTCCTGCCGGGCGCCAATTCTCTGGCCTTCAAAGGGATCAGCGTCTTCTTTGGTTTGATGCTGACCTTGGGGTCCGCTGGCGTGATGAACCATGCGATGAGCGGGCTGGTGTTAACCTATTCACGCGCGCTGCGTCGGGGTGACATTATCCGCCTGGCCGACCATGAAGGGATGGTCAGTGAAGTAGGCATTCTCGCCACCAAGATTATGACCAGAGAAAATTATGAAGTGACGGTGCCGAATGCGGTGGTGGTGAGCGGCAAGATTGTCAATCTGAGCACGAACGCCAAAACCGGCGGTGTGAACATGACGACCAGTGTGACTATTGGCTATGACACGCCGTGGCGACAAGTGCATGCAATGCTGGAACTTGCCGCCAGCCGGACGGCTGGTATTGACGGCACCCAACCCCCGATAGTTCGCCAGCTGGCCTTGATGGACTGGTATATCTCTTATGAATTGCAGGTCAGATTACTGAAAGACCAGTCGCTGTCGGCGGTCAGGAGTGAACTGAACGGTCATATTCAGGATGTGTTCAGTGAGTTTGCTGTGCAGATAATGTCGCCTAACTTTGTTAATCAGCCTGATGCGCCAGTGCTGGTTAATAAGGCCGACTGGTACAGTGCACCCGCCAAAAAATAACTCTGTAATGCCCCCCGGAGCCAGTTAAAACGCCGGGGTTCAGCCATTACCCTTCTGGAAGAATCAGCCGCCAATGAGTGAGATCATCAAGTAGTGCAGGCTTCAGACTAAAAGCACCAGCGATTACGGCCTTGTTCCTTGGCACGGTACAACGCCGCATCCGCCTCAGCCAGGATTTCCAGCGCAGGTTTGCTGCCATCTGAAGAAGCAATGCCCATACTAACCGTGACAGTGTCACTAATGTCGGATTGTGCATGTGCAAGGTTGGCCGCTTTTAACTGTGTTTGAATGCGTTCCGCTACCCGCTCAGCCCCGCCCAGTTCTGAGCCAAACAGCATCACGACAAACTCTTCACCACCATAACGGGCCACCAGATCTTCTGGCGTTCGTACTGCGGTCTTAAGCACCGCAGCCACTTCTGCCAGGCAGACATCGCCAGCCTGATGACCATACTGGTC
>NZ_JBAVTT010000101.1:0-19776 GCF_049696395.1 Erwinia sp.
GCTTCTTGGGTAAGAAGCCGCGCCTGAGGTTTTGCCTGTAAACAGTAACAATCCTGTGGCGGCTATCATTGGCAATTCCGGGGAAGAGAGGCAAGATTTCTAGCGCTATTTAGTGGCTAATTGTGAAGAAGATCATACTTCGGCGATATTATTCGCGGTGAAACAGCAAGATGAAAGGGTGACCCACTGGCTGGCTAACGGCAACCAAAGCAATGTGAAGGGTAACGGAATCATCGGCTTGTGGCTTTATTCTTAATAGCGCGCTAAAACGATGATAATGATAATTATTATGCTATTATCCAGCCCTGCCACTGCCAAAACCCTGACGATTTCTTAACTGATTCTATACTCCGTTGATAGCTGACAAAAAAGTCCGTTATCAGAGGTCAGAGAGGGTTCCTTTAAGAAGAGAAACGTTATGAACCACATAGTTTATGTCGTTGATGATGATGAGTCTGTGACCACCGCGCTGACCAATTTACTCAGCTCACAAGATTATACCGTTGCTCCTTTTTCATGCCCTGACGCTTTTCTGGCACATCCCTTTTATTCCTCGCCGTGCTGCCTGATCGTGGATATTAATATGCCAGGCATCGATGGATTTGGCGTAGCCAGCGCCCTGATGGAGAAAGGCTACTCGATCCCGACGATCTTCCTGACCGGATTTGGCACCATTCCGGTGACGGTCAGAGCCATGAAAGCAGGCGCTTATGAATTCCTGACTAAGCCAGTAGATCCTGAACGATTGCTGCAGGCGGTAGCTGAAGCGTTGAGGATCTCAGAAGATAGCATGGCTTCCTCGCAGCAAAAGCTGGAGCTGACCGCGCGGCATCATTCGCTGACCCCGCGTGAAGGTGAAGTGATGTTATTGGCAATCGGCGGCCTGCAAAATAAGCAAATAGCCGCCGAGATGGGGATCAGTGAGATTACCGCTAAAGTGCATAAGCGCCGGGTAATGGAAAAAATGCAGGTTCGCTCGCTGTCCGATTTAGTGCGGGCAGCAGAACGGCTGAATATTGAAAAAACCCGAGGGCGCTAGCGCCTCCTCAGGTTTCTCCTCTCACCCTTCCAGCTCTGTAGGCAGCGTAAACCAGAAAAGACTGCCGCCACTCTCCCGGTTTTCAGCCCTTAACTCTCCCCGGTGCTTTTTGATGATCTCGTCACTGATCGCCAATCCCATGCCCATGCCCTCTTTTTTGGTGGTGTAGAAAGAGTCAAAGATGCGCTTGATGACCTGTTCGGGCAGCCCAGTGCCGGTATCAGAAACCTCAAAGCGGATCACTTCGGGTGAAGGATTCCAGGAGGAGAGCGTCAGCACATGCGCCCGCCCCTGCGTTTCATCCATCGCCTCGAGGGCGTTAAGCACCAGATTCAATAACAGCTGCTGGATCTGCACGCGGTCACAATATACCGCATCGTTGGTTGCACGCAGTTTGAGTTCAAGGGTAATCCAGCGTCTCTCCAGCTCCATACGTGACAGCGATAAGATATCGCGGGCGATGAGGTGCAGATTAGCCTGGGCGAATTCAGAGGCAGTATTGCGGGTCAGTGATTGCAAGCCACGGATAATGTCGCCAGCCCGTTTCCCTTCATTAATAATCTCTTCCAGGCTGGAACAGGCGTTAGCAAGATGTATCTGGTCGCGTTTCAGCCAGCGCAGGCTGGCTCCGGCATTCGCCACAATCGACATTAACGGCTGGTTAATTTCATGCGCGATGGAAGAGGTCAGCTGCCCAACGGTAGTCGCGCGTGAAACCCGGGCAAGATCGGCCTGCGCAAGCCGTGCAGCATCCTCCGACAGACGCTGCGCGGTAATATCCGAAATGGTGCCAAAATACTCCTTTACCTCAGACCAGCTTTCTACAGGCTCTCCGATCCCTTTGATGTAGCGGCACTCTCCATCCGGTCTGAGGATGCGAAACTCCGCCTGCATAATAATGCCGTTCCGCACGCTGTCTGACACCAGTTCGCTAATACAGTGACGATCGTCGGGGTGTACGCGCGTTAAAAAATTCGCCATCGACAGGCTTTTTTGCTGCTCCGGCAAGCCGAGGATCAGCCTGTACTCGTCAGAAACCAGCATCATGTCCTGCTCAAGATGCCAGTGCCAGGTGCCGGTATGGCTGATCTTCTCCCCCAGCATCAGCGATGTCTGGCTGGATCTCAGCTGTTTCTCTACCCTTCTCCGCTGAATGTTCTCTTCCAGGAGTTCGCTGTAAAGCCTGGCGGTTTCGAGTGAGATAGCGGCCTGAGCGCCCAATATCGCCACTATTCTCGAGTGTTCCGCGGTAAAGACATCGGGCATTAAACGGTTTTCCAGATACAACACACCGACCATCCGCGCCTGTTTGAACATCGGCACGCACATCACCGCCGCGCCAGAAGCCACCAGATAAGGATCCTGGCTGAACGGGCTGAAGATTTCAGGTTTGCCGGTGCGGATCTCCTGGCCGGTGCGGATCACCGCCGATAAAACGGATAGCGGCAGATCGGTTGAGGTCGGGGTTACCTGCAAAATTTTCACCCGCGTCCCCTCCGCTGTGGAGGTCGCCATTGCCTCGATTTCCGGGATCTGGCCTTCCAGTAAGCGGATTAACAGGCAACGCTGCGCGCCAGCCCTTTCCAGCAACATCATCATCAGGGTGTTGATCAGGCGATCCAGATTGATCTCCTCGGTCAGCGCCCGCATCGCCGTGATCACACTTTGCAGATCGCTGACCGCATTATTCTGATCAAAGGTGACGGTGGTGAACGGCGAATTCTGTCCGGCCGGCGCCAGATGAGCATGCCTGGATGCCAACTGCCGGACTTTGGCCTCGGCTCCCCAACGTTGCCAGGCATTGATCGCCCCCTTGAGGTAAGCCTCTGCGGCCACCGTTAACCCACGAGCGCTGGCAAAACTGGCGGCTATCTCATGCGCCACGCCAGTCATGTGCTCAAATTGCCCGCTGCGGGATAAGGCAATCGCCTCTTCATACTGTTCTGCAGCCGCGCTGTCTTTGCCTTCAAGCCGCAGGATCTCCGCCATCAGTAAGGCTTGTTTATCCGCGAATGTTTTGGCATTTTCGGTGGCCCAGGTGGCAATTTTTTCATAATGGATCCAGACCTTTTGCTGTTTTGCGGCAGTGAAAGTGGCGGGTTCCAACTGAAGGGTCATCGACAGCGCGCTATAAAGATGAAAATCGAGCATATGAATATGCCCAGGGATCAAGTCAATAAAACGCGAGGCCTGCGCCAGGCAACGCTCAGAATCGGCATATTCGCCAGAGAAAAAATGGGCCATTCCCCGGTACAACCAGTGCCAGAATTGCATCAAAACCAGCGGTTGTGTGGCGATATCCTTGCCGGCGAGTTGCAGTACCCCCGGAACAAAATTGTTGCCTGACATCTCGTTTTGGGTGCCGTCGCGCAGGAACAAGACATACTCTCGCTGCATCTGCAGCACGCTTTCCACATCCTGATAGTGCGCCTTGCGAACATAAGCCAGCGCTCGCTCTATCGAGGTCAGCACGCCCTCTAAATGATCGCCTCGCGCCAGATAGTTCATGGTTTGATGACGTAAAGCCAGGCAAGCGGAAGTGCGATCGCCATTGGCGACGGCAACATTGAACGTTTCTTTAGCGCACTCAATGGCATAAGCCATTGGCATGGTCCAGACGCTGACCTGGTCCAGCGGCATCAGGGTGCGGGCCTTAAAACTGGTGAAGTCGTGTTTATACACCAGTTCCCGTGCCAGCAGCGTGCTGGCATAGCCCCGGCTGTATTCATCATAATGCCCCCCGCACAGCACGCCATACCAGGAAAGTGCAAAAGTGGAGGCCCCGGTCATTCCGTGATCGAGAGTCAGGTGCAGCATTTTGCAGACGATCATGAAATGCAGTCGGGGGCTGGAAAACGCTGCAAACATGCTGGCGCTGGCCATCAGATTCATGATCGCTTCATTCTCCCGGCTGGCCATTAACGGCAGCGACCTGAAGCGGGTATAGGGATTGATGCCGACATGTGCCTTGAGGGCGATCCTGGCGGCATCACATTCGGCCTTGTCAGGATGGCGATTCAAGTGGATGCCAAACACCGCCAGCCAGGCAATCGCGGTTTCAAGCGCCAGTGTGTTGTCAGACTGACGCATATGGATTTCTGCCAGCCAGCAGGCAGCCACCGCTTTATCGGTCATGTTGCCTGGCAATGCCAGCAGCTTCCCGCAAAGGTCTAACGCAACGGCCAGGTTCCCCTGAAGGAACTCACATTCGGCTTCTTCCAGTAAAAAAGTGAAATGATCTTCGTTCGACACTAAAGGAGTCAGTGCACGTGCCGTCCGCAAGAACCGAAGGGAAGAAATATAATCCCCGGTATTTTTAGCTCTTCTGCTGGCCATAAGGATCAGTTGCCGATAGCTTTCCGCCTCTGCCTGGGCTAACTGAAGATCTTTGATGGTCGCAAGATGGTGAACCACCCTGAACAGCGGATCGTTGCCCGCGTCTACTGCTGCCAACTCCGCAAATCGTTGCGCAGCCGCGAGGTGTAAAAGATCGTCCTCTGCAGGATCGTTCAGATCCATTGCCGCCTCATGCACGCTGTCATGAGTAAAAGCATAGTGATTTGCTGTCAGGGTGAGCAACTGGGCATTAGCCGCCGGCAACAGGCAGGTTATGAGCGCTTCAACTGACAGGTTCAGCACTTTGCTGAGCATCATCAACTCACCCGATCCGCCCAAACAGGCTACCTTGCCCAGCAGATGCCGGGTTTCAGCAGTTACGGTTTCCAGTTGTTGTAACACGCGGTTGGCCACATTCTCCGTGTACTGGCAGGCGGTTAACGCCTGGCGATCGTAGCCCCATTTCTGCGGATACTGCCCGTGGTGGATAATGCCATCCTGCACCGCCTGGCGAAAAAATTCCTGAGTAAACAGCGGATTCCCACCGGTCTTCTCATGGATCAAGCGCGCCAGTTCCCCGGTTGCCGCCGGACGATCGTGAAAAACATCAGCCAGCCACTGAGCCAGCGCTTTTACTGAAAGCTGCTGCGGAGTGATCTCTCCACTTCTGGCCGTCGAACTTCTCAGAGCAGTCAATTGCATGCCGATCAGCGGACAAGGTAAGGAGGCAATATCATGATGGGTAACCACCAGCATCAACGGGATATCTTCACTCATTTCCAGCAGATTTTGCAGCAGCTGCAGGCTGGCCTGATCGGCCCAGTGAATATCATCAATCAGCATGACCAACGGCCTTCCTGGCGTGGCGAAGGCTTTCGTAAGACTACACACCATATTGGTAAAGCGGTTTCTGGCATCGAGTGAATGAATATCGGCAAGAGGTTGCGCTTTCTGGTCTAACAATACGCCCAGTTCAGGGACAAAATTGATCGCCAACCCCACGTAGTCACCCAGTAAACGAACGAGGTGGGATCGCCAACGGGCAACCTCTTCCGCCGACAGTCCAAGCAAGTTCAACACCACCATACGAAACGCAGCAGTAAAAACAGCATAAGGCAGAACCGGGGAGTGACGATCGGCTTTCACCACCGTTAGAAGAAGCTTCTTTTGCTGTAACTTTCTGATACCAGAGGCGAGTAGCGAAGACTTTCCGCTGCCAGCGGTACCACTGATAACGGTGAGACTGGATCGGCCGCTTTGCATCACTTCATCGAACAGAACCAGTAAATTTTCAGCCTGAGGATGATCGTTAAACAGCGTGCCGGAGGCAAACCCTTTCCGCTGGGTATCCTGTAACCCAGGGGTAAAGGACTCAATGTGGCCTTCAGGAGTGAGGCTGGCCCGGCAGCGATGCAGATCCGCCAGCAGCCCTTCAACCGTCTGATAGCGCTGCGCCGGGGATTTTTCCAGCAGGCGCAAAATGACCGAAGAGAGCATTGCGGGAACATCGGTACGCACGAGGTGCGGAGGGTGCGGCTCAGAAGCAACATGATGATGAACCCACTCTGCGTGCCCGCCTTCAGCGGTGCCGAAAGGCAGCTTACCGGTCAGCAGCTCGTAAAGCACCACGCCAAAGCTGTAAAGATCGCTTAAAGGCGTGACTTGCTGAGTGGTGCGGGTCGTATGCTCTGGCGACATATACGCCAGGGTGCCGCCTGAAGCTGGCAATCCCAGCGGCAAAGGCGCTGTTGAAGCCACGGAGGCAAGCCCGAATCCCCCTAACCGAAAAGTGCCGTCTTCGTTGATAAAGAAGTTGGCCGGCTTGATGTCGCCGTGTACCAATCCCTGCTGATGCATCTGACTCAAGGGAGCACAAAGCAGGATCGCGCTGTGTAAAAAATCCGACAGCACCTGAGGAGTAAGGCTGAGGAAGTCCGCCAACGTTCGCCTGGAGAATACGTCATACATCAGGGCGTAACGGCCATGAAAAAGGCTGTGCGCCAGCGGCCTGATGGCCCAGGAGACGCTGAGTTTTTCACGCAGCGCATACTCATTTTTCAGCAATGGCGTCACCTGAAAAATGGCGTCTTCGCTGGCAGCAGTGGCAATAATAAAAGTGTCGCTACTGGTGGTGTAGCGACACAGATACCAGGCCAGCTGGCTTTCTTGTGCCAACGGGCTGAAGGTCAAATCGTCGGAGAGCGAAAATCCCTCTTCGCCTACAGACTGCAGAGCGGGGGGTGACAGGCTCATGGCTGCGCTTCTCCTGGAGATAACAGCTGGCGGATGTGAGTGAACAACGTATCAATTTCGATAGGTTTAGGCAAAAAAGCCAGCGCGCCCAGCCCAATCGCCACCCACAGCATGTTCTCATCACCGTCGCCTGAAATAAGAATGGCAGGCGGATTCTCCAGCCGACGGGCCAGTTCCTTAAACAGCTCAAAGCCGCTCATCCCTTGCAGCCTGACATCAATGATAAATAATACCGCGTCCTGAAGCGCGGTTTCCTCCTCAAGCAGCGCTTCAGCCGAGGCGAAAGTCAGCGTGCAGTACCCTTCTGACTGCAATAAGTTGCTCAGCCCACTGCGGACCGAGGGTTCGTCATCCACAATAACAATGGGCCGAGAACGCATTCTTTTATCCTTAAGGTGCTTTATCCTTTGTCGGCGGCGGCGTGCCGCTGATTTTAGGAACGCACTCGTGACGGAACCAGTGCAGCGTGACCGGTTGTCGCTTGATGAGCCGCTTCGCTAACGGCACCAGCTGTTCACCGACCAGCATGCCGAATAAGCCCAGTAAGGCGATGACTGGTGGTGCCGGGGCTTCCACACGGATTAGCGCGTAAATCCCCCCGGCTAGCATGCCGACAACTAATGAAATACCGTAGGATTTCAGCATCATCAGCTCCTTATCGCCATCAGGGAAGAGGGAGCAGAGAAGACGTTATCGGCAGAGAAAGGAAGACGTTGAGCCGTAGCCTGCGGGTCTTTATGCATGAAGTGTGCGGCAAGTTCGCCACCGAGGACCATGCCTAACAAACCCACTAAAGCGATAGCTGGCGGAGCTGGAGAGCGAACGTTGAGCAGAGCATAGAAAAGTCCGACCAGGACACCCGCGCCCAGGGAAAGGATTAAAGGACTCATGGCAATCCTCCTTCATGAGTCAACGCAGGCCAGCCTGTAAAGACTGGCCTGCAAAGGGAATTAACGCGCTGGCACTGGAGCCAGAGTACGGTGCTCACTCTTCTGACGAGAAGGGGCTTTGTGCACCATGGTATAGGCGTAATCCACACCAATGCCGTAAGCACCTGAGTGCTCTTTAGCAATATTCATTACCGCGTCATAGGTATCACGGTTAGCCCAGTCACGCTGCCACTCCAGCATAACCTGCTGCCAGGTAACAGGAACAACGCCCGCCTGGATCATGCGCTGCATAGCAAAGTCATGGGCTTCTTTGGTGGTGCCACCTGAAGCATCGGCCACCATATAGATCTCATAGTCACCTTCAAGCATTGCGCAGAGGGCAAAGCTGTTGTTACAGACTTCGGTCCACAGGCCAGAAACCACCACTTTTTTCTTGCCGTTAGCGGCCAGCGCGTCACGCACTTTCTGGTCATCCCAGGAGTTCATTGAGGTTCTTTCCAGGATGTCCTGACCAGGAAACACATCCAGCAACTCTGGATAGGTGTGACCCGAGAAGCTCTCAGTTTCAACGGTGGTGATGATGGTAGGGATGTTGAAAACTTTCGCCGCTTTAGCCAGCGCAACGGTATTGTTTTTCAGCACCTGACGGTCAATTGACTGTACGCCAAAAGCCATCTGCGGCTGCTGGTCGATGAAAATCATCTGGCTGTTATGAGGCGTCAGAACTTCAAGTTTAGCGTTTGTCATGTGGTTACCCATTGAGGTTGAAAGGTGAATAAAGCGCATCAATCACTGTCAGCCCGCAGTCTAAGGCGATTACTCCGTCGTCACTATTATCTCTGCGTATAACTATACGGACGTATAGTTATCCCTTCGTATAACTAGACGATCCGCCAAAATCCTCACCATACTTCTCTTCAGTTGGTGCTCTGCTTACCAGCATTCAGCCCCGTTCTCCGTACTGCAGCCAGCGCCGCGCGGTCCGGACATCTCACTTCAGGAGGATCCATGGTAACGCCCGCTAAAGCCGATCTCATTTTCACCAATGGCAAGTTCCACACCGTCGACCGTCAACATCCTTTCGCGGAAGCCGTAGCGATCTCAAAAGGTAAATTTCTGCAGGTTGGCACGGTAGCCGAGGTCATGGAATACCATGATGAAGCGACCAAAGTGATCGACCTGAAAGGCCATACTGCGGTGCCGGGCCTGAATGACTCGCACCTGCATTTGATTCGTGGCGGCCTGAACTACAATCTGGAATTACGCTGGGAAGGCGTGCCTTCTTTAGCGGATGCGTTGCGGATGCTGAAAGACCAGGCGCTGCGTACGCCTTCTCCACAGTGGGTTCGCGTGGTGGGTGGCTGGACTGAGTTCCAGTTTGCCGAGCGCCGGATGCCGACCCTGGACGAAATCAATGAAGCCGCGCCAGAGACGCCGGTGTTCATCCTGCACCTTTACGATCGCGCCCTGCTCAACCGTGCCGCATTGAAAGTGGTGGGGTACACCAAAGACACGCCAAATCCTCCGGGCGGCGAAATTCAGCGCGACAGCAACGGCAACCCAACCGGTATGCTGATTGCCCGTCCGAATGCGATGATCCTCTACTCCACGCTGGCTAAAGGCCCCACGCTGCCGCTGGAACAACAGGTCAACTCTACGCGTCAGTTCATGCGTGAACTCAACCGCCTCGGCCTGACCAGCGCCATCGATGCGGGCGGCGGCTTCCAGAATTACCCCGAAGATTACCAGGTCATCGCCGAGCTGCATGAGAAAAAGCAGATGACGCTGCGCATCGCCTACAACCTGTTTACCCAGCGGCCTGGACACGAACTCGAAGACTTTGAGAAATGGACCGACATGCTCTCGCCAGGCCAGGGCAGCGACTATTTCCGCCACAACGGCGCGGGTGAAATGCTGGTGTTCTCAGCCGCAGACTTTGAAGACTTCCTGGAGCCGCGTCCTGATTTAGCGCCGGGCATGGAAGACGAACTTGAACGTGTGGTTCGCCATCTTGTTGAGCATCGCTGGCCGTTCCGTCTGCATGCCACTTATGACGAATCCATCAGCCGGATGCTGGATGTGTTTGAAAAAGTGAACCGGGACATTCCGTTCAATGGCCTGCACTGGTTCTTTGACCATGCGGAAACCGTCACGCAGAAGAACATTGACCGTATTAAAGAGCTGGGCGGTGGGATTGCTGTTCAACACCGCATGGCTTTCCAGGGCGAATACTTTGCCGAACGCTACGGCATTGAAGCCACCCGCCACACTCCGCCAGTGGCCCGAATGCTGGACACAGAAGTTCCGGTTGGGCTGGGAACGGATGCCACGCGAGTCGCCAGCTACAACCCGTGGACCGCACTTTACTGGCTGGTCTCAGGCCGAACCGTTGGTGGGATGCAAATGTATGACGCCAGCGCTCGTCTCGATCGTGAAACGGCGTTGATGCTGTGGACGCAAGGCAGTGCCTGGTTCTCCAGTGAACAGGGTAAAAAAGGCCAGATAAAAGTGGGTCAGCTGGCCGATATGGCGGTGCTGAGCAAAGACTTCTTCAGCGTGCCGGAAGAAGAGATCAAAGGCATTGAATCGGTATTAACGGTGGTGGACGGCAACGTGGTTTACGCTGCAGGGTCGTTTACCTCTGAGGCGCCGCCTTCCATTCCCGTGCTGCCAGACTGGTCGCCAGTGGTGAATGTGCCGGGTCATTATCGCAGCGCCCCGCCGCAAGCCGCTTCCCGAGTGGGCATGATGCCGCAGGTTCACCATTGCAGCGGCCCATGCGGCGTCCACAGCCATCAGCATGATGTGGCCCGTGGGGCTAACGTGCCGGTCTCGGAAGACAACGCTTTTTGGGGCGCGCTGGGCTGCAGCTGCTTTGCGTTCTGATCCGATGAAAAACGCCTCTGCGGTTCTTATCCCGCCCCAGATTGATCTGGGGCTGTTATTCCTCAGGCTCAGCGGTTGCCTGCTGTTGCTGTCTGTTCATGGGTTGCCAAAAGTGTTTCATTTCACCGAAGAACTGGCGCGCATTGAGGATCCCTTTGGCCTGGGGGCTTACATGAGCCTGCTTCCGGCCATTTTTGCCGAAGTCATCTGCCCGTTATTCATTATCGCTGGTGTGGCAACCCGGCTTGCCTGCCTGCCGATCATCGGGGTATTGCTGGTCGCCATGCTGGTTGTTCATCCAGACTGGTCATTAGCTGAGGGCCAGTTCGGCTGGTTGCTGCTGATTATTTTCAGCACATTGGCGATGACCGGCCCGGGGAAATGGCGCTTAGGCGCCACTAAACAGACTGAGGTGGCCGCATGGCGCAGGTAAACGACGTTCACAGTGCCAGCACGGCACTGCCCGAAGATCTGCCAGTGGTGACGGTTTCACCCTGGCAGCCTTTACGCCTGCCGGTCTTCCGCATGCTGTGGCTGGCCACGGTAGTCTCCAACATTGGTTCATGGATGAACGATGTTGGGGTGAACTGGACCATGCTGACGCTGAGCGCCGATCCGCTGTCGGTGGCGATGGTGCAGGCCGCAAGCAGTTTGCCGATGTTTCTTTTTGCGCTCCCTTCGGGCGTGCTGGCTGACATCGTAGACCGCCGCAAATACCTGCTGTTTTCTCAACTGTGGGTCTTTGTCGCCGCCACTATCCTCACGGTGCTGTCGTTTACCGGCCACGTGACGCCAATGGTGCTGCTGATTGCGGCATTTTTCCTCAGTGCAGGTGCGGCGATGAGTTCACCGCCCTTTCAGGCCATCGTGCCGGATCTGGTGGACAAGCCGTCGCTGGGGCCCGCTATTGCCCTTAACTCGCTGGGGATCAATATCAGTCGCGCCATTGGCCCGGCGCTGGGCGGGTTAATTCTTTCCTTTGTGGGTCCGTGGATGGTGTTTCTGCTGAATGCGTTATCGGTGCTGGGCGTCGCGCTAGTGTTGTATCGCTGGAAAGCCGAACCGACCGTTCAGCGCCTGCCTCCTGAGCATTTTTTCTCAGCCGTCCGGGCCGGTATTCGGTATGTCCATGCCGCGCCAGTACTGCGCAATGTGCTGGTCCGCACCGTCGCCTTCTTTGTTTTTGGCAGCGCGGGCTGGGCATTGCTGCCGCTGGTTGCCCGCCGTGAACTGGGCCTGGGGCCAGGCGGATACGGCATCATGCTGGCATTTATCGGCGTGGGGGCTATTTGCGGCGCGCTGTTACTGCCACGCATGCGGAAAAGTTTCAGTGCCGATCGGCTGATGGTGCTGGCCAGCCTGATGTTTGCGATGACCATGCTGGCGCTGGCCTGGGTGCGCCATTTCTGGCTGCTGAATGCGTTTGAATTTTTCACCGGTTTTGCCTGGATTGCAGTGCTGTCCACCCTCAATCTTGGTGCACAACGCAGCGCCGCCAGATGGGTGAAAGCCCGGGCACTGGCGGTCTACCTCACCGTGTTCTTTGGATCGATGACGGCAGGCAGTGCGATCTGGGGACAACTGGCTTCTCACTATGGCATCCCAATGTCGCTGTGCATCGCAACCGTTGGAATGATCCTCGCCAGTACCACAGTCTTTCGCTGGCGGCTGGATCAGGATCCGGATCTGAATCTGGACAGCATCGCCGCAGATGAAAACGGCACGATCCCCGACATCCGTCACGATCGTGGGCCGGTGATGGTGAGCTATGAATACCTGATTAAAACTGACGATGCCCGCAGCTTCACCGTTTGTATTCAGGAGATGCGCCGGGTAAGACGGCGCGGCGGTGCGATTAACTGGTGTCTGTACGAGGACATTTTGCGCCCCGGTATTTTTGTTGAAACCTTTGTCGTCGGATCCTGGATGGAGCACCTGCGCCAGAAGGAACGCTACACCATGAACGACTGTAAAATTCAGAGCCGCGTTGTTGCTTTCCATCAGGGAGACAGCCTGCCTGAGATCCGTTATCTGGTCGCTCCGGTTTAACCGGGGCGTCGTTGCCCCCCTCACTCACTTACAGGATGATCACCATGAGCATGATTAAAATGACCGACGGCACAGGCATTTATTACAAAGACTGGGGCAGCGGCAAACCCGTGCTGTTCAGTCATGGCTGGCCGCTAGATGCTGACATGTGGGACAGTCAGATGACCTTCCTGGCAGAGCGTGGCTACCGTGGAATTGCCTTCGACCGCCGTGGCTTTGGCCGTTCAGATCAACCCTGGACTGGTTACGATTACGATACCTTTGCTTCAGACATCAACGAACTGATCCTGCACCTGGATCTGACTGATGTCACGTTAGTGGGCTTCTCGATGGGTGGCGGCGATGTGGCACGCTATCTGGGCAAATACGGCAGCGATCGCATCTCCGGGCTGGTTTTACTGGGTGCGGTAACGCCGATCTTTGGTAAGGCAGAAGACTACCCTGAAGGCGTGGATCTGTCGGTCTTCAGCGGGATCAAAGACGGTCTGCGTAAAGATCGCGCGCAGTTCATCAGTGATTTCGCTTCGCCTTTCTATGGCACCAACGCCGGACAAACTGTTTCAGAAGGCGTGATGACCCAGACGCTGAACATTGCGTTACTGGCCTCGTTGAAAGGCACTATCGACTGCGTGACGGCGTTCTCTGAAACCGATTTCCGTGGCGATATGCCGAAGATCACTGTGCCAACGCTGGTGATCCACGGCAGCAACGATCAAATTGTTCCGTTCGACACCACCGGAAAAGTGGCCGCAGAAATGATTGCGGGTGCAGAACTGAAAGTGTACGACAATGCGCCGCACGGTTTTGCCGTCACGCATCAGGATCAGCTCAACGAAGATCTGCTGGCTTTCCTGCAGAGCCGGTAAATTTTCTGAGCCACCACGAAAAACGGCCACCTTAGCGGTGGCCGTTATTTTTTCAGCGTTGATTAACGGGTCTGGTGATTCACTTCTACCGGCCGCAGATCGAACAACAAGACTTCCGCATCATCACCTTCACTAAAGGTCAGCGTTGTCTCATTACGGACACGAGCCCCATCACCGGCTTTAAACTTGATGCCGTTCACGGTCAGGCTGCCCCGGGCGACCTGAATATAGGCATAGCGATCTTCAGCCAGGGTGAAAGTTTGCTGCTCATCACCCGTGAACAGTCCGGCATAAATTTTCATGTCCTGCCGCACGGTTAACGCATTGTCTTCGCCATCCGGTGACACGATAAGGCGCAATTTACCGCGTTTTTCACTGTCACTGACCGAAACCTGCTGGTAGCCCGGCGGGGTATTTTTCTCTGCAGGAATAATCCAGATCTGCAGGAAATGCACGCCGTCAGTGGCTGAGTGGTTAAATTCACTGTGCGTCACGCCGCTACCGGCACTCATCAACTGCACATCACCCGGGACAATCACTGAACCGGTGCCCATGGAATCTTTATGCTCCAGCGAGCCCTGCAACACATAAGAGATGATCTCCATATTGCTGTGGGGATGGGCACCAAATCCGCGGGCTTTCGCTACCCGGTCGTCATTGATCACCAGCAGATCCGAAAACCCAACCTGTTTTGGATCCCAGTAGTTAGCGAACGAAAAAGTATGATGAGAATTCAACCAACCGTGGTCGCCCACTCCGCGTTGTTCTGACAGTCTTTGTTCGATCATGATCTGCTCCTGTAATGCCGGGTTAAGTTTTCTGGAGAGCGGTTGCCCTTCCGATGAACCCAGAATACAAGTAAACTCATTTGCTCAACAATGGCCTGAAAAGGCAATCACTGTCACAATTAAGTGGACAATATGCAGATTGAAGATCTGAAGATTTATCTGGTGGTGATCGCCTCAGGCAGCTTTACCGCCGCCGCCGATCAGCTGATGCTGTCAAAGCAGTATGTCAGCCGCCGCATGGCTGCGCTGGAAGAGTCACTGGGTGCCAGGCTGTTAATAAGAAACACGCGTAAGCTTTCCGTAACGGATACCGGGCACACCTTCGCCCAGCACGCGCAGCGTATCCTGGAAGAGATAGAAGAGGCCGAGCAGGCCGTTTCTGAACGCCATCAGGCGTTGCACGGCACCTTTCGAATCAGCATGCCAATGTCCTACGGCATGAGTCACCTGTCGCCGCTGATCGCCGACTTTCTGACGCACCATCCAGCGGTGAACGTTCAGATCGAACTGGCCGATCGCTATGTTGATGTGATTGGTGAAGGGTTTGATATGGCGATCCGCATTGGGGCGCTGGCAGACTCAACGCTGATCGCCCGCAAGCTGGGCGAGTTGAAACGGGTGATCTGCTGTAGTCCTTCTTACCTGCAGCGCGTGACGCCGCCCGAAGAGCCTGAAGATCTGCTGCAACATGCCTGCCTGCGCTATGGCCGTGAAGGACAAACCGGCTGGGAGCTGAATGTAGAAGGTAAGCGGAAAATCATGGCGGTGACCGGGCCGGTGCAAAGCAACAATGGTGAAGTCCTGCTGGATGCCGCCGTGGCCGGGTTGGGACTGGTTCTGTTACCTGAATTTATCGTCGGCAAGGCGCTGGAGCGTGGCGAGCTGGTCAGGGTACTGGATGACTTTATCCCTTCTCCGCTCAGCCTGAACGCCGTTTTCCCTCAGCACCGCCAGCGAAGCGAAGTGAACCGGGTCTTCCTGGCTTTTCTGCAGGAAAGGATCGCATCAAAATAAATTTTTTACATCAAGAGACTTTTACGCCAGCGGGTTTAAGCTGCAATCGGAAGAATTATTGGAAGTTATTCATTAATACTTATAAAATACCTCGCCCCAGTAAAGGTTCGAGGTATTTTACCCGTCAAAACTTATTGTTTGGTTTATAATTACCAGATGGATACATTACGAGGGTAGATGTTCCCGGTTTCCAACAAGTATTACTCGCACTGATCCAGCTACCCATGTTAGCGCCGGTCATATTTATGACATTATTTGACGGCCTTAGGCCGCTAATTTTCATGCCACCAGAGACTCGGCCTATGTTTTTTGGTCTAAAACTTCCATATAATAAATCCTTATACAGTTTAAATTACTTTAATTAACATCCTACTTGTTTAATCCTTAACAAAAATGCTGGCAATGCTTCATTCCTCAAAATATCACCAGTAAGGACTGTGGCAGAGAGACCCTCAAACTCCTTTTTTATCACTATTTCTGAAGATAAACCTTTATGCCAAAGGCCGCATGCTGCAAAGAGCTTGCTTTCTGGTGTGGCTGAATCTTCATTCAGAATTTTTTTAAAGAGTGCGACGGCATTCTTTTCTCTAAAAACTTTCTCATATAAAATCTGTTGCGGCATTTTCTCAGCAATGAACCCATTGAACCCCATAGAGTAAACATCTACTTCTGATAACTCAGTGAGCTCAATGTCAGAAGCCGAGAGCTTAAAAGTTGTAAATACTAACATCACATATAGCAGATTTTTTTTCATCATGATTTAAACTTATCAATTGAAGGGCGAAATTAAATTGACACTGGTCACAATTACCCAAGAAAATAAAATTAATTAAAACATTATTTTAAAGTTAACTTATTTAATTACAGAGCAATGTTGGGTTTTTGTAAAAATAATGTTCCAAATTTTATTTTTATTATTGTACTCAATTATACCAACTTCTATTACAGACCGTTAAACAAGTGGCTTATAGCAACGAAGCATTTCGACAACCTGGGAGTCGTAAAACCTTTTACTACAACAAACACCTCTTCTTCTGCCTCTCCTTGCCCCATTTTTGCTCAGTCTCTGCTCGTCCAGCGTGCACCACTGAGGAGGATGCTAATTAAAAGCAATTAAATTCAACAAGTTACTTTATTGGCACAACTTTTGCTCAATTGAATTCAATCTTGTATACCAGATGGAATTCAACTCATGGCCCTGACCACCGGATTCACCCTTAACGACTGGCAGCAGCATTATCAGCAGCATCCTGAAGCCGTTCTCTCCACGCTGGAGACCCTGCTTGAGGGGCTCTCCACCGAGGACAACGCCTGGCTTTATCTGGCTACGCCTGCGCAGATCCGCGCTCAGGTAGAACCGCTGCTGAGCGCCTGGCAGCAGGACCCGAAGTCCCTGCCGTTGTTCGGGGTACCGTTTGCGGTGAAGGACAACATCGACGTAGCAGGCTGGCCAACTACTGCAGCCTGCCCGGCGTTTTCCCATGAGGCTGCGGCTGATGCTACCGCCGTAGCGAATCTGAAAGCGGCTGGTGCCGTCGTTATAGGTAAAACCAATCTCGATCAGTACGCTACCGGCCTGGTGGGCACCCGCTCGCCGTTTGGCGCCGTCAAAAACACCTTCAACCCTGACTACGTCAGCGGCGGCTCAAGTTCAGGCTCGGCTTCCGTTGCCGCCCGCGGCCTGGTGGGCTTCTCGCTGGGAACAGATACCGCAGGATCTGGTCGCGTTCCGGCTGGCTTTAATAACCTTGTGGGTCTCAAGCCGACCAAAGGCTGGTTATCTGCGACTGGCGTAGTGCCTGCCTGCCGTCTTAACGACACGATTTCCGTCTTCGCTCTGACGGTAGAAGATGCTTTCCTGGCCGCAACTTGTGCCGGCGGTTACGACGCCAGCGACGCCTATTCACGCCACAATCCCGGCCTGGCACCCGCAGCACTGCCTGCCTCACCTCGTCTGGCCATTCCCTCCACGCTCGACTTCTTTGGCGATGCTCAGGCCGAAGCTGCCTGGGAAAAGTCAGTCATTGCGCTGAAAGAAACCGGTGCCACGCTGCACCCGATCGATTTCTCTGCCTTCCACCAGCTGGCTGAACAGCTCTATTACGGGCCGTGGGTGGCTGAACGCACCGTGGCGGTTGGCGACATGCTGGATCGTAAAGAAGAAATGGATCCGGTGGTGTACGGCATTGTCGCCAGCGGCCTTAACTACAGTGCGGTAGACGCTTTTAAAGCCGAATACCTGCGTGCAGAACTGACCCGTCAGATTCAGCAAACGCTAAGCCAGTTCGATGCGCTGGTGGTGCCAACCTCACCAACCATCCATACGCTGGAAGAGATGAAAAAGGAGCCGGTGCGCTTCAATTCGCAGTTCGGCACCTACACCAACTTTACTAATCTGGCGGATCTCTCCGCGCTGGCGCTGCCTGGCCCCTTCCGAGAGGACGGGTTACCGGCTGGCATCACGCTGATTGCACAAGCCTGGTATGACCGCGCGTTAGCGACTTTCGGCCAGCGCTGGCAGGCGAGCCAGGCATTAAGCCTGGGCGCAACGGGCAAAGCCCAGCCAGCCACTTACACGGCGATCCCCGCCTCCCCTCTGCATGTTCGCGTGGCGGTTGTAGGCGCCCACCTGAGCGGCATGCCGCTCAACCACCAGCTCACTAGCCGCGATGCGGTGCTGGTTGAAGAAACCCAAACCGCCGCCTGCTATCGGCTGTATGCGCTTGCCAACACCAAACCACCCAAACCTGGCCTGGCAAAAGGCAGCGACGGCGCGTCCATCCTTGTTGAGCTGTGGGATATCCCGCTGGCCCGCTTCGGTGAATTTGTGGCTGAAATCCCTTCTCCGCTGGGAATTGGCACGCTCGAACTGGCCGATGGCCGCCTGGTGAAGGGCTTTATCTGTGAACCCGCCGTGCTGCCAGAGGCCACGGACATTACTGAATTTGGCGGCTGGCGCAACTGGCTGACCCGCAAGGAGACCTCCCATGTTTAATACTGTCCTGATCGCTAACCGTGGCGAAATTGCCTGCCGCGCCATCCGCACGCTGAAGCGTCTGGGCATCACCAGTGTGGCCGTGTTCTCAGAGGCCGATAAAAATGCTCAGCACGTGAAAGAGGCTGACATCGCGATTGCCCTGGGCGGGGAAAAAGCCAGCGACAGTTATTTACGCATCGACAAAATCCTCGCCGCAGCCAAAGAAACTGGCGCGCAGGCCATCTGGCCGGGTTATGGCTTCCTGTCAGAAAGCCTGCCGTTTGCCGCCGCCTGTGAAGAAGCCGGGATCGCCTTCGTCGGCCCGACAGCGCATCAAATTGGCGAGTTCGGTCTTAAGCACCGCGCCCGTGAGCTGGCCGCTGCGGCTGGTGTGCCAATGACACCGGGAACGCCGCTGCTGGACAGGCTGGAAGACGCGCTGAGTGCCGCTGAACGTGTCGGCTATCCGGTGATGCTGAAAAGCACGGCTGGCGGGGGTGGCATCGGCCTGACTCGCTGTGCGGATGCTGAAGCGCTGAGCAACGCATGGGAAAGTGTTCGTCGCCTTGGCGAACAGTTTTTCAGTGATGCAGGCGTGTTCCTGGAGCGCTGCATCGATCGTGCGCGCCATGTAGAAGTGCAGATTTTTGGCGATGGCAAAGGCAAAGTGATTGCGCTTGGCGAGCGCGACTGTTCGCTGCAACGCCGTAATCAGAAAGTGGTGGAAGAAACCCCTGCCCCACAATTACCAGACGCTACCCGCGCCGCGCTGCTTGAATCAGCCGTCAAACTGGGCGAGCTGGTCAGCTACCGCAGCGCCGGTACCGTGGAATATATCTACGATGCGGAGAACGATGACTTCTTCTTCCTGGAGGTGAATACCCGCCTGCAGGTTGAGCACCCGGTGACGGAAAGCGTGACCGGGCTGGATCTGGTCGAATGCATGCTGCGCGTGGCGGCTGAAGAAGAGATTGACTGGGTACGCCTGACGCAAGCGCCTCAGGGTGCTTCTATCGAAGTGCGTATTTACGCTGAAGACCCGCTGAAAAACTTCCAGCCAAGCCCTGGCGTCCTGACGGAAGTCTGCTTCCCGGATGACGTGCGTGTGGACGGCTGGATTAACACCGGCACCGAAGTCTCGGCGTTTTACGATCCAATGATTGCCAAACTGATTGTCCATGCCGAAAACCGTGAGGCAGCGCTGGCCAAAATGCAGCAGGCGCTGAGCGAAACCCGCCTGCACGGCATTGCCACAAACCTGGATTATCTGCGCCAGATCGTCGCTACCGAAGCCTTCCGCACCGGTAAAGTCTGGACCCGCATGCTGGACAGCTTCACCCCACTGTCACCAGTGGTGGAAGTGATCCAGCCCGGCACCTGGAGCAGCATTCAGGATTACCCAGGCCGCCTGGGTTACTGGGACATTGGTGTGCCCCCTTCTGGCCCGATGGATGATTTTGCTTTCCGCCTGGCGAACCGCATTGTCGGCAACGCCGAAGAAGCCGCAGGCCTGGAGTTCACCCTGCAGGGCCCAACGCTGCGCTTCCACAGCGACACCCTGATTTCCCTGACCGGTGCCGAATGCCCGGCCACACTGGATGGCGAAACGGTAGCTTACTGGCAGCCTGTGGCGGTCAAAGCCGGACAAACGCTGACGCTTGGTCGTGCGCAGATGGGT
>NZ_JBAVTT010000102.1:0-4347 GCF_049696395.1 Erwinia sp.
CGTTATCAGTGCATAACAGGCAGTAAGAGGACAGCAGCATGGAATACGAATTTTTACGTGACCTCACCGGCGGGGTGAAAGTGCGCATGTCGATGGGACATGAAGCCGTTGGCCACTGGTTTAATGAGGAAGTCGAAGGCAATCTGGCGTTGCTGGAAGAAGTTGAAGCCGCTGTAGAAAGCGTTAAAGGCAGCGAGCGCCAGTGGCAGCGCGTGGGTCACGAATATACGCTGTGGCTGGATGAGGAAGAGGTGATTGTCCGCGCCAACCTGCTGAGTGTAGAAGGCGATGAGATGGAAGAGGGGATGAACTACTACGACGAAGAGCATCTGTGCTTCTGCGGCGTGGAAGATTTTCTGGCGGTGATTGCCGCTTACCGTGCTTTCTTACAGGGACGTTAACAGGCGCTGTTGCCCGGCTGCCTGAGGCTGAAACAAAAACGGGCGGCCCTGAGGCCACCCGCTTCTTTTTGGCTCAAAAACCTTACAGCGTTTTGGATCCCACGGCCGGAATATTGCGCCCGTAGTAAATCTCACGCATCTCTTTCCACAGCAGATCGGTAATACGCTTGTGCTCTTGCGGGCTCAAGTCTTCCGGTCGGGTGTTGAACAGATAGTGTTTCAAATCAAACTCTTTCAGCAGCATCTTGGTGTGGAAGATGTTCTCCTGATAGACGTTTACATCCAGCATGTCGTACATCGATTTCATGTCTTCAGACATAAAGTTCTGAATCGAATTGATCTGGTGATCGATATAGTGCTTCACGCCGTTCACATCGCGAGTAAAGCCGCGAACGCGATAGTCGATGGTGACGATGTCCGATTCCAGCTGGTGGATTAAGTAGTTCAATGCTTTCAGTGGCGAAATGACACCACAAGTAGAGACCTCAATATCCGCGCGGAAAGTACAAAGTCCGCCTTCTGGGTGACTTTCCGGATAAGTGTGCACGCAGATATGGCTCTTATCCAGATGAGCAACCACCGAGTTTGGCAGTGGGCCTGGATGTTCTGAGTTATCAATATCCTTCGGGTCAATCGGCTCTTCGCTGACCAGAATGGTCACGCTGGCCCCTTGCGGCTCATAGTCCTGGCGCGCAATGTTAAGCACGTTAGCGCCGATAATTGAGCAGGTTTCGCTAAGGATCTCTGTCAGGCGGTTGGCATTGTATTGCTCATCAATGTACGCGATGTATCCGTCACGCTCTGCATCCGTATTGGCGTAACAGATATCGTAGATACAAAAACTCAGGCTCTTGGTCAGGTTGTTGAAGCCATGCAGTTTAAGCTTTTGCAATTTCGTTCACCCCTTAAATGCCCGGCTGGTCGGCCAGTGCATTCAACAAATATTGCGGCAGGGCAAAGCTGCCAGTGTGGATCGCCGGAGTATAGTAGCGACAGGTCAGGTCAGCCGCGTCAAAGCGGGCCTGAAGCGTGGCGCTATCAAGTTGACGCAGCGCCGGGTTATTGCTGGCCCAGGCAAACGTCATAATGCCACCGTAATAGGTCGGGATCGCCGCCTGATAGAAGCTGACGTCGCTAAAATAGTGACTCAGTTTGCGGTGGCTGTTAACGGCTTCATCCTGCTGTAAGAAACAAACGCCATTCTGCGCAACGAAGATGCCATTTTCATTAAGGCAGCGGTGGCAACCCTCATAAAATTCTGAGGTGAACAGGCTTTCTCCCGGTCCAATGGGATCGGTGCAGTCAGAAATAATCACATCAAACTTTTCACTGCACTGACGGACAAAGTTCACGCCATCGTCAATCACCAGCTTGAAACGCGGATCTTCATACGCTCCGGCGCTGTGGTTTGGCAGATACTGTTTGCAGAAGGTCACCACGCCAGCGTCGATTTCCACCATGGTGATCTGTTCGATATTTTTATGGCGGCTGACTTCGCGCAGCATGGCACCATCGCCACCGCCGATAATCAACACGCGTTTTGCTGCACCCTGCGCGAGGAGGGGAACGTGGGTCATCATTTCGTGATAGATGAATTCATCGCGCTCGGTGGTTTGTACCACACCGTCCAGCGCCATAACGCGACCTAACGCGGCATTCTCAAAGATGACTAAATCCTGGTGACCGGTCTGTTCACGGTAGAGGATCTTGTCGACAGAAAAGTACTGTCCAAACCCGGTATGAAGCGTTTCATACCACATTTCTTTTTCGGCCATGCTGGGATTCTCCTCATAACAGCCACGAAAAATGGGCGCGACATAATAGCTAACTCTGACCGTGGTTGCACGGTCAAATTATCAGCAAGAAGTGGAAAAAGGGAGGGGTTATTTCACGTAAGCGAGCAGGCTAAGGGAGTCTCGAGCCAGAGATTTACACTTCATGTCATTCGGAACGGCGATACCGCTTAAATCGCGATAACTGTCTTCGCCCAGCGCTTTCATATTAAAGCTGCTGTAATTGGCTAAATCCCAGCGGTTCTGCTGAGCAAAGAACACCAGCGCCCGGCGAATCTGTCCGTCTGGCAGATCCTGATAACCACAGTCATTTTTCAGATAGACGAATACAGCCGTTAAATCGGCTAAATCTTCCGCTTCAGATTCGCTCAGCGCGAAACTGGTCGACGAGAAGCCAAAGAGGCTCAGTAACAACAGAGCCTTGATGCTTTTCTTCATAATTGATCTCAACCGATTGCAATAGTCTGACGTTAGCACAGTTATTAACAGGCTTCAGACTATTTTGCGGCAGAAAAGTCCGGATCCGGCCATTTTCTTCACGCCGGGACAGCAAAGCTTGACCTTCCCTGTAGGGAAGGGTTTATGCTTCCGGACAATAATTTCCTGCAAGGGCCAGTTGGATTTATGCAACGTCGTGATTTTATTAAGCTAACAGCAGCAATGGGGGCCGCCAGCGCGTTACCCCTGTGGAGCCGCACCGCCATGGCGGCTGAACGCCGTCCTGAATTGCCGATCCCGGCGTTGCTGACGCCAGATCCGCGCGGCGTGATGAATATTACGGCCAAAACCGGCTCTAAAGTCTGGCAGGGTAAAACCGTTCCCACCTGGGGCTACAACGGCGATTTGCTCGGCCCGGCGATCCAGCTGGAGCGGGGCAAGCCTGTTACCCTCAATGTGCGTAATCAGCTGCCGGAAGCGACTACGGTTCACTGGCACGGGCTGGAGATCCCTGGTGAGGTTGATGGCGGCCCGCAGGCGCAGATCGCCCCAGGTCAAACTCGCACGGTCAGCTTTACGCCAGATCAACGTTCGGCAACCTGCTGGTTCCATCCTCACCTGCATGGCAGAACCGGTTATCAGGTGGCTCAAGGGCTGGCTGGTTTGGTGATTGTTAAGGACAACGCCGGGGAAAAGTTACTGCTGCCAAAAATCTGGGGCGTGGATGATATTCCGCTGATCCTGCAGGATAAAAGGTTGAGCAGTGACGGCAGTAAAATTGACTATCAGCTGGATATCATGAGCGCGGCCGTGGGCTGGTTTGGCGATACGATGCTGACCAATGGCGCCATTTATCCTCAGCACGCCGTCCCGCGTGGCTGGCTACGTTTGCGGGTGCTGAACGGCTGTAATGCACGAACGCTGAACCTGACCGCCAGCGATCGCCGCTCGCTGTATGTTATCGCCAGCGATGGCGGCCTGCTGGCAGAACCGGTTGAGCTGGATGAGCTGCCGATGATGCCGGGTGAACGCTTTGAAATTATGGTCGATACCCGCGATGGCAAAGAGTTTGATCTGCAAACGCTGCCAGTGCGCCAGATGGGCATGTCACTGGCGCCGTTTAACCAGCCTTTGCCGGTACTGCACATTGTTCCCCTGCAAATTTTAGCCAGCGGCACGCTGCCAGATAAGCTGGTCGATATCCCCGCTTTACCTGCTACGGAAGGGATCAATGAACGCCTGCTTAAGCTGACCATGGATCCTGAGCTCGATCGCCGTGGCATGCTGGCCTTGATGGAGAAATACGGCCATGCCGCGATGGCTGGTATGAGCGGCGATGCCCATGATAATGACCAGGGCGACGCGGGTGAGATGACTGGGATGGATCACAGCAAGATGGCTGGGATGGATCAGGATTCGATGTCGGATAAGGATCACAGCAACATGGCTGGCATGGATCACGGTTCCATGTCCGGCATGGAACAAGAGGGAAGCAAGGCGGCCTACGATTTCCATAACGGCAATAAGATTAACGGTAAAGCCTTTGATATGACCGCCCCTGCCTTTGACGTGAAGCGGGGCGTTGTCGAGAAGTGGACAATTTCCGGAGAAGGGGATGAGATGCTGCATCCCTTCCATATTCACGGCACCCAGTTCCGCATTTTGTCGGAAAACGGCAAACCCCCGGCCGCGCATCGCAGCGGCTGGAAGGATAT
>NZ_JBAVTT010000103.1:0-30427 GCF_049696395.1 Erwinia sp.
CTAAGTGGCTTTGATATTCATGTTTATTGGCTGAGTCACGGTGGATTTCATCGTGGCTTGGCTTTTCAGCTCGTCTGAAAAGTCATTCTTCTGGCTCTTTATATCGGCGATTTGAATACCATTGCACAGCAGCCCCAATTAGCAGCATCACAATGGCGATCGGCATTTTACTGTAATCCTCACTGCTAAGCCCGCCAAACGCCAGGAAGTAAAAAGCCGCAAAAAATGATTTGATAATCTTCAGCATATTACTTTGCTGCTTGATGCAGATACTGCGTACAGACCACGCGCCTAAAATCAATCCTAATAGCGCTAAAACAGTAATCATTACTGACTCCATGAAAGACGAATTTCTCGCCTGATAAAAGACTACATTTTCAATAAAAATTCCACATAAAAAAAGACCGAAGACGATTCCTATCTTCGGTCCAGGGAAATGGCTCCTTGTGAGAGCCGTGCGCTAAAAAGTTGGCATTTATGCAGGCTATGTCGCCTTGCCCTTTAAAAGGTAGTACAGGCGCGGGGATTTTCCAGCCAGTTGTAAACGGGTTGCTGTAAAGTTGTTGGCTATGTGATCATGGTGGCAGAAATGGGCAACCTGCCTTGCCAGGCGGCAAGACAGGTTGAATAAAGCGATGTTTTGACTACACCCTTCGGACTTATGGCGCTTAGCAAGGAACAGCTTAAGTGCCCGCTCCCTTCAGCAAACCTGCATGTTAGTTACAAAGCTTCTGAGTGCGTTCAACAATCGGCGTCAGGCTTTTCTTCTGACCCGGATGCAGAGGATCGTCGCTTTGAATGATGCTGATGTTCTGCCCTTTGGCCTGCCCGTTCTTCACCATATCGCTGGCGATATCGTTAATCGGGTACTGCACTAACGTGCTTGGGTTGATCACGAACAGCGCATTGCCTTTGGCACAGGTCAACATCACCTCTTCGCGGTTGAACGGCCAGCTATCCTTGCCCATTTCAAAACGGCTTACGGTGATAATCTCCGCCGCCATGGCGCTGGAACAGAAACTCAGTGCAATCATCAAACTGGCCAATTTTTTCATGGTGGTGCAATACCTCTCTCGATAACGCCTGCCGTTTACAGACGGTAGTAATAATCAGTTTCAGGCCGGTTCGAGCGTCGCAAACACGCTGACCAGCAGCAGAACCCCCGCCGAGAGCAACAGCTCAGCCAGCGTGGTTAGCAGAAATTTATATTGTGCATTCTCACCGCTACGCTGGAAACGTGGCACCAGCCAATATCGGTTAAACAACGCTACAGCACCCATCAGCGCCACCAGCAGCGTTTTAATCAGCAGCAGTTGACTGTACAGCTGAAAACTCGCAGGCGGCCAGCCAAGCAGCAACAGCGCGTTTATCACGCCACTCACCACCACCAGCGCCACGGCAAGATGCCCATAACGCGAGAAACGCATCAGCGTACGGATCGCGTCATAGCGTGTCGCCATTTGCTGCGCGTCGCTCATCAGCATCACTACCGGAACAAGTCCACCAGCCCAGAAGGCTGCTGAGATCAGGTGTACAGCCTGATTCGTACGCTGCAACACGCCCAGTGCGCCATCAAGCATGGCGGCGTGTCCTACAAAAGCCAGACCAACAAGCTGCCCTACTCCACTCAGCAACAACAGTTGCTGACGCACTCGCCCTTCAAGCAATAATGCCGCCACGCCAAACAAGGCGGCAATCAGTTGCCATTGCCATGCCTGACCAAATCGGGTCTGTAATACCGCCAGCCAGATCTCCACATTCCCCATATCCTGCCAGCCATTGCCCATCAGCCCGGTTTGCGCGGCCAACAGCAGAATGGCTGTAAGTAATGCGGTAATAGCGCTGACGCTAAGTAACCAGTGAAAACGACCCGCCAGATACCCTCTGAAACGGGCCGGAGCCATTAATGCGGTATACAAACTGCCACTGGCCAGAGACATCAGTGCGGCAAAATGCAGCCAGCGGCAGAGTATATAGAAGATGCTGAGGGACATTTTACTTCACGCTAAAGCTGTAATTCCCGTTGGTTTTATGGCCGTCTACGGACAGTACATGCCAGTTCACCTGATAATGACCGGAGGCCAGCGGCTGCTGTAAAGGAGCAATAAGCTGGTTATGCTGCTTGGGTGCACGCTCTGCTTTCGCCAGAGGGATAGCATTCTGCTTGCCGTCGAGAACCACGACACCACTAAAAGCAGGTTCGATATCTTCAGAAAAAGTCAGCGTCAATGCCTGAGGTGAGGCTTCAACATTGGCATTCGCAGCGGGATACTGGCTCTTTAAATGAGCGTGAGCAGAAGCCTGCTGAGAGAAGGCGGCAGCGGTTAACGCCAGTGCAAAAACCATAGAGAACTTACGCATAATAGTCGTATCATCCTGTCCTTGGCAGCCCGATAGCTGCGATGAGGCCGAAAGGATACCCCGCCTGAAATAATGTGTCGAGCCGATAACGGCGCTAAGCTGGCACAGGCTTGCGAAAGTGCACTAACTGCTATATTTTTGCCGCCGTAACAGGAGAAAGCAGATGACTCAAAACCTGGCCAACTGGTCGCAGGAAGAAAAAGATAAGGTAAACGTAGACCTGGCTGCGGCTGGTGTGGCGTTTAAAGAGCGCTATAACATGCCGGTCATTGCCGAAATGGTAGAGCGTGAGCAACCTGAAGCATTACGAGAGTGGTTTCGCCAGCGTCTCACCCAATATCGCCAGGCCTCTCTCAGCCTCTCGCGGTTGCCTTATGAGCCGAAATTAAAATAGCGGTTAATTTGACTTAATTTCCCTTGTTTTTCCTCACCGCTTCGGTTGAGATAAAGGCCTCTATGGGCCTTGCTGGAGAGCTTATGTCTGTCTGGAGTATTGCTGCTGCGCAATCAGGTTCGCGACCGGGTGATATCACCTGGAATATTTCCCGCCACCTTGAATTCATTCATCAGGCTGCATCTCATCATATCGATTTACTGATTTTCCCCGAACTCTCCCTCACGGGTTATGAACTGCCTCTGATGCCCGAACTGGCAATGTCCCTGGACGATCTTCGTCTTCAGGTCTTTGCCGATGCCGCTATCGAACGGCGAATGTCGATTGTCATCGGCCTGCCGCTGATTAACGGGGAAGATATTCTGCTTAGCGCCATCGCCTTTTTGCCGGATGGCACCAAGATGGCCTACGGAAAACGGAATCTGTTTGGCGATGAGAAGCTGTTCTTTACCGCTGGTGAAGGCGTGCCGTTGTTTGGCTATCAGCGTCATCACGTGGCGATGGCAATCTGTGCAGATATCAGCGTTGAGGAGTTTGCCCGCGACGCTGCAAGGCGCGGAGCCAATCTTTATGCCACGGGCGTGCTGGTTTCTGAGAAAGGATATCGCAATGATTGCGAGTATCTGGCCCGCTGGTCACGCGACTACAAGATGGCCGTGCTGATGGCTAATCATGCCCTGCCAACCGGCGGCTATCAGAGCGCGGGGAAAAGTGCACTGTGGGATGAAACCGGCCGACAAGTTGTCTCCGGCGGCGAGGGCGAACAGCTGGTCATAGCAAGAAGAACGGGTAATGATTGGCAAGGAGAGGTGCATTCGTTACGCTACCCGCCAGTTTTTTAAAAGGGACGCACCATGTTACGCGTGATAGATACCGAAACCTGCGGTCTGCAGGGTGGAATTGTGGAAGTGGCTTCGGTCGATGTGATTGATGGCAAGATTGTGAATCCGATGAGTGATTTGATCTGCCCAGATCGGCCGATCAGCCCTCATGCCATGGCGATCCACCGCATCACTGAAGCGATGGTTGCGGATAAACCGCCTATCGAGCACGCCATCAGTCGTTATCACGGCAGCCCTTATTACGTAGCCCACAATGCCAGCTTTGACCGCCGGATGCTGCCAGAAATGCATGGAGAGTGGATTTGTACCATGACGCTTGCACGGGGATTATGGCCAGGCATTAAGTACAGCAACCAGGCCCTGCGTGAAACCCTGCAATTAGAAGTCACACCACCGAAAGATCTTCATGCCCACCGCGCGCTTTACGACTGCTACGTCACGGCGGCTTTGCTGATCCGCATTATGGATTTTTCAGGCTGGGATGCCGCCGAGATGATCCGCAGGATGCAGGTGAAAGGTTCAAACACCACCTTCCCGTTTGGCAAATACCGTGGCACTAAAGTGGATGATGTGGCAAAACGCGACCCGGGATACCTCAAATGGATGCTGAAAAACATCCCGGATCTTAAACCTGACCTGCGCAGCGCTATCGATCGAGCCCTGTCAGCAGAGGATTAATTAGCGTTGCCCGCGCTGAGCGTTTCCTGCGCCAGCGCAATCAAAAAGGTGTATTCGAGCGCCACCCCTTCGTAAGCTTTAAAGCGACCTGATTTACCGCCGTGCCCTGACTCCATATCGGTGCAGATCATCAGCAGGTTATCATCCGTTTTCAGTTCCCTCAGCTTCGCCACCCATTTTGCTGGCTCCCAGTACTGAACCTGAGAATCATGCAAACCCGTAGTGATCAGCAGATGAGGATAGGCCTGAGCGGTGACGCAGTCGTAAGGACTGTATTGCCGGATATAACGGTAATACTGCTCTTCAGCCGGATTGCCCCACTCATCATATTCTCCGGTCGTTAGCGGAATAGATTCATCAAGCATGGTGGTAACAACGTCAACGAATGGCACCTGAGCCACAACGCCATGAAAACGTTCTGGCGCCATATTGATCACTGCGCCCATCAGTAGGCCACCCGCACTCCCGCCCATCGCATAGACCTTATTCGGATGGCCATAGCCTTGGGCCACCAGCGCATCGGTCAGATCGATGAAGTCGTTGAAGGTGTTCATTTTATTCAGCAATCGTCCATCGTCATACCATTGCTGGCCCAGCTCTCCACCGCCGCGAATGTGCGTCAGTGCGAAGACGAATCCCCGATCCAACAGGCTCAGGCGGCTGGCGCTGAAGTCGGCATCCATGCTGCTGCCATAAGACCCATAGCCGTAAACCAGCAGCGGGTTTTTGCCCGGCTGGTAATGGTCGCGGTGATAAACCAGAGAAACAGGGACTTCAACGCCATCACGAACGGTGATCCAGTGACGTTCGCTGCGGTAGTTGCTGCCGTCAAAGCCCTTCACTTCCGCCTGTTTCAATACTTTGCGTTCGCCACTGTCCAGATCCAGCTCAAACAGCGTGTCCGGCGTGGTCATTGAAGAGTAGCCATAACGGATTTTGCTGGTCTCCGGGCTTGGGTTGTACGAAAGCCAGGTGACATACGCCGGGTCATCAAAGGCAATGCCGGACTCTTTACCCGACTGCCAGTTGATTTGACGCAAGCTGGTCAGCCCGCGTTCACGCTCTTCTACTACCAACCAGTCGCGGAACAGACTGAAATCTTCCAGTACCACTTCTGCCCGCGCCGGGATCAGCGTCTGCCACTGGTCTTCTGCAAAGGCCTCAGTTCGGTAAAGCCCGAAATTTTTGCCTTCACGGTTTGAACGCACATAGAAATGCTGTTGATAATGATCAACGTTGTATTCGTGGTCTTTGCGGCGCTGGCAAAAGAGCTTCGGTTTCGCTTCAGGATCGGCAGCGTCCAGCAATAACACTTCGCTAGTGGTGCTACTGCTCAGGGTAATAAGGATAAAGTCTTCCGAGGTGGTTTTATGCACACCAACATAGAACGTATCGTCTGTCTCTTCATAGACTAACTGGTCATCTTGCGGGTTGGTGCCCAGCTTGTGACGCCAGACCTGATAAGGCAGCAGCGTTTGCTCATCTTTCTTCACGTAATACAACGTGCGGTTGTCATTGGCCCAGGTCAGGCTGGAAGAGACGTTTTCCAGCAGATCGTCATACCAGCTGCCGGTTTCCAGATTGCAAAAACGAATGCCATATTGACGGCGTGACAGGAAATCTTCCGCCACTGCCATGGTTTTATTATCACCAGTGATGCCAACGCCGCCCAACGTATAGAAATCGCTGTCTGCCGCGCGCAGATTACTGTCCAGCAAAACGTCCCAATGTTCGGGCGTGGTGGTCTCTTCAGGTTGGCGCGTGTAGATGGCGTACTCGTTGCCCTCTTCATAGCGGCTCTGGTAACGGTAACCTTTACGGACGTAAGGCACGGAGTGATCGCGTGGTGGAATGCGGTCAACGATCTCCTTCAGCACACTTTCCTGCAGCGCCTGTTGCGACTGCATGATCGCTTTGCCATAAGCATTTTCTGCCTTCAGGTAATCCAGTACCGCAGGATCATCCCGCTTGTCGTCACGCAACCAGTAATAATTATCGGTGCGAGTTTCCCCGTGGAGCGTCATTTCAAATGGAATTTTCTTGGCAATTGGTGGTTTAAGCATCGTTCGGCCCCGTTGGATCAATCACATAGGCTAAGGGTGGCAGTTGTTATCAGGAATGCCAAGCGCAATGGCAGGAGATTGGAAAAATAGTGTTACTGGGGATGCCGGGATGACGTCAGAGTCACCCCGGAACAGCGGATTACGCGGTAAGTTTCTGCTTTTCGGCCTTAATATCTTCTGCCATGCTGTCACGCACGTCCTGCGGGATTTTCAATTCATCGCCTAAGGCCTGAAGATAACTGCGCTCCATAAAGTGGTCGACGTCGATCACCAGGTTGCTGAGGAAATAGACCTCCAGCGCTTCTTCTTCGTTTTTAACGTCTTGGGACAGTTTTTGCGGATCCAGCGGCATATCGATAGCCTGCTGAATCAACCGCTCGCCGTCTGCACCCAGCCCGGCCTGATGGATATGGTCGTTAATGGCCTGACGCTCCTGACCGTCGATATGCCCGTCACTTTTGGCGGCAAACACCAGCGCCTGCACCAGACGTTCAGCACGGCGATCTACTGGCGATTGTTGCTGACCATATTGCGGCTGATCCTGATGAGTTTCACTTACCCGATCTTTATATTTCTTCCACAGCACGGCGCCCGCTGCGGCACTACCGCCAATGATCAGCGCATTCTTGCCATACTTTGTCAGCAGATTACGGGAAGATTTGCTGGCAATCAGCAAACCAGCAAGGCCGCCAAGCGCGCCCGGTGCCAGCATTTTACTCAGGCCTTCACCGCCACCTTTGCCCTCTTTACTGCCTCCCAGCACGGATTGAATCTGTTGCAGCCAGTTACTCATTGCCTTTCCTTCTTCAGCGGAAAAAAACCAGCATAGAGGCAGTTGCGTCAAGAAGCGTCAAAGCAGGAAAAGCCTGGAAAACCTTCCTCAGCCATGGGTCCTGATGAGGTTAACCAGTCAGCTATACTGGATCATCAGGTTGAACCTTTTGGTTCATAAATTTCGAGCGAAAATAAAAGGCTCATTAAGTATGTCACTTTATGACCACCCCATTTTAAGCACCAGAGTAAGGGAATCATTATGATCAGATTCAGTAGCAATCCCCTCTTTATCAATACGGTTCTTCTTGGTGGCAGCACGGAAGAGAAATTGCAGGCAGCCAGTCTGGCCGGGTTCAATCAGGTAGAACTCTGGCGTCAGGATGTAGAGTCTGCCCGCGGTGATACCAGCAATGTTGCAACGTTACTGGGGAATAACCGGTTGGCGCTGACGGATTTCCAGGTGCTGCTGGATTTTGACGGTGCGCCAGAAGAGCAATGGGAAGCTAAACGCGAGGAGGCGTTGCATATGCTGGAAATGGCTGTGCAGCTTGGTGCCACTACGTTGCTGACACCGGCTTCCACCGCTCAGGACTGTATTGCAGAACGTGAAGAGGAAGATATCCGCTGGCTGGCCCGGCAAGCCGGTAAACGAGGACTGCGCGTGGCCTTCGAGGCGATGGCCTGGAGCACACATATCAACACTACGGCAGCAGCATGGCAGCTGGTGCAAAAAGTCAATGAACCCAATTTGGGTTTAGTGGTGGATGCTTTTCATATTTTCGTCCTGAACCGCACCGTTTCCGACCTGGCTGGCATTCCAATGGAGAAGATCTTCCTTGTACAGCTTTCGGACCTGACTACTCTGCCCACTAACGATCATCTGGTGGATGTTGCCCGTCATCAGCGTTTACTGCCAGGTGAGGGAAATTTCCCACTTTCCTCCTTGCTTAATTCTCTGCATCAGCAAGGTTATGACGGCCCAATAGGACTGGAAGTGTTTAGCGATCGCTATCACCAACTGCCACCAGCCGACGTTGCCAGCAAAGCATTTGTGGCCTTGAAGGATGTTTTAGCCAGAGGCAGTCAGTAAATGTAGCCGCTGTAAAACCTGGGATCAGGCGGCTTTCACGGCACGTGAACCCGATTTTGCTTTAGCCGTTTTGCCCGTTGAGGCTTCCGGCTCTTCCGCATCTGACTCATCAGCGTTGTCTTCGGCCGCAGCTTCTGCGGTCAGGTCTTCATCGCTCATTTCAGCATCACGGTCTGCAGCGGGTTCACTCGCTTCAGGCAGCTTGCTGGTGCGCAGAATATGCTGCACAGCGTCTTTGTTCTCTGCCAGGAACATGCCCAGCGCTTCACGCTGTTCTTCTTCCATGCCCAAAGGTGCAACGCTCAGCCAGTCGGAAAACACTTCTGCCATATCGAGCATTTTATCGTACGCATCGGCTTCTTTCTTACTGGCGAATGTCATCTTTTCCTCACCTTTTCTGACGACAACATATTTGATTTCAACAGCCATGTTCCACACCTCAGTTAACTGTATTTTTATACAGTATACCCGAAGTCACTTTTTTGCTCAACCCAGGAAAGCGGATGTACGCGCAATCGTTTTCGTTTATACTGCGCGCGTTTTTTCACTCCAATCAGGTAGAGAATATGACCACTCTTGGTACCGCGCTGCGCCCTGCCGCAACCCGCGTAATGCTGTTAGGTTCAGGTGAACTGGGCAAAGAAGTGGCGCTGGAATGCCAGCGTCTTGGCGTTGAAGTGATTGCTGTCGATCGCTATGCCGATGCCCCCGCGATGCACGTAGCGCACCGTAGCCATGTAATTAACATGCTGGATGGTGAAGCGTTGAAAGCGCTGGTTGCACTGGAACGCCCGGATTATATCGTGCCGGAAATTGAAGCCATCGCCACCGACATGCTGATTGAGCTGGAAAAACAGGGCCAACACGTGGTGCCTACCGCACGCGCTGCACGTCTGACCATGAACCGTGAAGGCATCCGTCGCCTGGCGGCAGAAGAGCTGGCATTGCCAACGTCCACCTACCGCTTTGCCGACAGCCAGCAGGCTTTCAATCAGGCAGCCGATGAAATCGGCTTCCCGTGCATTGTTAAGCCAGTGATGAGCTCTTCAGGCAAAGGCCAGAGCTTTATCCGTGAAGCCTCACAGCTCGATGCCGCGTGGGACTACGCGCAACAAGGTGGACGTGCCGGTGCTGGTCGCGTGATTGTTGAAGGTGTGGTGAAGTTTGATTTCGAAATCACCCTGCTGACCATCAGCGCGGTTGATGGCATTCACTTCTGCGCGCCAATTGGTCACCGTCAGGAAGAGGGTGATTACCGTGAATCCTGGCAGCCACAGCAGATGAGCACACTCGCCCTGCAGCGTGCTGAGCAAATTGCCGAAGAAGTGGTTAAAGCGCTTGGTGGTCACGGGCTGTTTGGTGTTGAACTGTTTGTGTGTGGTGATGAAGTGGTATTCAGCGAGGTTTCCCCTCGCCCGCACGACACCGGCATGGTCACACTGATTTCTCAGGACCTCTCCGAATTCGCGTTACATGTTCGTGCTTTCCTTGGTCTGCCAATTGGCGGTATTCGTCAATACGGTGCGGCGGCTTCAGCGGTGATCCTGCCAGAACTGGACAGCGATAATGTGCAGTTTGCTAATCTGGGCGGCGTGCTTGGCGCCGGTCTTCAGGTTCGCTTGTTCGGTAAGCCAGAAGTCCGTGGCAAGCGTCGTCTGGGCGTAGCGCTGGCAACGGGTGAGAACATCGATGAGGCAGTACAACGCGCGATTTCTTGTGCTGCCGGTGTGCAAGTTAGCGGGTAACGCTTAGCGGTTGTAAACCCAAAAAAAAGGGATGGCCTGCGCCATCCCTTTTCTGTTTAGCCTGAGCGAACGTCTTAACGTGCGCCAGCTACGGCTTCTTTAGCCAGCTGAGTAATACGATCGTAATCCCCCGCCTCCAGCGCATCAGCCGGAACCAGCCAGGATCCCCCAATACACAGCACGCTTTTCAGCGCCAGGTAGTCACGGTAGTTGGCCGGAGAGATGCCCCCAGTCGGGCAGAAACGCACCTGCGGGAAAGGACCGCCAATTGCCTGTAGGGCTTTAACACCCCCGTTAGCTTCAGCAGGGAAGAATTTAAATTCGCGCAGGCCATAATCCAGACCGGTCATCAGTTCCGAAACCGTACTGATACCCGGAATTAAGGGCACCGGGCCATCCACAGCCGCTCTCAACAACGATTCCGTCACGCCAGGGCTGATCACAAACTGAGCGCCCGCATCGGTCACTTCTTTTAGCTGCTGAACATTAAGCACGGTGCCCGCGCCAACAATGGCTTCCGGCACTTCTCTGATCATCGCTTTTAAAGCATCCATAGCGCAGGGGGTTCTCAGGGTGACTTCCAGCACTTTCACTCCGCCAGCCACCAGCGCTTTCGCCATCGGTACCGCGTGCTCAAGTTTGTTCACCACAATTACCGGCACCACAGGGCCAGTAGTCAGAATGTGCTCGGCGCTGGTCTTCCAGTTAGTCATCGTTCTGCTTCTCCAAAGCGACGCGCGCGGCGTCAGGACAGGGATTCAGTCTCTACCATACAGGAATGCCCTTCCCTCCGTCCATGCGCTAACGCTGTTTTTTAAAACTACGGTTCATTTTTGTTAGCTGTGCTCACCGTCGGGTATCACCATAAAAAAAGCCCCGCAGAATTTACGGGGCCTGGTCACAGCTATCAAGACAGGGTTAACCGATATCGTTCCAGGAACGGCCATCACGCGTGATCATCGCCACAGAGGCAACCGGTCCCCAGGTTCCAGCCTGATAAGGCTTAGGCGCTTCGTTATCAGCAGCCCAGGCTTCCATGATGGAGTCCACCCATTTCCAGGCTTCTTCCACTTCATCACGGCGAACAAACAGCGCCTGAATGCCACGCATGGTCTCCAGCAGCAGACGCTCGTAAGCATCCGCCAGGTGAGACTGGTTGAAGGTCTCAGAGAAGCTCAGATCCAGTTTGGTGGTCTGCAGGTTGTGTTTATGATCAAGACCAGGAACTTTGTTCAGGATCTGGATATCCACCCCTTCGTCCGGCTGCAAACGAATGGTCAGTTTGTTCTGTGGCAGTTCTTGCCAGGAGTCTTTGAACAGGTTCAGTGCCGGGTTCTTGAAATAGACCACAACTTCAGAACATTTGGACGGCAGACGTTTACCGGTACGCAGGTAGAACGGCACGCCAGCCCAGCGCCAGTCATCAATATCCACACGGATAGAGACGAAGGTTTCGGTGCTGCTGGATTTGTTCGCGTCTTCTTCTTCGAGATAGCCAGGGACTTTTTTGCCCTGCACGAAACCAGAGGTGTACTGACCACGCACGGTTTTTTCGCGCACGTTGGTATGGTCGATGCGGCGCAGTGAACGCAGCACTTTGACTTTTTCATCACGGATGCGGTCAGCAGAGAGATCGGCAGGCGGAGACATCGCAATCATGGTCAGAACCTGCAGCAGGTGGTTCTGGATCATGTCACGCATCTGGCCCGCTTTATCGAAGTAACCCCAACGGCCTTCAATACCCACTTCTTCGGACACGGTAATCTGTACGTGATCGATGGTGCGGTTATCCCAGTTTGAAGCAAACAGGGAGTTAGCAAAGCGCAGGGCCAGCAGGTTCAGAACGGTTTCTTTACCCAGATAGTGGTCGATACGGAACACCTGGTTCTCGTCGAAGTATTCACCAACCTGGTCGTTGATCTCCTGGGAGGTCGCCAGAGAAGTCCCTAACGGTTTCTCCATGACTACGCGTGCAGGCTGCGCATTGAGTTTGGCGGTGCCCAGACCTTTACAGATCGCACCAAAGGTTCCCGGCGGCATAGCGAAGTAGTTGATGGTGACGCGATTTTTCTGATCGAGCATTTTACCCAGCTTGGTAAAGTGCGCTGCGTCGTTGACATCAAGATTACAGAAATCGAGTCGGTTGCTGAGTTTGTCCCACAGCGCTTCGTCGATCTTCTCCTTCATAAAGGTTTCCAGCGCTTCACGCACTACCTTGGTGTAGGCCGCTTTATCCCAGTCTGCACGACCCACCCCGATGATGCGGGATTCTTCGTGGATCTGACCGGCTTTCTCCAGTTGATACAGGGAAGGCAACAGTTTCCGGCGCGCAAGGTCGCCTTTGGCCCCGAAAATGACCAGATCGCATGCCTGGGCCGTTTGTGTAACCGCCATTTTATTCTCCTCGTTGCAGGATAAGCCTGACTCGTATAATCCGTAAGCAGCCAGGCTCTTATTGTAATTTTCTTTCAATACAATGTACTGCTTTTGCCGGGTCCACGTAAACCTGACAGCACGCCTCCAGCACAGAGTATGCAATTGTCTGAACTTTCCCGCGAGGTGCACGGGCAGTTTGTGCGTAATTTTTAAACTTTTTTGTTACCGTATTTACAACTCTGAAAGTTAGACACAGTTCAAAGTCTGATAAAAAAGGCAGGCCATACGCGTAATGCCCCTGCCCGAAGCCGATCGGCGCGCTGTATATTCTCTACAAATTGACATCGATTTCTCCTGTGATTGAAATCGTCAGAATGTATGAGTGGACGCCGTTATGAATATGCTGGAAAAAATCCAGGCTCACCTGGAACACCTTAGCAAATCCGAGCGTAAAGTGGCGGAGGTAATTCTTGCCGCTCCCGGCTCGGCAATCCATGCCAGCATCGCTCTGTTGGCCAGAGAAGCAGACGTCAGTGAGCCGACGGTTAACCGCTTCTGCCACCGCCTGCAAACCAAAGGTTTCCCCGACTTTAAACTGCAGCTGGCCCAAAGCCTGGCAAACGGCACGCCCTATGTCAGCCGCAATGTGGAAGAACATGACAGTGTGGAAGCCTATTCTGGCAAGATTTTCGAGTCCGCGATGGCGGGTTTGGATCGCGTTCGCAGTAGCCTGGACGCTACGGCAATCAACCGCGCGGTGGACTTACTGACCCAGTCCAAAAAAATCGCCTTCTTTGGTCTTGGCGCTTCTGCCGCCGTGGCGCATGATGCGATGAATAAATTTTTTCGCTTCAATGTGCCGGTCATCTATTCCGATGATATTGTGATGCAGCGAATGTGTTGTATCAACAGCACGGAAGGCGATGTGGTGGTGTTAATTTCCCACACCGGCCGCACTAAAAACGTAGTCGAACTGGCGCAGCTTGCGCGAGAAAATGATGCTACCGTGCTGGCTATCACCTCGGCCGATTCACCCCTGGCCCGTGAGGCCACTCTGGCGCTGACGCTGGATGTCCCGGAAGACACGGACATCTATATGCCAATGGTCTCCCGGCTGGCACAACTGACCTTAATAGATGTGCTTGCCACCGGTTTTACCCTGCGGCGCGGAGCCAAGTTCCGTGACAATCTGAAGCGGGTAAAGGCGGCACTTAAAGAATCAAGATTTGAAAAAGAGGACCCGCTGCTGGCGCTCTCTCGCCGTTAGTCGGTCTGCAAGGGGTCGCTGTACCCGACCTTATCCTATAAAATAGAGTGAACCTTTTCAGGGATTGCTCCGGCAACCTCCCTTTCAAAGTCAACGGAGTCATACATGTCCAGACGTCTCAGAAGAACCAAGATCGTAACTACATTAGGCCCCGCTACCGACCGTGATAATAACCTTGAAAAAATCATCGCTGCGGGTGCCAATGTCGTTCGACTGAACTTCTCACATGGCACCGCAGAGGACCATATCCTGCGTGCAAATAAAGTCCGCGAAATCGCCGCAAAATTGGGGCGCCATGTCGCGATCCTCGGCGATTTGCAGGGTCCTAAGATCCGCGTATCGACCTTTAAAGAAGGCAAAGTGTTCCTCAGCGTGGGTGACCGCTTCCTGCTGGATGCCAGCCTGGGTAAAGGCGAAGGCGATAAAGAAAAAGTCGGTATCGATTATAAAGGTCTGCCTGCCGATGTGGTGCCTGGCGACCTGCTGTTGCTGGATGATGGACGTGTGCAGTTAAAAGTGCTGGAAGTTCAGGGGATGAAAGTGTTTACCGAAGTGACCGTCGGTGGCCCTCTGTCCAACAACAAAGGCATCAACAAACTGGGTGGCGGCCTGTCGGCAGAAGCGCTGACCGAGAAGGACAAAGCAGACATTCTGATCGCCGCGAAAATCAATTGTGATTACCTGGCCGTCTCCTTCCCACGTTGTGGTGAAGATCTGAATTACGCCCGCCGCCTTGCTCGTGAAGCAGGCTGTGAGGCAAAAATCGTCTCTAAAGTTGAGCGTGCAGAAGCTGTAGCTTCGCAGGAAGCCATGGATGACATTATCCTGGCTTCCGATGTGGTGATGGTAGCAAGGGGCGATCTGGGCGTGGAAATTGGTGACCCGGAACTGGTGGGTATCCAGAAAGCGTTGATCCGTCGTGCCCGTCAGCTGAACCGTTCAGTGATCACCGCAACCCAGATGATGGAATCGATGATCACCAACCCAATGCCTACTCGCGCCGAAGTAATGGACGTGGCGAACGCCGTGTTGGATGGGACAGATGCGGTAATGCTGTCGGCAGAAACAGCCGCTGGCCAGTACCCAGCTGAGACCGTAACGGCGATGGCAAAAGTTTGCCTGGGCGCTGAGAAAATCCCAAGTATCAACGTATCCAAGCACCGTCTTGATGTGCAGTTCGATAACATCGAAGAAGCTATTGCGATGTCTGCGATGTATGCCGCTAACCACCTGCAGGGCGTCACAGCGATTATCACCATGACCGAATCTGGCCGTACCGCGCTGATGACTTCCCGTATCACTTCCGGTCTGCCAATCTTCGCCATGTCCCGTCATGAACGTACGCTTAACCTCACCGCGCTTTACCGTGGTGTGACGCCAGTGTTCTTCGACAGCAACAATGACGGTGTAGCCGCTGCACACGATGCTACCAATCTGCTGCGCGATAAAGGCTTCCTGATGTCGGGCGATCTGGTCATCGTGACTCAGGGTGACGTTATGAGTACCACGGGTACTACCAACACCAGCCGCGTGCTTCGCGTAGAATAATTCCTCTCCAGGTTATTGAGCTGCAAGGCTCAATAACTTTTTCTTACCCCCCTGCCACACTCCCCATAGCCTTCTGACGCCTTTTTTGCTGCGCCAAACTCTCTTTTTGTGATCTACATCACATTTTTAACATTAACAACGCTTATAACAGCCCTGTCACATTAATCTTATTGAATGATAATGATTACTATTTATAATCTCATCCTCAATAACAAACGGTGCTTTGACGCCACAAAACCACACAAACAGGAGTTATTTTAGTTTAGATAAGCTAAAACCACTGGATTGATGTGTCATTAGGGTTTTTGTCGCCCTGGAAAAACGTTAACGAATCTGAACTGACGCCGTGCCGTCAGGCGTACAACGTCGTCCTTTTTTCAGGATGGCAGGGCTCACTACGTCATTTTTTTAAGGAATTGCTATGGTCTTACGTTCACAACCTCAGCCGGTGCCGCGTCTGCACTTAACGCCAGATACCGCTGGGCACCAGGAATTCATTTTCAACGATCAACAACTGGCCTCGTGGGATCAGCAAACACAGGACGTGCTGGCACTGCTGACCCACACCATCAACACGGTGGAGAAGCCGTTCAGCGGGATCCTTCCTCATGAACTGGCCCCTAAATTTAACGCTGTCGATCTGAATTCACCGTTGGGCAGCAATGAAGCGGCACTGGAAGAGCTGAAAGAGCTTTATCTGCGTGATGCAGTCTGGTTCCATCATCCTAAATACGTTGCGCATCTGAATTGCCCGGTAGTGCTCCCTTCCCTGCTGGCCGAACAGATTATGGCTGCGGTAAACAGTTCGGTAGATACCTGGGACCAGAGCGCTGGCGGTACCCTGATTGAGCAAAAGGTGATCGACTGGACACTCAGCCGCATTGGCTTGCCGCACACCTCTGACGGCATTTTCACCAGTGGCGGTACCCAGTCCAATCTGATGGCGATGTTGCTGGCGCGTGACAGCTGGTGTGCTGCGCATCATCCGGGTCATCTGATCAAACATCAGGGACTGCCGCAGGATGCCAGCAAATGGCGCGTATTTACCTCGAAACTTAGCCACTTCAGCATTCAGAAGTCTATGGCGATCCTCGGCCTGGGCTACGATGCGGTGATCCCGGTGGATTACGACAGTCACTACCGTATGGATGCGATGAAGCTGGAGCAGGAAATTCAGCGCTGCCATCAGGAAGGCCTGATCCCAATTGCCGTGGTTGCCACCAGCGGCACCACCGACTTTGGCAGCATCGATCCGCTGCACTCCGTCTCGCATCTGTGCCAACACTATGGATTGTGGATGCATGTGGATGCCGCTTACGGCTGCGGCCTGCTGGTTTCTGACCAGCATCGCCAGCGCCTTAACGGCATAGAAAAAGCGGATTCGGTTACCGTGGATTACCACAAATCCTTCTTCCAAAGCGTCAGCTGCGGCGCCTTCTTTGTGCGTGACAAACAGCACCTCAGCCACGTCACTCATCACGCGGACTATCTGAACCCCCTCAGCGCTCAACAGGAAGGCACGCCGAACCTGGTGAACAAAAGCATTCAGACGACCCGTCGTTTTGATGCGCTGAAAATGTGGATGACGCTACGTATCATGGGTCCTGCCGCCCTCGGTGAAGCCTTTGACTCCCTCATCGACCTTACGCAAACCGCGCATACCTTATTAAGCGCCCATCCGTCCATTGAAGTTCTTCATGCGCCGGAACTGACTACCCAAATCTTCCGCTATGTGCCTCGTCCAGGCATGAGCGACAGCAGCGTAGATGAGATCAACGCCAATATCCGCAAAGCGCTGTTCCGCTCGGGCAATGCCGTGATTGCTGGCACCAAGGTGAACGGTCGCCAGTACCTGAAATTCACCCTGTTGAATCCGACCACCACAGCAGCAGACCTGGAAGATGTTATCGCCCTGATCGTCCATTACGGCCGAGAACAGGTTCGCCACTCTGCGTTGAATGCGGCTAATCAGTGAGATCCCTACTATGACGACTATCTATGATTTTGTTGGCATCGGCATTGGCCCCTTTAACCTGGGTCTGGCCTGCCTGAGCGAGCCGGTTGAAGGACTGAACGGCGTGTTCCTCGACCAGAATCCTGGTTTTGACTGGCACACCGGCATGATGCTGGAAAGCGCCCACCTGCAAACGCCTTTTATGGCCGATTTGGTGACGCTGGCCGATCCAACCAGCCCCTACAGCCTGCTGAATTACATGAAGCAGAAAGGCAAGCTGTACTCTTTTTATATCCGGGAAGACTTTTTCCTGATGCGCAAAGAGTACAACCAGTACTGCCAGTGGGCCTGCTCGCAGCTGAGCAACCTGCGCTGGAATACCCGCGTGGAATACGTCAGCTATGACGACAGCCAGCAGTGCTATCGCATCCGTTCTGTTGATTCTCAAACCGGTAAACCTCAGGAGTGGCTGGCACGCCATTTGGTGCTGGGAACCGGGCCTGCGGCGTGGATGCCAGAGTGCAGCCGCCCGTATCGCGAACGGTTTACTCACTCCAGTGAGTATCTGGTGAACAAAGCGGAATTGCAGAAAAAAAACTCGATTACCGTTCTGGGCAGCGGCCAGAGCGCAGCGGAGATCTATTATGACCTGCTGACCGACATCGACAGCCACGGATACCAGCTTAACTGGGTGACGCGTGCACCGCGCTTTTACCCGCTGGAGTACACCAAACTGACGCTGGAGATGACTTCGCCGGAGTGGATTGACTACTTCCACGATCTGCCGCCGGAGAAACGTGATGCGCTGAATGCTCGCCACAAAAACCTCTATAAAGGCATTAACAGCAGCCTGATCAATGACATCTATGATCTGATGTATGTGAAACAGCTGGATGGTGAACTCAACGTCAACCTGTTCACTCACGCCGAACTGAAGGACATGCGCTGGCTGCCAGACGGGGAGTTTGAGCTTTCCCTGCATCAGCAGGAGCAGGACCGGCCCTTTACCCGTCGCACTGAAGGTCTGGTTATGGCGACCGGTTATCACTATCGCCCTCCGATGTTCATTGAGGGTATTGCCAGCCGCTTACGCTGGGATGAGAAAGGCCGCTACGACGTGCAGCGTAACTACAGCATCGACCATAACAACCAGGTCTTTGTGCAAAATGCCGAGCTGCATACCCATGGATTTGTCACGCCAGACCTGGGAATGGCGTGCTACCGCAACTCCGTCTTACTGCGCGAACTGGCGGGCCGGGAAGTTTATCCGGTTGAACGTCAGATCGCTTTCCAGACTTTCCCGGCCAAATCGGAACGTTGATATGTCACAAACACTGTTTAGCAGAGCCCGTCCGGCGGGCCAGTTCACCCTTCGTCCGATGCAGGCTGAAGACGCTTCCTTAATCCACAGCTGGGTGACGCGCGATTATGCCCGTTTCTGGGGAATGCAGAGCGACAGCCTGCAACAGGTTGCGACGTTCTACGGCAACCTCACCGCCAATAATCCGCGTGCAGCGCTGATTGGCTGTTGTGATGACAAGCCGGTCTTCCTGATGGAGTTCTATCAGGCTGGCGAAGATGAAGTGGGCAAATACTATCAGGCTCAAGCTGGCGATTACGGTATGCATATCCTGATTGCTCCGGCCAACCGGCCAGTGCGCCAGTTTAGCTGGCAGGTGTTCAGCGTGGTGATGGATTACATGTTCAGCCAGCCTGAAGTGCAACGCGTGGTGGTCGAGCCCGACGTGCGTAATGACAAAATTCATCCACTGAACAAGCGTGCAGGCTTCCGCTACCAGCACACTGTCGATATGGGCCACAAAACCGCCTGGCTGGCTTTCTGCCACCGCGACGATTATCAACAAGCCTTACTGCAGGAAACGCTGACTATGACTAACGATAACCCGCTTCTTTCCGGATCCCATCTGTCAGGTGAAAACTGGTCGCTGGCAAACCGGATGCTGATCCGCAAAGCGATTGCTGAGTTCGCCCATGAGAAGATCATCGCGCCAACTGCGCTGAGTAACGGTCGTTTCACCCTCGCCGTGCCGGGTGGCGAAGCTGACTATCAGTTTAAAGCTCGTCGTTTAGCCCTGGATCACTGGGAGATTGAGGCAGACTCCCTGATCAAGCAGGAAAACGGCCATGTGCTGACGCTGGATGCGCTGCAATTTATCGTGGAATTCAATCAGCAGATTGGCATTCCTCCGGCGATGCTGGCGACCTACATGGAAGAGATCACCAGTACCTTGTGCAGCAGCGTATTTAAACTGCAAAAGAACAATCCAGACAGTGCCGCACTGGTCAGTGCTGACTTCCAGACGGTGGAAGCCTCAATGACCGAAGGCCATCCGTGCTTTGTGGCCAACAATGGCCGCATCGGCTTTGATGCGCGCGATTATCTGGCCTTCGCCCCTGAAGCCGCCACGCCAATCAACCTGGTCTGGGTAGCGGTTCATCTGCGCAATGCCCATTTCTCCAGCCTGAGCGATCTGGAGTATGAGCAGTTGATGCGTGATGAACTGGGTGAAGCGACAGTGAACGGCTTTAACCGTCAGTTAACTGACAAAGGCCTGGCGACCGATGACTATCTGTTTATGCCCGTGCATCCGTGGCAGTGGCAGAACAAATTGCTGACGGTATTCGCGCCGGATATCGCCAACAACGACATTGTTTTCCTTGGCACGGGCGACGACCAGTATCAGGCTCAACAGTCTATCCGCACCTTCTTCAACCGTAGCCAGCCGAATAAGCGTTACGTAAAAACCGCCCTGTCGGTGCTGAATATGGGCTTTATGCGCGGCCTTTCGCCTTATTATATGGCGACCACACCGGCGATCAACGAATGGCTGGAAGGGCTGGTCGCGAAGGATGACTGGTTGCAACGCTGTGACTTCCGCATCCTGCGTGAAGTGGCTGCAGTGGGTTACCACAACCGCTACTACGAGAAAGCGATCGCCGGTGATTCGGCATATAAGAAGATGTTTGCCGCGCTGTGGCGTGATAACCCGGTTGCCAACCTTCAGGCTAACCAGCGCCTGATGACCATGGCGTCGTTCCTGCATATCGATCAGCATCAGAAAGCGCTGCTACCTGCTCTGATCGCGGACTCTGGTTTAGCGGCCGATCAATGGATTGCGCGCTATCTGACCTGCTATCTCAGCCCGTTACTGCACTGCTTCTACCAGCATGACCTGGTCTTTATGCCGCACGGCGAGAACCTGATCCTGCTGCTGGAAAACAACGTGCCGGTCAGTGCCTATATGAAAGACATCGGCGAAGAGATTGCCGTAATGAATCCGGACGCGGTATTACCTGAGAAAGTGCAACGTCTGGCGGTCGACGTACCGGAAAATCTGAAGCTGCTCTCGATCTTTACTGACGTGTTCGACTGCATCTTCCGCTTTATCAGCGCCATTCTTGATGAGTCTGGCACGCTGCCTGAAGAGAAGTTCTGGCAGGCCGTGGCCAGCTGTGTGAAAGCGTATCAGCAGGCTCATCCGCAGTTGGCGAGCAAGTTCGAGCGCTATGATATGTTCACGCCTGAGTTCACCCGCTCTTGCCTGAACCGCCTGCAGTTGGCGAACAATCAGCAGATGATTAACCTGTCCGATCCGGCAGAAAACCTGAAGTTTGCCGGCACCCTGGTCAACCCGATTGCGGCGTTTCGTTAAGGAGTGAGTGAACCGGCTTAGCTGTTGCCGCAGGGAGTGAGCCCCTGACGCCAACGAGCCGTAACGCTAAGCCAGATAATTCATCAATCCTCCACAAAACTGGTGTATGTTGACGCGGTCGCTTTGGTGACCGCGTCTTTTGTTTTTCTTATCCTTGCTGGAAGGAGCCAGAATGGCCTCATTTGTTCCGGTGTCGAGCCTTACCCGCCGCCATCTGATTTTCCCTCTCTCCCTTGTGCTGTTTGAGTTTGCGACGTACATCGCCCACGACATGATCCAGCCAGGTATGTTGCTGGTCACCAGCGAATTCAAGGTTGGCCCGGAATGGGTTTCCGCCTCGCTAACTGCCTATCTTATTGGTGGGATCGTGCTGCAATGGTTACTGGGCCCCCTTTCCGACAAGCTTGGTCGCCGTCCGGTGATGCTGGCTGGCGTTGCTTTCTTTATGCTGACCTGCTTCGCCACACATTGGGTGCAGAGCATTGAGCAGTTTATCCTGCTGCGATTTTTACAGGGGATAAGCCTGTGCTTCATTGGCGCGGTGGGGTACGCCGCGATCCAGGAAGCCTTTGATGAATCCCTCAGCGTGAAGATTATGGCGCTGATGGCTAACGTAGCGCTGCTGGCTCCGCTGGCTGGGCCGCTGGCCGGAGCGGCTTTCCTGTCTGTGGGCGAATGGCGCACCATGTTCTGGTTGTTTGGTGGCGTAACGGCGATAGCGCTGATCGGCCTGTGGCGCACTATGCCGGAAACGTCGGGTGACCGTAATACCTCGCTGTCACTGAAATCATTGGGCAAAGGCTATTACTCCCTGCTGACAGACCGTCAGGTGATGAGTGGCTCGCTGGCTATCGGCCTGGTGACTATTCCCTGCCTGGCCTGGGTTGCCCTTTCCCCGGTGATCCTGATCCATGATGAAGGCTTGACCCGCATGGATTATGCCCTGTTACAGCTGCCGGTGTTTGTCGCGATGATTGCGGGTAACCTGACGCTGGGTCGCCTCTCTGGCCGTCTGGCGATTGAACAACCGTTAAAACTGGGTGCCTGGCCGATTGTGATTGGCCTTGCGCTGGCTGCACTCTGCACCTCAATCAACCCACACAGCTATCTGTGGCTGACGGCTGGTCTTAGTCTGTACGGCTTTGGCACCGGGCTGGTGAACGCCGGGCTTTATCGTCTGACGCTGTTCTCCAGCACGGCTGGCAAAGGCAGCGTTGCTGCGATGCTTGGCATGGTCAGTATCCTGGTCTTTGCGTTAGGGATTGAGCTGGCGAAAAGCGCTTACTTCAGTGGCGGAAGCTTTATGTTCAGCGTGGTGAATCTGGCTTGTGGTCTGGTGTGGTTGCTGCTGGTGCGTTCTTTCCTGCGTGAGCGGAAACGTCGCACAACGATAACGGCGGTGAACTAGATACGAGTTGGATAGTTACCAACAAAAAGAGCGGAGTGATTATCACTCCGCTCTTTTTTTATCCCGACCTGATTTACTTCTTTCGGTAGAGATCTTTGCGTTTGTACGGCTCTATATCGCCCTCTTTACGCGTTTTCAACAGTTTCAGGATCCAGGTGTACTGTTCCGGATTAGGCCGCACCAGCTCCTCAACTTCTTCGTTCATCCGGCGCGCCAGCGTGTGGTCATCCACATTCACTAAATCATCCATCGGCTCACGGAGATAGATATCCATCTGATGGGTTTTGCTGTTATACACCGGGAACAACGGGACAACACGCGCACGGCAAATCTTCATCAGGCGACCTACCGCTGGCAGAGTGGCTTTATAAGTAGCAAAAAAGTCCACAAACTCGCTCTGCTCCGGACCATGATCCTGGTCCGGCAGATAGTAGCCCCAGTAGCCCTGACGGATCGAACTGATAAAGGGCTTAATACCGTCATTGCGTGCGTGCATACGGCCACCAAAACGGCGACGAATGGCATTCCAGACGTAGTCGAACAGCGGATCGCTCTGATTATGAAACATCGCCGCCATTTTCTGGCCTTCATAAGCCAGCACCATCGCCGGAATATCCACAGCCCAACCGTGGGGGACCAGGAAGATGACGTTTTGACCCTGAGCCCTGATCTCTTCGATAATCTCTTTGTTATGCCAGTGGATACGACGGATTGCATGATCCGGGCGTAACGCCAGTTCGGCCATCATCGCCATTGACTGAGGCGCCATAGCGAACATCTCATCAATGATTTCTTCCCGATCGGCTTCCGATACTTCTGGCATACAGTACAACAAGTTGATCTGTGCACGTCTTCTGGCACTTTTCGCTATCTTTCCTGTCAGACGCCCCAGTGCGCCCAGCAGCGGATCGCGCGCACGCGGTGGGACCCAAGCCAGACCGGCAAAGGCACCAATTGCCAGCCAGTTGCCCCAATATTTTGGCAGCAGAAAAGACTTCTGAAAGGTAGGAATGAACTCTATGTTGCTTTTTTTGCTGTTTTCCATGCACTCGCCTCAAACAATAACGGGCTAATGATAGTGCCGACGGGCAATTTTGCAATCCCCAAATCATTCCGTCGCTAAAATGAAAAAGCCGGCGGGATATCCCGTCGGCTTAAAGAAGAACGTTAAAACTGACTTATTTAAAGCGTAACTGCGGCATGACGTCACGGACTTGCGCCAGGTAATCACGGCGATCTTTACCTGTCAGGCCTTCCATGCGCGGCAGTTTAGCCGTCAGTGGATTCACAGCCTGGTTGTTGATCCAGATTTCAAAGTGCAGGTGAGGACCGGTAGAACGCCCGGTGCTGCCGGACAGCCCGATACGCTCGCCACGCTTCACTTTCTCGCCCGGCTTCACCAGCAGCTTCTGCATATGCATATAGCGGGTCATATACTGGCGACCGTGACGGATCGCCACATAGTTACCAGCGCCACCGCTACGCTTGGAGACGATAACTTCACCGTCACCTACAGCCAGAACAGGCGTGCCAATCGGTAGGGCAAAGTCGACGCCTTTATGCGGGGCAACACGGCCCGTTACCGGGTTCACACGACGCGGGTTAAAGTTTGATGACACGCGATACTGTTTAACGGTTGGGAAACGCATAAAGCCTTGCGCCAGACCAGAACCGGTACGGTCATAAAACTTACCGTCATTGGCGCGGATAGCGTAGTAATCTTTCCCGCCGCTTTGCAATCGTACGCCAGACAGTTGGCTCTGCTCGCTTTTGCCTTCCAGCATTTCGCGGGACATCAGCACAGAGAATTTGTCACCGTTACGAAGCTTACGGAAGTCCATCTGCCACTGCAGCGCCTTAATGACTGAACTGATTTCACCGCTGCTCAAGCCAGCCTGTTTGGCACTGTTAACAAAACTGCCGTTAACGGTTCCGGACAGAACGGCATCTTTCCACTCACCCTTCTGCACTTCAGAAGAGGATTTAAAGGTGTCGCCTGAGCGGTCATAAGTGCGGGTTTCACGGCGAGAAGCTTCCCAGGTCAGGCGTTGAAGCTGGCCATCATCGGTCAGCGTCCAGCTAAGCTGTTGGCCCACACCCAGGTTGCGCAGATCCTTATCTACCTTAGCCAGTTGGTTGATATCACTCATATCAATGCCATACTGATTCAGGACGCTGCTTAAGGTGTCGCCCGAAGAAACGACATAATCGTGGGTGCCGGATTCATTCGGAACATCCTGATCTATCTCATCTTTAGGCACATCATCTTCTGGCGCAGGCGTGTCCTGATCGAGCGGTTCGCTGGCTTCAGGTGTCACCGAGCGCAGCTGGCTCTTATCCAGGATAATGCTTTTGACGATAGGGTTGGTTTCACCGGTTTGATGATAAACAAAGGGCCGCCAGACGGAGACGGCCAGTGTCACTACGGTGAGCGAACCCAGCATGATGCGGTGGGTTCGCGGCAATGTGTTAAACGCCATACTGACAGCGCGGGCAATCTGCTGCACTTATGAATTTCCTCTAGGCTCCTTTCAGGCAGCTCGTGTACTGGCTGGACAACTGTGAGAGGAATTTCACGTAGCTGTCTCTGGCAACAGTAATGTCGATTCCCAGCGGATCCAGCGTGCCTGAACGGACGTTGGTGCCTCTGGCAACCGCATTGATCACGGCCGGCCTGAACTGTGGTTCAGCAAAGACGCAGACGGCCTTTTGCTCAACCAGCTCTGTTCGAATTTGATGTAGTCGCTGGGCGCCCGGTTGGATCTCAGGGTTGACGGTAAAATGACCCGTTGGGGTCAAGCCGAAGTGTTTTTCAAAGTAGCTGTAAGCATCGTGAAAAACGAAATACCCTTTACCTTTAACCGGCGCAAGCTGAGCATCTATTTGCGTATCGGCCGATGCCAATTCATCCTCAAAATGTTTGAGGTTCGCGTCTAGTTTGTCTCTGCTTTCGGGCATAAGTTCCAATAATTTTGCATGGATTGCAACCGCCGATTGCCTTGCTATCTCTGGGGACATCCACAGGTGCATATTATACTCACCGTGGTGAGGGTGATCGTCGGCCTCATCCTGTCCATGGGCACTTTCCCCATGATCATGATCATCCTCGTCTGCACCCTTGATTAACAGCGGTTTTACCCCTGGTAATTCTGATAATTCTACTGATTTTTGGACCGGTAATTGCGCCACGGCTTTCGGCATAAAGGCTTCCATTTCTGGCCCTACCCAGACCACAAGATCCGCGCCCTGCAAGCGTTTGATATCGGATGGACGCAGTGCGTAATCATGCTCAGAGGCGCCATCTGGTAACAGCACTTCTACCTGAGTGACCCCATCAGCGATGGCTGCAGCAATAAAGCCTAAGGGTTTAACGGAAGCCACAACGGCAGCATGGGCAGGGGCAGCCAGAGAAGCGGCTAATCCCAGAGCGGAGATGAGGGTAAAAAGCGGTTTTTTATTATGTAACATAATATGTCAATCCATCGTGAGAAGTCGATGGAGTGTGATATTATAACATTCTAAAACTTTGGCAACCTGTAATGAATATGTCCTCACTGATTAGCCTGGAAAAAGTCTCTGTCCGCTTTGGCGCACGTCGTGTACTTTCCGATGTTTCGTTAACGCTGCAACCCGGTAAGATCCTGACCCTGCTCGGCCCTAATGGCGCAGGGAAGTCGACGCTTGTCCGCGTAGTGCTGGGCCTGATCCAACCGGACCAGGGCAAGATAAACCGTCCGTCCCAGTTGCGGATTGGCTATGTGCCGCAAAAAATCCATCTGGACGCTACCCTGCCCCTGACCGTCGAGCGGTTTATGCTGCTTCGCGGCGGTGTGAAGCGCAACGATATCCTGCCTGCATTGAAGCGAGTTCAGGCTGCACAACTCCTAAATTACCCGCTGCAGAAATTATCTGGCGGGGAAATGCAGCGAGTGCTGCTGGCTCGTGCTTTGCTGAATCAGCCACAGGTGCTGGTTCTTGATGAACCGACTCAGGGCGTGGACGTGAACGGCCAGGTCGCGTTGTACGATTTGATCGACCAATTGCGCAACGAATTAAACTGTGCCGTGCTGATGGTTTCGCACGACCTGCATCTGGTTATGGCAAAAACTGACGAAGTGCTGTGTCTTAATCAACACATCTGCTGCTCCGGCACGCCAGAAGTTGTCTCTAAACACCCTGAATTTATCTCAATGTTTGGCTCCCGTGGTGCCGAACAGTTAGCCATTTATCGTCACCAGCATAATCACCGTCACGATTTACAGGGACGCATTGTTTTACGCAGAGGGCAGAATCAGTGATTGAACTGTTGTTACCCGGCTGGTTTGCCGGTTTTTTACTCGCGCTGGCCGCTGGCCCGCTTGGCTCGTTTGTGGTGTGGCGCAGGATGTCCTATTTTGGCGATACGCTGGCCCATGCTTCTCTGCTTGGCGTAGCCTTTGGTCTGCTGCTGAATATCAGCCCGTTTTATGCCGTGATTGCCATTACGCTGCTGCTCTCTTTGCTGCTGGTCTGGCTGGAACGCAGGCCGCATCTCGCCATTGATACCCTGCTGGGTATTCTTGCTCACAGCGCGCTGTCGTTGGGTCTGGTGGTAGTCAGCCTGATGTCGAACGTGCGGGTCGATTTGATGGCCTATCTTTTTGGTGACCTGCTCTCCGTCACCCCAACCGACCTGTATACCATTGGCGCTGGCGTCGCCATCGTGCTGGCGGTGCTGGCCTTTAACTGGCGTTCTCTGCTGTCGATGACGATCAGCCCTGAACTGGCGCAGGTAGACGGCGTAAATATTCAGCGGACCAAAATGGTGCTGATGCTGGTAACAGCGTTGACCATTGGTGTGGCCATGAAATTTGTTGGTGCGTTAATCATCACTTCGCTGTTAATTATTCCTGCTGCAACAGCGAGACGTTTTGCGCGTTCACCTGAACAGATGGCCGGGATTGCTGTGCTGGTAGGGATTCTGGCGGTAACGGCTGGGCTAAGCTTCTCAGCCTGGTACGACACGCCGGCTGGCCCTTCGGTGGTGCTGGGTGCTTCGCTGATGTTTATGCTGAGTATGCTGAAACGTCCGGCGGTCTGACTGGCCCCGCATTACTGAGTAAGCAGGCTGCTTCAGCCATAAAAAAACCGGGATTGTCTGCCCGGTTTTTTTTCGTCTGGAATGGGTAAAAGTTACTCTTCCCGCGTAATACCAAAGTGCTTGTAAGCGTGCTGAGTCGCCATGCGGCCACGCGGCGTGCGCTGAATGAAACCTTGCTGGATAAGATAGGGTTCCAGCACATCTTCAATGGTCTCACGCTCTTCACCAATGGCAGCCGCAAGGTTATCCAGGCCAACCGGCCCGCCCATAAACTTATCGATGATCGCCAGCAGCAGCTTGCGGTCCATATAGTCAAAGCCTTCAGTATCAACACTGAGCATATCCAGCGCGCGAGAGGCTACATCACCACTCAGGCTGCCAGCGGCACGCACTTCGGAGAAGTCACGCACGCGTCGTAACAGGCGGTTAGCAATTCGCGGTGTTCCACGCGCACGGCGGGCAATTTCCAGCGCACCCTCATCGCTTAATGGCAATCCCAGGCAGGCAGCGCTGCGCGAGACGATATGCCGCAGGTCTTCAACCTTGTAAAACTCCAGACGCTGGACGATGCCAAAACGGTCACGCAGCGGTGACGTCAGGGATCCGGCACGCGTGGTGGCGCCAATCAACGTAAAAGGCGGCAAGTCGAGTTTGATAGATCGCGCGGCTGGACCTTCACCGATCATGATATCCAGCTGATAATCTTCCATCGCCGGATACAGTACCTCTTCCACCACCGGGGACAAACGGTGGATCTCATCGATAAACAGCACATCGTGAGGTTCCAGGTTGGTGAGCATGGCAGCCAGATCGCCTGCCTTCTCCAGCACCGGGCCAGAGGTGGTGCGCAGGTTCACGCCCATCTCATTCGCCACGATATTTGCCAGCGTGGTTTTCCCCAAGCCTGGCGGGCCGAAGATCAGCAGATGATCGAGGGCATCACCGCGCATTTTGGCCGCCTGGATAAAGATCTCCATTTGTTCGCGCACCACCGGTTGCCCCACGTACTCTTGCAGCAGCTTGGGGCGAATGGCGCGGTCAATGACCTCTTCTTCGGTAATGGTTCCCGGCGAGACCAGGCGATCGGCTTCTATCATGCTCTACCTCAAATTGCAGCGCGGAGCGCTTCACGGATCAGCGTTTCACAATCAGCATCCGGACGGCCCAGTTTACTGATCATCCGGCTGGCTTCCTGAGGTTTATACCCCAGCGAGACGAGAGCAGCAACGGCTTCGCCCTCTGCATCGTTAGCAGCATCAGCCTGCTGCACTTCGCTGGTCAGCGCGAACGGCGCATCTACGGCGAACAGATCGCCATGCATTCCTTTGAAGCGGTCCTTCATCTCAACGACCAGACGTTCGGCCGTTTTCTTGCCTACGCCTGGCAGTTTCACCAGCGCAGCAATTTCTTCCCGCTCTACGGCCGTGACAAACTGTTGAGCAGACATACCAGACAGAATGGCCAGGGCCAGCTTCGGCCCAACGCCGTTCACTTTAATCAGTTCACGGAACAGGGCTCGCTCTTGTTTGCTGTTAAAACCAAACAGCAGTTGAGCATCTTCGCGCACCACAAATTGGGTGAACAGAATGGCTTCTTGATTCAGTTCAGGCAGCTCATAAAAACAGGTCATCGGCATATGCACTTCGTAGCCTACGCCATTCGCTTCAAGCAGCACTAACGGTGGCTGTTTTTCTAAAATAATGCCTCTAAGACGACCAATCACATTCGCATCCTTCACATAAGAGTAGTGGGATTTTATACCATAAAAAAAGCTGGATGGATATCCAGCTTATCAGGAACGGAGACGACCCCGCGCCAGGCTTAACGGCCCCTCGCCTATTCGGTTAATGTTCTGGCTCATGTGGCAATGAGTAATCGCGATGGCCAGCGCATCTGCGGCATCAGCCTGCGGATTAGCCGACAGTTTCAGCAAGGTTCGTACCATGTGCTGCACCTGGCTTTTTTCTGCGCTGCCGGTGCCTACGACGGTTTGTTTCACCTGACGTGCCGCGTATTCAAAAACCGGCAAATCTTGATTTACAGCCGCCACAATCGCCGCGCCGCGCGCCTGCCCCAGCTTTAACGCTGAGTCGGCATTTTTCGCCATAAAGACCTGCTCAATGGCAAAAAACTCCGGCTGAAACTGGGTAATGATCTCGCTGACACCAGCGTAAATCAGTTTCAGCCGTGAAGGCAGATCAACCACGTTGGTACGGATACAGCCGCTGCCGAGATAAGTCAGCTGGCGGCCTACCTGACGAATAACGCCGTAACCAGTGATGCGTGAACCTGGGTCAATACCAAGAATGATCGCCATCACGCACCTCCGGCCAGCGGGTTGAGCAGAAACAACGCCATTAAAGGGTTGCCGCCACCTCATCGGAGATCTCACCGTTATGGTAGACTTCCTGTACATCATCACAGTCTTCCAGCATATCGATCAGACGCAGCAGTTTAGGTGCGGTGTCTTCATCCATATCAGCTTTGGTCGACGGGATCATGGTCACTTCAGCAGATTCAGCCTTCAAGCCTGCGGCTTCGAGCGTATCTTTCACCTGACCAACGGTTTCCCAGGCGGTGAACACATCAATTGTGCCATCGTCATAAGTCACTATGTCATCAGCGCCCGCTTCTAATGCCGCATCCATCACGTCATCTTCTGCCAGACCCGGAGCGAAAGTGATCACGCCTTTGCGGGTGAACAGATAAGCAACAGACCCATCAGTTCCGAGGTTACCACCAGTTTTGCTGAAGGCATGACGCACTTCAGAGACGGTACGGTTACGGTTATCACTCAGGCACTCAACCATTACAGCGGTGCCGCCTGGGCCGTAACCTTCATAAATGATGGTTTCCATGTTGCTGTCGTCATCGCCACCCACGCCGCGTGCAATGGCACGGTTCATGGTGTCACGCGTCATGTTGTTCGACAGCGCTTTGTCCATTGCGGCACGCAAACGTGGGTTGGAGCCGGCATCGCCGCCACCCAGTTTTGCTGCAGTTACCAGCTCACGGATAATCTTGGTAAAGATCTTACCGCGTTTGTAATCCTGCGCCGCTTTACGGTGCTTGGTGTTAGCCCATTTACTGTGGCCTGCCATAAATTCAATTCTCCAGAAAAGACTAAATAACAAATTCTTCTATTGCCTGGCGATTACTCCAGGACTTAGTAA
>NZ_JBAVTT010000104.1:0-39196 GCF_049696395.1 Erwinia sp.
TCCCCATGCGAGAGTAGGGAACTGCCAGGCATCAAATAAGCAAACAAGCCTCATGCGAAAGCATGGGGCTTTTTTGTTATGGGAATGACAGAAGGCGGTTACCGCTCTCAGAGAGCAGGACAAACGAACCGTAAGGTGAAGTTTGAGGCCCGCAGGGTGAACGGACGTTCACAAACTGCCAGGCATCAAACAAGCAATAACCCCAGCCGGAAGGTTGGGGTTTTTTGCGTTTGCGGGACGGATAAAAGTTACCCTGAAAGGTCTATTTTTGCTCTGTCCGGGTCACTTTCATCTCAATGTCGCCAAAATAGTGCTTTTTAATCTTCAGCCAGGTGCCGTCAGCAATAACCTTGGACAGTCCTTCATTCAGCATTTGCTGCGTTTTTTCATCCCCTTTACGTACGCCATAAGCTGAACCAATGCTGTAAAGCAAATCGTCACGCACTTCAGGGCCCATCAGCGCAAAATCTTTGCCTTCAGGCTTCTGCAGGAAGCCAAACGAAATGGCAACTGCCGGACTCAGAGCGCCATCAAGCCGTCCCGCAGCCAGATCCTGATAAATCACATCCTGATCCGGATAGGTTTTGATCTCCACGCCTTTCGGTGCCCAATATTTATTGGCATACATTTCCTGTATCGATCCCTGCTGAACAGCAATCGTCTTGCCCTGCAACGACTCTGCACTCGGCTGCAGGTTAGTACCTTTTCGCGCTACTAACTGAGAAGGAACATGGTAAATAAAGTCACTGAAATCAATCGATTGTTTACGTTTACTGGTCGCGCCCAGCGGCGAAATGAAATCCACTTTTTTGGCCATCAGTGACGGGATCTCTGCATCAAAACTGCTGACCACATAGTCACATTTAACCGCAATGGCTTTACAAACGGCGTTGGTAATATCGATCTCAAAACCGGCAGGTTTGCCATTCACATCGCGATACTGAAAAGGCGGATAGGCCAGGTCAGCGGCTACTCGCAATGTTTCACCTGCCGCCATCGCAGAAGAACAGCCAAGGGCCAGCGTTGCTATCGTCAGAATATGGGATACTTTGATCATTGCTTCTCTCCTGCCTGAACTTTTTGTGTGGACCACTGAGTAAATTCGTTCTTCACCGCCGCCAGTTGCGCCTCATCCTGGCACAAGTCATAAGCTGTCATCGCCAGAGCCTTCGCCGCCGTTAACATGGCGCTGAGGCCAGTCGCAGAACCAGCCGCAGCGGCAAATTCAGGAGTATGAGGTGTGACATCACCAATACGCAGATAAGGATGAATAGCCGCCGTTACCTGGCTTACGTTGCCAATATCTGAAGAGCCTACACCGCCACTTTTAGGTGGGTCGTAGCTTTCCACGTCAAGTAGCGCCAGGTTAGCCGTAAAGCTGGCTGCCAGCGCCAGATTGTTATTACGCTCGGCGTAAAACAGCCCTTCCTCTATCTCTACCCGTGCTCCGGTCATCTCAGCGGCGCCGTTGACGGCAGCATAGACTTTACGGCGGACCTCACTCAGGCCACCAACAGTAGCAGCACGCAGGATAAACTTAGCTTCCGCATAGGCTGGGACAATATTTGCCGCGCTACCCCCGTGAGTAATCACGCCATGGATACGCACATCATCGGTGAAGAACTGACGTAAGGCATTGATGCCATTGAAGGTGTGGATCACCGCATCAAGTGCACTGATCCCTTGTTGCGGTGCGGAAGCAGCATGAGCTGGCTTACCATAAAATTTGAACGTGGAGTCATGGCAGGCAAGCGCACCGCGCAGCACCATATTCCTCTCTCTTGGGTGGAACATCATCGCCGCGTCGACATCATCAAAAACGCCTTGTTCCACCATGATGATTTTACCGCCGCCATCTTCCTCGGCAGGTGTCCCAATCACCTCAATGCGGCCGTTAAACTCGACATTTGCTGCCTTCAACGCCAGCGCCGCCGCGACAGAAGCCGTCCCAATCAGGTTATGGCCACAGGCATGGCCCAGCTCGGGCAGCGCATCATACTCAGCGAGAAAAGCGATGGTTGGGCCACCGGTTCCTTGTTGCCAGCTGGCGCGAAAAGCGGTTTCCAGCCCACCGGTTCCGGTTTCAATGCTGAAGCCTGCTTCGCGTAATGGCTTAATCAATTCAGCCGCCGAGCGGTGTTCTGCAAAGCTAAGCTCGGGATGTTGATGCAGGCTTAACGCCAGATCGTTCATCTCAGGACTGATATGATTTGCGGCATAAATAATTTTATCTTTCTGCGCGCTGTTGGTGCGTTCAGACATAATGATTCCCCAATTCGGTGCAGTTAATTACAGAAAAACCAGTGCGTTATAATGGTATAGGCCTTTTGCTGCACAATTCCCAATTGAGCTTTTTTATGGCTTGCGTAATGCTGCCAAAAATTATTTTATGGTAAGGGTGGGCTAATAAAATGAGCAGGCGATGAACGAGAAAGACTGGCTAATCATCCGTACTGTCTGGCAGTACAAAAACATCACTCGTGCAGCGGAAGAGTTATTTACTTCGCAACCTGCGCTCAGCTATCGCCTGCGACAGATTGAACGCAAGCTCGATGTTCAGTTGTTTGAAGTCGGTGGTAAAGGGCTTAACTTCACCGCGCAGGGACGCTATCTGGCGCAGCACGCAGATACGGTCCTGGATGAACTGCAACTCCTGCGCACCACATTACAAAACCTGAACGGACCGCAGCAGGGCGAATTGAAGATCGGGGTATCAAGCAACTTCGCTGCTTACCGGCTGCCGGATCTGTTAGCCGAGTTCAGCCAACGGCATCCGGGCATCAGCGTGAATCTGGTCACCGGATTGAGCGAAGAGATGTTCCTCAAACTTCAGCGTGGCGACGTCCATCTGGCGGTGGTGAAAGACGACTATGGCTGGAAAGAAGGCAAGAGGCTGATTGATGAAGATGACTATTACCTGATTAGCCGCCAGCCGATCGATCTGGCGCTGTTACCCCATCTGCCGCAAATAAAAATCAGCCACGGTGGCCATATCACTAAACTTATAGAACGTTGGTGGAATGCCAATTATTCGCTGGCACCGCGAGTAGTGATGAATGTCGATAAACTGGAAGTCTGCCTGGCAATGGTGGAGCGAGGACTAGGTTATGCGATTGTCTCCAGCTACCAACCGCTGGCGCCAACGCTTTGTCGTACGCCGATAGCGGTAGGTGGGGAGCCAGTCAAAAGCCGCACCTGGCTTCTTTATCGTCATGCCAGCACGGATGCCGCTGTAACGCTGCCCTTTGTTGAGATGTTTGGCGATCGCAGATGAAACATTTTCAACTTACGGATGAAGCCTCGACATTCGCCGATCATCGCGTTATCTTCGGGTGTCTGGATGTCTAAACGTATGAATGGATAAATGAGGAAGCAAGGTTATGCCAATCAGGGTACCCGATGAACTACCAGCAGTGAATTTTCTGCGTAACGAGAATGTCTTTGTGATGACCTCAACCAGGGCCAGCACTCAGGAAATCCGTCCGTTGAAAGTGTTGGTACTGAATCTGATGCCGAAAAAGATTGAGACAGAGAACCAGTTTCTCCGCTTGCTTTCCAACTCGCCGCTGCAAATTGATATCCAGCTGTTGCGCATCGACAGCCGTGAAACACGCAACACCCCGATGGAGCACCTGAATAACTTCTACTGCAACTTTGAAGATATTCAGCATGACAACTACGATGGCCTGATCGTCACAGGTGCGCCATTAGGCCTGGTTGATTTTAATGATGTTGCCTATTGGCCGCAGATCCAGCGAGTGCTGCACTGGGCGAAAGAGCATGTGACGTCCACGCTGTTTGTCTGCTGGGCCGTTCAGGCTGCACTGAATATCCTGTACGGCATTCCTAAGCAAACCCGGGAAACGAAACTGTCAGGGGTTTACGACCACCAGATCCTGCATCCTCATGCACTGTTAACCCGTGGATTTGACGATACCTTTCTGGCACCGCACTCCCGCTACGCGGACTTCCCAACGCAGCTGCTGCGAGATTACACCGACCTGGAAATTTTTGCTGAATCGGAGCAAACGGGCGCTTATCTGTTTGCCAGTAAAGACAAGCGGCTTGCGTTTGTCACCGGGCATCCTGAGTATGATGCACTGACCTTATCGGGCGAATTTCATCGCGACTTTGAAGCCGGTCTGAACCCGGATATTCCGTATAATTATTTCCCGCAGAATAATCCTCAGCTAACGCCGCGTGCTAGCTGGCGCAGCCACGGTAACCTGCTGTTTTCAAACTGGCTGAACTACTATGTTTACCAGATCACCCCATTCGATTTGCGCCATATGAATCCCAGCCTGGAATGAACTCTCCGTTAGCGAAGAAAAGGGTCAATCTCTGAAAAAGAGTGGCCCTTTTTTTATTGTCTGAAATCCTCCAGTCTCCCTGCCAAACCTCTTTGATCTGCCAGTGTTTATCACCTTCCATCATGCTGAAAAGCAGTGTGTGAAACTCCATTCCTGTAATTGATAAACTTTAAATCATTAACTATCAGCAGTTTATTGGCTAGGAGGCAATAAAATGGAAATAGTTTTTGATTTTATATTTTGAAAAATTGTATGTTGATTCACGGGTTAAAAATCACCCAAAGACAGAATCGTCCTTCTGAGGATGCAACCAGGCTGGGAGTGAAGAGATGACACAACAGGTTATCAGCACAGAAATGGCGTTCCAGCGCCCTGTAGGCCCAAAAGAGCGGCAGATCCTGACCGACGCGGCAGTGGAATTCCTCGGTGAACTGGTGGCGAAATTCACCCCGCGCCGCAATGAATTACTGACCGCCCGCAAGCAGCAACAGCAGCGTTTTGATGCCGGTGAACTGCCTGGATTTATTTCGGAAACGAATTCCATTAAGCAATGTGAATGGAAGATCCGTGGCATTCCGGCTGACCTGCTGGACCGCCGCGTAGAGATCACCGGCCCGGTTGAACGCAAGATGGTGATTAACGCGCTGAATGCCAATGTAAATGTCTTTATGGCCGATTTCGAGGACTCGCTGGCACCCTCATGGGACAAAGTGATCGAAGGGCAAATCAATCTGCGCGATGCGGTTAACGGCACCATCAGTTACCGCAACGAAGCGGGAAAAATCTACCAGCTGAAGCCCGATCCCGCCGTGTTGGTTTGCCGTGTTCGCGGGCTGCACCTGCCGGAGAAGCATGTAACCTGGCGTGGTGAAGCCATCCCCGGCAGCCTGTTTGATTTCGCGCTCTACTTCTTCCACAACGTGGACGCCTTACTGGCGAAAGGCAGCGGGCCCTACTTTTATCTGCCGAAAACCCAGAGCTGGCAGGAAGCGGCCTGGTGGAGCGAAGTGTTCAGCTATGCGGAAGATCGTTTTGATCTGCCACGCGGCACGATCAAGGCCACGCTGCTGATCGAAACGCTGCCAGCGGTATTTCAGATGGACGAGATCCTTTTCAGCCTGCGCGATCACATCGTGGGTCTGAACTGTGGCCGTTGGGACTACATCTTCAGCTATATCAAAACATTGAAAAATCATCCCGATCGGGTGTTACCCGATCGTCAGTCGGTGACGATGGAAAAAGGATTTCTGGATGCCTACTCGCGTTTGCTGATTAGAACCTGTCACCGCCGTGGTGCTTTTGCGATGGGTGGGATGGCGGCCTTTATCCCGAGCAAAGAGCAGGAGCGCAACCAATGGGTGCTCAACCGGGTGAGAACGGACAAAGAGCGTGAGGCCACCAACGGTCACGACGGCACCTGGATTGCTCACCCGGGCCTGGCAGATACGGTGATGGCCGTTTTCACTCAGGTGCTGGGCGACAAGCCTAATCAGCTGGATGTCCTGCGAGAGGATGATGCCCCCATCACGGCTGAACAGTTGCTGGAGCCCTGTGCTGGCGAAAGAACCGAAGCCGGAATGCGAGCCAACATTCGCGTGGCCGTGCAGTACATCGAAGCCTGGATCTCTGGCAATGGCTGCGTCCCGGTCTATGGCTTGATGGAGGATGCGGCTACGGCTGAAATCTCTCGTACCTCGATCTGGCAGTGGATCCGCCATGGTAAAACGCTGCAAACAGGGGAGAAGGTTACCGAGGCGTTGTTCCGACAGATGCTGGCCGAAGAGATGCAGGTTATCCAGCAGGAGCTTGGAGACCAACGCTTCTCTCAGGGGCGTTTCTGCGAAGCCGCCGAACTGATGGAACGCATTACTACTGAACCCGAGCTGGTGGAGTTTCTGACTCTGCCGGGCTACAGCTTACTTCACTGACCTACTGGGGATTTTGCTATGACTTCTCGTACCCAACAGATCGACCAACTGACTCAATCCTGGCGAGATGCACGCTGGGAAGGCATTACCCGTCCTTACTCTGCGGAAGAAGTGGTGAAGCTGCGCGGCTCGGTGAATCCTGCCTGCACACTGGCGCAGCTTGGGGCAGAAAAACTCTGGGATCTGCTGAACGGTGGAGCGAAGAAAGGGTATATCAACAGCCTTGGGGCACTGACAGGCGGGCAGGCATTACAACAGGCCAAAGCCGGGATCGAAGCGGTCTATCTCTCCGGCTGGCAGGTGGCGGCAGATGCCAACCTGGCAGGCAGCATGTACCCGGATCAGTCGCTCTATCCGGCCAACTCTGTCCCGTCGGTGGTTGAGCGCATCAACAACACTTTCCAGCGAGCAGACCAGATCCAGTGGGCGAACCAGATTGAACCGGGCGATCCGCGGCATGTGGATTATTACCTGCCGATAGTCGCCGATGCGGAAGCGGGCTTTGGTGGCGTGCTGAATGCCTTTGAACTGATGAAGGCGATGATTCAGGCCGGCGCAGGTGGCGTCCATTTTGAAGATCAGCTCGCGTCGGTGAAGAAATGCGGCCATATGGGCGGCAAAGTCCTGGTCCCGACTCAGGAAGCGATCCACAAGCTGGTGGCAGCCCGTCTGGCAGCGGATGTCATGGCCGTTCCAACCGTATTGATTGCTCGTACAGATGCCGATGCGGCTGACTTAATCACCTCGGACTGCGATGAATATGACCGGGAGTTTATTACCGGCGAGCGCACGCCAGAGGGCTTCTTTAAAACGCATGCCGGTATCGAGCAGGCCATCAGCCGTGGGTTGGCTTATGCGCCTTATGCCGACGTATTGTGGTGCGAAACGTCCACCCCGGATCTGGCGCTGGCAAAACGCTTCGCCGACGCTATCCACGCCCGCTTCCCGGGTAAGCTGCTGGCCTATAACTGCTCACCTTCTTTTAACTGGAAGAAGAATCTCGATGACACCACCATCGCGCATTTCCAGCAGTCGCTGAGTGAAATGGGTTACCGCTTCCAGTTCATCACCCTGGCGGGGATCCACAGTATGTGGTTCAGCATGTTCGATCTCGCCCGCTCTTATGCGGAGGGCGAAGGGATGCGTCATTACGTGGAAAAAGTGCAGCAGCCGGAATTTGCCGCGCGGGAACAAGGCTATACCTTCTCCTCACATCAGCAGGAGGTGGGTACCGGCTATTTTGACAGCGTCACCAATATCATTCAGGGCGGCGTCTCTTCAGTGACCGCGCTGACCGGATCAACGGAAGAACAGCAATTCTGATCGGACAAACGGGGGCCCCATGACACAACGAGAAACGCTGATAGCACAGACCATCCTGCAGGGTTTTGATGCGCAGTACGGCCGGTTTCTGGAAGTGACAGCCGGGGCCCAGCACCGTTTTGAACAGGCCGACTGGCAGGCCGTGCAGGCTGCCATGAAGGCCCGTATCCATCTGTACGATCGTCACGTTGGTCTGGTGGTAGAGCAGCTCCGCTGTATAACAGGAGAGCAAGTCAATGACGACGATTTTCTGCTGCGGGTGAAGGCGATTTACACCGAGCTGTTGCCCGACTATCCCCGTTTCGAAATAGCCGAAAGCTTCTTCAATTCTGTCTATTGCCGTCTGTTTGGACATCAACTGCTGACGCCAGAACGCTTGTTTATCTTCAGCTCACAGCCTGAACGGCGCTTTCGTACTCTTCCGCGTCCGCTGGCGAAAACGTTCTATGCCCACGGCGACTGGCAGGCACTCCTGAGCAGGGTTTTACACGATCTGCCGCTGCGTCTGCCCTGGCAGGACAGTCAGCGGGATATCGGTTTTGTGATGGCCCATCTGCAGGAGAATTTCAGTAAACAGCAGCTGGCTGGCGGAGCGCTGGAAGTGGCCAACGAGCTTTTCTATCGCAATAAAGCGGCCTGGCTGGTGGCAAAGCTTCGCCTTGAGTCTGGCGTCTACGCCTTTCTGTTACCCATCCACCGAAGCGATCGGGGCGAACTGATGATTGATACTTGCCTGACGCGTAAGCGTGAAGCCAGCATCGTGTTTGGCTTCGCCCGCGCCTATTTTATGGTTTACGCGCCGTTACCTGCTGCGCTGGTGGAGTGGCTGCGGGAAATTCTGCCGGGAAAAACCACCGCAGAGCTGTATATGGCTATCGGCTGCCAGAAGCACGGTAAAACCGAGTGCTACCGGGAATATCTGCAGTATATGAGCGCCACCTCTGAAGAGCTCATCATTGCCCCCGGCGTGCGGGGACTGGTGATGCTGGTCTTCACGTTACCGGGATATGACCGGGTATTTAAGGTGATTAAAGACCGCTTTGCCCCGCAAAAAGAGGTAACGCCTGAGCGTGTCCGGCAGTGTTATCAATTGGTCAAAGAGCACGACCGTGTCGGCCGCATGGCGGACACCCAGGAATTTGAAAACTTTGCCCTCGACAAAGCTCGCATCAGCAAAGAGTTGCTGCAGGTGATGTGGCAGGAGATCCCGGAAAAACTGCAGGAGCAGGGCGACAAACTAGCGATCAGCCATCTGTATCTGGAACGCAAGATGACGCCGCTGAATCTGTGGCTGGAACAGGCGGATGCGCAACAACGCCGTGAGGCGATTGAAGAGTATGGCAATGCCGTTAAGCAGCTGGCCGCTGCAAACATCTTTCCCGGAGACATGCTCTACAAGAATTTTGGCGTAACCCGTCACGGTCGCGTGGTGTTTTATGATTATGATGAGATTAGCTACATGACCGAGGTGAATTTTCGGCAGATCCCCGCTCCCCGTTATCCAGAAGATGAGCTGAGCCACGAACCCTGGTACAGCGTGACGCCAGAGGATGTGTTCCCGGAGGAGTTTCGCCACTATCTCTGTGCCGATCCGGCTATTGCGCTGTTATTTGATGAGATGCATTCGGAGTTATTCACGGCTGCTTTCTGGCGAAGCCTGCAACAGCGTATTCATGAAGGGCACATTGAGGATGTTTATGCTTACCGTCGGCGACAGCGCTTCTGTCAGCGCTATGCGCAGAGCCTGACGGAAAGCCAGGCTCTGCGACAGGATCAGGCTGAAGCGCCTGCTACAGCTTCGCGTGCCAGCGAGGTGATGCGGTCGTAATCGCCGTTCTCCAGCGCATCGTCAGGCACCAGCCAGGAGCCACCGATGCAATGCACGCTTTTCAGCGCCAGATAGTCGCGGTAGTTAGCCGGCGAGATGCCGCCAGTCGGGCAGAAGCGAACCTGAGGGAAAGGCCCCGCGATGGCCTGCAGCGCTTTCACGCCGCCGTTGGCTTCAGCCGGGAAGAATTTAAACTCACGCAGGCCATGATCCATGCCCAGCATCAGCTCAGAAACGGTGCTGATCCCAGGGATCAATGGGATCGATCCGGCATTTGCCGCTTTCAGAAGATCTTCTGTCAGGCCTGGGCTGATCGCAAACTGCGCACCAGCTTCGGTCACTTCATGAAGTTGCTGAGGGTTGATCACTGTTCCTGCGCCAACGATCGCGTCCGGGACTTCTTTAGCAATGGTGCGGATGGCCTCTAGCGCACAAGCCGTACGCAGAGTGACTTCCAACACGCGAATGCCGCCAGCGACCAGGGCTTTAGCCAGTGGCACAGCATGTTCCAGTTTGTTTATCACGATCACCGGGACGACCGGGCCTGAAGTCAGGATCTGCTCTGCGCTGGTTTTCCAGTTATTCATTGAGGTGCTCTCCATTAAAATTTGATGCAGCAGGCGCCCTGTTCGGCTCCTGAAAGTTGACTACGCAGCGCGCCAAATAATTCACGCCCGGAGCCAATATGCTCAGCGCTTAAATCAGGCTGATAAGCCGTTCGTTCATTCAGTTCGGCCCGATCAACCTGCAGTTCAAGCTCGCCTGTGCGGCCATTTACCCGGATCACGTCACCGTTTTGCACTTTCGCCAGCAGACCGCCGGTATAGGCTTCAGGGGTAACATGGATGGCCGAAGGCACTTTGCCTGACGCGCCCGATAAGCGACCATCAGTGACCAGAGCCACTTTAAAGCCCCGGTCCATCAGCACGCCAAGTGGCGGCATCAGCTTATGCAGTTCCGGCATTCCATTGGCCTGAGGCCCCTGGAAGCGCACCACCACCACGCAATCTTTGTTCAACTCGCCCGCTTCGAAGGCGGGCAGCACGTCGTGCTGGCTTTCGAACACAACGGCAGGCGCTTCAATAATCTGATTATCAGCCGGAACCGCAGAGGTTTTCATCACGGCGCGGCCCAGATTACCCTGTAGCACTTTAGTCCCGCCATGTTGCTCGAAAGGCTGCGACACCTTAGCGATCACCTTGTCATCGAGCGAAGCATCCGGGCCATCACGCCAGGCCAGCTGACCGTTATCCAGCCACGGCTCCTGGGTGTAACGCTGCAGGCCAAAACCGGCCACAGTGTGGACGTCTTCATGCAGCAGGCCGTGAGCGAGAAGCTCACGCACCAACAGAGCCACGCCGCCGGAGGCCTGGAACTGATTAATGTCTGCCGGGCCATTGGGATAGATGCGGCAAAGCAGCGGGATCGCCTCTGAAAGCTCGGAGAAATCATCCCAGTTAATCTGGATACCAGCCATACGCGCCATTGCGACCATATGCATGGTCAGGTTGGTTGAGCCACCTGTTGCCAGCAGCGCGACAATCCCGTTAACCACCACTTTCTCATCAACCAGTTTACCCAGAGGCAGATAGTTGCCGGACATTTCGGTCAGGCGAGTCACCTGGCGGGCAGCGGCATCAGTCAGCGCTTCACGCAGCGGCGTATCAGGATGGATAAAGGAAGAGCCGGGCAGATGCATCCCCATCACTTCCATCACCATCTGGTTGGTATTGGCGGTGCCGTAGAAGGTGCAGGTACCAATGCCATGATAGGAGGCGGCTTCCGCTTCCAGCAGCGCATGGCGATCGGCTTTACCTTCGGCATACAGCTGGCGAACGCGGACTTTTTCTTTGTTCGGCAGGCCGCTGCTCATTGGGCCAGCGGGAATGAACAGCGCAGGAAGATGACCAAACGACAGGGCCGACATGACCAGGCCGGGAATGATTTTGTCGCAAATACCGAGGAACAGGGCGCCATCGAACATATTGTGAGACAGGCCAACAGCGGATGACATGGCGATGATATCGCGGCTCATCAGCGAGAGTTCCATCCCGTCCTGGCCTTGGGTCACACCGTCGCACATTGCAGGCACGCCGCCAGCAACCTGACCAACCGCTCCGACCTGATTCAGGGCACGGCGAATTTTGTCCGGATAGACCTCGTAAGGCTGGTGGGCTGAGAGCATATCGTTGTAAGCGGTGATGATGGCGATATTGCTGCGCACCATATTTTTCAACGACGCCTTATCGTCTGGCTGGCAGGTGGCAAAGCCGTGGGCAAGGTTGCCACAGGCCAGTTTTGCACGCTGTACGGTTTTAGAGCGGGCGGCGTCGATACGGGCCAGATAGGCGGCGCGGGTCTCTGCTGAGCGTTCAACAATGCGCTGAGTGACGCGGGCAATGGCTGGGTGAACGTTGTTCATGCGCAGGCTTCCTGTAGCTGGAAGTGCTGGATATGCTCAACCGTTGCGGCAATCACCTGTTCCAGTGGTTGATTAATGTCGATGATCTTGACGTCACTTTCTTCCGCGCCTGGCTGTTCCAGCGCAGCAAACTGGCTGACCAGCATCTGGGTTTTGAAGAAATGACCACTGCGAGCGGCAAGGCGCGCTTCAATCACCGGGAAATCGCCATGCAGATAGACAAACGACAGGTTGCTGTTACCGGCACGCAAACGGTCACGATAATGCTTCTTCAGTGCAGAGCAGACGATGATCGACACGCTATTGGTGCGTTGCATAGCAAAGGCGGCATCGTTAAGGGCCGTTAGCCACGGCGCACGGTCCCCATCATTCAGCGCTTCACCTGCGGCCATTTTCTGAATGTTATCGCGGGGGTGCAGGAAATCGCCATCCAGCATTCCTGCTGAGAGCTGACGGGCGACGCTGGCCGCCACGGCAGATTTTCCGCTGCCGGAGACCCCCATGATGACGTAAATTCTGTGGTGTTGATTGCTCATAGCTCAGCTCCAAAATAGCAAAGGCACGACGCTCGCTGGCGTTGTTACCGGTAACATCTCTCCTTAGCATTGTTGGGGGAATGCGCTGAGTACGCAATCAGAACAGCGGGGAATCGGCGGTAAATGTGATCTGGTTCAAATTTTGCGGGGAAGGGTGCTCAAAGACCCCACCTCAACACTGCACTGGCGAGCAGGCTGCCCGCCAGTGGGGTTGCTTTACCTTGTCGAGTCACAGGCTAAGCTGGCAGCAACCTCTGTTCCTCCTTGTTTAATGTGCAATTCGCAGAGCGAACCACGCGTGATCCAGATGACAGTAACAACTGTAATACAGACCACAATTAAGCAGAGGGCGAACATTTTCTGTGCCATCTTTGGCCTCCTTTCTCCGTTGCTTTTCAGCGGGTAAAAGGCTACCTTTACACTGTCGGGTGTAAGAGCGGCCTCACTTTGAGTTACCTCAGGTGGGGCTTTTCTCTTTTTGTCCTGGCAACCCAGGACAAAAAGATCCTGAGCACCCAGGCGCAGTGTAGCGCACACTATTTCATCTCAACGACACCACTTCACTAAACTCAAATCTGGCCCTGATTTTTCTGCAACAACAATGAAACTCCACTCGGTATTTCTGAGCCAGCTCAGCGCGCGCCGCCGTATTCGCGGGTAATCTCTTTTGCTGCTTTTATTACCATGGCACCCAGTTCGGTCACACGGTCATCGGTCACTCTGGAGATCGGTCCCGAAATGGAAATGGCGGCAAAGGGTTCATGGTGCTCATCATAAATACAGGCTGCCACGCAGCGCAGGCCAAGCGCATGTTCTTCATCATCGAAGGAAAAGCCCACTTTGCGCACCAGCGCGAGGTTCTCTTTTAAAATGTGCGGCGACATCAACGTTTTGGGCGTGTAGTGATGCAAGCCCTGCCGGTGCAACAGTTCGCTGACCTGAGCATCATTGAGATTCGCCAGGAAAGCTTTACCCGCGCCGGAAGCGTGCATCGGCAATTTGCCGCCAATAGGCGCGGACATCCGCATCAGCTGAGTGCACTGAACCTGGTCAATAATCACCGCCTGGCGATCGCTCAGGTCCAATACCGCCAGATTGACGGTTTCCCCGGAGTCTTCCATCAGCTGGCGCAGCATCGGGTGCACCAAAGCCAGCAGGTTTCGGCTCTGCAGAAAACTGCTTCCCACCACAAAGGCATGCGCGCCAATCGTCCAGAGCCCCAAATCGCCAACCTGGCGGACAAAGCCCTGTTGCTGCATCGTGGTCAGCAAACGGTGAGTGGTGGAGTTTGGCAAACCGGCCTGCTGTGCCAGCTCGGTTAACGCCACGCTGCCGTGCGAATCAGCGATAAATTCCAGCAATTTAAGGCCACGGGTCAGTGACTGAACCTGTCCGGCCGGCTGGGCGGGTTGAGCGGCAGCCGCGCGGGGTTTTTTACCGCGTTTAACCACTACGGGGGTCGCCATATCTGACTCCTTAATTTTCACCATGTGGAAATCATTTTCGTTTTATTGGTTAATAATGCAACGTCAGCTTTACTGGTCGGAGTAGTTAAGCGAGCTGCCTGAAAATGTCTCACGGTGGTTTTCTTTTACCCGCTTAAAAGTTATGCCAGTATGTCCAGCTGGCATATTTGCCACCGGGTTGAAGGGAAGGGGCGAGAGTGAGCAACAGAATTGAAGCACTGCATCAGCAGCTGGCAAAACGTATCATGCTGCTTGATGGCGGTATGGGCACCATGATCCAGAGTTATAAGCTGGAAGAAGACGATTTTCGCGGCCAGCGATTTGCCGACTGGCAGAGCGATCTGAAGGGAAACAATGACCTGCTGGTTTTGACCCGCCCTGAGGTGATCAGCGAGATCCACAACGCTTATCTGCAAGCGGGTGCGGATATTCTCGAAACCAACACCTTCAACTCCACCTCCATTGCCATGGCTGATTACCATATGGAATCGCTGTCGGCAGAAATTAACTACGTTGCGGCCAAACTGGCTCGCGCTGCAGCCGATGAATGGACGGCACGTACGCCAGATCGCCCACGTTATGTGGCTGGTGTACTTGGCCCAACTAACCGCACCTGTTCAATCTCGCCAGACGTCAACGATCCTGCGTTCCGCAACGTCACCTTTAATCAGCTGGTGGACGCTTATCGCGAGTCTACCCGTGCGCTGGTCGAGGGCGGCGCAGACATCATCATGATCGAAACCGTATTCGACACGTTGAACGCCAAAGCCGCCATTTTTGCCGTAGAAACCGAATTTGAGGCGTTGGGCATTTCGCTGCCGCTGATGATATCCGGCACCATTACCGATGCTTCTGGCCGCACGCTGTCTGGCCAGACGACCGAAGCTTTCTACAACTCACTTCGTCATGCTAAGCCGCTCTCCTTTGGGTTGAACTGTGCGTTGGGTCCAGACGAATTGCGTCAGTATGTCGCCGAGCTCTCCCGCATTGCCGAAGGTTATGTCACCGCGCACCCTAACGCCGGTTTGCCCAACGCTTTTGGTGAATATGATTTAGATGCCGGGATCATGGCGGAACAGATTGGCGAATGGGCACAATCGGGCTTCCTGAATATCGTGGGCGGTTGCTGCGGTACCACGCCGGAACACATTTCGGCGATGGCCAAAGCGGTTGAAGGCGTGGCGCCTCGCCCTCTGCCTGAACTGCCCGTAGCCTGTCGTCTGGCGGGCCTGGAACCCCTGACTATCAGCGCAGAATCGCTGTTTGTAAACGTTGGTGAGCGTACCAACGTTACCGGCTCAGCAAAATTTAAACGCCTGATTAAAGAAGATAAATATAACGAAGCGCTCGAAGTTGCCCTGCAGCAGGTGCAGAGCGGCGCGCAGATTATCGATATCAACATGGACGAAGGGATGCTGGATGCGGAAGCGGCCATGGTGCGCTTCCTGAATCTGATCGCCGGAGAGCCGGATATTGCCCGCGTGCCGATCATGATCGACTCCTCAAAATGGGACGTTATCGAAAAAGGCCTGCAGTGCATTCAGGGCAAAGGCATCGTTAACTCCATCTCGATGAAAGAGGGCGTTGAAGCGTTTAAACACCAGGCGAAGCTGGTGCGCCGTTATGGGGCAGCAATGGTGGTGATGGCCTTTGATGAAGTCGGTCAGGCAGACACTCGCGAGCGAAAAATCGAGATCTGTCGCCGCGCCTACAAGATCCTGACAGAAGAAGTCGGTTTCCCGCCAGAAGACATCATTTTCGACCCCAACATCTTCGCAGTAGCGACCGGGATCGAAGAGCACAATAACTACGCGATGGATTTCATTGGCGCTTGTGAAGACATCAAACGTGAGCTGCCCCATGCAATGATTTCAGGCGGTGTTTCTAACGTCTCCTTCTCATTCCGTGGCAACGAACCTGTGCGTGAAGCCATCCACGCCGTATTCCTTTATTACGCCATTCGTAATGGGATGGATATGGGGATCGTTAACGCCGGTCAGCTGGCGATTTACGACGACCTGGATGAAGACCTGCGTCAGGCGGTGGAAGATGTGGTGCTTAACCGTACCGATCAGGGCACCGAACGCCTGCTGGAGATTGCAGAAAAATACCGTGGCACTAAATCCGATGAAGGCAGTACCAAGCCGCAGGCTGAATGGCGTAGCTGGGACGTTGAAAAACGTCTTGAGTACTCGCTGGTTAAAGGCATCACCGAATTTATTGAAGAAGATACCGAAGCTGCCCGTCAGAATGCCAGCCGCCCAATTGAAGTGATTGAAGGGCCGTTGATGGCAGGCATGAACGTGGTCGGCGACCTGTTTGGCGAAGGCAAAATGTTCCTGCCGCAGGTGGTGAAATCGGCGCGGGTGATGAAGCAGGCCGTGGCCTACCTCGAACCTTATATCGAAGCCAGCAAAGAGAAGGGCAGCACCAACGGCAAGATCGTGCTGGCTACGGTGAAGGGCGATGTGCATGACATCGGCAAAAATATCGTCGGCGTGGTCTTGCAGTGTAATAACTATGAAATCATCGACCTGGGCGTGATGGTCCCCAGCGATAAAATTCTGAAAACCGCCAGAGAACATAACGCCGATATTATCGGCCTGTCCGGTCTGATCACGCCTTCGCTGGATGAAATGGTCAACGTAGCGAAGGAGATGGAGCGTCAGGGCTTTACGCTGCCGCTGCTGATCGGCGGAGCAACCACCTCCAAAGCTCACACTGCGGTGAAGATTGAACAGAATTACAGTGGACCTACGGTCTACGTGCAAAACGCCTCGCGCACTGTGGGCGTGGTATCCGCATTGCTGTCCGCTACGCAGCATGATGATTTTGTTGCACGCACCCGCAAAGAATACGACACGGTGCGCATTCAGCACGCGCGTAAAAAGCCGCGCACGCCGCCGGTCAGTTTGCAGGTTGCCAGAGACAATGATATGGCCTTTGACTGGGAAACTTACACGCCACCTGTAGCACACAGGCTGGGTGTGAGCGAAGTGAGTGCTAACATCGAAACCTTGCGTCACTACATCGACTGGACGCCATTCTTTATGACCTGGTCGCTGGCGGGCAAATATCCGCGCATTCTGGAAGATGAAGTGGTCGGAGAAGAGGCGAAGCGCTTATTGGCGGATGCTAACGCGATGCTGGACGATCTGAGCGCTAAAAAATCCCTGAATCCGCGTGGCGTAGTCGGGATATTTCCGGCAAATCGCGTGGGTGACGACATTGAAGTGTACGAAGATGAGTCGCGCACTAAGATTTTGCAAGTAAGTCATCACTTACGTCAACAGACAGAGAAATCAGGCTTTGCGAACTATTGCCTTGCCGATTTTGTCGCACCAAAATCCAGCGGCAAAGCCGATTATCTTGGGGCCTTCGCGGTGACGGGCGGTCTGGAAGAAGATGCGCTGGCAGAGGCCTTTGATGCCCAACATGATGACTACAACAAAATCATGGTCAAGGCGTTGTCTGACCGTCTGGCCGAAGCCTTTGCCGAGTACCTGCATGAGCGAGTCCGTAAGGTTATTTGGGGCTTTGCTGCCACAGAGAACCTCAGTAATGAAGAGCTGATCCGCGAAAACTATCAGGGCATCCGTCCCGCTCCAGGTTATCCGGCCTGCCCGGAACATACCGAAAAAGAGACCATCTGGAAGCTGTTGGATGTGGAAACGCACACCGGCATGAAGCTGACCGAATCCTTCGCCATGTGGCCGGGCGCTGCGGTATCAGGCTGGTACTTCAGTCATCCGGAGAGTAAATACTTCGCGGTGGCGCAGCTGCAGCGCGATCAGATTGAAGATTACGCTCGCCGCAAAGGCATGGCGGTAAGCGAAGTTGAACGCTGGCTGGCGCCCAACCTGGGCTACGACGCAGACTAACCGTCCTCTTAAGGGCAAGCTGGCTGTCGGCTGGTTTGCCCTGCTTCCCTGACCTGAACGTCAATATACAGCGCGTCATAGCGCCAGTATTCGTAGTCGCAGTCGATGATGCGGTCGTGCTGATCGCGGTTAATGCGGGTGATGAACAGTGCCGGGCTTCCTGAAGCCACTTTCAGTGCGGGGGCGGCAAAGGTTGGCAACGGCGCAGGTAACATAGTAAATCCCACACGCCCGTAATTAATGCCGTACTCTTCCTGATAGAGCGTGGTCAGCGAACGCGTTAAATCAAAGCTCAACAGGTCCGGGAAATACTGCGGATTCAGATAATGCTCTACGTAGAGCACCGCGCGGCCATCAATCCGGCGCAGTCGCTGGATGCGATACACTTCCTCGCCTTCCACCATGCCAAGCTGCTGGGCCAGCCCGGCGGTGGCCTTCACTCTTTGTGCATCAAGCACTTCAGTTTCTGCCTTACGTCCCTGCTGTTCAGCCATGGCATGGAAGTGGCTACGTAACAGCGGATCATAAGCCAGACGAGGCGGGGCGATAAACCAGCCTCGACGCAGCTCACGATAAATCATCCCCTGGAACTCTAACTGGCCCAGCGCCTCACGCAGCGTAATGCGTGTGGTGGAGAACTGCTCGCTCAGACAACGCTCTGAAGGCAGGCGTCCACTGATCGCAAAATCGCCGCTGGCGATCCTGGCGGCCAGGGTCTGGCAAATGACATCCACAGTTAACGCTTTCATCACATCAAAGCCTCAATTTGGTGCGAAGCTGCACATAAACAGATCGATCTTCGCGCAGATTCCACATTCCAATGCTATCAGAGAGGGTGGACTAGTCCACTGCCCACAGGGCTCTGACATAAAACTGTCATATCGCCAGGCTAGATTGGCTCGGATCTTGCTGGACTAGTCCAGAAGGCCACTCAACTTATCATCTGGAGCAGCAGTTATGAAATCTTTGTTCGCATCTGTGTTAGCCAGCGCCATCTTCCTTGCCCTTCCGGCCGCTCACGCCGCCGATACCGATCTTGCTGCACTGGAGAAAGCCGCCAAAGCGGAAGGCCAGGTTAACAGTGTCGGCATGCCAGACAGCTGGGCCAACTGGAAAGGCACCTGGGAAGATATCAGCAGCAAATACGGTATCAAGCACAGCGATACCGACATGTCCTCTGCTCAGGAACTGGCAAAATTTGCCGCTGAAAAGAGCAACGCAACTGCCGATATCGGTGACGTAGGCGCCGCATTTGGCCCGGTTGCCGTGCAAAAAGGTCTGGCGCAGCCGTACAAACCAAGCACCTGGGATCAGGTTCCTGCCTGGGCGAAAGACAAAGAGGGTAACTGGGCGCTGGCCTACACCGGCACCATCGCCTTTATCGTCAACAAGGATCAGGTTAAAGACATCCCGCACAGCTGGGCAGACCTGAAGAAAGGCAAATACGTGGTGACCATCGGTGACGTTGGCGTTGCGGCACAGGCGGCTAACGGCGTGCTGGCAGCCGCTTATGCCATGGGCGGCAGCGAGAAAGATCTGAAGCCAGCGTTGAGCTTCTTCAGCGACCTGGCGAAAGAAGGCCGTCTGGGCGTGACCGATCCGGTGATTGCCAACATTGAGAAGGGTGAAATTCAGGTTGCCGTGGTCTGGGACTTCAACGGCTTGAACTACCGCGATCAGATTGATAAGAGTAAGTTCGAAGTGGTTATCCCGTCTGACGGCTCAATCACCTCTGGCTACACCACCATCATCAACAAATACGCTAAACATCCGAACGCGGCCAAACTGGCACGTGAATACATCTTCTCGGATGCGGGCCAGATCAACCTGGCGCGGGGCTATGCCCGTCCAATCCGTGCAGAGCATCTGACGTTGCCAGCGGATGTGCAGGCTAAATTGCTGCCTAACGCTGAGTACAAAAATGCCCACCCGATTGCAGACCCGGAAGCCTGGGACAAAGCGTCCAAAATGCTGCCTCGCCTGTGGCAGGAAAACGTCATTGTTAACATGAAGCAATAAGGATTCGGGATGAAAACGATTCTGGTAGTGCTGGACGGCCTGAGTTTTGACGTGGCGCAACATGCCATGGGGTATCTGCACGCGGAATGCGCGCAGGGGAACGGGCAGCTCTACCAGATCACCTGCGAGCTTCCCTCGCTGTCCCGCCCTTTGTACGAGTGCATCCTTACCGGTGTTCCGCCGGTGAAAAGCGGCATCATTCACAACGGCGTCAGCCGTCTGAGCAAAGAGCGCAGTATTTTCCACTATGCGCGCGATGCCGGGCTGACAACGGCGGCAGCGGCCTATAACTGGGTCAGCGAATTATACAATCGCTCTCCGTGGCAGGCCGCCCGCGATCGCCACACTGAAGACGCTTCGCTGCCGATTCAGTACGGCCATTTTTACTCTGACGACGGCTATCCGGACTCGCACCTGTTTGAGGATGCGGAAAGCCTGCGCCTGCGCTTTAATCCTGACTTCCTGCTAATCCACCCGATGAACATTGATGATGCCGGACACAAATTTGGCCTCTCGACACCGCAGTACCGCAACCGTGCCCGCATGGCAGACGGCTATTTGTCGCACTGGATGCCGGGCTGGCTGGAAGAGGGCTATCAGGTGGTGGTCACCGCCGATCACGGCATGAATGACGACCGCAGCCACGGCGGCATTCTGCCGGAAGAAACTCAGGTGCCGCTGTTTGTCTTTGGCAGCGCCTTCTCTTTGCAGCTGGACGCGGCTCCGTTGCAGACGGAACTGTGCGGCACGCTGTGCGACATCCTTGGCGTGGATCACGATAAGCCGGTGTGTCCGGAACTGTTGAATACCCAGGAGAATGCAGGATGAAAGGCAAAGGAATAGCGCTGCTCTGCCTGCTGCCCTTCGCGCTGTTCTATATCGCATTTCAAATTGCCCCTTTAGTGTGGATTGCGATTAACAGCTTCTATAGCGAAATGAACGAAGCCTGGGGCTGGGGAAATTACCACGATATCTTCACCTCCACGTTTTATCAGCAGGCGATCCGCTTCTCGCTGGATATCTCACTCTGGTCGAGCGTTTATGGTCTGCTGATCGCGCTGGTGGGCGGCTACTCGCTGCATCAGTTGGGAAGCGGCAAACTGCACCGATTCTTTATGTCGTTTACCAACATGACCAGCAACTTCGCCGGGGTTCCGCTGGCGTTTGCCTTTGTGATCCTGTTGGGACTGAACGGTTGCCTGACGTTGCTGATGCGCAAATATGGCCTGATGGAGGGATTCAAACTCTACTCCACCAACGGGTTAATTGTGGTGTACACCTGGTTCCAAATCCCGCTTGGGCTGCTACTGCTCTATCCCGCTTTTGACGGACTGAAAAAGGATTGGGAAGAGTCTGCCGCGCTGCTCGGTGCCAGCCGCTTTCGTTACTGGTTGCATATCGGATTGCCGATCCTGACGCCTGCGTTACTCGGCACCTTTGTGATCCTGCTGGCGAACGCTCTCGGGGCTTACGCCACTATTTATGCGCTGACCACCGGTAACTTCAACGTGATCCCGGTGCGGATTGCCGCGCTGGTCTCGGGCGATATCTCGCTCGATCCAAATATGGGCAGTGCGCTGGCGATGGTGCTGGTGGTGCTGATGTCGGTGATCACCGTGGTTCATCAGTGGCTGGTTCGTCGCAGCTACCAGAACGCGCGTTAACGGAGGCTGGACATGTCGAAGCTGGAATATGCCTATCACCGGATTATCGTCTGGCTGGTGTTTCTGATCCTGGCGCTGCCGCTGGTGGCTACGCTGTTATATGCGCTGGCTACCAGCTGGGGCGCAACTATTCTGCCGGATGGCTTTACCTTCAAGTGGATGATCCAGCTGTGGAGCGATCCGCGCTTCCTTGTGGCGTTGGGGCATTCGCTGTTGATCTGTTTCGGGGCACTGATCTTCTCGCTGTTGTTGGTGCTGCCAACGATGTTTGTGATTGCTTACTACTTCCCGAAACTCGATGCGGTGATGAACGTACTGATCCTGATGCCGTTTGCCGTGCCGCCAGTGGTCTCTTCCGTTGGCCTGCTGCAACTCTACTCCGAGCCGCCGCTGATGCTGACAGGCACGCCGTGGATCCTGATCGGCTGTTATTTCACTATCGCACTGCCGTTTATCTACCGGGCCATTTCCAACAATATGCAGGCGATCAACATGCGCGAGCTGATTGATGCCGCCAACTTGCTGGGAGCCAGTACCTGGCAGGCCGCGTTACTGGTAGTGCTGCCGAACCTGCGTAAAGGCGCATTGATTGCCGTGCTGCTCTCCTTCTCGTTCTTAATCGGCGAGTTCGTCTTTGCCAATATGCTGGTCGGCACCAGCTACGAAACGTTGCAGGTGTACCTCTACAACGTGCGCAATGCCAGCGGTCACTTCAGCAGCGCGCTGGTGATCTCCTATTTCTTTGTTGTCCTGCTGGTGACCTGGCTGGCAAATGCCCTGAACCGCGAGAGAGGCTGAAGATGTCTTATTTAAAAGTCACCCAACTGCACAAAAGCTACGGCCCGACGACGATATTCCAGGACATTGATTTCACTGCCAGCGAAGGGGAGTTTGTCACGCTGTTGGGCCCAAGTGGCTGCGGTAAATCTACCCTGCTGCGTTGTCTGGCTGGCCTGACGTCAGTCGACAGCGGGCAAATTCTGTTACAGGGTCAGGATATCGTGCCGCTTACGCCGCAAAAGCGCTCTATTGGCATGGTGTTCCAGAGCTACGCGCTCTTTCCGAATATGACCGTGGAGCGCAACGTCGCCTTTGGCCTGAAAATGCAGAAATGCTCCTCTGCCGAGATCCAGCGGCGTGTGGGTGAAGTGTTGGAGCTGGTGGAGCTGAATGACTATGCAAAACGCTATCCACACCAGCTTTCTGGCGGGCAATGTCAGCGTGTGGCGCTGGCCCGCTCGCTGGTCACTCAGCCACGACTCTTGTTGCTTGATGAACCGCTTTCCGCGCTGGATGCCCGAATTCGTCGCCATCTGCGCGACCAGATCCGTCGCATCCAGAAAGAGCTGAATCTTACTACGCTGTTTGTTACCCACGATCAGGAAGAGGCGCTGACGCTTTCGGACCGCATCGTGCTGATGAACAAGGGCAAGATTGTGCAGAATGGCAATGCCGAATCGCTCTACACCCAGCCGGTTGATCTGTTTGCCGCCGGCTTTATTGGCAACTACAACCTGCTAAGTGCGGAACAGGCTTCACGCCTGACCGGCGACAACTTCAGCAGCCAGGTCGCCTTACGCCCTGAATCTGTTGCCTTCTGCGCACCCGAACTAGGTATTCCTGCTGAAATTCTTAGCCACAGCCTGTTAGGCAACGTCATCCGCTATCGCGTAAAAGCGCGAGAGGTTGAACTGTTGGTCGATGTGCTCAACCGTTCGGTGGAAGATTTACACCCTGCGGGGTATTGCGTTGGCCTGCATCTGGATAAGCTCACGCTGCGGGAAGTGGCCTGATTTCACCAATATATCACGCTGATTAACAAGATTTTTTCAGTAACTCGGCTAAACTAACTACGGTAAGCAGGGCGGGGAAACCCGCTCTGGGTCTGTTTAGTTTGAGAAGTTGTGAGGTCGATATCGGTGTTAACCCTGCTTAATTTGCTTTCTGCTGTCGCGTTGCTGATCTGGGGAACGCACATAGTTCGTACCGGCATTATGCGTGTCTACGGCGCGGATTTACGCCGCGTGCTCAGCCGCAGCGTGTCGAAAAAACCCATGGCATTTGTGGCCGGGATTGGCGTTACTGCGCTGGTCCAGAGCAGTAATGCCACGACATTGCTGGTCACGTCTTTTGTCGCACAGGAACTGGTCGGACTGACGCCAGCGCTGGTTGTTATTCTCGGTGCCGATGTCGGGACTGCGCTGATGGCGCGGATCCTGACGTTTGATCTTTCCTGGCTCTCTCCGCTGTTTATCTTCTTCGGCGTGGTGTTTTTCCTGGGGCGCAAACAAACGCGAGCCGGGCAGCTTGGCCGCGCCAGCATTGGCCTGGGGCTAATCCTGCTGGCGCTTCAGCTGATTGTGGCCGCGGCTACGCCTATCACTCAGGCCGCTGGCGTCAAAGTGTTGTTCTCCTCACTGACCGGCGATGTGATGCTGGATGCGTTGATTGGCGCCGTCTTTGCCATCATCAGTTATTCCAGCCTCGCGGCGGTGCTGATAACGGCCACGTTGACGGCAACCGGCGTGATCTCGTTTAAAGTGGCGCTTTGCCTGGTGATCGGCGCTAACCTGGGCAGCGGATTACTGGCCATGCTTAACAATAGCGCCTCTAATGCGGCCGGAAAACGGGTGGCCTTGGGCAGCCTGCTCTTCAAATTTATCGGCTCGCTGATAGTACTGCCCTTTATCGATTTGCTGGCAGAGTGGCTGCAAAAGCTCCCGGTGAACGACGAAGAGTTGGTGATCTTTTTCCATGTTTTCTACAACTTAATTCGCTGTCTGATTATGGTGCCGTTCGCCGATGCGATGGCGAAACTCTGTACTAAGTTGATCCGCGACGAACCGGAAACCGAGCTGCGCTTAAAACCGCGCCATCTGGACAGTAGCGCGCTGGATACGCCTGCGCTGGCGCTGGCAAATGCCTCCAGAGAAACGCTGCGCATGGGCGATGTGCTGGAACAGATGCTGGCTACCTTCAGTAAAGTGGTGCATGGCGAACTGCGGGAAGAGCGTGAAATCCGCAAGCTGGACGATGATGTGGATGTGCTATACACCGCGATCAAACTCTATCTGGCGCAGATGCCGAAAGAGGATTTGCCAGAGGAAGACTCGCGCCGCTGGGCTGAAATCATCGAAATGGCGTTAAACCTGGAGATGGCCGGCGATATTCTGGAAAGGATGAGCGGAGATGTGGCTGACAAGTCGCTGACCGCGCGTCGGGCTTTCTCTGAAGAGGGACTGAAGGAGCTGGACACGCTGATTGAGCAGCTTTCGGGTAATTTGCGGCTGGGGCTTTCGGTGTTCTTATCACAGGATGTGATCAGCGCGAAACGTCTGCGGCGGTCGAAGCATCGGTTCCGCATTACTAACCGCCGTTACTCCCACAAGCATGTTGATCGCCTGCATCAGCAAAACGTGCAGAGCATCGAAACCAGCTCACTGCACCTGGGATTATTGGGGGATATGAAGCGGCTAAATTCCCTGTTCTGCGCGGTGGCTTATAACGTGCTGGAACAACCGGATGATGAAAGGGACGAGGATTAATACCTGTTCCCCCGCCGGACGGCGGGGGAAAGATGACTTATTTCTTTTTGATCGGCTTGCCGGACCAGTAACCCGCCAGCAGTGAACCAGACAAGTTGTGCCAGACCGAGAACAGCGCCCCCGGTAGGGCAGCCAGTGGCGAGAAGTACAGCTTGCCTAACGTGGCCGCCAGGCCAGAGTTCTGCATCCCCACTTCCAGCGCCAGCGTGCGGCAGGTGGACTCATCAAAGCCAAACAATTTCCCGCCCCAATACCCGCCTAACAGACCAATGGCGTTATGCAGCATCACCGCAGCAATCACCATCAGGCCAACCGAGCCGATAAAGCCCTGACTTCCGGCCACGACGGCACTGATGATCAGCAAAATACACACCATTGAGAACGCCGGCAGGTAAGGCTCAACGCGCTTCACCAGGCCATTCAGGGTGTGGTGAACAATCAGGCCGATGCCGATCGGCACCACCACAATCTTCACAATGCTCAGCAACATGCCCACCACATCAACCTGAATGTGGGTATCCACATACAGCTTGGTCAGCAGTGGCGTGGCGAAAACGCCCACCAGTGCGGAAACGGAGGAGATGGTGACGGAAAGGGCAACATCGCCTTTTGCCAGATAAATCATCACGTTTGACGCCGTGCCGCTGGCCACGCTGCCCACCAGGATCATCCCGGCAGAAAGGTCAGGCGGCATATGGAACAGCTTAGCCAGGCCCCACGCTGCTAACGGCATCACCAGATAGTGCAGGAATGTCCCGGCAATGACCGGAGCAGGGCGCGTCAGTACGCGTTTAAAATCACCGATATTTAGCGTAACGCCCATGCCGAACATGATCAGCATCAGCAGATAAGTCACCCACGGACCAATACCAAGAAAGGTGGAGGGGGAATAATAGGCGGCAACAGAGAGCAGGACTGCCCATAATGGGAACAGCCGGGTAACAAAGGCGAGCATAGCCAGACTTCCTTTTTTCGAGGTTGTGTTTGTTTTTTGCAGGTTTTTGCCATCAGACAGTTCGCTTTTCCGGAACGTGGAAAAAGTGAACGCCGAATCATAGCATTAAATATCGGTGTGAAAAGGGGCAGCAGAGGAGGAAGGGCGGGCCAACTGGCATTGGCCCGCACAGAACAGGCTAATTACTCTTTATGCGCCAGCAGGCCGCGGTAGATCAATCCGCCGACCATGCCGCCAACAATCGGCATCAACCAGAACATCCATAGCTGCTGAAGGGCCCAGCCGCCCTGGAAAATAGCAACGGCTGTACTGCGCGCCGGGTTTACCGAGGTGTTGGTCACCGGAATGCTGATCAGGTGGATCAGGGTTAGCGCCAGGCCGATAGCAATGGGGGCAAAGCCTGCCGGGGCACGCTTATCGGTCGCACCCTGAATGATGATCAGGAAGACGGCGGTCAGCACCAGTTCAATGACCATTCCTGACAGCAGCGAGAAACCACCTGGTGAATGCTCACCATAGCCGTTTGAAGCAAAACCGCTGGCTGTGGCATCAAAACCGGCTTTACCGCTGGCGATAACATACAACACCCCCGCTGCCACGATCCCACCGATAATCTGCGCCACGATATAGCCCAACACTTGTGAAGCCGGGAAACGTCCTCCTGCCCAAAGTCCAAAAGTGACCGCTGGATTAAAATGACCACCAGAGAGGTGACCCACGGCATAGGCCATCGTCAGTACAGTTAAACCAAACGCCAGCGCAACACCGGCGAAACCAATTCCCAGCTCTGGGAAGGCTGCTGCCAATACAGCACTGCCACAACCGCCGAACACTAAAACGAACGTTCCAAAAAACTCAGCCATTAGCTTTTGCATGAAAACCTCACAATTATCATTAGTTAATTAGCGTGATTATCAATGAATGGAACATAACATCAATCGTAGAAATTTGATTTTAGGCGATATTATCAACTAAACAGGCTTTTTTCGGCACGGTTCTTCGGCATTTTGCTGAGATTTCTGACAATTTGTGGCTGTATTTCTGCATGCGAAGGGGGCATTTCTGCCAACAGAAGGACCCTAAAATATAAAAAAAACCGGGCCAGGCCCGGTTTCAGAAAACAGAGGAAAATAATTTAAGAATTATTCGAAGAGATTGTGATGAAGCGTCTGAACTACCTGCTCGGCGTCGCTGCCTGGCACCAGGAAGCACAGGTTATAGCTGCTGGCCCCATAACAAATCAGTCGCAGGTTGAACGGTTCAAGGACGCCAAACACCTCTTTGCCCACGCCACAGGCCTGAGACAGGTTGTTGCCGATAATCGCCACCAGAGCCAGATTCTCTTCGACCTCAACACGGCACAGTGAAGAGAGTTCTGTCAGCAGCGCTTGAGTCAACAGACTGTCGCCGGTAGAGGTTGAGCCGGTGGTGTCCAGCGTCAACGCAATGCTCACCTCTGAAGTGGTGATCAGATCTACAGAAATATTGTGGCGGGCCAGGATGCTGAACACTTCGACGAGAAACCCGCAGGAGTGCAGCATGTTGAGGCTGTGCAATGTCAGCAGCGTTTGCTTACGGCGCAGAGCCAGTGCGCGGAACAGCGGAGGGTTCTGCGTTTCGTTGCAGACGCGCGTGCCGCCAGCAGAAGGATCTTTGCTGGAGCCAACAAACACCGGAATATCGCTGCGTACTGCAGGCAGCAACGTGGCTGGGTGCAGGACTTTCGCGCCGAAGGTCGCCATCTCGGCCGCTTCTTCAAAGGTAATTTCATCGATGCGCTTGGCAGCAGGCACTACGCGCGGATCGGTGGTGTAAATTCCCGGAACATCCGTCCAGATATCAATACGGCTGGCGTGCAGCGCCTCACCCAGCAGTGCCGCAGTGTAATCACTGCCGCCACGGCCTAACGTGGTGGTACGGCCTTTGGCTTCGCTGCCAATAAACCCCTGAGTCACGATCAGCGCTTCGGCCAGCTTAGGGGCGAGCTGCGTTTGCGTCAGCTCGGCAAGCAGAGCAACATCGGGCTCGGCACGGCCAAAGCGATCGTCAGTGCGCATCACTTTACGCACGTCAAACCACTGCGAGGCCACGTCACGCTGGCGCAGGACTTCCACGAATAACAGGGTGGAGAGCAGTTCACCGTGGCTGACCAGTTCGTCGGTCAGCGCCGTTGAGGTCGCCAGGGCGGCAGCCTCAGAAAGCATGGTGATATTTTCCAGCACGCGGTCCACTTCATCGCGGATCACTTCAGGCTGCGATAGCTGGTCGACGATGGCGTACTGGATACGGCGGATCTCATCGAGCTGGAAAGCCCGCTGCTCCTGCTCCTGGCCTTCAGCCAGAGAAACCAGCAGGTTAGTTACCCCCGCAGAGGCGGAAAGGACCACCAGGCGCGTAGTGGGATCGGCCAGCACCACATCGGCGCTGCGGTTCATGGCAGTAAAATCGGCAACGCTGGTGCCGCCAAATTTGGCCACGATCAGGGATTGGGACATAGTTGTTGACATACCTCGTGTCAGGATTAGTTTCCATCAGCTTGGTACAAGGGAAGAGCAGAAACGGGGAAGACGTAGAAAAGGGAAGAACTACGAATCACCCAGAAGCGCCCCACCTTGTCTATCTACCGGTCTGACGGCGCTTGAAGCTGCGCCAAACCGGTAAATAGTGATCCCCCGACAAGCGGACGATGCTGGTGACAACCCAGAGGATTCAGCCCCTGCGGTCGATACTCTCCCTTCCGGGGGGAGAGTACCTCGGCGTCGCACCCCATGATGTGTTTTCTGCGGATTCGGTTCCTCCAACACACTGCCTGGGCGACGCGCCTCTTCTGGCTTGCGCATCAGATGCGCAACAAGCGGACTACAAATATCGGTTTATGGCGCCGCTGTCAATCTCTGCCGTCTGAGGAATTTTCATTTTGCACCAGCGCTATCAGGGTACAGGGCAGCGCTGGCGTCTCTTCACCTCGTACCGGGCTTAGGGTGCCAGCTTCGTTTTGCACAAACAACGGGATCACACCCTGATTTTTTTCCAGGTACTCCAGCCAGCCGAAATTCTCGTTCAGGCGGGTTGCTTTGATGATCGCCCCTTTGGAGAGCAGGCTGCTCAGGCGAGCATAAGTCTGTTCCTGGCCGAACAGCACTTCATGACGGCGAAAGCGCGGGCTTTCACTGTCACGTTTAGCACGCAACGCCGCACCTGAACGAATGGCTGCCACCTTCTTCTCACCGAATAAATGGCTGAAGTGGTACACAGCTAATGCATTCTGATGTCGGTTAGGCGACAGCGCCAGAACCTGTGACGTTTCGCTCAGATCGAGGAAGTTTTCTGCATGTTCTGACCAGGCATTGCCATAATAGGCTGGGATCCCCTCCATACGGGCGAGGCGATAATATTCCCAACTGCTGTCCGTCACCAGCACCGGGATATCCAGCTTTTTCAGCGCATTTGCCAGCGTTCTGGCCACACTGTTTGCTCCGATGATCAGGACGCCACGTGGTTCACGCTGCTGAACCTTAAGCATTCTCGCCAGCAGGGAGCTGGTCAGGCTTTGCAGCACCACGGTGCCGATAATCACCGCAAACACCACCGTAACCAGCTTGTCAGCGCCGGCAAAACCGGTTTTCTCCAGCGTCAGAGCAAACAGCGAGCTGACTGCCGCCGCAACGATGCCTCGCGGAGAAATCCAGCTCAGCATCAGCCGGTCTCGCATCGGCAGAGACGAACCCCAGGTCGACACGGCGATACAGATCGGGCGGGCCACAAACTGCACAATCAGCAGCACCGCTACCAACGGCCACCCCATCGACAGCAGCGCCATCAAATCCAGCCGTGCAGCCAGAATGATAAACAGCCCAGAGATTAGCAGCGCGGATAACTCTTCTTTGAAAGCGATGATCTCGGTGAGGTCGACCTCACGCATATTGGCCAGCCAGATACCCATGACGGTGACCGTCAGCAGACCCGATTCATCAGCAAGGGCATTCGACAGACCAAATGCCGTAAGCATCACGGCCAGCACCGCAAAGTTTTGCAGGTAGCCTGGCAGCCAGACTCGCTTCAGGGCAACCCCCAGCAGCCAGCCGAAAACCACCCCGGCAATCAGGCCAACGGCTGCCGTCTGCCCTAACGTCCAGAACAGATGCGTTAACGATTCAGCTTTCTGACGCAGCACAATGAATTCAAACACCAGCAGCGTGAAGATAGCGCCGACCGGATCGATAACGATGCCTTCCCAGCGTAAAACCTGGTTAATGGCTTTATTGGGCCGCACGACCCGCATCAACGGGGCAATAACCGTCGGGCCAGTAACTACGGTAACGGAACCGACTAAGGCGGCCAGTTCTGGTGGAAAATCCAGCAAAGCCCAGCAGGCAACGCTGATCACCAGGAAAGTGATTAACATGCCAACGGTCACCAGGTTACGCACCACGTTGCCTAGCCCACGAATTTCATCAAAGCGAAGCGTTAACGCACCTTCGAACAAAATGATGGCGACAGAAAGTGAGACAAAAGGGAACAGCAGCGTGCCAAACAGCGCATCCGGCTGCAAAACATGGCACAACGGCCCCAGGACAATGCCGAAAACGAGCAGTGGCAAAATGGCCGGCAGTCTTAGCAACCAGGCCAGCCACTGGGCTACCAACGAACTTAATCCAATGATAACCAACAGCAGTGGGGCGGATAACTCCATAAAATTTTTCCTTTCGACGGCAAGAATAGTCATACTGAAACGCTGAGCGGGCAAGCTGACCGCCGACTGAATTATAAATAGCCCCGGACAAAAAGGTGGGAAAATCCTGCTTTTATGATAGTTGAAACCTGTTGCAGGAAGAGGGAAGCCGGAGCGGCACCTCGGGTAACATGGCGTCCGGTCTGATTTACGGTTCTTAAATAAAAAGAGTGTGTTGTTATGAAAAATATCAATCCGACACAAACTGCTGCCTGGCAGGCGCTGCAGCAGCATTTTGAAGAGATGAAAGACGTTCAGATCTCAGAGTTGTTTGCTAAAGACAGCAACCGCTTTGCGACCTTCTCTGCCACCTTCGATGATCTGATGCTGGTGGACTTCTCGAAAAACCGCATCACCAGTGACACCCTCGCTAAACTGCAGGCTCTTGCCAAAGAGACCGATCTGCAGGGCGCTATTAAGTCGATGTTCTCCGGCGAAAAAATCAACCGTACTGAAGATCGTGCCGTGCTGCATGTTGCCTTGCGCAACCGTAGCAACACGCCGATCGTGGTCGACGGTAAAGACGTGATGCCGGAAGTGAACGCGGTACTGGAGAAGATGAAAGCCTTCTCTGAACGCATTATCAGCGGCGACTGGAAAGGTTACACCGGTAAGCCAATCACCGACGTGGTGAACATTGGTATCGGCGGTTCTGACCTGGGCCCCTTCATGGTGACTGAGGCGCTGCGCCCGTACAAAAATCATCTGAATATGCACTTTGTGTCGAACGTTGATGGCACGCATATCGCGGAAGCGGTGAAGGATCTTAATCCTGAGACTACCTTGTTCCTGGTGGCGTCAAAAACCTTCACCACCCAGGAAACCATGACCAACGCCCACAGCGCGCGTGACTGGTTCCTGAAAACCGCAGGGGATGATAAGCACGTTGCTAAGCACTTTGCGGCGCTCTCTACCAACGGTAAAGCCGTGGGTGAATTCGGCATTGATACCGACAACATGTTCGAGTTCTGGGACTGGGTTGGCGGACGTTATTCCCTGTGGTCTGCAATTGGTCTGTCGATCATCCTGTCCATAGGATTCGACAACTTTGAGAAGCTGCTCAGTGGCGCACACGCCATGGACAAACACTTCTCTTCCACGCCAGCAGAGCAAAACCTGCCGGTGATCCTGGCGCTGATCGGCATCTGGTATAACAACTTCTTCGGTGCCGAAACCGAAGCGATCCTGCCGTATGACCAGTATATGCACCGTTTCTCTGCCTATTTCCAGCAGGGTAACATGGAGTCCAACGGCAAGAATGTGGACCGTAACGGCGCACCAGTGTCCTACGAAACGGGCCCAATCATCTGGGGCGAACCTGGCACTAACGGTCAGCACGCGTTTTACCAACTGATCCACCAGGGCACCAAACTGGTTCCTTGCGACTTTATCGCGCCTGCGATCACCCATAACAAGCTGGGCGACCATCATGCCAAGCTGCTGTCGAACTTCTTTGCTCAGACCGAAGCGCTGGCGTTTGGTAAGTCACGCGATGTGGTAGAAAAAGAGTTCGCTGATGCGGGTAAAGACGCGCAATCCGTCGAGCACATCGTGCCGTTCAAGGTATTTGAAGGTAACCGCCCAACCAACTCCATTCTGCTGCGTGATATTACGCCGTTCAGTCTCGGTGCGTTGATTGCGCTGTATGAGCACAAAATCTTCACCCAGGGCGCAATCCTTAACATCTTCACCTTTGATCAGTGGGGCGTTGAGCTTGGCAAACAGCTGGCTAACCGCATCCTGCCAGAACTGTCTGGTAGCGAGCAGGTCAGCAGCCACGACAGTTCAACCAATGGACTGATTAACCGTTATAAAAACTGGCGCGGCTAAGCGGCCTTTAAACCGCTGACACGTCCTGACTATAAGGGCTGGCGCAAATGCGCCAGCCCTTTGTTTTTTAAGCAATCAGCTAGCGCATCAGATCCGCCTTTAGCTACTTTTGGACCTGCTTGACATGCCCCTGTTTTCTGCACGATCGCGGTATAACACCGTTTGGCGTTAGAATCAGCAGATTGCTAGCGCTGAAACACCCCCAAAAATGAATAAACTCAGTGATTTGAGGATGAGGATATTCTTAAAATCAGCCTTTCCCGCCGCCTTTAAGCCAAGATAAATCCTAAAGCTGTGCCGCCTTCAGGCGCGATATTATGATTCTAATTGCGTCTAACATTATGAAAAATATGTTTTTAATGGAAGGTGACCGCCTCGCAGCCAGTTTACCAGTGAATTCGCCATGCTAAAGCCTATTGCCAGATAATGGCACTAACAAGCGGGGTTAATGCAGTCATAAATGCTAATATTTTGAAATAATTGGTCAAATGTTGCCTTGGGTGGCATAAACGTGCTTATTTTAGGCATCAGAAACCGCCAGCTTAATCGAAGGCGGACAGCCTCAATTCTGGTCATTTATTGCCTTATACTGAACGCGCCTGAAACCCTTCAGGTGAAGTATCCATTCATTTTATGAAGGGAAATGTTATGAAAAAAGTCTTATGTGCTGCTGCAGCCATAGTGTACTTAGCCAGTGCTTCAGCCGCGTTTGCTGCGCCTGAAGAAGCTGGCGCTCCGGCCGGTGCCTCAGCGGGAACCCTCTCCGCAGGAACCACCACGGCTGTGGGTATTGGTGCGCTTGGCGCACTGGTAGGTGTGGCTCTGGCAGCCTCAAGTGGCGGGAACGGGTCTAACACCGGCACCACCACCACGACCACCACCAGCACCACGCGTTAAGTGCGGTAAATTAATCATAACCACACATTCGTGTGGTTATTTTTCGACATTGTCAGACTTTGTTCAGGGACACACACAGGTGCGCTACCTATCACTGCTGCTTTTATGCCTGCTTCTCCAGGCCTGTACACAAACACAAAAAGGGCTGGGAGAGACAGTAAAACTCGCTCTGCTCGGGGCGGATGATGTTCAGGTCTCTGATGAACAAATAGAAAGTCTGCCTTATGCCAGCATGTATCTGCGCGTGAATAACGGGCAGCGAATCTATGTGGTGCTGGGCTTCGATGAAAATGGCCAACAAAAATGGATCACCCGCGATCAATCGATGGTAGTGACTCAGCATGGCCGCGTGGTGAAAACCCTCGGGCTGAGTGACAACCTGATCGAGGTGAATAACCTGCAACAGGACCCGCTGAGTAAGCCGCTGGAGCTGACGGAAGGCGCAAGCTGGACACGCACGCTGAGCTGGACTGAAGCCGGTAAATTCCGCGCAGCGACAGCGACCTCAAGCTTCACCCGACTGAAAGATCAGGTGCTTTCGCTGGCAGGCAACAACGTGGCCTGCCGCGTCTGGCAGGAAGAGGTAGAGCTGCCGGCTGAGGGCAAATCCTGGACTAACACCTTCTGGATCGATACCACTTCCGGACAGGTTCGCCAGTCACAGCAAACGCTGGGGGGCGACTATTTCCCTCTCGAAACCACCATCCTGAAGCCTGCGAAATCATGAAAAAAATAACACTTCTTTTCGCAGGAATTTCAGCCTGCGTTTCGCTCAGCGTGTCTGCAGAAAGCCAGGTGACGGTCTATTCGCCGGGCCAGACGCAGACGTCGATTGTCAGTCATGCACAGAACCTCGCTCAGTTAGTCAGCAGCCCTGCATTAAGGGATAAAACCTGGTGGCCGGGAACGGTGATTGCCGAAAAACTGGCTACAGCTGCGGCTATCCAGCAACAGCAGCAGGTGCTGGCGCGCCTGAAAGCCTGGAGCAATGAACTGCACGCTGAAGGCGATGGCGATCGGGCTGCGGTGGTGGATAACGTCTTGCAGCAAGTCTCGGCAGTAAAAGTCACTGGCCGCCAGATAGCCCATCTCGATCCTGATTGGGTGCGGATGCGCCCTGCGCAAAACCGCAAGCTGGAAGGGGATTACACCGTCTATACGCTGCAAAAACCGACCAGCATTAGCCTGGCTGGTGTGCTCTCTGGCAGCGGAAAAACCGCGTGGCAGCCTGGCCGCAGCGTGCGGGATTACTTACAGGATCATGACCGGTTGTCAGGGGCCGAACGTAACTTTGCGGTGCTGATTGCGCCGAATGGTGAAGTGAGTGAAGTGCCAGTCGCCTACTGGAATCACCGTCACATTGAGCCAGAACCAGGCAGCATTGTTTACGTTGGCTTTTCCTCATGGACGCTGCCTGGCGACGATGAAGACCTTAACCAGCAGATTGTTTCTGTTTTGACGCACCGGATCCCTGACTGATGAAAAAAACGTATCTTCTCAGCCTGCTAGCTGTTTCCGTTGCCTGTGCCTGCCAGGTTCAGGCGGCGACTTACCCCGATCCGGTCGGGCCTTCACAGTCAGATTTTGGTGGCGTGGGTCTGTTACAGGTTCCTACGGCTCGTATGGCAAAAGACGGCGAATTCAGCCTGAACTACCGCTATAACGACCAGTACCGTTTCTACTCTTCTTCCGTGCAGCTGTTCCCGTGGCTTGAAGCCACCATCCGTTATACCGATGTGAAAACACGTGAATACAGCCCGGTGGCGAGCTTCAGTGGCTCGCAGAGTTACAAAGACAAAGCGTTCGATTTAAAAGCCCGCCTGTGGGAAGAGGGCTACTGGTTACCAGAAGTCTCGGTTGGTGCGCGTGACCTTGGCGGTACCGGCCTGTTCGACAGTGAATATCTGGTGGGCACCAAAGCCTGGGGACCGTTTGATTTCACCCTGGGTCTTGGCTTTGGCTACCTTGGCAACAGTGGCACGGTGAAGAACCCGTTCTGTGAAGCCGACAGCAGCTACTGCTATCGCTCAGGGAGCAGCGGCACCGCCGGTTCGGTTAACGGCAAAGACATGTTTAAAGGCCCTGCGGCGTTCTTTGGCGGGGTTGAATACCAGACCCCGTGGCAGCCTCTGCGTTTGAAAGCAGAATATGAAGGGAATGATTACCAGGATGACTTTGCCGGTAAGCTTGAACAAAAAATCAAAATCAACGTGGGCGCCATTTACCGGATTACCGATTGGGCGGACGTCAACGTCAGCTATGAGCGTGGTAACACGTTCATGGCGGGCTTTACTCTGCGGACCAACTTCAATGACCTGCACACCGCCTCGATCGATTCGGCTAAGCCAGCTTATAAGCCGAATCCGCAGGGTGAATTCCTTGAGCAAACCGCGGTTGCCGGTCAGCTGACCGATTTGAAGTATAACGCCGGTCTCGATGCGCCAAGTATTCAGGTGCAGGGCAACACGCTGTATGCCACTGGTCAGCAGAGCAAATATCGTAATACTCAGGAAGGCATCGATCGTGCCAACGTGATCCTGATGAATAACCTGCCAGCCAACATTGATACGCTGAAAGTGACCGAAACCCGCAACCGTATGCCGCAGGTCACCACGGAAACTAACGTAGCCAGTCTGCGTCAGGAGCTTGAAGGGTATCCGTTGGGCAAAGAGCAGTCGCTGGATCAGAAACGGGTTGAACCGGTTGATGTTGGGCATACTGAGCAGGGTTATTACATCGATGCGGATGACTTAAACTACAGTCTGGCGCCGGTACTGAATCAGTCCGTTGGCGGACCGGAAAGCTTCTATCTGTATCAGGTCGGGGTGATGGCGAATGCTAATTACTGGCTGACGAAGCACTTGCTGATTGACGGCAGCGTGTTTGGCAACCTGGCAAACAACTACGACAAGTTTAACTATAACGGTGCGCCAACCGACTCATCACTGCCGCGCGTTCGTACCCACATTCGTGACTACGTTGAAAACAACGTTTACGTAAACAACCTGCAAGCCAACTATATGCATGCGCTGGGTAATGGATTCTACGGCCAGCTTTACGGCGGTTATCTGGAAACCATGTACGGCGGCGTGGGGGGCGAAGTGTTGTACCGTCCGCTGGACTCTGACTGGGCGTTTGGGGTTGATGCCAACTACGTGAAGCGGCGTGACTGGGACAACATGATGAAGTTCGACAACTACTCAGCGAAAGTCGGGAACATGACCGCTTACTGGCGTCCATCGTTCTTCAACAATCAGGTGTTGGTGAAGGCGAGCGTGGGGCAATATCTTGCCGAGGACAAAGGGGCAACAATTGATGTTTCCCGCCAGTTCGACAGCGGCGTCATTGTCGGGGCGTATGCCACGAAAACCAACGTTTCGGCTGAAGAGTATGGAGAAGGTGACTTCACTAAAGGCTTCTATATCTCCATTCCGATGGATCTGTTCACCGCCTCGCCAACTCGTGGCCGTGCTCAGGTTAACTGGACGCCGTTGACGCGAGATGGCGGTCAGATGCTGGGCCGTAAGTACCAGCTTTATGATATGACCACCGACCGCGATATCGATTTCCGTTAAAAGTTAAGGCGACACCGGGCCCTAAAATGAGGAACGGTGTCGCCAGCTTCACGCCCCGCATCAAGCAAAACTTGTGAACTAACTCACACTAAAGCATATTGTTCCTGTCAGGATTATCCTGACGCATAACAGTGACTTTAGAGGGTTTTTGCATGATTACCGCGACACGTATTGCCTGGGTGTTACAGATGGTGCTGAATTTAGGGCTGATTGTATTAGCCTGTATTCTGGCAGTCTTTCTTGGGAAGGAGACGTTCCATCTGGCCAACGTGTTGCTGAACACCGGCGAGCAAACTTCCTCCTATCTGCTGATCGAAGGGATAGTGATCTACTTCCTGTACTTCGAATTTATTGCCTTAATCGTCAAGTACTTCCAGACCGGCTATCACTTCCCGCTGCGCTATTTTGTCTATATCGGCATTACCGCCATTATTCGGCTGATTATTGTCGATCATAAGAACCCGCTGGATACGCTGGCTTATTCCATCGCGATCCTGATCCTGGTGGTGACGCTGTGGCTGGCGAACAGCAACCGGTTAAAACGCGAATAAAGTGTCGGCGCGCCTGTCCGGGCGCGCCCTCTACCGCCAGAAATCCGCACTATTTCCTCCAGCCATCTGTGTTCTCCCCCGGCCTCTGCGTTACACTGTGGCACCAAAATTTTTGCCCGGAGAAGCCGAATGGCTGATAACGCGCTGTTGCACTTGCGCGCCCTCGACTGGCTGCCAGCCTCATCACCTCTGCTTTCAGCCCCGCTGCTGGACTGGTTGATGGAAGAAGACTCCATGACTCAACGTTTTGAGCGTCACTGTCAGAAAGTCACGGTGAAGGTGGTGCAGGAAGGGTTTATTGACGCGGAAGACGTTGGCGATGAAGTGGCCTTGTTACCGCTGGAATCACGCTACTGGCTGCGTGAAATACTGCTCTGTGGCGATGGTGAACCCTGGCTTGCCGGGCGGACAATCGTGCCAGAATCGACGCTGATAGGGCCTGAGCAGATGTTGCAGCAGCTTGGTACTCGTCCGCTGGGACGCTATCTGTTTGCCTCTTCAACGCTGACGCGGGATTTTATCGAGCCGGGCAAGAGCGGAGACCTGTGGGGACGACGTTCTTTGTTGCGCCTTTCCGGCAAGCCCTTATTGCTGACCGAGCTGTTTTTACCTCCTGCACCGCTTTATGCCTCGCTGTTGGGTGCCGGGAATGAGTAACGTGGAGAGAAGTCAGACGATGAGTAAATTCCGGGCTTACAGTCGCCTGATGCGTATTGATAAGCCGATTGGTTCACTGTTATTGATGTGGCCTACCTTCTGGGCGCTGTGGCTGGCGGGAAGGCAGATCCCGCCGGTAAATATCCTGATTGTCTTCGTGCTTGGGGTCTTTTTCATGCGTGCCGCTGGCTGTGTAGTTAACGACTTTGCCGACCGTAAAATTGACGGCCATGTAAAACGGACCCGATCACGGCCTTTACCGAGCGGAGCCGTGACCTCAAAGGAGGCCAAACTGCTGTTTGCCGGGCTGGTGCTGGTGTCGTTCTGCCTGGTACTGACCATGAACGCGATGACTATCTGGCTGTCGTTCGGTGGGCTGGCGCTGGCCTGGGTCTATCCGTTTATGAAGCGTTACACCCATTTGCCGCAGGTGGTGCTGGGCGCGGCATTTGGCTGGGCTATTCCGATGGGCTGGGCTGCGGTTAGCGAAACTGTGCCGCTGACCTGCTGGTTGTTGTTCGCGGCTAATATCTGCTGGACGGTGGCTTACGACACGCAGTATGCGATGGTCGACCGCGATGATGACCTGAAGATAGGCGTTAAATCCACCGCGATCCTGTTCGGACGCTTCGATAAGCTGATCATTGGGCTGTTGCAGTTGGCAACGCTGGTGCTGATGGCGGTGATTGGCTGGCGGATGCAGTTGGGCGGGGCATTCTACTGGTCAATTCTGCTGGCTGGTGCGCTGTTTATTCACCAACAGAAGCTGATCTCTGCCCGTGAGCGGGATCCCTGCTTCCAGGCCTTCCTGAACAACAATTACGTTGGGCTGGTGTTGTTCCTGGGGATTGCACTCAGCACTGCGCCACTGTCTGGCTGGCTCTGACTTTCAGGCAATAAAAAAGGGTCGATGATTGCTCATCGACCCTTTTTTATGCTCAAACGATTAGTCGTGCGGCCCCGCACTTTCAATCGTCATACGCACTTCCTGGGTAATCAGGTCAGCCAGCATCTGATACACCTTGTGAGTCTGTTCCACCTGCGCATCGCCGGTGTCACTAATATAGCCTTCATCAC
>NZ_JBAVTT010000105.1:0-22117 GCF_049696395.1 Erwinia sp.
TGCATCACCTCAGCCATGATGGTTGGCAGCTGCATATTGTTGCCCTGCAGCTTGGTGTACACCACGTTGAATTCAATTGCCATGGAAGAAACGAGAATCGCCAACGGTGTAAAGACGATCAGACAGATAACCAGCAGCGTGACGAATGTCGCCAGACCGTTCCTGTCCCCCATCATCTGCCGGAGTTTTGTTTTCATTGGGTGGAAGATCACCGCCAGGATGGCAGCCCACAATACCGAAGAGTAGTACGGCCCCAGTACATCAAGAAAAGCCACTGTTACTATAAAAAGGATCAGGATGAAAAATCCTTTTGCCAGGCCGTTAAATCTCATGTCAGTCCCTCTAAAGCGCATTTTTGCCCACGAAGCATAGAACGCTATCCCGCTTTTGCAATAAAAGACTTTGAGGTCTGGCTTGAGGTGGATCTAATTGCAAACCTTTATATTAAAAACGAGCCACGGGTTAGCCAGGTGAAAATCAACACCGTCACACAGACCACCAGCAGACTCAGGAAGAGCAGTTTTTGCGCCATCTTTGGCTTCCTCCTTCCGTTGCTTTTCAGCAGGTAAAAGGCTACCTTTATGTTGCTAGGCATAAGGGTTGGCCTCACTCAGATTAACTTCGTGTGGGGCCTTTCTCTTTCTGTCCCTTACGCATGCTCAGGACAAAAAGATCCAGAGCACCCGCCGCGCAGTCTACCTCAATCCTTTTCTCCGTTTATCGCCAGATGACAAGAACTCGCGGCGGATCTGATATTTATGTAACCTCAATGCAAGTCCGATCAGGCCAGTTTGACCGGCCACTGATTCAGCACGATGCCACGCTTCTGCGCGCCTTCCCCGAAGTCCTTCAGTACCGCTTTGACATCCGGGTCGATATATTCAGCGTTGTCGTGATCGACGATCACTACGCTGTTCTCCGGGATCTCCGCCAGCAAACCTTTCAGACGAGGGTTGTGCATAAAAGTCAGGTTCTGTTGGAAGCGCAACACAAAATGGTCGTCATAGCGCGTTAACAGCATCGCTCCGCGATGGCTTTTATAGATGCTGAACAGGATCTGCGTTGCCAGACCTATCCCAATCCCTGCCAACATACCAAACACTAAAATGCCGCCGATGGTCGCCAGGAACGGCACCGATTGCTGGGCACCCTGACGGAACTGCTCCACAAACAGACGCGGTGTAGCCAGTTTATAACCGGTATACAGCAGTACGGCTGCCAGGCTGGCTAACGGGATCGCATTCAGCATCTCGCTGAAATAGAGGCCACAGACCAACAGTAATACGCCGTGGATCAGGATCGATATTTTACTTTGCGCGCCTGCACTCACGTTCACCGAGCTGCGGACAATCACGGCCGTGATCGGCAAGCCGCCCAGGAAGCCACTGATCAGGTTACCAATCCCCTGCGCGCGCATCTCTTTATCTGGCGATGGTGGTGGATTCTGCGGACGAAGCTTTTTCAACGCTTCCTGACTGAGCAGCGTTTCCAGGCTGGCGACGATAGCTAACGTAGCGGCAATCATATACACCGCAGGGTTCTGCCAGACGCTCCAGTCGGGGCGTTCTAATTCGCCAGTCAGCGCCTGCAGGCTGTCGAACGAAGGCAGGGAAATGCGTGGCAGATTGCTGATAATGTCCGGGAACATCCGGCCACCGATCACCGTCGCCATACAACCAAACAGCACCGCTACCAGCGGGCCGGGCATCCAGCTCAGCACCTTGATATTTTTGACGGTTTTCGTCGACCAGAACCACAGAATAAACAGGCCGATGCCGGAAACAACGATCGCAGGGATTGAGACACTGAAGGCGCCACCGGTGATCAGCGAACTGAGTTCACTCTCTTCAGAAGCCCCCAGCGCTACCGGGATCTGCTGCATGATCAGCAAAATACCGATGGCGGCCAGCATGCCTTTGATTACCGTGCCGGGAACCAGGGTGATAAACCGCCCTGCCCGCATCACGCCAAGCATAAACTGCAATACGCCCGCGATGATTAAGGCGAACAGCAACGCTGAGAACGAGCCAAGGGTTTCAATGGCGCCGGTCACGATGGTAACCAGACCGGCTGCCGGGCCGCTGACGGCGAATTTAGACGGGCTGAAGGTGGTGACCACCAGCCCGCCGATCACCCCGGTAAGCAGACCGACAAAAGGTGGAAGGCCGCTGGCCTGCGCAATGCCCAGACAAAGCGGCAAGGCAACCAAAAACACGACCAGACCAGCCGGGATATCCCGACGAAGATGACTTAAGTTCATGGCGATTTTTCCTCTGCACTTTGCTGAATTAACTCTTTCAGATGCCCGGACTCCAGGTCATAGACACAGCCAAACACATCCAGATCCACGCCAGACCGCCAGATATTCAGTACCGGTTCAGCGGCGATCAGGTGAGAAAATTGCGCGAGAACGTTTGCCTCCACCAGATGATTAAGCTTTTCGCGCTCATCCTCAATGCTTTCGGCTTTTGCCAGCCCTGGTGCCATCGCACTTCGCAGTTGAGTTATTCGCCGTGCTAGCGGTGAGTTCTCGTCAGATAAAGGGATGTTCGGCAACGACAGCGCGGCCTGAACACCGCCGCAGCCATAATGGCCGCAGAGGACAATGCGGGAAACTTTCAGGTACTCCAGAGCGTACTGCAGCACGCTCATAAAATTATCGTCACCTTCAACCACCATATTGGCGATATTCCGGTGAACGAACAGCTCACCGGGGTGAGCGCCAGTCAGTACTTCAGCGGGTACGCGGCTGTCGGAACAACCAATCCACAACGAGTGCGGCTGCTGGGAATGCACGTTTTGGCGAAAGTAGTGAGGATTGCGTTGGCGGCGCTGTAAGGCCCAACTGCGGTTTTTCGCTAACAGGGGTTTTAGTGTCGTCAAAATACAGTCTCTCTTTAAGTACTACAGGAATAAACCTGAGCGCCAAATAAATGGAAATAAGTGTTAACAGAGGAACAGCCTCCGTTTAAGTATGTACACAACTGCTGTAATAAGTTCTGCTATTTTAGACTGGCATTAAAATATTAAGATTATTCTTAACCATAAGCAAATAACTGAATGTAATTTTTGTTAAATTAACACGTTAAGCATTGATTTCTAAAAACATGAAGTTAAGCCCAATTTAAGAAACTAAAGTAATCAATAGATCCACAGTAATTTCATGTGGTTACATTAACGCGCATTCAAAATACATTTATTAAGTATAAGCATATCCTATGACGAATAAGTGCATTAAATAGGATGGCAGTCTCTTAAATATACCGCTTTATCATTATATTTTGTGCGTGAATGAATATCCCATCTGGTCAAGATAGGAATATTTTTATTTCACCAGGAACAAATAAGCTGATAACTAATCACGCTCTTTATCAAGAAACGTCAGAAATACACTGAAATATTTGAACATCTTTACACTCCCTATTTTTTGTCCACTGTATTTCTGGGTATCCCTCTTCAAAGACCTTTCTGCCTTATGAACCTGACGCTTGCCAGCCAGTTTCAAAAGCCCGCTAAACCTGCCGGTTTCATATTAAGGCACACCTCACAAAATAAATAAAACTCATGCCTCTATAACCTTTTTACGGCAGACAAAGCCTCTGCCCCTGCTTAAGTTGGTATGGGCACAACAAAACAACAACATTATAACTGGCTGTTTTATAATAAAAAAACAGAGCAGCCTTACCTCAAAAAAAGATAAAAACACCACCCGTCAATCCCAGGTGAGTGGATTTTTTTTTAACCCGGTCACGGATTAATAAAAAAAACAGAGAGCGTACCCTATGAGCAACCACGACATTGTCGACGTAAAGGGATGGATTGATTCCCGCGCCATCTCGGGCAAACAATGGCTGATCCTGGCCCTGTGTTTCCTGATCATCCTGTTCGACGGTTATGACGCCGCCGTAATGGGCTTTATCGCCCCTGCCCTGATTGAAGACTGGGGCATTTCCCATGCCGAAATGGGCCCAATCCTCGGCGCAGCAATGTTCGGCGTGGCGATTGGCGCGCTGGTGGCTGGCCCGTGGTCCGATAAATTTGGCCGCAAAAAGATCCTGCTGATTTCCATTGCCTGCTTTGCCTGCTTCAGCCTGGGCAGCGCCTTTGCCAATTCACCGCTGGAGATGGCGTTTCTGCGTTTCCTTACCGGGCTGGGGCTTGGCGCGGTGATGCCAAACTGCGTAACGCTGGTCTCTGAATATATGCCCGAACGTCGCCGCAGCCTGATGATCACCCTGATGTACAGCGGCTTTAACATCGGTTCAGGAATGGGCGGCTTTATTGCGGCTGGCATGCTGCCGCACTTCGGCTGGAAGTCAGTGCTGCTGTTCGGCGGCGCAATGCCACTGCTGATGTTGCCCGTGCTGATCTGGGTCTTGCCAGAGTCCGCTATGTTTATGGTTGTGCGGAACGTCAGCCGCGAAAAAATTGCCACGGTCCTCAACAAATTAGGCGGTAAGTTCAGCGCGACCACCGCATTTGTGCTTTCAACCCCGATTGTGCCCAAAAAAGCGCAGGTGCTTCAGCTGTTCAGCAAGGGCTATGCCGGCGGGACAATTGTGTTGTGGCTGACCTACTTTATGGGCCTGTTTGTCATTTACCTGCTTAACGGCTGGCTGCCTACCATTATGCGTTCTGGCGGCGTCACCTTAGAGCGTGCGGCCATCGTTGCTGGGTTATTCCAGCTGGGTGGAACCGTTGGCGGCCTGCTGGTCGGTAGCCTGATGGATCGCCTCAAGGCGAAATATGTCATTGCGGCCTTTTATCTGATGGGCTGCTTCTGCCTGCTGTCGCAAGGCATTTGGGGCTTTGGTCCGAACCTGCTGGCGCTGCTGGTGTTTATCAGTGGCATCTGTATTAACGGGGCTCAGACTGGTCTGCAGGCCTTCTCACCCGCTTTTTACCCTACCGAAATGCGCGCCACCGGCGTGTGCTGGATGCACGGAATTGGCCGCAGCGGCGCCATTATCAGCTCTTCGCTGGGTGGCGTGCTGCTGGGCGTGTTCCCGGGGCAAACCAGCATCTTTATTGTGTTAGCGATCCCGGCTCTGCTGGCGGCGCTTTCCATTACTCAACATAAGAATGCGCAGGTAAGCAAGCAGTTGAAGGGCGTGGACCTTAACGACCTGCCGTCCCTCTCGCGCACCCTGAATAACCGATAAGTGAAGGAAGAGAACTATGGCTACTATCATCGGCGGTCTGGCCGTCTCCCACACGCCAACCATTGGCTTTGCAGTCGACCATAACAAGCAAGAAGAAGGCGCCTGGGCACCGATTTTCGAAGGCTTTGCCCCAATGCAACGCTGGCTGGAAGAGAAGAAACCGGACGTGCTGCTGTACGTGTTCAACGATCACGTCACCTCCTTCTTCTTCGATCACTATTCGGCATTCACGCTGGGCATTGATGAGCAGTATGCGGTTGCAGATGAAGGCGGCGGCCCGCGCGATTTGCCTCCGGTTAAGGGTCACGCGGCGTTATCTCAGCACATTGGTGCCAGCCTGATGGCCGATGAGTTCGATATGTCCTTCTTCCAGGACAAGGCGCTGGATCATGGGCTGTTCTCACCGCTTTCCGCGCTGGCGCCTTGTGATAACGGCTGGCCGATGCAGGTTGTGCCGCTGGCGATTGGCGTCCTGCAGTTCCCCATTCCTTCAGCCCGCCGTTGCTACAAGCTGGGCCAGGCGCTGCGCCGTGCAGTGGAAAGCTTCCCGGAAGATCTGAAAGTAGCGGTAGTGGCGACAGGCGGCGTGTCTCACCAGGTGCACGGGGAACGCTGTGGCTTCAACAACCCTGACTGGGATGCGCAGTTCGTGGATATGATTGTGAACGATCCTGAACGCCTGACCGAGATCACCCTGGCAGAATACGCTACGCTGGGCGGTCTGGAAGGATCTGAAGTGATTATGTGGCTGGTGATGCGCGGCGCGCTTTCTGCCAACGTTGAGAAACTGCATCAGGCTTATTACCTGCCGTCGATGACCGGCATCGCTACCCTGATCCTGGAAAACCAGGCCAGGGAAGCCCCTGTTGATGTGCATCAGCGCCAGCGCGATAAGATCAACCTGCAACTCAGCGGTGTGGAAAAGCTGCCAGGCACCTATCCGTTCACTCAGGCCCGTAGCCTGAAGGCGCTAAGGATCAACAAATTCCTGCACAAGATGATCCAGCCAGCCTGGCGCGATCGTTTCCGCAAGGAACCTGAAGCGCTGTATGACGAAGCCAGATTGACGCCGGAAGAACGGACGTTGATCGCTGGGCTGGACTGGCGCGGCATGATCCAGTACGGGGTCAGTTTCTTCCTGCTGGAAAAACTAGGTGCGGTAGTTGGCGTCTCCAACCTGCATATCTATTCGGCCATGCGCGGCGTGTCGCTGGAAGAGTTCCAGAAAACCCGAAATCAGCAGGTGCTCTACTCCGTAGCGGGGAAATCGTCCTGATGCCTTCATTACCGATTATTGACTGCCATCATCATGTGTTCGATCCGGCTAATTTTCCGTATGACCCGAACAGCGGTTACAACCCGGAAGGCCATGAGCTGGCGACACCGGCTTACTATCAGGCGGTGATGGAGGCGTACAACATCCGCCATTCACTGATGGTGGGCCCTACGTCGGCCTACAACCTTGATAACAGCTGCATGCTGGAGACTATCCGCCAGGGAAATGGCCGCTCAAAAGGCATTGCGGTAACCCCGCGTGACGTGGACAGCAACACGCTGGCGGCCCTGAAGGATCAGGGCGTTGTTGGCATTGCTTTTAATGTCGCTATGCTCGGCACCGGACCTTTTTTACAGCTGGATGACCTGATGGCCAGGCTGGCAGAGCTGGAGATGTTTGCACAGATTCAGGTGCAGGATGACCAGCTACTGGCGCTGATGCCGCTGCTGAAGCGGACAAGGACCAAACTGATTTTCGACCATTCCGGCCGTCCGGACGTGAGCGCCGGGCCGGCTCAACCGGCGTTTCAGGCGCTGCTTTCGCTGGCTGGGCAGGATCGTGCCTGGGTTAAATTGTCTGGCATGGCGAAGTTTTCCCGTCAGAGTTACCCTTGGCACGATGCCCAGCCTTATCTGCTGGCGCTGCTCGAGGCTTTTGGCGCAGATGCCTGTTTATGGGGCTCGGACTGGCCGTTTTTGCGTGCTACCGAAAGGATGGATATGGGCACCCAGTTACTGCTGCTGGAAAAAATGATCCCCGACGAAAGCACCCGCCGCAAAATCCTGTGGGACACCCCAAAGCGCCTGTTTGGCTTCCACGACTGAGGAAAAAAGATGAAAACGATCTACGTATTGAACGGCCCAAACCTGAACTTGCTGGGGACAAGGGAACCGGAAACCTATGGTTCAGACAGGCTGGAAACGGTGGAAAAGCTCTGTCGTGATACCGCAGCCGAACTGGATGTGGCGATTGAGTTCCGCCAGACCAACCACGAAGGCGAGATGATCGACTGGATCCAGCAGGCTCGCTTGCATGCTGATGCGTTGGTGATCAATCCCGCCGCCTGGACACATACCTCCGTAGCGATCCGCGATGCGGTAACCGGCGTAGCCCTGCCGCTGTGGGAAGTGCATATCACTAACGTGCACAAGCGTGAAGCCTTCCGCCATCACTCGTTTCTGTCCGATGTTGCCCAGGGTGTGATTTGTGGCTACGGCATTCGTGGCTATCGTTATGCGTTAATGGAAGCGGCGCGGGCGGAATAAGGTATTACGCCCCTTCCCGCACATTAGCCTGAAGTTATTCGCTGCTGTGGCACACGTCCCGCAGAAAGCCGATCAGCGCTTCGGCGGCTGGTGAAGGCAGGCTGCCCGTCCGGTAGCTCAGCCCAATAGCCCTTCTGGTATCCGGCAGGGCTATCGGCAAAACCACCAGCTCTTTGGAGGCCAGTTCAAACTCAAGCTGGTGTGCGGAGACGGCAGCTAACATATCGGAATCGCGCAAAAGGCCACGAACCAGCGCCAGATCGCCGCTCTCAACCACCGGATCCGGCGTGGGGATGCCCATCGCCAGAAAACAGTTATCCAGCAGATTGCGGGCTGGCGTATGCGAACGTGGCAGCACCCAACGCGCCTCGCGCAGCGCCTGGCTGCTGACAGGTGACTGGGCCAGAGGATGATCGCGCCTGGCGACCAATACCATCTCTTCAGCAAACAGCGTTTCGTTGCTGATATCGTTGATTTCCTGAGTATTCCTCAGCGCGCCGAAGATAAAGTCTATTTCGCCGGAGCGCATTTCTGCAGTCAGCATTCCCCAGGCACTTTCGCTGGTGACTACCTTGATCCCCGGATAACGCGCCGTCAGCCGGACGATGGCCTGCGGCAGCAATCTGGTGCGGCCAAGTGGCAAAGCGCCCACACGCACAGTCCCTTCCAGCACGCCTTTTCGGGCGGCAATATCAGCCGGAATATGACGCAACTCGTTAAGGGCACGCCGAATGTTGGGCTCGATTTCCCGGCCAGCCAGTGAAGGGATCATCCCGTGAGGAGTTCGTTCCAGCAGCGCAATGCCTGCCCCGTTTTCCAGCACCTTTAACGCGGCGCTAACCGCTGGCTGGCTGAGCCCAAGTTGCTGAGCAACCGACTGCATATGTCTGGTCTGGCAGAGCTTAACGAAGATTTGCAGGCGACGAACGTTGAACAGCCACAGCGGTTCTGACTCTGCCCGGCCACCTTTGCCCTGAAGCTTACTCAGCAATAAAGGGATCGCGTGCAGCTCCTCTATCGCCCGCTCGGCACGGGGCAGAATGCATTTCCCCAGGTCGGTGAGGCGCATTCCTCCCGCGTGACGCTCAAATAAGGGCACCGCTAAAGTGAGTTCCAGATCACGTATTGCGCGAGTAATCGCCGATTGAGTACGAAATAATTCATCGGCTGCCTTAGAGACACTCCCTTGCACTACAACCTGACTAAATGCCCTGATTTGCATCAGATTTGTCAGTTCCTGCCGGGTAATTTCCTGTGCCATTTCCGCCGCCTCTCAACCTGTGATCTGAGCCAGACTATAAATAAAACGCATACCCACTGCAATCAAATGAATTATCCCCCGGTCAGCCAGAGTGACAGCATAAAAAAAAACGCAAAGGAACCCGAACATGACTGAGTTTACCTCCCCGAAAACCGCTCTGGTGGTCAGCGCTCACTCTGCCGATTTCGTCTGGCGTGCAGGCGGTGCCATCGCGCTGCACCAGCAAAAGGGCTATCAGGTTCACATCGTCTGCCTCTCCTTTGGTGAACGCGGCGAATCCGCCAAGCTGTGGCGCAAAGGCGCATCGATGACCGAAGAGAGGGTCAAAGAGTCCCGCCGCACTGAAGCGCTGGCCGCTGCGGAAATTCTCGGTGCCAGCATCGAATTCTTCGATCTCGGCGACTATCCGCTGCGTCCGGACAAAGAAGCGTTGTTTCGCCTGGCAGATGTGTATCGCCGCGTGCAGCCTCACTTTGTCCTGACTCACTCCTTGCAGGATCCCTATAACTATGACCATCCGATGGCCACCAATCTGGCGCAGGAAGCGCGGATCATCGCCCAGGCCGAAGGCTACCGTCCTGGCGAGAAGATCGTTGCAGCTCCGCCGGTCTACTGCTTTGAACCGCACCAGCCTGAGCAGTGCAACTGGAAGCCTGACGTGCTGCTGGATATCACCAACGTCTGGGACAAAAAGTACGCCGCAATCCAGTGCATGGCCGGGCAGGAACATCTGTGGGAATACTACACCCGTGTGGCCCAGCAACGTGGCGTGCAGGCGAAGCGCAATGTCGGGATCACCGCAGCCCGCGACATCATTTTCGGCGAGGGATATCAGAGCATCTTCCCACGGGTTACGGAGGATCTGGCATGAGTGCAATCGGTAAAAAAGGCGTGGTCGTCCGCACTATTCCGCGTGCAGATAAAAATGACATTGCCTCGCTGGCGACGTCTGGCGTGGCAACGGTGCATGAAGCTCAGGGCCGCAAAGGGTTGCTGGATGCGGCTATTCGTCCGATTCAACAGAACAAATCGGTTGCCGGAAGCGCCGTCACCGTGCTGCTGGCTCCTGGCGATAACTGGATGTTTCACGTAGCGGTTGAGCAGTGTAAGCCAGGCGACATTCTGGTTGCGGTGCCCACTTCTCCGTCCGTTGATGGCTTCTTTGGCGATCTGCTTGCTACCTCACTTCAGGCTCGCGGCGTGATTGGGCTGATTGCCGATCATGGTATTCGTGACTCCCGCACGCTGCGTGAAATGGGCTTTTCCGTCTGGTCACGCGCGGTGTTCGCTCAGGGAACGGTGAAGGAAACGCTGGGGTCGGTGAACGTTCCAGTGGTCTGTGCGGGTCAGTTGATCACCCCAGGCGATGTGATTGTCGCTGATGATGATGGCGTGGTGGTGGTGGCCCGTGCTGAAGCCGCTCAGGTGGCGGAAAGTGCCCGTCAGCGTGAAGCGCTGGAAGAGAGCAAACGCGTGCGGATGGCCGCCGGAGAGTTGGGCCTGGATATCTACCAGATGCGCCCGCGTCTGGCGGAGAAAGGCCTGCGCTACGTAGACACCCTCGACGATCTGGAGAAGTAATATGCGCCAGCGCCGCTTGCCCTGCCTGCTGATGCGCGGGGGAACCTCCAAAGCCGCCTGCTTCCTGGCCAGCGATCTGCCGCAGCAACAGGATCTCCGCGATCGCGTGTTGCTGGCGGTAATGGGATCGCCGGACAGCCGTCAGATCGACGGGCTGGGCGGCGCAGATCCGCTGACCAGCAAGGTGGCGATCGTCTGTCGCTCTGCCCGGCCAGAGGCGGATGTGGATTACCTGTTTGCTCAGGTGAACGTGGATAAGGCCAGCGTGGATTACGGCCAGAACTGCGGCAATGTACTGGCCGCCGTAGGCCCGTTTGCCCTTGAACGTGGACTGGTTAAGGCAGGCGATCCCCAAACTCTGGTGCGGATCTTTATGGAAAACACCGGCCAGATCGCTGTCGCGCAGATCGCCACGCCAGACGGCGAAGTCTGTTATGACGGCGAGCTGAAGATCGATGGCGTGCCGGGAACGGCGGCGGAAGTGCTGCTTAATTTCAGTGATATCGCCGGATCAAGCTGCGGCTCTCTGCTGCCTACCGGCCAGGCGCGCAACTGCTTCGACGGCATTGAAGTCACCTGCATCGATAATGGCATGCCGGTGGTGTTGTTGCGGGCGGCAGATTTGGGTCGCACAGGCTACGAGAGCCGTGAACAGCTGGATAACGACCGCGAGCTGAAGCAGCGCCTTGAGTCTGTTCGTCTGCAGGCTGGCCCGTTGATGAACCTTGGCGATGTCAGCCAGCGAACCGTGCCGAAGATGACGCTGCTTTCTGAGCCACGACAAGGCGGCGCAATCAACAGCCGCACATTCATTCCGCATCGCTGCCACGCCTCAATCGGCGTGCTGGGTGCGGTGAGCGTGGCCAGCGCCTGCCTGATTGCGGGCAGCGTCGCGGACGGCCTCGCCAGAATTGGCACCGAGCGCGACCAGCGTCTGAGCGTCGAACATCCAAACGGCGAGTTCAGCGTGCTGCTGCAGCGCGATGAGCAGCAACAGCTTACCGGCGCAGGACTGCTGCGCACGGCCAGGCTGATTTTTGCAGGTGAAGTGCTGATCCCGGCGTCTGTCTGGCCCCTCACTTCGCAACAGGAGCAGCCACAATGACAAAAATTACGTTTATTGGTTTTGGCGAAGCGGGCGGGATCCTGGCGCGTGAACTGGCTAAACAGGCTGATGTCACGGTCTGGGACCGCAAGCTGGATCAGCCGCAGTTCAGCGCAGCAATGCAGCAAAAAGCTGACGAATCTGGCGTGCATGTTGCGCGTTCGTTAGGTGATGCCGTGCAGGGTGCCGAGCTGATTTTCTCCACGGTTACCGCTTCTGAATCGCTGAAGGTGGCGCTGGCTGCCGCGGCCGACCTCAAAGCCGGACAAACCTTTCTCGATCTGAATTCCGTAGCCCCGGCGACCAAACTGGCTGCCGCAGAGGGAGTAGAAGCCAGCGGCGCTGACTATATCGATGTAGCGGTGATGGCTCCAGTTCCACCGGCAGGGCTGAAAACACCGTTGCTGATGGGTGGAGAAACCGCTGAAACCCTGAATGCAAAACTGCGTTCGCTGGGGCTGAACAGCCAGTATCGCAGCCGCCAGGTCGGTGAAGCCTCCGCCATTAAAATGTGCCGCAGCGTGATGATCAAAGGACTGGAAGCGTTAACCACCGAATGCCTGAGCGCCGCCCGCCAGTATGGCGTTGAGCAGGCCGTGCTGGATTCGCTCCATGCCAGTTTTCCTTCGCTGGGCTGGAACGCCGCCTTGCCTGATTACCTGATTAGCCGGGTGGCTGAGCATGGCCAGCGCCGGGCTGAAGAGATGCGTGAAGTGGTGCAAACCCTGCAGGACGTTAACGTTATTCCGGCGATGAGCCAGGGCATTGTCAGGACACAACAAGGGCTGGTCGATGCCCTTTCACAACGGGGACTTCGCTATCAACAGCTTACTCCCTTTGTCTGGCAGCAGACGCTGGACAAGATTTACCCTAAGGAGTGATATGAAACGTTTGATTTTATCGGTCAGCCTGTTGCTGGCCTCAGTGGGATCCTGCGCCGCCGCAGGCCTCAACGCCGCTCAGGCCGATCACGTGCTGGGTCACGTCAGAGACAGCATTCGGGCTGCTAAAAGCACCGGTTGCGTGGCGGTAGTCGATGCCAGCGGAGTGCTGATTGCCTTCCAGCGTTTTGATAAAGCGCCGCCAGGCTGCGTAGAGGCCTCCATCGGCAAAGCCAGAACCTCAGCGCTTTATCACGCGCCTTCGCTGAAGTTTATGCAGCGCCTGCAACAAGGCGAAACGACGGTGCTGGCGATCCCTCAAGCCGTTCCCCTTGGCGGCGGCTTCCCCCTTACCCTTCACGGTGAAGTTGTGGGCGCGGTTGGCGTCAGTACACCTGAACAGGAACTGGATAATCAGGCTTCGGAATCAGCCGCTAACGCGCTGAACTGAGCCCTACCCGCAAAGGATGTCACCTCATGTCTCTTACACGTCGCCGGCTTCTAGCCGGCACGACGGGCCTGCTGGTTGCTGGCGCGCTGGGTCAGTGGCTGCCCGCTTTCGCCCGTGCGCCATCAGCTTCAGCCATTACGGTTCCGGCAAGCTTTGTTTCGCTGTCGCAAAAGCTCACCGGCAGGGAGCAGCCTGATGCGCTGTTGGCTCAACGCCTTTACAGCTGGCTTCACCAGCAAGTTGCGGGCCTGGACGAGCAACTGGACAGCCTGACTAACCTGCTTAACAGCCAGCCTGCTGCGCAAGGCGAGAGCTGGCTGGTGACTCTCGCTAAACAGCCCGCGGCAGTGCAGGAACTTTATCAGACGTTGATTTCCGGCTGGTATCTGGGCGTGGTCAATAGCCAAAAACCGGAATGTGTGGCGTTTGAGAATATCGTCAGTTATCGCGTGGTTCAGACTTCGTTACTTCCTCCGAGCTATGCGCCGGGTGAAGCCAATTTCTGGACACAACCGCCAGGCAAGGAGAGCAATGCACATGGCTGAGAATGTCAGCGCAGATGTGGTGGTGATTGGCGCCGGGATTGCCGGTTCACTGGCGGCCCTGAAAATGGTCAAGGCTGGCGTCTCGGTGCTGATGCTGGAATCCGGCCCTGAAATCAAACGGGATCAGGCCGTTGAATATTTCCGCAATTCGCCGTTTAAAGGCGATTTCACTGAACCTTATCCGCCAGAACCCTGGGCGCCACAGCCCAAATTTATCCCTGAGGATAATAACTATCTGATCCAGAAAGGACCGGATCCTTACCGCGCCCAATACCTGCGTGGCACAGGCGGCACAACCTGGCACTGGGCTGGACAGGCTTTTCGCCTGCTGCCAAATGATTTCCGCCTCAATACGCTGTACGGCGTGGGGCGAGACTGGCCGATGAGCTATGAAGATCTGGAACCCTATTATTGCGATGCGGAAGCCCAAATGGGTGTCTCTGGTGATGACGATCTGGACTCGCCGCGTTCGCGTCCCTATCCGCTGCCCGGCATTCCGCTTCCCTACGGTTTTGAGCGGCTGAAAGCGCGTCTGGCTCCGGTGGGTTACGACGTTGGCATTGGTCCGCAGGCGCGCAACAGCCTGCCTTATGATGGTCGCCCTGCCTGCTGCGGCAACAACAACTGTATGCCGGTCTGTCCGATTGATGCGCAGTATCACGGCGGAATTTCGGCCCGTAAGGCGCTGGATGCCGGGGTGAAAATTATCGCCAACGCTGTGGTTTACAGGATTGAAGCGGATGACAAAGGCATTATCCAGGCAGTGCATTATCTCGACTGCAACAAAGTCAGCCATCGGATCAGCGGCAAGCAGTTTGTCCTGACCGCCAACGGCATTGAAAGCCCGAAGTTGCTGCTGCTCTCCACCAGCGATCGCTATCCCAACGGCATCGCCAACAGCTCCGGCATGGTTGGTCGCAACCTGATGGATCATCCGGGATCTTCCGTAGAGTTTTATGCCGATGAGCCGGTGTGGTTTGGCCGTGGGCCAATGCGCCCAGGCAGTATCAATAACCTGCGAGATGGCGAGTTCCGCAAAGACCGTTCGGCGCTGCGTATCGACCTTTCAAACACTTCTCCGGTGCGCTATCTGACCGAGCGCCTGGTGAAACAGGGCTATTACGGCAAGGCGTTGAACGACAAGCTGAGCTGGCAGGCGGAACGCTTTGTGCAGCTGAAATGCCTGCTGGAGATGCTGCCAGAACCGGAAAACCGCGTGGTGCTGAGCAAAACCGAAAAAGATGCCTGGGGGATCCCAAGGCTGGAAGTCTATTACAGCTTCCCGGACTACGTTCACCGTGGTTATGAACAGTCGATGCAGGATTTTAAAAAGATGGTGGCAGAGATGGGCGGCACGGAAGCCGTGTACAGCAAGCGCGGCGTTTACGATAACAATCAGCATATTACCGGCACGATGATCATGGGCAGCGATCCGAAAGATTCCGTGGTGGATGCCGACTGCCGCACCCACGATCACCCTAATCTGTATATCGCAGGCACCGGAATTATGCCTTCCGCATCAACGGTAAACTCCACGCTGACCGGTACGGCGCTGGCGCTGCGCATGGCGGATACGGTGCTGAGAAGCCTGGGAGCAAAAGCATGAGAAATATGACGCTACTGGCGCTGTCTCTCACCACGGCTGTTCTCAGCCCCGCTCAGGCCGATCAAAGCCAAATTGAGCGAGGCAAATACCTCGCCACGGCAGCTGACTGCTCAGCCTGCCACACGGCGACCAACGGCAAACCCTTTGGCGGCGGCTTTGCGGTCAGCACGCCCTTCGGGCAGATCTACGGCACCAATATTTCGTCAGATCCTGAATACGGCATTGGCCGCTGGAGTGAAGACGAATTTGTTGCCGCCGTTCGTGAAGGCGTAGGAAAAGGCGGCGAACAGCTTTACCCCGCAATGCCGTATGACGCCTTCAGCAAAATGCGCCGCGAGGATGTGCTGGCGATCCGTGCTTATCTGCTCTCTTTGCCTGCCGTGCATGTTGCCTCGCCGGAAACGCAGCTCTCCTTCCCTTACAATCAGCGTTGGGGGCTGCGCTTCTGGAAATGGCTGAACCTGGAGAAAGGCGAGCTTCAGCCCGATCCCGACCAAAGCCAGCAATGGAATAATGGCCGTTATCTGGTGGAAGCGCTGGCGCACTGCGGCACCTGCCACACGCCGCGCACTATCACCAAAGGCATGGATAACGACAGCCCACTTTCCGGCGGCGATCTTGGCGGCTGGATGGCGTGGAACATCACGCCGGATAAAAACGCCGGTATCGGCAACTGGAGCGATCAACAGCTTACGACCTATCTGAAAACGGGCTTTGTGGCAGGACGAGCCAGCGCATCAGGACCGATGGCTGAAGCTATTGAACACAGCCTGCAGCATCTGCCGGACAGTGACTTACAGGATATCGCGTTGTATCTGCGCAGCGTAAAACCGGCTGGCGACGATAAACAGACCCAACCCCGCAGCGACTGGGGGCAGGAAACCACCACGGTTAGCCAGCTGAGAGGACGCTCTGAAGCCTGGCGCAGTGACCCTGCCGGAGCGGAAGTCTTTGCCGGAAACTGTGCCAGCTGCCACGGCGCCAATGGCGGCGGATCGGGTAAGGGCTTTGGGGCTTATCCTTCGCTGATGAAGCACACCACCACCGGCGCGTGGGACAGCCGCAATCTGGTCTCGGTAGTGCTGAACGGCGTACACAGAAAGATGAGCCAGGGCGAGGTCTTTATGCCGCCGTTTGCGCCTGAACTAAGCGATAAGCAGGTTGCCGATGTCAGCAACTTTGTCAGCCGCGAGTTCGGTAATCCTTCTGCCGCGTCGGTGACAGAAAAGCAGGTTGCTGAGCGGCGCAAAGAGGCCCAACTCGCCTCTCCGCCGGTTTACAGCCAGGGCGATAAGCCCTGATACCCAGCCTTCAGGAAGGCTCTTCCTGAAGGCTTTTTTCTTTAATGGATAATGGCATTGAGGATCAACACGCCTGCCAGGCCGAGGAACGAGATCAGGGTTTCCATCACCGTCCAGGTTTTCAGCGTTTCGACAACGGTCAGATTGAAGTAGCCCTTAAAAAGCCAGAAGCCTGGATCGTTAACGTGTGAGGCGATCACGCTACCCGATCCCACCGCCAGCACCATCAACGCAGGATCGGTATGCGTGATAGCGATAATCGGCGTCACGATCCCGGCGGTGGTGATCGCCGCAACGGTTGCCGATCCCAGCGCCACTCGCAGCATCGCGGCTACGGTCCAGCACATCAGCAACGGCGAAAGTGACGAGCCTTTCATCAGATCGGCGATATAATTGCCCACGCCGCTGTCGACCAGCACCTGCTTAAACGCGCCGCCGCCAGCGATGATAAACACAATCATAGCGATGGCCGCAATCGAGCTGCCACACATCTCCATCACTTCTTCCATCTTGCGGCCATTACGCAGGCCAAGCGTCAGCACCGCCACCACCACTGAGATAAACAGCGCTACAGCCGGATTACCGATAAATTCAAAGAACTGACGAACCGGATTCTCTTTCGGCATCGTCAGCTCACACACGGCGGCGACCGCCATCAGGATCACCGGGATCACGGCGGCGAAGATGCTGATCCAGAAGCCCGGCATTTCGTGTTCTTCGAAGATCTTCGGATTGAACAAGCCTTCCGGGGGTTCGCGCTCAAAGCTTTTCAGGAAGCGGGAAAAGATCGGCCCGGCGACAATCACCGTGGGAATAGTGATGATCAGACCGTAAAGCAGCGTGGTGCCAATGTTCGCCCCAAAGATGGTGGCGATCGCCGTTGGGCCAGGATGCGGTGGCAGGAAGCAGTGAGTGACCGAAAGTGCCGCCACCATCGGCACGCCAACATACAGCAGCGGCATCTGCGCAGCCGCCACAATGGTAAAGACCAGCGGCAATAACAGCACGAAGCCCACTTCATAGAACATCGCCAGACCGACAATCAGCCCGGTGACCACCAGCGCCCATTGCAGATGCTTTTTGCCGAAGGCGGCAATCAGCGTGGTGGCTACGCGCTGCGCTGCGCCGGTGTCTGACACCAGCCTGCCGAGCATGGCACCAAATCCGAGGATCATCGCCAGGCTGCCAAGCGTGCCGCCAATCCCTTTTTGAATCGAGGCAACAACCGCCAGCGGCGTCATTCCTTCCGCCACGCCGACCACGGCAGAGACAAACACTAATGCAATAAAGCCATTCACTTTGAAGACGATCATCAGCACCAGAAGCAGGATCACGCCAAACGCTATGATGGTTACAGGCATGGGATTTCCTTGAAGAAAAGAGCCAGAAGATGCATTAGGTGTAGTTGCTTCTGCGGCTCTACGCCGCTGAAAAAGCGCAATACCTGGCGGCACATCACACTCCGGTTAACAACACTTTAACAATGGGCTGTTGATCGCTACAGTAGCACTCATCCGACCACTCACTTTCAGGGTCTTATGAACACTTCCTTGTTCTCTCCGCTTGATTTGGGCTTTACCCAGCTGAAAAACCGCGTGCTGATGGGCTCGATGCATACCGGGCTGGAAGAGCATCCGGACGGGCCGCGCCGTCTGGCGGCCTTTTATGCCGAGCGTGCTGCTGCGGGCGTGGCGCTGATTGTTACCGGCGGCATCGCGCCTTCTGCTGAAGGTGTGGTTATGGCTGGCGCTTCCGTGCTGAATCATCGGGATCAGCTTGAGCACCATCGTCCGGTCACTGAAGCCGTGCATCAGGCTGGTGGCAAAATTGCGCTGCAAATCCTCCACGCCGGGCGTTACAGCTATCAGCCCTCACTTGTTGCCCCTTCACCGCTTCAGGCCCCGATTAACCCGTTCAAGCCGCATGAACTGAACGGCGACGATATTCTGGCGTTGATCCGGGATTTTGCCCGCTGCGCCGCACTGGCGCAGGAGGCCGGGTATGACGGCGTTGAGATCATGGGGTCAGAAGGCTATCTGATTAACCAGTTTCTGGCAGCACGTACCAACCAGCGGCAGGATGACTGGGGAGGCGATGAAACCCGCCGCATGCGCTTTGCCATTGAGATTGTGAAAGCGGTACGGGAAGCCGTAGGCCGGGAATTTATCATCATCTTCCGGCTGTCGATGCTGGATTTGGTCGAACAGGGCAACACGTTGCCGCAGACCGTTCAGCTGGCAAAAGCCATTGAGCGTGCCGGAGCCAGCCTGATCAATACCGGCATCGGCTGGCATGAGGCGCGCATTCCCACGATCGCCACGTCCGTTCCTCGCGGCGCTTTTGGCTGGGTGACAAAAGAACTTCGCCAGCACCTGACTATCCCGCTGATTACCACTAACCGGATTAATCACCCTGACGTGGCTCAATCTCTGCTTGATGACGGCTGCGCGGATATGATTTCGATGGCACGGCCCTTCCTGGCCGATGCGCAGTGGGTCAGCAAAGCCCAGTCCGGGCACAGTGACGAAATCAATACCTGCATCGGCTGTAATCAGGCCTGTCTGGACCAGATTTTCGCCGGGAAGATCACCTCCTGTCTGGTCAATCCGCGTGCCTGCCATGAAACCGAGATGCCGGTTATTCCGACTCAGACAGTGAAACGACTGGCGGTGATTGGCGCTGGACCGGCAGGCCTGGCGTTTGCGGTGAATGCTGCCGCTCGCGGCCATAAAGTCACCTTGTTTGATCGCTCGCCACAGGTTGGCGGCCAGTTCAATCTCGCCAGGCAAATCCCGGGCAAAGAAGAGTTCAGCGAAACGCTGCGTTATTACCGCCGACAACTGGCGCTGACTGGTGTGACGCTGAAGCTGAATCAAGACGCAACAGCGGCTCAACTGACAGAGTTCGACGAGATCGTGCTCGCCACTGGCGTAACACCCCGTCTGCCGACTATTCCCGGTCTGGATCACCCTTCCGTGCTCAGCTATCTGGATGTGCTGCGGGACAAAAAACCGGTCGGCCCGCGTGTGGCGCTGATTGGTGCAGGCGGGATTGGGTTTGATACCGCGGAATACCTCAGCCAGCACGGGCCGTCCACCAGCCTGGACATTGCCGCGTTTTGCCAGGAATGGGGAATCGACCAGACATTGCAGCAGCCAGGCGGATTGATTCCGCCAGTATTCCCGCAGCCTGAGCGGCAGATTTGGTTATTGCAGCGTAAGCCAGGCAAACCCGGTGCCGGACTGGGCAAAACGACCGGCTGGATCCATCGGGCCAGTTTGCAGATGCGGGCGGTGAAAATGTGGGGCGGCGTGCAGTATCTGAAGATTGACGACAGCGGTCTGCATATTCTGCGTGACGGCGAGCCGCAGCTGCTGGAAGTCGATAACGTGGTGATTTGCGCGGGACAGGAACCCAACCGTGAGCTGGCAGAGTCGCTGAAAGCTCTGCACAAGCCAGTGCATATTATTGGCGGTGCGGAGGTGGCGATGGAACTGGATGCCCGCCGGGCAATTGCTCAGGGAACCCGGCTGGCATTGTCGATCTGAATCGCCTATTTACCGTTCCATGCCTTCAGGTTGGCGTCGCGAGTTTGCAGCTTCTGCTCCGGCGTCAGCTTGTTATAGCCTTCACCCAGACCGGTTTCCCAGTCGCCATACAGCGGGTTCGGCAAAATGATGAACTGCGTGCCGAACAGCCGATTGTTCTGGTTCACAAAGGCACGGCGCTGGGCGTTGCCCTGATGATAAGTCGCTGCGCCGTAGTCATTGAGGTTATCGCCGATATACAGCACCACATCGTAGCCTTCCGCCTTGATGGCATCAAAACGCGCCTGCTTGTTCGAACTGTCGGTCTTCAGGCGCAGCGTTTTATCGCTTACGCCAGTGAAGCCCAGCTGCTTGAGGTTTTCCGCCGTGGCTGCCGCATCCTGGTTATCCCGGTTGGACACATAGAACATCGTGCCGCCGTGGCTGTTGACGTAGTTGGCAAAGCTCACCGCGCCCGGCACGGCTGTCGCCTGTCTGGCCTGCGTCCAGCTTGACCAGCTTTTATCAGCAAACGGCTGGTTAGCTTTTACCTGCCAGGCACTGTAGGCGCTGTTATCAATCATTGTTTCATCCAGATCGACAATTACCGCCTTTGGCTTGCCGGTCAGCGACGGGGCTTTATCAAACGCCAGCGTGGCAAAATTAAACGCCTGATAGGCCAGCGCCTGATATTCACCAGACTGCTGGAACCAGTTAAGTGCCATCACCGACTGCTGATTCAGCTGGTTAGCGGCATCCTGTTTTTGCGGTGCACAGCCAGCCAGCGCCAGAGCGACCAGAACAGCGGCACTTAACGTAGTGGTTCTTTTCATTTTCAAGGTGGGTGATCTCCTGCCAGAATAAGGGATAGAAAGGCTATCGAATTAACGCCTTAAAAATGTAGCATCTCCCTCGTAATGTGAAGAGATTGTTCGCCTGCTGACAACGTAAAGGACTGGATCATGCCGCAACCCTATCGCTCGCCCCTGCTCTCTTCGCTGGAGTGGCTCGATCACGCTTTTCTGCCAGCCGGAGAGCGTCCACCGGAGGAGAGTATCTATAACCATCAGCGCCACAGCCCGAATGTGGTGCTGGACAGTGAGGCGCTGCCGGTGAAAAGCCAGCAAGCGGATGGCTTAATTGGCACCGGCACGCGGCCAGTTACGGTCTATACCGCCGACTGTCTTCCTGTCCTGATTGCGGATACCCGGCAGAAGCAGGTTGCCGCCGTCCACGCTGGCCTGAACGGCGCGCTGGGCGGCGTGCTGATCAATACGCTGCGACTGATGTGCGAACGTGGCGCAACGCCGGACAGCCTGATGATCGCTATTGGACCAGCGATCGGCCCCTGCTGCTATGAACTGGGTGAAGAGCGTATCGAGCGCATCCGTCAGGAAAACCCCAACGATCTCGCCGGGCTGGTCGCCTGCTCAGCGCAACAGCCGGGTAATCCGCAGGCGGTTCGTGCACAGGCAAAAGGCACGACGGAAGGCGTCTGGTTTGATTTGCCGTTGCTGGCAAAAAGGATGGCTATGCGTGAAGGCGTGCCGGAAGCGCAGATTGAGCTGAGCGAGATTTGTACTTACTGCATGGCTGAAGAGCAGGCCAGCTACCGCCGTAACAGCCATTTCGATCACGGCTATCAGCAACGTTTCTCGTGGATCCGCAAGCTGGATTAAGGCCATAAAAAAAGGCGGCCCCTTTGCAAGGACCGCCTTTATTGTCAGGCATCAAGCCTGTAAAAGCCGTTAGCGCATCTTCACCGAACGCAGGATCACAAACTTCTGGTTTGAAGCAACGGTGGTGCAGTTACCAAACAGCTTCTTCATTTTGCGGTAGTAATCCAGATGACGGTTACCGACTACGCGCAGCTCACCCCCTTCCTGCAGGCAGCGATAAGAGTCGCGCATCATCTGCCAGGCAATGTAATCGGTCAGCGTGTTTTGCTGGTGGAACGGCGGGTTACACAGCACCGCATGGAAGGTGTTCGACGGATAGCCAGCCAGTGAATGGTTCACTGAGAAGTGGCAACGGTCCCTGTCATCCGGGCGGTTCACTTCCACGTTCATCTCGCTGGAAGCCACAGCCATCCAGGATTCATCGATAAAGTGCACTTCAGCAGCCGGGTTCTGATCCAGCGCGGTCAGGCCGATAAC
>NZ_JBAVTT010000106.1:0-121305 GCF_049696395.1 Erwinia sp.
GGCGGCTTTAGCGCGGTGGTCCCACCTGACCCCATGCCGAACTCAGAAGTGAAACGCCGTAGCGCCGATGGTAGTGTGGGGTCTCCCCATGCGAGAGTAGGGAACTGCCAGGCATCAATTTAGACCAATAAGCGTGAGTTAACCGCTTGTTGCAAGAAATAAGCGTGCTGATATGGCTCAGTTGGTAGAGCGCACCCTTGGTAAGGGTGAGGTCCCCAGTTCGACACTGGGTATCAGCACCAGTAATAAACCGATAACTCGGTAACAGATTTGCCAGGCGGCTTTAGCGCGGTGGTCACACCTGACCCCATGCCGAACTCAGAAGTGAAACGCCGTAGCGCCGATGGTAGTGTGGGGTCTCCCCATGCGAGAGTAGGGAACTGCCAGGCATCAATTCAGACCATTTATGGTCATGACCTTCCCGGTGACAGGGAAAGGGCGAAACACCTGATATCAGAAGCAACATTCTGAATTCAGTACAGAATCGGTGGAGCGGTAGTTCAGTTGGTTAGAATACCTGCCTGTCACGCAGGGGGTCGCGGGTTCGAGCCCCGTCCGTTCCGCCACTTAAACATGAGGCCCTGAGTCATAAGACTCAGGGCTTTTTTGTGTCTGTAATTTGTCTATTGTTGCTTAACAGACAAAGGTGTTGTGACTGTTAGCGGCTTTTTCGTCAATAATTCCTCTGTCATACTCTTCGCAACTTAGCAAACAACAGCAGTAAAAGAGGATTTATGACACTTCCAGCATTTGGTTTAGGCACCTTCCGCCTGCAGGGCGACGTGGTAATGGCTTCAGTGAAAAACGCGCTGGATCTTGGCTATCGTGTGATTGATACCGCCCAAATTTATGACAATGAAGCCGCTGTGGGTCAGGCTATCGCAGAGAGTGGAGTGGCACGCGACCAGCTGTTTATCACCACGAAAATTTGGGTGGAAAACCTCAGCGCAGAAGCAGTGATCCCAAGCCTTAAAGAGAGTCTAAGCAAGCTACGTACTGACTACGTGGATCTGACCTTGATTCACTGGCCATCACCAGGTGCGGCTGTCTCCGTAGCGGAAACCATGCAAGCGCTGGTTGCTGCTAAAGAAGCTGGTCTGACTCGCCAGATTGGAATTTCCAACTTCACTACAGCGTTGATGCAGCAAGCTATTGAGGCCGTGGGTGTTGAGCAGATCGCAACCAACCAAATCGAACTTCATCCTTACCTGCAAAACCGTAAGGTGGTAGATTTTGCTCGTGAGAAAGGTATCCACATCACCTCTTATATGACGTTGGCTTACGGTAAAGCGCTGAAAGAGCCGGTGATAATTGATATTGCCGCTAAGCATCAGGCTACGGCAGCTCAAGTAGTACTGGCATGGGCAATGCAGGAAGGGTGTGCGGTTATTCCTTCTTCTACTAAGCGAGCGAATCTGGAAAGCAATATGGCTTCAGTGGATCTTCGCCTTGATGCTGAGGATCTGGCGAAGATCGCCACATTGGATCGTGCAGAGCGTATGGTCAGCCCTGAAGGTCTGGCGCCAGACTGGGATTAATCCTCCAACCCGTCACTGCTGCGCTCTCTAAGCCCTGGGGAGCGCTGTTTTCACCCAATCATCCAGAAAATCGACAAATGAACGGATCCTCTTACTGACCGCCCGGTCGCTGTAATACACCGCGTTAAAAGGCATTCCTATTGGCAGGATCTTATCAGCCAGTAATTCCACTAACGTCCCCTGCTGAATTTCCTTATTAATCATGAACTCAGACAGACAAGCAATGCCGTTGCCGCCTAAGCAGAGATGCTTGATCGTTTCGCCGCTATTAGAGGTGGGATCTGCGGTGATGTCGTAGAGCTGTCCATCCGCTTTCGCAATCGGCCAACGGTTTAGGCTTAAGGGTTCAACAAACCCCATGCAGGTATGATTCGACAGGTCCTCTGAACACTGCGGTATTCCGTATTGCTGTAAGTAATCAGGACTGGCAACAATCTTGCGGTAGCTGGTGAAAAGAGGGCGGGCCCGCAAGCTAGAGTCCGTCAGGTTGCCTGCTCTGATAGCAATATCCACCTTCCTCTCTATCAGATTAATAAAGGTCTCGGAAGAAACCAGAGAAAGAGTGACTTCAGGATAGCGTTCCCGGAAGGGTTTGATCATCGGCATCAACAGGTGCAGGACGACCGGCGTAGCAGCATCAATCCGCAGCAAACCCTGTGGCACCTGTCGGCTTTCCATCAACTCGTTCTCCGCCGCGGCCATCTCCTGCAAAACAGACTGGACCCGACGAAAATAGATTTCACCCTCCTGAGTGAGGTTGACCTGCCTTGTGGTGCGGGTCAGTAACTCCACACCCAACTTAGTTTCCAGCTTTTTAACCGCCCGGCTCACGGCAGAGTTTGCCATTTCCAGCTGCTCTGCTGCCCGGCTGAAACTGCCGCTCTCAACAACGGCGACAAAAATTGCCAGTTCTTCTGAAGTGGCCTTCATTATTGCTCCTTGAGCAAAATTCTGCGGATTCTTTGAATTATTTTGTTATTTAAACATGCTCGGATCCTGAGCGCTATGAAAACTGAGCTGGCTATGAACAGGCAGATGCCACTGGCCTTGTTATCATTTGTTTACTGACTGAAGGCAGTTATTAGTTTGATCCGATTGAAAGTCACTCCTAAAGCCCCTATAACTGAGTGACGCTATGACTACTTCAGCAGTAAATAAGGCCCGTTAGAGTGCGAAAAAAGACCTATGCCATGAGATATGTAGCAGGACAGCCAGCGGAACGTATTTTTCCGCCTGGTGCAATGCTGCACGTTGGCGAAGCCTTGCCGCCGGGTACTCCCCTGACCACCGAATCCTCGCTGCGTGTGCTGGTGTGGAATATCTTCAAACAGCAGCGTGCCGACTGGCTCTCGGTTTTGCAGAATTTCGGTAAGGATGCGCATCTGGTGTTGTTGCAGGAAGCGCAAACCACACCGGAGCTGGTGCATTTTGCCACCACCAATTATCTGGCCGCCGATCAAGTGCCGGCCTTTGCTTTGCCTCAACATCCTTCTGGTGTGATGACGCTGGCTTCTGCCCATCCGGTTTATTGCTGCCCTCTGCGTGAAAGAGAACCTTTATTAAGGTTGTCTAAATCCGCCCTGGTAACGGCCTATGCGCTGCCAAATGAGCAGATGCTGATGGTGGTTAACATCCATGCCGTCAACTTCAGCCTGGGCATAGACGTCTACAGCAAACAGCTGGGGCCGATAGGTGAGCAGATTATTCATCATCAGGGGCCGGTAATCATGGCGGGAGACTTCAACGCCTGGAGCCGTCAGCGCATCAACGCGTTATATAATTTTGCCCGCGACATGGGGCTGGAAGAAGTAAGTTTTACCGACGATCACCGGCGCAAAGCTTTTGGTCGTCCGTTAGATTTTGTGTTTTACCGCGGATTGGGCGTGGCTGAAGCCTCCGTGCTGGTCACCCGCGCCTCCGATCACAATCCCCTACTCGTTGAATTCCATCCCGGTAAGCCTGCGCTTCTTTAGGGAATATCTGGCCTGCCGTCACGGGCAGGTCGACCAATCGTTCTGCCCATAACTCCAAAAATCAGTAAGGAACACAGAGATATGGCTACACATCATCACGATAACGTCGACAAACAGTTTGGTGACCAGGCAAGCGCCTATCTGAGCAGTGCCGTGCACGCCAGCGGCCGCGATTTAGTGCGTCTGGGTGAACGTCTGTTTGCAGAAAAGGATGCCCAGGTACTCGATTTGGGATGTGGTGGCGGACATGCCAGCTATGTGGCGGCTCAGCACGTAAAAAGTGTGGTGGCTTACGATCTCTCCGCGAAAATGCTAACGGTGGTGGCTGAAGCCGCAAAAGAGCGTGGCTATGAGCATCTGTCAACGGTGCAGGGATATGCGGAATACCTGCCTTTTGCAGACGAATCCTTTGATATCGTCATCAGCCGTTACTCAGCGCACCACTGGCATGATGTGGGGCGGGCACTGCGCGAAGTGAAGCGCATCCTGAGGCCAGGCGGTAAAGCGATCTTTATGGATGTGAATGCACCGGGCAATGCCGTGCTGGACATCTGGTTACAGACCGTTGAGGCGCTGCGAGACACTTCCCACGTGCGTGATTACAATCCGGGCGAATGGCTGACGATGTTCACTGAAGCCGGTTTGGCGATCGCCGCCGTTAGTCATGACCGACTGGATCTGGAGTTCAGCAGCTGGATTGAGCGGATGCGCACGCCAAAGGTCATGGCGGATGCCATCCGGGCTTACCAGCAGTCTGCTTCCGAAGAGGTGCAGCGCTACTATGCTCAGCAGCCGGACGGCAGTTTCAGTACTGACGTGATCTTTATTGAAGCGTTCAAACCTTAAGCCATCGGGGCATAAAAAAAGCCAATCGTGAGATTGGCTTTTTTATTGGTCATCAGTCTTAACTGTCTGGCGTGTTGGTGTTGGTCACAAACAGTGTCAGCTTATCGCCTGGCTGCAGGTTCTGTGAACCGCTGGTGTTCCAGCGCATCACATCCTTAATTTCAACACCGTGCCCTTTAGCAATGCTGGCCAGAGAATCACCTTTACGAACTTTATAGGTGATGCTGTTGCCATTATCGGCCAGTTTGGTCGCGTTGCCGCTACCGCCCGTGCTCAGGGTCTGTCCTGGTCTGATACTCGCGCCACGCAGGTTATTTGCGCGCTGCAGGTCTTTAACCGAGACATTCAGACGTTTGGCGATCCCAGACAGGGTATCGCCATTGCGAACCTTGTAAGAACCGGCTGTCGTGTTGTTAGCCAACGCGGTTGGCTGCACGGCAGCAATATCGCCTGTTGCCAGCGAGTTACGCAACTGCGCTACGTTTGACTTCGGTACCATAATGTACTGAGGTCCCCCTTTCGGTGCCGTAGTGCCGCGTTTGTAGCCCGCGTTAAAACTCTTCAGTTTACTCAGTGACATGCCCGACATTTCTGCCGCCTGCGTCAGTTCAATCTGTTGGCCTACCTCGACTCGCGCCAGAGCACGGGTTTCATTAGGCGCCGGCAGACGTAAACCGTAACGCTTGTTATTCTTCAGGATTTCACCCAAAGCCAACATTTTTGGCACGTAGACCGTGGTTTCGCGTGGCAGAGATAAATGCCAGAAGTCCGTCGGTTTCCCTCGGGCTTTGTTGGCTTTTACCGCTTTCATGACGCGTCCTTCACCGCTGTTATAGGCGGCGATGGTCAGTAACCAGTCACCGTCAAACATCTTGTTCAGACGTTCCATCATGTCCAGCGCAACCTTGGTGGAAGCCACAACATCGCGACGTCCGTCATACCACTGGTTCTGCTTAAGACCGTAGTTTCGCCCCGTCTGCGGTACAATCTGCCAGATGCCTGCGGCATTGGCGGCTGAGGTCGCATGGGGGTCAAAAGCGCTCTCCACTATGGGTAGTAGTACTAGTTCCATCGGCATTTTACGTTGCTTAATCTGCTCGACAATCCAGTACATATACGGCTCTGCCCGTAATGTTACATCGTGGAGATAGCTCTTGTTTCTTAAATATTTTTGTTTTTGTTCGCGTATCCGGGCATTTTCCGGAACCTTCATCTTCAGCTCGGTACTGATGAGATTCCACAAATCTTTATCCTGCGTAACGCTGGTTCCATCATCCTGCCAACGCGGGGATAACAACCGATCTGTGTCCTGCTCTGCTTCATTCTGACCTGCTGAAGACAAACTCTGTGCATGCTGTTCAGGGATGTTGGTGTCATGCTTTGACGCCTGACAACCCACCAGCAAGACCGAGGCGAGTAATATCGCTTTAGCCTTCATATGTGTGTCATTCTTCGCTTAAAAGACGAGCAACTATACTTGCTCGCCCATAGCAACACAACCGGAAAAATCAAAAACGGTCTTTCTTCTCGCGTAGAGTTGCAAATACTTGCCACTCATGTTGTGGAGATGTTTCATAACCGATAAGTCTTTGCAATTCATGCTCTTGCGTTCTTAGAAAAACATTAATTTGTCGCTCTAATTCCAGCTTTGTGGGCACGGAAACGCCGTTTTTCGCGCGTAACTCCTTAATATCACGGTAATAGCTCTCTATCTTCGTATCCTGCGGTAAAAGGGCATGCGCAAAGGTTAAGTTTGATAAAGTATACTCATGCGCGCAACATATCAGAGTGTCGGCGGGAAGCTGGTTAAGCTTCTGAAATGATTCGTACATTTGCTCTGGTGTGCCTTCGAATAATCTGCCGCAGCCGCCAGAGAACATTGTATCGCCGCAGAAAAGGTAAGGGGAGCTGAAATATGAGATGTGTCCTAAAGTGTGCCCTGGTGTGTATATCACGCTGAATTCGGTATTCAGCACAGTGATTTTATCCCCTTCACTGACGATCTCTGTCGCGCCTTTTTCGGCGGTTTCGTTGGGTCCATAGACCACCATGTCCGGGTATTTTTGCAGCAGGTCTTTCACCCCGCCAACATGATCGTGATGATGATGAGTGAGCAGGATCGCCACTGGCTGCCAGTGATTTTTTGCCAGAACGGCAAGCACTGGAGCCGCTTCGCCTGGGTCAACGATCAGGCACTGCCCCTGTTCGTTATTTAATGTCCAGATGTAGTTGTCCTGAAGTGCCGGAATGCTGGTAAGATTCATCATCGCCTCTATTATTGGCTGAAATGGAAAGAAGATGGTAAAGCATGAAGCCCGCTAAAACACGCCAAATTCGTCAGGTGCCAGACTCGTGGGCGGAGATCCCATGGGGGGAGTTTTATCGTGATGCCCTCAACAAGCACCTGCAGCCTTGCCTCGCCAAACTCTACGGTTTTCACCTGCTAAAGGTGGGACATCTTAGCGCTGAAATTGACACGGAAAGCTGTGGTATCTCGCATCAGGTGAATGTCGGGCTGAGCGGGGAAGATCTGCATGTCAAAGCCGATCCAATGAGTCTGCCTTTTGAGTCTAAATCCGTTGATGCCTGCCTGCTGGCGCACTGTCTGGCGTGGAGCAGCGATCCACACCGCATTCTGCGGGAAGTGGATCGAGTGCTGATCGACGACGGTTGGATCATCATCAGCGGCTTCAACCCCTTCAGCGTGTTGGGGATAGGAAAACTGATCCCTGGCATTCATAAACGAGTGCCGTGGAACAGCCGGATGTTTACGCAGATGCGGCTAATGGACTGGCTGAGCCTGCTGAATTACGAAGTGGTTCAGCGGACGCGGTTCCAGGTTGTGCCGTGGAACCGGCAGGGCGGGAAAGTGATCAGCACCCATTTTCCAGCGCTGGGTTGCCTGAGCATTATTGTGGCGCGCAAGCGCACCTTCCCGTTGATCATGAATCCGGCCAAACGAGCTGCGGCGAAAAGAAGGATCACTTCGGCGGTTGGTGCGACCAGCCAGTTTCGCACCAGGCAGCGACATCAGGATTCTGACTTGTAGCCCACATCTTCCTGAGTAGGGTTGCCTGCGGCCGCGCGGGCTAACTCGTCACACTGTTCGTTCTCAACGTGTCCTGCATGTCCTTTTACCCATTCCCATTTGATTTCATGATGGCTGAGGGCACTGTCCAGTCGCTTCCAGAGGTCGACATTCTTCACCGGTTTTTTATCGGTCGTTTTCCAGCCGCGCTTTTTCCAGTTATGGATCCAGGTGGTAATTCCCTGACGGACGTACTGGCTGTCGGTACTTAACACCACTTCGCACTTCTGAGTTAAGGCTTCCAGCGCGACGATGGCGGCCATCAACTCCATGCGGTTATTGGTGGTTAAAAAATAGCCTTCACTGAAGGTTTTTTCGTGCTTACCATAGCGTAAGATAGCGCCATAACCGCCCGGTCCGGGGTTGCCAAGGCAAGAACCGTCGGTGAAAATTTCTACCTGCTTAGTCATCTCTGGTAGACTCCCTGCTGAAAAACGCCAAGTCTGACATAAACGGGTCCTATGAGCACAGTAAATACAACGCGTCAGATCGTACTCGATACTGAAACCACCGGTATGAACATGATTGGGGTGCACTATGAAGGGCATCGCATCATTGAAATCGGTGCCGTTGAGGTAGTGAACCGCCGTCTGACAGGCAATAACTACCATGTTTATCTCAAGCCCGATCGGCTGGTGGATCCTGAAGCCTTCGGCGTGCACGGCATTGCCGATGAGTTCCTCGCAGATAAACCCACGTTTGCCGACATAGCCGATGGCTTTCTTGAATATATTGATGGCGCAGAACTGGTGATCCACAACGCGTCGTTTGATATCGGCTTTATGGACTACGAGTTTGCCAAGCTTGGGCGCAGCATTCCGAAGACAGAAACCTTTTGCCGCATCACCGACAGTCTGGCGATGGCCCGTAAAATGTTCCCCGGTAAGCGAAACAGCCTGGATGCGCTCTGCTCACGTTATGAAATAGATAACACCAAACGAACCCTGCACGGCGCACTGCTGGACTCCGAAATTCTGGCTGAAGTGTTCCTGGCGATGACCGGCGGTCAGACGTTACTGAAGTTTTCGATGGAAGGCGATCAGCAGCAGCAAAGCAACGGGGATACTGTCCACCGTATTACGCGTCCGGCTTCGGGTTTAGTGGTGTTATCCGCCAGCGAAGCGGAAAACATGGCGCATGAAGAGCGGCTGGATCTGGTGATGAAGAAGGGCGGAAGCTGCCTCTGGCGCGCATAAGTGCTGAAAAGTTCAGATTAAATCAGTGAAAAGGCGAAAAAACAGGCAGTCGATCGAAAACCCCTATAAAAAGCGTTGACGGGGGGGAGGGCTCACCGTAATATTCGCCCCGTTCCCGACGGGGAACATCGGTGGAGCGGTAGTTCAGTTGGTTAGAATACCTGCCTGTCACGCAGGGGGTCGCGGGTTCGAGCCCCGTCCGTTCCGCCAAGTATCCAGAAAGCCTGATTCAGTAATGAATCAGGCTTTCGTCGTTTCAGAGGCCAGAAAAAATCCGGCCCCTACTTTTTACCTCTTCTCTACAGCAACCTTACCGCCAAAGCTCTGGCTGCTGACCACACGATCCTCACGAGCAATCCAGCGATAGAATCCACCGGCCAGCGCTACGCCGATAAACCAGCTGAAGTTGGCCACTTCATGCAGGGAAGGGATAAAGCTGATCACCAGACCAATCAACACCGAAGGCACCAGCGCCACGATGGCTTTTGGGTTGAATCCGCCGCGATACCAGTACTGGCCCTGTGGCGTGTCATCAAACAGATCCTTCACGGAAATCTGGCTGCGCTTAATCAGATAGAAGTCGCAAAGCAGGATACCGAACAGCGGGCCAATGAACGCGCCCAGCACATCCAGCGTGTAGTGAATCAGTTCAGGTGACTGGAACAGGTTCCACGGCGTTAACAGCACAGAACCGACGGCGGCAATCATCCCGCCGGTGCGGAAACTGATTTTCTGCGGTGAGCAGTTGGAGAAGTCGAAAGCCGGGGAAACAAAGTTAGCGACGATATTGATACCGATAGTCGCGGTGATCATCGTCAGCAGACCAATGGCTACCGCCAGATCGTTGCCCACACGGCTGACCGTTTCAATCGGGTCAGTGATCATATGGCCGAACAGTGACTGAGTTCCGGAAACAATCACTACGGTAACCACAGAGAACAGCAGGAAGTTGAACGGCAGGCCCCAGCGGTTGCCGCGACGGATTTCGCCCATGCTCTTGCCGTAACGTGAAAAGTCGCCGAAATTCAGTAGCGGGCCAGAGAAATAGGAAACCACCAGCGCTGTAGCGGTAATCATCTCCCAGATTTGCTGACCTCCGGTCAGTTGCTTGCTGGCCAGCGTCAGTGAAATACCGTCAAAGCCCGTCTTGTACACAATCCAACCGGCCAGAGCCACCATCACCACATAGACCGCAGGTCCGGCGATATCGATAAAGCGCTTAATGGCGCTCATGCCGTGCCAGAACACCATTGCCTGTGCCAGCCACATAATGCCGAAGCAAATCCAGCCAAGCTGAGACAAACCAAGCCAGGAAGCGTGGGTCATTGTAGCCAGAGAAGGCCAGAACTTCAGTGACACCAGCATCAGGGCATTGGCGGCAAGATAGGTTTGGATCCCGTACCAGGCAAAGGCAATCAGCCCGCGAATGACTGCCGGGATGTTGGCACCAAACACGCCAAAGGCCTGACGGCAGATAACGGCATAAGGGACGCCCGCCATCTGGCTGGGTTTGGCGACGAGGTTGGCACAGATTTGCACGATGCAGATACCGACCAGCAGGCAAAGCAGGACCTGCCAGCTAGCCAGACCGAGCGTAAAGAAGCTCGCTGCTACCACGTAGCCTCCCATACTGTGCACATCAGACATCCAGAAAGAAAAGATGTTGTACCAGCTCCAGTTCTGGTCGCGAGTAGGCGCCAGGTCTTCGTTACACAGCCGTGGGCTGTAGTTTGCGTGGGCTTCAACCGCCGACGCCTGGGTGACATTCTGACTATTTGGCATGAAACCTGCTCCTGTGAAGGGTACTAAACGCAAATCGGTTTAAGGGGACATTGCAGGAATCAGGCCAAAATCGTTTTCTTGTATACAAAACTTGATAATCATGTGTACGATTCTTTACGGAACTGATGTTTACCGGAGTAGGTAATGAAGAGTGAAACCGGCCTGAAAACGGCCTCTGACCTGAACGACAAGGACGAGCCTATCTATCAGGCGTTGATGTCGGCCATTGTGGAGCACCAGCTGCCGCCGGGCAGTAAGCTGCCGGAAGAAGCGCTGGCTGATGTGTTTGGCATCAGTCGCACCGGGATCCGCAAGGTGCTTCAGCGCCTCGCCGCGGTGCAAATGATCGTCCTCACGCCCAAACGTGGTGCACAGGTAGCGACGCCTTCGGTGGAAGAAGCTCAGGATATTTTTCGCACCCGTGCCTTAATTGAATGCGCCAATCTGCCCGCTATCCTCGAACGCTGTCAGTCCACGCATCTGGTGGCGCTGGAGAAGCTGAATCGCCAGGAGCAACAGGCTCACGAGGCGCATGACGGGCCGGCCGCGATCCGTCTTTCCGCTGCTTTTCATATTCAGCTGCAGGCCATCTCCGGCAATCAAGTGCTGACTGAAATGGTCACGCGCTTAACTCAGCGATCTTCTTTGGTGATTGCGGCTTATGGCGCGCCGTGGCAGCAGGGCTGTCGCTGTGACGACCACGATCGGCTGATTGAGCTGCTGAGACAAAAAGCGCTGCAGCCTCTGTCTGACTCAATGCAGCAACATTTCGATCATATTGTGGCCAGTCTGCACTTTGAACGCAGTGGTGAGCTGCTGCCTGATTTTGGCCGCTTGTTTGCAGGCTTTGGAGTGAAAGCATGACGGCGAAGCAGATCATTCAGGTGATCAACCCGAACACCAGCCAGGCGATGACCGAGACGATTGGCGCTGCTGCGCGCGCCGTCGCTGCGCCAGGTACAGAGATTCTGGCGGTTTGTCCTTCACAGGGCGTGCCGTCTATCGAAGGTCATTTTGATGAAGCCATCGCCGCCATTGGTGTGCTGGAACAGATTAAGGCCGGTCGCGAGCAGGGCGTCAGCGGGCATGTTATCGCCTGCTTTGGTGATCCTGGTTTATTAGCCGCGCGAGAACTGGCTCAGGGGCCGGTGATTGGCATCGCGGAAGCCGCGATGCATATGGCCACGATGGTGGCGACACGCTTCTCCATTGTCACTACTTTGCCGCGCACGGTAATCATTGCACGACATTTGCTACAGCAGTATGGCTTTGAACAGCATTGCGCCGCGCTACACGCCATCGATTTGCCGGTGTTGGCACTGGAAGATGGTACCGGTCTCGCACAGGAGAAAGTGCGCGAAGGCTGTATACAAGCCAAGCGGCTGGATGGCAGCGGAGCCATTGTGCTCGGCTGCGGTGGTATGGCCACACTGGCGCGAGAATTAACGCTTGAGTTGGGCATCCCGGTCATTGATGGCGTGGGAGCGGCAGTAAAAATGGTGGAGTCGCTGGTGGCGTTGGGGTTATCGACCAGCAAACACGGCGACCTGGACTATCCTGTAAGAAAACACCTGTCGGGGCAGTTTGCCTCTCTGAAACTGGATTGAGTCGTTCCGACATAAGGACTTTGACCATGAATGATGCCGTAGAGAAAAAAGAGTACAGCTTCAATAAAAACTACCCTCGTGATCTTCGCGGGTATGCGGGCAATCCTCCCCACGCCGCCTGGCCGGGCAAAGCGCGGATCGCCGTGCAGTTTGTGCTGAACTATGAAGAAGGCGCAGAGAACAACGTGCTGCACGGTGACGCTGGTTCCGAGCAGTTCCTTTCCGATATCATCGGCGCGGCGAGCTATCCAGAGCGGCATATGTCGATGGACTCGCTGTATGAATACGGTTCGCGTGCCGGTTTCTGGCGCATCCACAATGAGTTTCAGAAGCGTGGTTTGCCGTTAACGGTGTTTGGTGTGGCGATGGCACTGGCGCGTCATCCTGAAATCGTGGAAGCGATCAAAGAAGCCGATTACGACGTGGTGAGCCACGGCTGGCGCTGGATCCACTATCAGTCAATGGATCCTAAAGCGGAACGCCAGCACATGCAGCAGGCGGTGGACACCTTAAAAGATCTGTTTGGTAAAGCGCCAACAGGTTGGTATACCGGGCGAGACAGCCCTAACACCCGCAGGCTGGTGGTTGAGCAGGGCGGATTTACTTACGACAGCGATTATTACGGCGATGATTTGCCGTTCTGGACTCAGGTCACCTGTCAGGATGGCACGGTGAAGCCCCATCTGATCATCCCGTACACGCTGGAAACTAACGATATGCGCTTTGCCACGCCGCAGGGCTTTAACACCGCAGAGCAGTTTTACACCTATCTGAAAGACAGCTTTGATGTGCTGTATGACGAGGGCGAAACCTCGCCGAAGATGTTATCGATTGGTATGCACTGTCGCCTGCTGGGGCGGCCTGGTCGTTTCAAAGCGTTGTTGCGCTTCCTCGATCATATTCAGCAGCATGAAAACGTCTGGATCTGTACCCGCCAGCAAATCGCCGAGCACTGGGTGAAAACCCATCCGGCGCCCGAAGCCTGAGTTTCTCTTAAGTCGCGATGTGCAGAGCGGTAAATGACACGACCTCCAGCAAGCGGAGGTCGTTTTATGGCAGTCAGTTACAGCATGATCCCTGAATATTTACGTAGCGAGACATTCAAATCTAAAAATACTGCGGGGAATGGGCGGAATGATCCGCCCGAAAAATGTCAGACCATCAAACTGACCTGAGCCGCCACGATGCGCCACCCACAAGGCAGCTTGACCCACGTCTGCTGCTGGCGGCCAATCTTATCCGTCCCTTCACGGGTGAACTCGGTGCTGCAAACCGCATAATCTTCGCCAAAGGTGGTGATCACCGTGTTGCGAAGATCCCGATTCAGACCTTGTGAGGGCCGTGAAGCGCGATATTCGCGGATCTGCTCAATGCCATACAAATTCTCCCCGGCACCTAAGCGCACGGTACGATCGTCGTGCCAGAACAACTCATCCAGCACCGCCGTATTATTGCTGATTAAGGCTTCTTCGTAACGGTAAAAAGCCGCAGTGACTTCAGCCAGAATTGCCGGGCGATCGATATATTCACTCTTCATTATTTTGTGCTCAAGTTAGCTGGGGCTGCTAGCGCAATACCCATTTTTTCCAGTGCCCAGGCCGCGCGCAAACAAGCCTCTTCTTTGAAAGGTGCCGCAATCAATTGCAGACCCAGAGGTAAACCGCCAGGCGTTTGCAGTGGCACGGTGGTCACCGGCAGGCCAAGGAACGAAATTGGTTGAGTCAGCATTCCCATGCTGGCGCGGATCGGCAGATCGGTGCCATTGATGTGCATCGTTTCCTGGCCGATCGGCGTAGCCGTACTCGGTGTAGCAGGGGCAATCAACACATCAAACTGCTCAAACAGCGGCAAGACCTGCTGCCTGAAGTGATGGCGGAAACGCTGTGCCTGCACATACCAGGCGGACGGGATCATCGCACCGGCAAGCAGACGCTCACGCGACAAAGGCTCGAAACGTTCAGGCATCGTGCGCAGCGCTGGCAAATACTGGTTGCCGCCTTCAGAGGCGGTGATAATAAACGCCGCAGTGCGCGCCAGTTCAGCTTCCGGGAACAGCACTTCATCCTGAGCATTCAGGGCTTTCGCGGCAACCGCGACGGCGGCTCGCGCTTCGTCACTGCACCAGGTCTGGAAATAGCCGCCCAGAACGCCACAGCGCAGGCCTTCAAGTCCGTGTTCCAGCAGGCGATGAGCGGGGTGAATCGCTTTTTCCGCCTGGAAGCTGTCCAGCGGATCTCGCCCTTGCAGGACATCGTAAACCACGGCCAGGTCTTCAACCGAACGGGCAAAAGGACCGATATGATCAAGACTGGCGACAAAAGGATGGCTGCCACTGCGGGAGAGACGACCAAAGGTGGGTTTCAGGCCGAAGATGCCACACAGTGAAGCAGGCACGCGGATGGAACCATTAGTGTCCGTTCCCAGCGAAAAGTTAACCAGACCAGCGGCAACCGCGGCAGCAGAACCACCAGAAGATCCTCCGGCAATCCGCTTCACATCACGTGGGTTTTTAGTCGCGCCGTAATGGGTGTTCTCGGTGGTGAAGCCGTAAGCATAGGCATCCATATTCAGCATGCCGGAGAGCAGGGCACCCGATTCCGCCAGCTTGTTAACAGCGAAACCATCCTGTTTGGCTGCCTGTCGATCGCTGAACAGGCTGGCACCAGCAAGGGTAGAGTGACCGGCAACATCAAACAGATTTTTCACCGCGTAAGGCACGGCGGCCAGCGGAGGCAGTTGGCGTCCCTCTTTACGCAGACGATCGAGGCGATCGGCTTCGTTCAACATGCGATCCTGCGTCACTTCAGTCCAGGCGTTGATCGCTGGATTGGTCGCTTCAATGTTGCTCAGCGTCTGCTGTGCAATTTCACGGGCGCTTAACTCGCCTTTCGTCAGCGCGCCCTGAAGCTCTTTAATGGTCAATGAGGCCGGATTCATGCTTTATACACTCCTGCCACTTCCAGACGGTCATCCAGTGGGAAGGCCATCAGCGGCGCGGCCATCCCGGCGATACGGGTAAACTGTATTAGCAGTTCGGCACGTCGCTCATCATCCAACGGAACGCCCAGAACCTGCTCCATTTGTGCCACATAGGCTGCCCAGTCGGGCGAAGTTTGCTTCATGATCTTCTCCTGTTAAAAACCGGCAGCGCTGCCGTTGCTTCTTGGATCACAGGCCCCTTCCAGCATACCGTTGGTATGACGGACAATGGCTCCGGCGTGGCCAACGGCCTCGCTGTAGTCAGGCAGAGCTTCAACCTCATGACCCAATGCGCGAAGTTGTGCAAAAGTCTCAGCGGAAAAACGGCTTTCCAGCTTCAGCGAATCTGAAGACTGGCCCCAGGTGCGGCCCAGCAACCAGCGCGGTGCGCTGATGCACTGCTGAAGCGGCATGCCCTGAACAACATGACGGGTGAAAATAGCCGCCTGAGTCTGCGGTTGCCCGTCTCCCCCCATCGAACCATACACCAGGGTGCGGCCATCATTCAGGCGTGCAGCCGCCGGATTGAGCGTGTGGAACGGCTGCTTTCCTGGCACCAACGTTAACAGATGATCGGGATCGAGGCTGAAGGCCGCGCCCCGGTTCTGCCAGGTAATCCCGGTGTCTGGCAGCACCACACCGCTGCCAAACTCGTGATAAATACTCTGAATAAAGGACACAGCCATGCCGCTGCTGTCCATCACGCCCATCCAGACAGTGTCGCCAGGGCCTTTGCCTGTTCCCCAGGGGGCGGCTTTCTGATCATCGATTTTTTCGGCCATCGTTGCCAGCACATCAGAATCCAGCAGCGCCTGCATCTCTTCGCTCATGTGCAGCGGATCGGTGAGGTAGCGATCGCGCAGGCTGAAGGCGAGTTTGGTCGCTTCCACAATGCGGTGCACGGTCTGTGCTTCATCGGCTTCGGCCATATTTAACCGGTCGGTAATGCCCAGAATCGCCAGAGACACCAGCCCTTGAGTTGGCGGCGTCATATTGTAGACCTCGCCATACTCATGCTGAATACGCAGCGGAGTCCGGCGTTTAGCTCGGTGATTATTCAAATCTTCCAGGGTAACAGGCATCCCCAGACGCGACATCTCGCTGGCCAGTTTGTTGGCAAGCGGACCACGATAAAAACTTTCCAGCCCGTCTTCAGTCAGCAGGCTGAGCGTATTTGCCAGATCTGGCTGGGTGAAACGGCTTCCTGCTTTCGGCACTTCGCCATCCGGCAAATAGGTGTGAGCAAAGCCAGGCTGCTTAGCGAGTTCATGGTATTTGCTTTCGGTGGCGGAAGACTGTGACTGAGTGACAGGAATGCCATCGGCAGCATAGCGAATGGCATCAGCAAGCAGTCTGGCAACCGGGGTAGGCGTGCCGCCAAACTCCGCCGAGACGTTTAATGCTTCAGCCCAACCGCTGACGGTGCCGGCTACGGTCAGCGCGGCTTTAGGGCCACGATGGGGAATAGCGGCAGCCCCTTCGTAGAAGGCGAGGTCGGCCAGCGATCCGGCGGCCCCGCTGGCATCAATGGCGATCGGCTCGCCCTGCGGTGGGACGATCAACCAAAAGCCGTCTCCTCCCAGACCGTTCATGTGCGGGTAAACCACGGCAATTGTGGCGGCTGCGGCCACCATCGCCTCAATGGCATTGCCTCCTTCACGTAAGACAGCCAGCGCGCTTTCGCTTGCCAGATGGTGCGGAGCCACGGCCATGCCCAGCGGGGCGATATTACTCTGAATCATTCCAGTCTCTTTTTTTAGGGTTACAGGGGAACAAGGAAGCAAGAGATGTTCCAGTTTGTCAGGTTGCAGGTTCTTAGCCGTGGAAAACTGCCGGGCGTAGCGGAAGAGAGAGACAAAATTCTCGTCTGACGGCAGAATGGTTTTTCCCGGATGGGCACGTTATTTGTATATGTTAGGTTCTCTGAAACAAAAGTTACAAGGTCAATGCCATGAAGCAGCTCGATGAACGTTTGAGAAGTCACTATCCGCAGCTTTCCCCACAGGAGCAACGTGTAGGTGATTTTGTTTTCGATCACTTTGATGATTTGATCAGCTATAACAGTGCCGAACTCGCCCGTCTTAGCGGCGTTTCTAAGGCAACGGTCAGCCGCCTGTTCAAGCGGTTAGGCTATGAAAAATATAAAGATATGCGCGATGAACTGCGCACGTTGCGCCAAAGCGGGATGCCGCTAACCGACAACCGTGACGCCGTGCAGGGCAACACGCTTCTCGCCCGCCATTACAAGCAGGAGATGGCAAACCTCACTCAGTGGGTTAACGAAGTGGATGCCACGCAATTTGGCGAAGTGGTCCAGCATCTGGCTACCAGTAAGCGAGTCTTTGTTGTTGGGCTGCGTAATGCTTATCCGGTTGCGCTGCATTTCAGGCAGCAACTATTACAGGCCAGAGGCGGCATTCAGGTGTTACCACAGCCCGGGCAGACGCTGTCTGAAGAGCTGGTGGAAGTGACGCAGGAAGATATGGTTGTGGTGCTCGCTTTCCGCCGCCGCCCCCGAATTATCAAGCCCTTGCTGCAACAGCTGCAGCATGATGGCATCCCAACACTGGTGATCTGCGAACCTCAGGCTCAGGCCATTATTGCTCTGGCCCGCTGGCAGCTTTGCGCACCGCTGGACAGTGTCTCCGCCTTTGACAGCTACGCCTCGGCGAACAGCTTAATCAACCTGCTGGCGAATGCTGTCCTGCACGAACTTTTAACCGAAGGCCGTCAGCGTATCCACCAGATTGCCGACCTTTACAGCCATCTGGACGAGCTGGAACAACGCTGATGGGGCACCGTTTTGGTGCTTTGCCTTTTTATGGGGCGATCTCCGCCCGCTACATTCTTGCTTCCTCTTCGCCCGGTTAAAAAGGGCTGCCACAAGAATAGCAAACGATTGCCTGGCAATTAACTGCCCCTAAAACCTTAACTTCCCGTTTCATAGCTGTTTTTATCCGCAGATCCGCTCCCCGATCTCTGCCGCTTTACTTCGCGTAAAAAAATTCCCGACCTTTTTTTCTCGCTGGCACATTAGTTGCAAATAAATTATTCAAGAATCTTTCGTTTCATGTTTTTATTACTCGGGGAACACCTAATGAAGAAAGCATTACTGGCAGTGGTTGGCGCGGCACTGATGTTGACGCAGGTGACTCATGCCATGGCCGATCAGTTGCAGGACATTGAAAAGCGTGGCGTTCTGCGCGTAGCCGTGCCACAGGACTTCCCGCCATTTGGCTCGGTGGGCACCGATCTGCAGCCGCAGGGTTACGATATTGATATGGCGAAATACCTGGCGAAGCAGATGAAACTTAAGTTGCAACTGGTGCCAGTGAGCAGTGCCAACCGCGTTCCTTACCTGCAGACCGACAAAGTGGACCTGGTGATTTCAAGCATGGGTAAAAACCCGGAGCGCGAAAAAGTTATCGCCTTCAGCCGGGCCTATGCGCCGTTCTTCCTTGGCGTATTTGGGCCGAAAGACGCGCAGCTGAAAGATGCCGCGGCTTTGAGCGGCAAAACGATAGGCGTGACCCGTGGTGCGGTAGAGGACATGGTGCTGACCGATGTGGCGCCAAAAGATACCCAGCTGAAGCGTTATGAAGATAACAACACCACGCTGTCTGCTTACCTGTCTGGTCAGGTGCAGTATGTCGCAACCGGCAATCTGGTCGTGGCAGCGATTGCCCGCCAAAACGCGGATAAAGCGCCAGTAGCGAAATTTATGCTGAAAGATTCACCGTGCTTTATCGGCATGCGCAAAGATGAGCCGGCGCTGAAAATCAAAGTGGACTCGCTGATTGAGCAGGCGATTAAAGACAAGACGCTGAACGGTCTGTCTGAAGAGTGGCTGAAAGCGCCACTGCCTGCAGATCTGGGCGCGTAAGGGCAGACGATGATTGGGCAACTGAACTTTCCCGCTCTTTGGCCCTACTGGCCGGAACTTCTCTCCGGCCTGTGGGTAACCATCCAGCTGACCGTGTTGGCTACTGTAGGTGGCGTATCGATTGGGATCCTTGGCGCTGCACTGCGCAGCGGCAAACCCTCGCTGGTCAGCCGCCTTTGGGGCTGCTATGTGGAGCTGATCCGCAACACGCCGTTTGTGGTTCAGCTGTTCTTTATCGTTTTTGGCCTGCCGAATCTGGGGCTGAAATTAACCGCCGGAGAGGCTGCGCTGCTGGCGATGCTGATTAACCTTGGCGCTTACAGCACCGAAATTATTCGCGCCGGGATTCAGGTTACGCCGAAAGGGCAGTGGGAAGCGGGGCGCGTACTGGGCTTAACCAGGCTGCAAACTTTTATGCGTGTGGTGCTTCCGCCCTCGCTGAAACGTATTTACCCGGCGCTGGTCAGCCAGTGCATTATCGTGATGCTGGGCTCTTCAGTGGTCTCTCAGGTCTCTTATGAAGAGCTGACTTTTGCGGCCAACCTGATCCAGTCGCGCACCTTTTTGAGCTTTGAAGTCTATCTGGTGACCACGTTGATCTACCTGGCGTTGTCGATTGTCATGCGTCAGCTGTTGCTGGCTGCAGGGCGCAAATGGTTAGGGAGCGCACAAGGATGAATACCTTTACCGACTGGGACATCCTGCGCAATCTGCTGCTGGCGGCCCGCTGGACGATTTTGCTGTCGCTGACCGCGTTCTTTGGCGGCACGGTTGTGGCATTGCCGCTGGTGATGGTGCGATTAACCCGCCGTCGCTGGCCGAACCGCCTGATCCGAGGCTATATCGAGTTGTTCCAGGGCACGCCGTTATTGATGCAGCTGTTCCTGGCGTTCTTCGGCGTGGCGTTATTTGGCCTGGATGTTTCCCCCTGGACCGCGGCTTCGCTGGCGTTAACTTTTTACACCAGCGCCTTCCTGGTCGATATCTGGCACGGCAGCATTCTTGCTCTGCCAAAAGGGCAGTGGGAAGCTTCACGCTGTCTTGGCCTGAACTTTGGTCAGACGTTATTCCGGGTTGTGTTGCCGCAGGCGCTGCGGATTGGCATTGCGCCAACTGTCGGCTTTGCGGTTCAGGTGATTAAAGGCACCGCACTGGCCTCGATTATCGGTTTTATCGAGTTAACCAAAGCGGGCACCATCCTGAACAACGTGACCTATCAACCGTTTAAAGTTTTCGGGCTGGTAGCCCTGGGCTACTTCCTGATGTGTTATCCGCTGTCCCGTTACAGCCAGTACCTGGAGAAGAAATTCAATGCCGCTCATCACCATTAATCAGGTGCAGAAATATTATGGCGAGAACCACGTGCTGAAAGGCGTGGATCTGGATATCGATATGGGTGAAGTGATCTCCATTATCGGCCGCAGCGGCTCAGGAAAAAGCACTCTGCTGCGCTGCATGAACGGACTTGAAGGCTACCAGGAAGGCAGTATTAAGCTGGGTGGGATGACCATCACCGACCGCGATTCACAGGCACGTGAAATCAGCAGCTCCATCGGCATGGTGTTCCAGAACTTCAATCTGTTCCCGCATATGACTGCGCTGGAAAACGTCATGCTGGCGCCGCGTCGCGTACTCAAAAAGAACGAAGCGGAATGCCGGGCTCTGGCCGCACAGATGCTGGAAAAAGTAGGCCTGGGCGACCGCATGGACTACTTCCCGGCTAACCTTTCCGGTGGGCAGCAACAGCGAGTGGCGATTGCCCGCGCACTGGCAATGACCCCTAAAGTGTTGTTGTGCGATGAAATCACCTCAGCGCTGGATCCGGAACTGGTGGGCGAAGTGCTGAAAGTGCTGGAGCAGTTAGCCAAAGAAGGCATGACTTTAATCCTGGTGACCCACGAAATGAACTTTGCCCGTGAAGTGGGCGATCGCGTGGTGTTTATGCATCAGGGACGAGTCTGGGAGCAGGGCAACAGCAAAAGCGTCTTTGCCAACCCACAGACGCAGGAACTTAAACAATTTATCTCGTCGGTGCGTGGCTTAAGCTAACCGCACCGGGTCTGACCCAAGAAGGAAAGAGCAGATGGATTTAACCAAATACCCACAGATCAACCCGCCGCAACGTCTGTTGATGGGGCCGGGGCCGATAAATGCCGATCCGCGCGTGCTGCGCGCGATGTCCAGCCAGCTGCTGGGACAATACGATCCGGCGATGACCCATTACATGAATGAAGTGATGGAGCTGTATCGCGGCGTTTTCCGCACGGAGAACAAATGGACAATGTTGATCGACGGCACTTCACGCGCTGGGATCGAAGCGGTCTTACTCTCTGCGATCCGCCCAGGCGACAAAGTGCTGGTGCCAGTGTTTGGCCGCTTTGGCCATTTGCTGTGTGAAATTGCCCGTCGCTGCCGCGCAGAAGTTCACACCATTGAAGTGCCGTGGGGTGAAGTCTTCACGCCGGATCAGATTGAAGATGCGATCAAAAAAGTGAAACCGCGCCTGCTGCTTACCGTGCAGGGCGACACTTCGACCACCATGCTGCAACCGCTGGAAGAGCTGGGCGCGATCTGTAAAAAATACGGCGTGCTGTTTTACACCGATGCAACGGCTTCCTTTGCCGGTAACGCGCTGGAAACCGATGCCTGGGGACTGGATGCCGTTTCTGCAGGAATGCAGAAGTGCCTTGGTGGCCCTTCAGGCACCTCACCAGTGACGCTGAGCCCGGAAATGGAAGCGGTGATCCGCAAGCGAAAATGCGTTGAGGAAGGCATTCGTACCGCTGCCCATCAGGACGGTGATGACGAGATGATCTACTCAAACTATTTCGATCTCGGGATGATCATGGATTACTGGGGACCGGAGCGTTTAAACCACCATACTGAAGCCACCAGCGCGCTGTTTGGCGCGCGTGAGTGTGCGCGTCTGATCCTGCAGGAAGGCCTGGATAAAGGCATTGCCCGTCACAAGTTACATGGCGATGCGATGCTGAAAGGCATTCAGGGCATGGGTCTGGCGACCTTCGGTAACCTGAAATACAAAATGAACAACGTGCTGGGCGTGGTGATCCCTGAGGGGATCAACGGCGACCAGGCGCGCAAGCTGATGCTGGAAGACTTCGGCATTGAAATCGGCACCTCCTTTGGCCCGCTGCACGGCAAAGTCTGGCGCATTGGCACCATGGGATATAACGCGCGTAAAGACTGCGTGATGCAGACCCTCAGCGCGCTTGAATCCGTGCTGACTTATCTGGGTTACAAAACCCCTCAGGGCGCAGCAATGCAGTCCGCCTGGGATCATTACGCAAACGGGAGCGAGTGATGAGCAACGGCCTGATGAATGCCGCCAGCGCGGCGCACGCGGCCGCCAGGGTCATGGCTCGTTGCGATCGGCTGGCAGAGATCACTGAAACGCCAGGCATGTTGACCCGCGTCTACCTTTCCCCCGAGCATCTGCAGGCAAACACGCTGGTGGGCGAGTGGATGCGTGAAGCCGGTATGCGTGTCTGGCAGGACAGCGTCGGCAACATCTGCGGGCGCTATGAAGGGCTGGAAACGGGTGCGCAGGCGCTGCTGCTGGGGTCGCACCTCGATACCGTTCGCAACGCTGGCCGTTATGACGGGATGCTGGGCGTGCTGACCGCTATTGAAACCGTGCAGGCGCTGCATCAACAGCAGCAACGCCTGCCGTTGGCGATCGAAATCGTGGGGTTTGGCGATGAAGAAGGCACCCGTTTTGGCATCACGCTGCTGGGCAGCCGTGGCCTTACCGGCACCTGGCCGGAAAGCTGGGTCACGCATCCCGATGGCAACAGCATCACCGTAGCGCAGGCGATGGCGGATGTGGGTCTGAATAGCGAAGCCATCCATCAGTCCGCGCGGGATGTCAGCGAGATTGTGGCGTATCTGGAACTGCATATTGAGCAGGGACCTTGTCTGGAGCAGGAAGACCTGGCGCTGGGCGTGGTAACGGCGATCAACGGTGCCCGCCGTCTGAACTGCCAGTTTGTCGGCGAAGCCGGTCATGCTGGCACGGTGCCGATGTCGCACCGTAAAGACGCACTGGCCGCTGCGGCTGAATGGATGGTCTACATCGAACAGACCACGCCGAAACACAGCCCTCAGCTGGTGGCTACGGTTGGCACGCTGCACTGTTCACCAGGCGCGGTTAATGTGATCCCTGGCGAAGTAGCCCTAACGCTGGATATCCGTGGGCCGGAAGATCTGCCGCTGGCAGAACTGCTTTCAGAGCTGCTGACTCAGGCCGAAGCCATTGCGTTGCGCCGTGGGCTGACATTCTGTGCCGAAGAGTATTACCACATCCCCGCAACCCGCTGTGATGAGGGCTTGCAGGCGGCATTAAGCCGCGCCGTATCCACTGTGCAGGGCCGCAGCATCTCGTTACCGAGCGGAGCAGGGCATGATGCTATCGCCATGGCTGAACGCTGGCCGGTTGGTATGTTATTCGTCCGTAACGATCGAGGCATCAGCCATCATCCTGCCGAAGCGGTGATGGAAAAAGATGTGGCTCAGGCTGTTCAGGCTTTTACCCAGGTCGTGTTTGAAGTGGCCTCTGGAGGGCTGAAATGAGCCTTGAACAGTTTAATCAGGCTTCCGCTGCAGAAGCCTGTAAGCAGATTGCTCACTGTGTTGCGATTGCTGACTGGTCGGAGGCTCTGGTGGCTGCCAGGCCTTTTGCCTCTCTTCCAGCACTGCTGGCAACGGCTGAGAAGTTGGCCGACAGGTGGGATGAGCAGGCGTTAAATCAGGCTCTGTCAGGCCATCCGCGCATTGGCGAAAAAGCGAAGGGTAACGGCAAAGAAGCTGAGCTTTCGCGGGGCGAGCAATCCAACGTTAACGCTGAAGATCGCCAGCTGAAACAGGCGCTTCAGGCGGGTAATGCCACTTACGAAGAGCAGTTCGGTCGGGTATTCCTGATCCGCGCTAAAGGCCGCAGCGGCGAAGAGATGCTTTCAGAGCTGTTACGGCGGTTGGCTAACGATCCGCAACAGGAGCAACAGGAAGCCCTGAAGCAACTGCGTGAAATTACTCTGCTGCGTCTGATGGAGACTTTTGCATGAACACCATTACCACGCATGTGCTGGACACCGCGTTGGGGAAACCTGCCAGCGGTGTGGCGATTTCGCTTGAGCAGCATAGCAGCACAGGCTGGCTGCCCGTCAGCCAGGGAAGTACCGACGCAGATGGCCGTATTAAGGATCTGACGCCGGAAGGTCTGGGCGCGGGACAGTATCGCCTGGTTGCCGACCTCGCCAGTTTCTTCGCCGCCAGCGGGCGCGAGACATTATATGCCAGCGCGCAAATTGATTTTGTGCTGCCAGAGCAGGGCGGGCATTACCATCTGCCTTTCCTGATCTCACCGTGGTCGTGGTCCACTTACCGCGGCAGCTGATCCAGTATTCCACTCCCGCAGGTTTGCGCCTGTGGGCAGACAGTCAAAAGGGCATCAGTTATGACCATTGATCGCGTCAGGCCAGAAGATACGCGTTATCCGGCAGGGAAATCCTTTGCCTGGGGCTTACAGCACGTCCTCACCATGTACGGCGGAATCATCGCGCCGCCGTTAATCATTGGCTCGGCAGCCGGGTTAAAGGGAGCTGAACTGGGGATGCTGGTGACCGCCGCACTGTTTGTCAGCGGCTTCGCCACTTTGCTTCAGGCGCTTGGGGTTCGTGGCTTTGGCTCACAATTGCCGTTGGTGCAGGGAGTTTCCTTTGCTGGTGTGGCAACAATGGTTACGCTGGTTACCAGCGGCGGTGGATTACCGGTAGTGTTTGGCGCGGTAATCGCTTCGTCATTAATTGGTTTGCTGATTGCCCCGCTCTTTGCGCACATCATCCGTTTCTTCCCGCCAGTAGTCACCGGTACCGTGATCACGGTGATTGGTCTGTCACTGATGCCAGTGGCTGCACGCTGGGCGATGGGCGGAAATCCCGCAGCCCACGACTGGGGCTCTACCTCGAATATTGGCCTGGCCGCCTTAACACTTGGGCTGGTTCTGCTGCTCAATCGGTTTGGCACTGCCGCCGTGAAGCGTCTGGCCGTGCTGCTGGCCATGGCACTCGGCACGCTGTTTGCCGTCTTTAAGGGCACCACGCATTTCTCTGCCGCCTGGCAGGGCGATGTGGTCGCACTGCCGGGTATCATGACCTTTGGCTTTCCCGTCTTTGATGTAGCAGCGATCCTGTCGATGACGTTGATCGTGTTGGTATTGTTGACCGAAACAACGGCGGGTTTGATCGCGATAGGGGAAATTGTTGAAACTCACGTCGATGGCAAGCGTATTGCCAGCGGGTTGCGTGCCGATATGTTGACCAGCGCCCTGGCGCCGATATTCAACTCCTTCCCGCAGAGTGCCTTTGCCCAAAACATCGGATTGGTAGCAATCACCGGGATCAAAAGCCGCTATGTGGTAGCCGCTGGTGGGGTAATTCTGGTGGTACTGGGGTGCTTACCGATCCTGGGAAGAATTGTTGCCGCCGTGCCGATGCCGGTTCTTGGTGGCGCTGGCGTGGTGCTGTTTGGCACTGTAGCGGCGAGCGGCATCCGCACGCTGGCGAAAGTGGATTACAAAGACAACATGAACCTGGTGATTGTCGCCACGTCGATTGCATTCGGCATGATCCCGATCGTGATGCCTTCGTTCTACAATCAGTTCCCTGGCTGGGTGCAGACGATATTCCATTCGGGCATCAGCGCTGCTTGCCTGGTCTCCGTGGTGCTAAATATCCTGTTCAACAGCGTGGCGAAACGAACCGTATCCGTTCGGCCCTCTCAGGAACGAGTCTGATTGGATCGACGTTCTGTCCGATCGAACCAGTGAACGGAGAAAGCTGATTAACCCGATTTTATAAAAAACCCGCCATTGGCGGGTTTTCTTTATAGGGCGGAGTTTAGGGATCAAAATTCTTTCTTAACGATCAGGTAACCTTCAAAGGAAACTGAACACTCGGTATCATCTACCAGCGCTGATGCTATGACAGTATTGTGTTTCTTTTCCTTGTTTTCATAAATGACTTCAAAAACAAGATTTCGGACGTTTTCAAACATATACATCTTCCTTAGACCCTCAAGTCGTTTAGATGAAAATATTTCTCCTTCTAACGTTTTTTTTGCAAGGTAGTCAGCAAAGGTATAACTCACTAATTCACTGTGTAACAGCTTCACTTTAGTGTTTTTAAGTAACAGGTCCGTCTGCTTTATTCCAAAGTCTCGAATCATAGTATTTGTCATGGAGATAGTCACGCCTGTATCAATTCCCAGGCATTCTTCTGATGAAGGAGCAGCATAAGACGAGAAGATAAACAGGAAATTGGCAAGAATAATGATTTTTTTCATAAAACTAATAGCTCCTTGTCTCCACTGATTGCAATAGTCCTTCTGTGGTTTCTTATCAAAACAATGCATCCAGTAGAGGCTGTTCCCTCTGTGTTATCACCATGAATAAGAAATCCCGCTCTCCCACACATTTCATTACTCTTATACGGTGTAAGCCTTAAAACATACGCACCAGCAGTAGGGTGCCTTTGTATAGGATTTCCAATCTTATAACGACCTCTGGGCAACGGTCCTTTTCCCTTCTCGCATTCAAATTTAACATCATCCTTATACCCTTCTGCGCCAGCATAGTTAGAATCAAACTTGTAAACACCATCAAGCGTGAAGGATTTTTTATTGACGTCATAAACCCATGTCATTGTCTTGCTCCCTATTATGCAGGGCGCACTGAACGCCCTGCTGCGACGTTTAACCGCGTTCTCTCCATGAGTCAGAATGCTGAATATTGCCATCACAGTATTTCCAGGTGATGCGTTCATAACGCAGCGTCACCGACTCCAGATGATTCAATTTCTCAGCAGTTTTAATGTTATGCATCCGTGGGAATACCGACACTACACGGACATTCTCCAGAAACATATTAAAGTATTCTTCTTCCTGCCCCGCGTGATTAATGCGATACCACTTCATTTCGGCAGATTTCAGAGTTTGCCCAGAGGAAACCGCTTTGTAGAGATAAGGACTTGACGAGTCGAACTCCTTTTCGAATTCCATGGCGCTGTGTTGGCGGGTACCGGTCAATTTACCACTGTGGTCGTCTGTGGGAATACTGATTCCATGGGTGAAGCTAACCACTTCAATGCTGTTTTCCCGGCCAAGAACATCGACTGACCCTTTAATGTCTGCGCCGCCATCGTCTTTCAACCAAAGGTATGCGGGGATAGCCATGTGAAACTCCTTTTTGTGATGAATGATGTCAAGATCCTTCAGTAAGGAGTGTTATCAGCAGATTTTATTTTACGCTAGCGCTAAATGTAAATATCATATCAGGAATCAAGAAAAGATTGATTTTATCTCATGGAGGACTATTTTGGCTGAATGATGGGCGTTGTATTGGTTTCAGATTCACGGAGCTCTATTAATCGGCGGGGAGTGAGGGTTTTTAAGATTATATACGCTTATAATTAAGAAAATTATTAAACAATCGGCGGTAGGGTGTGGATCTAAATAAAGTTAACGACCCAAAATGGGCCGTTAATGTAGCGTATCTTTTCAGACTAGTGGCTTCAAGTGACCGCGGCTCGGTCGAGCCATCGTAAGCTTCAGCTTAAAAACTGAATGAATCCGCATCGCGCCAGGCCGGGAATTTCTCGCGGTATTCACGCAGATTCTCCAGTGACAGCTCGGCGTTCAGAATAGCCGGTTGATGGGCTTCAGCAGCGGACAGGATCTCGCCCTGCGGACTGATGATCCGGCTGTCGCCACTGTACTGATGATTATTGCCATCAACGCCGACGCGGTTGCATCCGGCAATGTAAGCCTGGTTTTCGATAGCACGAGCCAGCAACAACGCCTGCCAGTGCGCGGCACGAGGTGCAGGCCAGTTGGCGACGTACAGCGCCAAATCGTAGTCATTATTGTTGCGGGAGAACACCGGGAAGCGCAGGTCGTAGCAAATCTGCGGCAGGAGCCTCCAGCCGCGCCACTCAACGATCTCACGACGATCGCCAGCCAGATAATGGTGGTGCTCATCCGCCATGCGGAACAGGTGGCGTTTATCGTAGCTGTGCACCTTGCCTTCAGGCTCAACCAGCAGGAAGCGGTTCACGGCCCCTTTTTCCGTCTGAATGGCTGCACTGCCGCCGACCATGGCTTTGGTTGCTTTCGCTTTTTCACGCAGCCATTCGATCACCCGCGCCTGTGGCAGCGAGCTTTTCGCCGCCTCCATTGCGAAGCCGGTAGTGAACATTTCCGGCAAGATAATCAGATCCTTGCCCTGCAAATCCGCTAACAGCGTGTCGAAGAAGGCGAGATTCGCTTCGCCATCCATCCACACCAAAGGTTGCTGTAATACCGTCAGGTTTAAAGTTGACACAGGCGCTCCGCGGCAGCAATCAGCGTGGCTTCCTGCTTAGCAAAGCACAGGCGGATCAGTTTATGGGGGAAGGCATCCGCACAGAAGACTGACAACGGAATGGCGGCAACGCCTACTTCCTTCGTCAGCCACTGACAGAATTCCACATCGTTCAGATCGGAGACCGCACTGTAATCGGCCAGCAAGAAATAAGTGCCTTCACAAGGCAGCACTTCAAGGCGGCTTTTTGCCAGCGCCTGCACGAAAACATCACGGCGCGCGCGATAGAAATCCGGCAGTTCACGGTAATGCTCAGGCTCAGTCGTCAGCATATCTGCTAAGGCCAGCTGCGCAGGCGTATTCACCGAGAACGTCAGGTACTGGTGTACTTTACGCACTTCAGCCGTCAACGCCGCAGGCGCTACGCAGTAACCCACTTTCCAGCCGGTCATATGGAAGGTCTTACCAAAGGAGGAAACGGCGATTGCCCGCTCACGCAGCTTCGGATGCGCCAGCACGCTGGCGTGGCCTTGCGGATCGAAGCAGATGTGCTCATACACTTCGTCACTCAGCACATAGATTTCCTGCTCTTTAACTGCCTGCCACAAAGACTCAAAATCACTTTTCTGCCAGACGGTTGCAGAGGGATTGTGCGGAGTATTCAGGATCACCAGACGAGTACGCGGCGACAGCAGATCAGAAAACGCCTGCCAGTCAACGCGGAAGGCAGGCGGCTGAAGGGCAATGCGCTTCATTACGCCACCGGCCAGCGTGACGGCAGGGGCATAGCTGTCATAGCTTGGGTCAAAGCAGATCACTTCGTCACCCGGACGAACCAGCGCCGTAATTGCCGCATACAACGCTTCGGTTGCGCCGGAAGTGACCGTGACTTCGCTATTGCTGTCAGGTTGGTAACCATAGAGTTCAGCTGTTTTAGCGGCAATGGCATCACGCAGCGGTTGCACACCTGTCATCGGGGCATACTGGTTAGCGCCCTGGCTGACATGATGTGCCAGGCGGGCTTTGAGGTAGTCCGGGCCGTCGAAATCAGGGAAACCCTGCGACAGATTGATGGCGTTATGTTGCTGGGCCAGGGCGCTCATTTGCGTGAAGATGGTGGTGCCCAAAGCTGGCAATTTGCTCTCAGGAACTGGCGGAGTCTGACTCATGAATGGTAACCCTTGAATAACGGTTTTTATGATGTGTTAACCCTGTATTGCTGCCACTATAGCCTCGATGTTACTATTTGGCAATCGAGACGCTTAGACGTCTAAATGCCACTAAAAGGCCGGAAAATAACCGGCACAATAAGGAAAGGTATGAGCATAACCCCGCAGTTGGATCAGTTGGTGGCCGCCTGCCACTGGATCGGTGCAAAAGGGTGGGCACCGGCAACCGGCGGCAATATGTCGGTGCGCCAGGACAGTGAATACTGCCTGCTGAGTGAGTCGGGCAAGGACAAAGGGGCCCTGACGCGTGACGATTTCATTCAGGTTGATATCGCCAGCAACCAGGTGCCTTCAGGCCGGAAACCTTCCGCTGAAACCGGGCTTCATACCTTAATTTACCGTCTGTTCCCTGAGGCAGGCGCCGTGTTGCATACGCATACTGTCAACTCCACGGTGCTTTCCCGTGTTGAGAAGGGTGCCGCATTGGTATTGCAGGGCTATGAAATGCAGAAAACATTGTCCGGGCAGACTTCGCATCTTGATGCGGTGCCAATTGCACTGTTCGACAACGATCAGGATATTGATGCTCTGGCCGTGCGTATCGCTCAGTTTGCTGAACAGACACCGCTGCGTTACGGCTTTTTACTGCGTGGCCACGGGCTGACCTGCTGGGGAAAAGATGTCAGTGAAGCACGTCGTCATCTTGAAGGTCTGGAATTCCTGTTCCAGTGTGAATTACAACGTCGTGTGCTGGAGGCCAAATGATCCGCGCGATTATCACCGATATTGAAGGGACGACCAGCGATATTCGCTTTGTTCATAACGTCCTGTTCCCGTATGCCAGGGAGAATCTGGCGGCCTTTATCACCGCTTTCCAGCACCGGGAAGATGTGGCACAAGCCTTAACCGATCTGCGTGCCGAAATAGCCCAGCCGCAGGCAACGGTAGACGAATTGATTACCGTGCTGTTTGGCTTTATGGATGAAGATCGTAAATCCACCGCATTGAAAGCCTTGCAGGGCATGATCTGGCACGATGGCTATGTCAGCGGCAGCTTCACGGGCCACCTGTATCCGGACGTGTTGCCAGCCTTTGAAAACTGGAAGCAGCAAGGCCTTGATCTCTATATTTATTCCTCAGGCTCGGTAGCGGCGCAGAAATTGTTATTTGGCTACAGCGATGAGGGTGATATCACTAGCTTATTCAGCGGCTACTTTGATACGCACGTTGGGGCCAAGCGTGAAGTGCAGTCCTACCGCAATATTGCGGCAGAAATTGGCCTGCCTGCGCATGAGCTGCTGTTTTTATCGGATATACACCAGGAGCTGGATGCCGCACAGGACGCGGGCTGGAACACCGTGCAATTACTACGCGGCGAAGCGGATGCCCAAAACCGCCATCGTCAGGTAAACCGTTTTGATCAGATCAACCTGGAGCTGTTTTCCTCATGAGTGCACTGACTATTTTTACTGACAGCGAAGCGACCACCCCGGTGTGGCACAGCACAGACGCTGAAGAGATCCGCCAGAGGTTGAACGCCAAAGAAGTGCGTTTCGAACGCTGGGAAGCAGACCGCGATCTGGGCGAAAACCCCGCAGCAGAAACGGTGATCAACGCGTATCAGCACGCCATCGACAAGCTGGTGGCGGAAAAAGGTTACCAGAGCTGGGACGTGATCAGTATGCGTGCCGACAATCCACAGAAAGACATCCTGCGCGGCAAGTTTTTGTCCGAGCATACTCACGGTGAGGACGAAGTGCGTTTCTTCGTGGAAGGCGCTGGTTTGTTCTGCCTGCATCTGGATGGACACATTTACCAGATCCTCTGTGAGAAGAACGATCTGATCTCTGTTCCAGCCGGAACGCCACACTGGTTTGATATGGGCTCATCACCGCATTTCACTGCCATTCGCATTTTCGATAATCAGGAAGGTTGGATCGCTAATTTCACTGGCGACAGCATCGCGGATGCTTACCCGCGTCTGCCTTAAAAACCGGTAAAGGAGGTGGGCGAGAAGCGTATTTGCCCACCTTTGCAGGCTAAGAAGGGTTCCAAACGGCCCTTTGACATCAGCCATTGACGGCAAAAGGGCCGCTTATTTGATGTTACTGACGTGACGGCTGGAAAATTCCGGCCTCAACCTGCGCTGGCGTGACCACGCCAGTATCCAGCACCCAACCGCTGATAAGCGTAGCTGGCGTGACATCGAAAGCAGGGTTGTAAACCTGTGCATCTTCAGGTGCCCACTGTACGTCACCAAAGCTTCCCGCTACGCCAGTCACTTCGCTGGCTGCGCGCTGCTCGATTGGAATGGCACTGCCGTCCGGGCAGGCTGGATCCAGCGTGGTGTGTGGCGCGGCAACATAGAAAGGAATGCCGTGGTATTTCGCCAGGACAGCCAGGCTGTAAGTGCCGATTTTATTCGCTACATCGCCATTTGCGGCAATACGATCGGCTCCTACCCAAATAGCATCCACCTGTTTTTGTGCCATCAAACTGGCCGCCATGCTGTCGCATATCAGGCGGTACGGTACGCCCAACTCTCCCAGTTCCCAGGCTGTTAGTCGGCCACCCTGTAACAATGGGCGGGTTTCATCTACCCAGACTTTCTCCACGTTGCCTTCCTGCCAGCCGCGCGAAATCACGCCCAACGCCGTGCCCACGCCTGCGGTCGCCAGGCCACCGGTATTGCAGTGGGTCAGCAAGCGGCTGCCTGGGGTAATCAGCTTCGCACCAGCAGCGGCAATGTTGTCACATAAGGCTTTATCTTCTTCTACCAGCCGCAACGCTTCAAAGGTCAGTGCAGTAACAAAATTCTCCTGCGCTAAGGCCAGCTTCATGCGGTCCAGATTATTCATCAGGTTGACGGCCGTAGGGCGTGAAGCACGCAGGACTTCCAGTGCTTCAGCCAGTTCTGGCCTGCTCAGACCGTTTTCCGCTAACAGGGCAAGTAGCAAACTGGCGGAGAGGCCAATCAGCGGTGCGCCGCGCACTCTCAACGCTTTAATATGGCCAACCAGTTCAGCGACGTTTGGCGTCGGGCACCAGATTTTTTTCTGGGGAAGCGCCTGCTGATCGAGGATCCAAAGCTGGTTATCACGAACTTGTAAGCTGGTTGTGCTCAGTGTCTGCATGAAGGTTAAATCCTGGTTGCGTAATCAGGGCATATTGTGCCAACATGCGGAACGGATGTATAGACGTCTGAACGGCTTGCGCAACAAATTTGCGCTAAAAAGAGCCGCACGATAAGCCGGGCAGACTGGAACGATTTGATGAGGATGAGTTAATGTCGCAATACCGTACCTTCACTGCAGCGGATGCCGTGGACTATGCTCGCCAGTTCGGCGGTGTTGAAAATCCAGAGAGTCTGGTGGAGTCACAGGAAATTGGTGACGGTAACCTGAACCTCGTCTTTAAAATCTTCGACAGCGAAGGCGTCAGCCGGGTGATCGTCAAGCAGGCGTTGCCTTATGTGCGCTGTGTGGGCGAATCCTGGCCATTGACGCTTGACCGCGCCCGCATTGAGGCCGAAGTGCTGCAGGTTCACGGCAAATTCTGCCCGCAGCACACGGTAAAAATCCTGCATTACGATCCGCTGCTGGCGGTGATGGTGATGGAAGATCTCTCCAGCCATGCCATCTGGCGCGGTGAGCAGGTCAAAGGCGTTGATTATCCTCTGGCGGCCTCTCAGCTGGGTGAGTATCTGGCGCAGACGTTGTTCCATACGTCTGATTTCCATCAGCATCCTCATCAGAAAAAAGCCGATGTCATTCGCTTCACTAATCCTGAACTGTGCCAGATGACCGAAGATCTGTTCTTCGATGAGCCTTACGAAATTCATGAACGAAACGCCTATGCACCGGCGCTTGAACCGCTGGTTGCCACCCTGCGGAATGACGACGAGTTGCGCCGGAAAGTGGCTGCACTGAAGCACCGTTTCTTGTCTAATGCGGAAGCCTTGCTGCATGGTGATGTGCACAGCGGATCGATTTTTGTAGCCGAAGGCAGCCTGAAAGTGATTGATGCGGAGTTTGGTTATTACGGTCCTGTTGGCTTTGATGTTGGCAGCGCGTTAGGCAACTTGTTGCTGAACTACTGTGCCTTGCCTGGCCTGCTTGCCCCGCGTGAAGCGGCAGATGTGCGTGAAAAACGCCTGCGTGATGTTAGCGCTACCTGGAAAAGTTTTGCCGAAGGTTTCCTTGCGCTGGCGGCAGAGAAAACCACCGATCGCGCGCTGGCTTATCCGGGCTATGCAGCCGAGTTTTTACAGAAAATCTGGCGGGATACGCTGGGCTTTTGTGGCGTGGAAATGATCCGCCGCACCGTGGGTATTTCTCAGATTGCCGATATCAAAACCATTAAAGACGAGACCATGCGCGTTGAATGCGTGCGCCAGTGCATCACTCTGGGTCGGACGTTAATTCTGGCGGCAGAACATATCGCCGACAGCGATGCGCTGATTGCCCGCGTGCGTCAGAACGGCTAAGCCCCTAAATAAAGCTGCTCATCGGGTTTACTTGCCAGGATCAAAAAAAGGCCGGAACAGAGTCCGGCCTTTTTCATTTCGACTTATCGGTCAGGCAGCTTCGGTCTTACGCTGCGGCTCCGGGTCAGCTTGCTTTACAGCGGGCAAACTCTTTTTTACTGGCTGAGTCGCCAACTCCTCAGGGTCAAACTCATCAACATTAATTGAACGCAGACGGCTGGCTTCCGCACGGATCAGCACACTTGCTTCCTCTTCACCGATCCACTTCTCCTGCAGACCTTGTTTTGCCAACTCATCCAGACGGGTGAACGACAGATGTTTCTTCTGTTGTTTGCACAGACGATCGTGGATCACCTCTGCAGCCATCACATCGGCCAGCGCTTCTTCAAGCTGTCCTGCAGGATTGTGCTCCGTCGGCTTCAGGTACATCCCACGGCCCAGACGAGTACGGGTGGCTGAAGGGATCTGCAGAATGCGCGCCAGTTCATGATCCAGACGGTCCGAAGGCGCACGGCAATGGCGGCCAAGTGGGAACACGGTCAGACGTAACACGCCAGCGACCAGACGGTTAGGGAAGTTGCGCAGCAGATCGTCAATAGCGACTTCAGCCTGATTCAGCGCATCCTGAACGCCCCAATGTACCAGCGGCAAGTCGGCTTCATTACGGCCTTCATCTTCATAACGCTTCAGTGCTGCCGAGGCCAGATACAGCTGACTTAATATATCTCCCAGGCGGGCAGAGATACGCTCACGACGCTTCAGGCTGCCGCCCAGCACGGACATGGAAATGTCAGACAGCAACGCCATATTGGCACTCAGGCGGTTCAGATGCTGATAGTAACGGCGTGTGGCATCGCGGGTTGGCGACTTGCTGGTACGTCCGCCGGTCAGACCAAGCCACAGGCTGCGCATCTTGTTGCTGCCTACATGGCCAACGTGGCTGAACAGGGCTTTATCAAACTTCACCACATCGTTGCTTTGTGCGGCAGCCATCTCTTCCAGAACATAAGGATGGCAGCGGATCGCGCCCTGACCAAAGATGATCATGCTACGGGTCAGGATATTGGCCCCTTCTACGGTGATGGCAATCGGCGCGCCCTGATAGGCTCGTGCCAGGAAGTTGCTTTTGCCCAACATAATGCCTTTACCGCCGGCGATATCCATCGCGTCGACAATGGCGCGCTGCCCACGATGGGTACAGTGATACTTGACGATGGCTGACAGTACAGCTGGTTTTTCACCGAGCATAATGCCTGAAGTGATCAGCGTGGCAGCGGCATCCATCACGTAAGCATTCCCGGCAATGCGGGCTAACGGCTCTTCAATCCCTTCCATTTTACCGATAGGCAGACGGAACTGACGGCGGATATGCGCATAGGCCCCAATTGCCAGCGCAATGCTTTTCAGGCTGCCGGTAGAATTCGATGGCAGGGTAATGCCGCGTCCTACGGACAGGCATTCAACCAACATCCGCCAGCCCTGACCGGCCATTTTTGGCCCGCCAATGATGTAATCAATCGGCACGAAGATATCTTTGCCGCGTGTCGGGCCGTTCTGGAACGGCACATTCAGCGGGAAGTGACGGGTACCAATTTCTACCCCAGCGGTATCTGTCGGGATCAACGCACAGGTAATGCCCAGTTCTTCAGTCTCACCCAGCAGATGCTCAGGATCGGACAGTTTAAACGCCAGGCCCAGCACGGTAGCGACAGGCGCCAGGGTGATATAGCGTTTATTCCAGGTTAAGCGCATCCCCAGCACTTGCTGACCTTGCCATTCCCCCCTACACACCACGCCAACATCCGGGATAGCGCCGGCATCAGAACCGGCTTCCGGACTGGTCAGGGCAAAGCAGGGGATTTCCTGACCGCGAGCCAAGCGAGGCAGATAATGATCTTTCTGTTCATCGGTGCCGTAATGCTGTAACAGCTCGCCGGGACCGAGTGAGTTAGGCACGCCAACGGTGATCGCCAGGATCCCGGAAACCCCAGCCAGTTTTTGCAGCACACGGGCTTGAGCGTAAGCCGAGAAAGCCAGGCCGCCGTACTCTTTCTTAATGATCATCGCAAAGAAGCGGTGCTCTTTCAGATAAGCCCACAGTTCTGGCGGAAGATCGGCCATTTCATGGGTGATCTGGAAATCATTTGCCATGCGGCAGGCTTCTTCTACCGGGCCTTCCAGGAACGCCTGTTCCTCTTCGGTCAGTCTTGGTTGCGGATAGTTATGCAGTTTCTGCCAGTCCGGCGTCCCACGGAAAAGGTCGCCTTCCCACCAGGTTGTTCCTGCATCGATAGCTTCTTTTTCGGTGCGGGACATCGGCGGCATCACCTTCTGGAAGGTGTGCAGCACGGATTTAGAGAACATCGCCCGACGCATCGGCAGATAATTGAAAGGCAGCAGAATTATCGCCAGCGGGATCAGCAGCCACGGCGTCCAGAGATGCGCGAATGACCACGCAGCGGTCCAGGCGAGCAGGATCACACTGCTCAGCAGCAGGTTTACGCGGTGATAAAAGAGTGCGCCGATCAGCACGATCGTGGCCACTATACTGAGAACCATCATAGCTAACGCTCCGTAAGTTGTAAGAGGTCTGACCTGTTGATTACAGGTTTAATGGAGAAGCCTCGTGTTAGCAATCTGTTTACATAATAATTACAACCTGGCTCACAAACCGGCCGCACCAAAAGTCAAAGCATCAGCTTGAGGTGCAGGGCGCTTTTCGCCCCTCGCCCAACTTGGTAAACTGATCCAGACCTCACCTCTAAAGGACTTTCCCTATGTATCAGGACATCATTCGCGCCGAGCTCAACGAAGCCGCGGAAACGCTCAATAAATTCCTCAGTGACGATGCCAACATTCATGCCATCCAGCGCGCTGCTGTGCTGCTGGCAGACTCCTTCAAAGCCGGTGGCAAAGTACTTTCCTGCGGCAACGGCGGCTCCCATTGTGATGCGATGCACTTCGCCGAAGAGCTGACCGGGCGCTACCGTGAAAACCGTCCGGGCTACGCGGCGATTGCTATCTCTGATGTCAGCCATATGTCCTGCGTCAGCAACGATTTTGGCTATGATTTCGTCTTCTCCCGTTACCTTGAAGCGGTAGGTAAAGCTGGCGATGTGCTGTTTGGTATCTCCACTTCCGGCAACTCTGCCAACGTGATCAAAGCGGTTGAAGCGGCACGCGCTCAGGGGATGAAAGTGATCACTCTGACCGGTAAAGATGGCGGTAAGATGGACGGCCTGGCCGATGTGGAAATTCGTGTGCCGCACTTCGGTTATGCGGACCGCATTCAGGAGATCCACATCAAAGTGATCCACATCCTGATCCTGCTGATTGAAAAAGAGATGGCTAAGTAATCTTTCTGGCCAGCTGCGGCTGGCCGCTACGTGAGGATTTTCTATGTGCGAATTGCTCGGGATGAGCGCGAATGTTCCGACGGATATCTGTTTTAGCTTTACCGGGCTGGTGCAGCGCGGGGGAGGAACGGGTCCGCACAAAGACGGTTGGGGCATTACCTTTTATGAAGGGAAAGGCTGCCGCACATTTAAAGATCCTCAGCCCAGCTTTAATTCGCCAATCGCGCGGCTGGTGCAGGAATACCCGATTAAGTCCTGTTCGGTGGTGGCGCATATTCGCCAGGCCAACCGGGGCGAAGTCTCGCTGGAGAATACCCATCCCTTTACCCGTGAAGTGTGGGGCCGCAACTGGACTTACGCGCACAACGGGCAGCTGAAAGGCTATAAAAGCCTGGATACAGGGCAATTCAGGCCGATCGGTGAAACCGACAGCGAGCAGGCATTTTGCTGGCTACTGCATAAACTGACCACGCGTTATCCTCGCACGCCGGGCAACTGGCCTGCGGTGTTCCGTTATATTGCTGAACTGGCGGCGGAACTGCGTGAGAAGGGCGTATTTAATATGCTGCTGTCGGATGGGCGCTATTTGATGGCGTTTTGTTCCACCAATCTTTTCTGGATCACGCGGCGGGCACCCTTTGGCAAAGCCACGTTGCTGGACCAGGACGTTGAGATTGATTTTCAAAAGCAGACCACGCCAAACGACGTGGTCACGGTGATCGCCACTCAGCCCCTGACGGGGAATGAAACCTGGCACAAGATTGAACCAGGTGACTGGGCGTTATTTTGTCTCGGTGAGCGCGAGCGCTGATCCGGAAGCTGGCGTGCTGATCAAAGAACCTGGCTGATTCAGCACGTAGTGACCCTCTGTCACACTGACCGAGGGCGGCAAACGGTTTTGCACAAACTGCGCATAGCCCGGCTGCAGCTGTTTCCAGAAGCTGTAATACACCGAATTGCGATGACGCTGCAGATTGCTGTCGGTCATACGGAACGGGTAAATGCTCACCTCAACTCGTGACTGGCCGTTGCGCAGCGCCGCATCCACAAATTGATAAATATCGGCAATATTGGCATCCGTCATGGCGTAGCAACCAATCGACACGCAGCTGCCGTGGATCATCAGGTATTTCCCTTCATAACCCTGCTGGCGATCGTATTCGTTGGGGAAGCCGACGTTAATTGCGCGGTAGAACCGGCTGTCAGGCTTCAGCTGGGAAAGGCCCACGCTGTAAAATCCTTCCGGACTTTTGAAATCGCCCTGACGACGTTTTGGGCCTAATCCGCCCGAAAAATTACAAATGCGGTAGCTGTCCAGCAAGCGGTAGTCGTTACCAATTTTGCCATACAGCTCAAGCGTGCGTTCTTCTTTGAAGATCTGGATATACACGGGCGTGCCGAGTAATTGTTTCTTTAACTCTTTGCTTACCGGCGCGAGCGGAAGTACCGGGGACGTTGGTACGCTGGCGAAGACGACGGCTGGCAGAAAAATCATCGCAAACAGCAGTGCGATTTTGCCCATTCTGGTTCCCTTGAAAAAGAGGGTTGGATGCTATGCCCGAAGGCTGTGTGGCTTGCAATATCGGAGAAATCCGCTATCGCTGCGCCACATTAGCATTGTCTATTTTTTTATCAAGTCACCAGTGAACAAATTCAGAAAGAAAAAATTGCAGGAAGCCTATGCCGGTGCGCTTTGCGTCGTGACCGGCATATTGAAACAGGGTGAAATACCTGTATACTTATCCAGTGCGTCTGGGGGGGATATGCGTAAGATCATTCACGTTGATATGGACTGCTTTTTTGCTGCGGTAGAAATGCGCGACGATCCCAGCCTGCGTGATATCCCGATAGCCATTGGCGGCAGCCATCTGAAGCGCGGGGTTATCAGCACGGCCAACTATCCTGCCCGTAAATTTGGCGTGCACAGCGCCATGTCCACCGCGATGGCGCTGAAGCTTTGCCCGCACCTGAAAGTCATCCCGGGCCGCTTTGAAGCTTATAAAGAAGCCAGCCAGCATATCCGTGAAATCTTCTCGCGTTATACCTCGCTGATTGAACCGCTGTCGCTTGATGAGGCCTATCTGGACGTCACAGACAGCCCGCATTGTCAGGGCTCCGCCACGCTGATGGCGCGGGAAATTCGCCAGACCATCGCCCGTGAACTGAATCTGACGGCTTCAGCGGGAATTGCGCCGATCAAATTCGCCGCCAAGATCGCCTCTGATTTAAATAAGCCCGATGGCCAATATGTGATTACGCCTGAGTCGCTGCCGCAGTTTCTGGTGAGCTTGCCGCTGGCGAAAATTCCTGGCGTGGGCAAAGTTACCGCTAAAAAGCTCGAAGAGATGGGGCTGCAAACCTGTGCGGATGTGCAGAGCACGGATCTTTCGGCGTTATTAAAACGCTTCGGGAAGTTTGGTCGTGTCATCTGGGAGCGCAGCAACGGCATCGATGAGCGGGAAGTGATAACCGAACGCTTACGCAAGTCTCTTGGCGTGGAACGCACGCTTTCGAAAGATATTCACAGCTGGGAAGCCTGCCTGGAGATCATCGATTACCTCTATGAGGAGTTAGAGCGCAGGCTGATCAAAATTAAGCCCGACCGACAAATTGCCCGGCAGGGGGTCAAACTGAAATTCTCCGATTTCCAGCAAACCACTCAGGAACATCTCTGGCCAATACTCAATAAAGAAGATTTGATCGACGTGGCGCGCAAAACCTGGGAAGAGCGGCGGGGCGGCAGAGGGGTCAGGCTGGTGGGTCTGCACGTTACGTTGCTGAACCCTCAGCTGGAAAGGCAGCTATTGCTCGGATTGTAGGTCGCCTGCTGAGACGTTAAATTTTCGCGGAGCGTCAAAACAAAACGGGCGGAATAGCTTCCGCCCGTCAGTCGGCTTAGGACTTAGCCGGAATCGCCTTCAGCAGGGCCGTCAGCAGTTTCCAGTACAGGCCAACGCTTTCGATATGCACCTGCTCATCCGGTGAATGTGGGCCGGTAATGGTCGGGCCGATTGAAACCATGTCCATTTCCGGATACGGCTTCTTAAACAGACCACATTCCAGACCCGCGTGGATCACCTGAATATTAGGCGTTTTACCAAACAGCTTTTTGTAGGTTTCCCCTACCAGCGCCATCACCGGGGAAGACGCATCCGGCTGCCAGCCAGGGTAATTGCCTTTCGCTACGGTTTTGGCACCAGCCAGTTCACCTAACGCCGTCAGCATTTCCACCACGTAGTCTTTCCCGCTGTCGATCAGTGAACGAATCAGGCAGTTGATCTTCGCTTCGTCTTCTTTCAGCGAAACCACGCCAAGGTTCAGAGAGGTTTCCACCACGCCTTTCATCACATCTGAATTACGGATCACACCGTTTGGTGTGCTGTTCATCAGCGCGATAAACGCATCGCGGCTGGCTGCAGTCAGCGCCTGGCCGCCAGCCGCCACGTTCTCAACCACGACGTTGATGTTCTTCTCTTTCAGACTCAGTTCGTTCTGCAACGTGTCCAGATAGCCCAGCGCCAGGCTTTTCAGCTCGTCTACTTTGTCAGCCGGAACGGCCAGCGTGGCTACCGCTTCGCGCGGGATAGCGTTACGCAGCGTACCGCCGGTGAAGTCCACCAGACGCAGGTCCAGCGCTTTTGCGTGAGCGAACAGGAAGCGGGCAAGCAATTTATTGGCATTGCCCAGGCCGACGTGAATATCACAGCCTGAGTGGCCGCCTTTCAGGCCTTTCAGGGTCAGTTTCAGCGGCTCATAACCTGCCGGTACGGCTTCACGGCTGATGGCCAGCGTGGAGGTGAAATCAATCCCACCTGCGCAACCCATGTAGATCTCACCTTCTTCTTCCGAGTCGGTGTTGATCAGGATTTCGGCCTGCAACCAATTGGGCTGAAGACCAAATGCGCCGACCATGCCGGTTTCTTCGGTCATGGTCAGCAGCACTTCCAGCGGACCATGCTCAACGCTTTTGTCGGCCAGAACCGCCAGAGCGGAAGCCATGCCAATACCGTTATCAGCACCCAGCGTGGTGCCGCGAGCTTTTACCCATTCGCCATCAATCCACGGCTGAATCGGATCTGTGGTGAAGTCGTGCACGGTATCGTTATTTTTCTGTGGCACCATATCGAGGTGCGCCTGCAAGGCAACAGGCTTCAGATTTTCCAGACCTGCGGTTGCGGGCTTGCGGATCAGAATGTTACCCACTGCATCGCGGTCGGTCGTAAAACCTTGCTCTTTCGCCCACGACAGAATGTGTTCTGCCAGTGCTTCTTCATGATAAGACGGGTGCGGAATAGAGCAGATTTTGGCAAAAATATCCCACAAAGGCTGAGGGGAAAGTTGAGATAATTCAGACACGACAAATCTCCTGTGTCATCGCCATCGGCCAGCAGAGCTGCGGAAGACGAGGATGTTTAGCGAGTGGATGACTCCCGTCAGATGCTCTGACGCGATGGGCAAAGAATATCATCGTTTCCGCAGGCGTGCTTACTTCGCAGAAGGAAAAAAGGGCCGTGACGCTGGTTTTTAGCCGCTCAGATCACTATAATTCCGCGCAACCTCTCCCATTGTACATTTTTAAGCCAATACCATTGGTCGGGACTCCTTTATGAGCGAAAAATACGTCGTCACCTGGGACATGCTGCAAATTCATGCCCGTAAACTGGCCCAGCGCCTGCTTCCTGTGGAACAGTGGAAAGGCATTATCGCGGTCAGCCGCGGTGGTCTGGTTCCTGCCTCTTTGCTGGCTCGTGAGCTGTGCATCCGTTACGTTGATACCGTGTGCATCTCCAGCTACGATCACGACAACCAGCGCGAAATGACCGTGCTGAAGCGTGCAGAAGGCGATGGTGAAGGCTTTATCGTGATCGATGATCTGGTGGACACGGGCGGCACCGCTCAGGCTATCCGTGATATGTATCCAAAAGCGCACTTCGTTACCATCTTCGCTAAGCCAGCAGGCCGCCCGCTGGTGGACGACTATGTGGTCGACATCCCGCAGAATACCTGGATTGAGCAGCCGTGGGACATGGGCGTAGCCTATATTCCGCCGATTGTTAAAGGCTGATTGACGCACGTCAAAGCAACGCCCGGTTCTGCCGGGCGTTGTTGTTTTTACGAGCGTCGGGGCTGAGCCTGGGATAGACTCATCCAATGCCCCGTGTGGAGGAACGTCACGCCATGTCACCAAAGAATCTGAGTGAAGAGCTGTTTAAACCTCGCTTTAAGCATCCTGAAACCTCATCGCTAGTCCGTCGTCTTCATCAGCATAAGCCGTTGCCTGTTCATTCCGCTCTGGAAGGGGACAGTCATGCTGGCTGGTATCGCATGATTAACCGCCTGCTGTGGACCTGGCGCGGGATCCCTCCGCAAGAAATCAGTGAAGTGCTGGCCCGTATCGCCATTAGCCGCGTAGAACACACCGACGATAACCTGCTGGATACCGTCATCGGTTATCGGGGCGGCAACTGGATCTATGAATGGTCAAAACAGGCAGCACTCTGGCAGAAGAAAGCAGGTGAAGCGGCAACCGATCAGGAAGCGGGGCAATGCTGGCTGCATGCTGCCAATCTGTATGGCATAGCGGGTTATCCTCATTTGAAAGGGGATGAGCTGGCCGAACAGGCCCAGTTACTGGCGAATCGCGCTTATGAAGAAGCCACACCGCGTCTCTCGGGGGAGTTAAAAGAGCTGGAGTTTGCCATTCCCGGCGGCAGCTCTATCTTTGGCTTCCTGCATATGCCACCAGGCGTCAGCGCACCTTATCCCACGGTGCTGGTGTGTGGCAGCCTGGACTCACTGCAAACCGATCATTATCGCTTGTTCCACGATTATCTGGCGCCGCGCGGCATCGCCATGCTGACCATTGATATGCCTTCCGTGGGCTTCTCCAGCAAATGGAAGTTGACCCAGGATGCCAGCTTCCTGCACCAACACGTCCTGCGCCAGTTAGAGAACATTCCCTGGGTAGATGATAAACGAGTAGGGGCTTTTGGCTTCCGCTTCGGCGCTAACGTTGCGGTCAGGCTGGCCTATCTTGAAGCCCCGCGTTTGCGTGCCGTAGCTTGCCTTGGGCCGGTGGTCCACAGCTTGTTATCTGATAAAGCCGTGCAGGACAGTATTCCGGAAATGTATATGGATGTGCTGGCCAGCCGGTTGGGCATGGCGACCGCTTCCGACTCTGCGCTGCGCGTCGAACTTAACCGTTATTCGTTGAAAATGCAGGGATTGCTGGGGCGCCGCTGCCCAACGCCAATGCTTTCAGGCTACTGGCCGAACGATCCTTTCAGCCCGGAAGAGGAGTCGAAACTGATCGTCAATTCTTCCGCTGACGGGAAGTTGATGCCTGTCTCGCTCTCGCCTGCAATGCTCAACTTTGATAAAGCATTACGTGATATTGTCGACTGGTTAGCGAAACGGCTGACGCGATGAGTTGCTATAATTCACGCCTTTGCTATAACCTTTAAGCCTTAACTCGCGGTGTTACAGGGTTTAGCGCGAGAAAGGATTAAATAACAGGCTCAACGATGGAGGTTTACCGATGACGTTACCGAGTGGGCATCCCAAAAGCCGTTTAATGAAGCGTTTTGGATCGCTGGGGCCTTATATTCGCGAAGCGAAATGTGAAGACGAACGTTTTTTCTTTGACTGCCTGGCTGTCTGCGTCAATGTGAAACCCTCGCCTGAGCTGCGTGAATTCTGGGGCTGGTGGATGGAACTGGAAGCGCAAAGCGACCATTTCACCTATGAGTACCACTTTGGTCTGTTCGATAAAGAAGGCAACTGGAAGCCGTCTACCGTGAAAGGGAAAGAGAATAACGAACGGCTTGAAGAGACCTTACGTAATTTCCATGTAAGGCTGAAAGCGCTGCTGGAAGAGATGGAGCTGGGGCTGAAACCTGCCGCAGACTTCGCTGATGAGCCGGTGAAACTGACCGCCTGAAGCCGCGTGACCAGAGAAGCATTAAAAAAGGCTGGCAATTTATTGCCAGCCTTTGTTTTAGACACATAACGAGGGTCGTGCAACCGTAGCAGTGGCGTGTTACGGGGGTAAAACTTAGAACTGGTAAGTCAGGCCAACAGCAACCACGTCGTCGTTGTTCAGACCCAGTTTGTTGTCGTCGTCCAGCTGGTTGATTTTATAATCAACGTAGGTGTTCATGTTCTTGTTGAAGTAGTAAGTCGCGCCAACGTCGATGTATTTAACCAGGTCAACGTCACCCAGTCCTTCGATGTCTTTGCCTTTGGTCTGCACGTAGCCCAGGGAAGGACGCAGACCGAAGTCGAACTGGTACTGTGCCACCAATTCAATGTTCTGTGCTTTGTTAGCTGCACCCGCAACAGACGTGCTGACACCGTTGATCACCGCAGTGCCGCTGATTGGCGTCATATTGCGGGTTTCGGTATAAATTGCGGCCAGGTAAACGTTGTTCGCGTCATATTTCAGACCTGTCCCCCATGAATCCGCTTTGTCGCCCTGGCCCCAGACACGAGCCTGCTGATCGTTGGTGCGGTCTGAAGAGGTGTAAGCACCGCTCAGGCTCACGCCGCTTTCGCCCAGTGCATAGACTGCTGACAGACCGTAACCGTCGCCATTCTGCCTGCCAACATCAGCACGTGAGTTAGCTGAATCCGAGTCGTTTTTACCCTGATACTGTAGGGCGAATTTCAGACCCTCCACCAGGCCGAAGAAATTGCTGTTACGGTAAGTGGCAACACCGGAAGTCCTTGCCGTCATGTAGTTATCGCTACGCGCCGTACCATCACCCCCGAATTCTGGGAACATATCCGTCCAGGCTTCCACGTCGTACAGCACGCCGTAGTTACGACCGTAGTCGAATGAGCCGTAGTCACCGAATTTCAGACCGGCAAAGCCCAGACGGGTTTTGTTGCCCGCGTTAGCATCAGAACTTTCAGAGTTGTTGGTGTTGAACTGGTATTCCCACTGGCCATAACCGGTCATCATGTCGTTGATTTGTGTCTGACCTTTAAAGCCAATACGAACGTAAGATTTGTCGCCGTTTGAGCCATCGTTGTCGCTGAAGTAATGCAGGCCTTTGGCCTTGCCATAGAAATCCAGCTTGTTGCCGTCTTTATTATAAACTTCTGCGGCTTGTGCAGCGGTGGACAGAACCAGTGCTGTGGTTAAGATTGCCAGGGCGCTTTTCTTCATTTTGCTATCAATCCCGAATGAGTAAGTTTTATTGTGGCCTTAAGACTTCTCTGAAGGCAGGAACGTTTTACCCTGAAAACATTAAACTTTTATTACAATTCTACGCATTTCTTGTTATTTGCGAACTTTTGAACTAGTTGATTGTCACGGTAAATTCCGGCTTTTCTCCCGCCGCCTGTTGGCTTCCAGCACCACACCTGTTAAAAAGTCTGTTCGAGCTTTTTTTTACGTATGGCAGGAAATAATGAGCAGCAGCCAGACCCTGGTAGTGAAACTGGGGACCAGCGTATTAACCGGCGGATCGCGTCGGCTGAACCGGGCACACATTGTCGAGTTGGTGCGCCAGTGCGCGCAGCAGCATGCGGCAGGCCATCGGATTGTGATCGTCACTTCTGGCGCCATGGCGGCCGGGCGTGAGCACCTTGGCTACCCGGAACTGCCCCCGACCATCGCCTCAAAGCAGCTGTTGGCTGCGGTGGGGCAGAGCCGGCTAATTCAGCTTTGGGAGCAGCTGTTCTCTATCTACGGTATTCATATCGGCCAGATGCTGTTAACGCGTGCGGACCTGGAAGATCGCGAACGTTTCCTCAACGCGCGTGACACCCTGCGCGCGTTGCTGGATAACCACATCGTGCCAGTGATTAATGAAAACGACGCGGTGGCCACGGCGGAAATCAAAGTGGGCGATAACGACAATCTGTCGGCGCTGGCCGCGATCCTGGCCGGGGCAGACAAACTGCTGTTACTGACCGATCAGCAGGGGTTGTTCACTGCCGATCCGCGTAACAATCCTGAAGCCGAGCTGATCAGCGATGTGCACCTGATCGACGATGCGCTGCGTGCGCTAGCTGGCGACAGCGTTTCCGGGCTGGGGACGGGCGGAATGGCGACGAAGCTTCAGGCGGCCGATGTGGCCTGCCGGGCAGGTATCGACACGATTATTGCTGCCGGAAATCGCGCTGGCGTGATTGGTGATGTGATTGACAGCAAGCCGGTTGGCACACGCTTCCATGCGCTTGAAACCCCGCTTGAAAACCGCAAGCGTTGGATCTTCGGTGCGCCGCCAGCCGGTGAAATCACCGTTGATGACGGTGCGCTTTCAGCCATTCTGGAGCGCGGCAGCTCGCTGTTACCTAAAGGCATTCGCGAGATCACCGGCAACTTCTCCCGTGGTGAAGTGATCCGCATCCGCAGCCTGCAAGGGCGCGATGTGGCGCACGGTGTATGCCGATACAACAGTGATGCGATGCGGATGATTGCCGGGCACCATTCCCAGCAGATCAGTGACATCCTCGGTTATGAATATGGTCCGGTTGCCGTTCACCGTGACGATATGATCGTCAGTTAAGGAGCAGGACATGCTTGAAGAAATGGGCAAAGCCGCGAAAGCCGCGTCTTACCAACTGTCGGTGCTTTCCACCGTGCAGAAAAACCAGGTGTTAATGACCATCGCCGATCGTCTTGAAGCGCAAAGTGCCGAGATCCTGGCGGCGAATGAGCGGGATCTGGCTGATGCCAGGCAGAACGGCATGACTGAAGCGCTGATGGATCGCCTGATGCTCAACCCGGCAAGGCTGAAAGGCATTGCGGATGATGTCCGTCAGGTCTGCCGTCTGGTGGATCCGGTTGGCGTAGTGATCGATGGCGGTGTGCTGGACAACGGCTTGCGTATTGAACGTCGCCGCGTGCCGCTGGGCGTGGTTGGGGTAATTTATGAGGCCCGCCCGAACGTGACGGTAGACGTTGCCAGCCTGTGCCTGAAAACCGGCAACGCGGTGATCCTGCGCGGCGGGAAAGAAACTTACCGGACTAACGGCGCAACCGTACGCGTTATTCAGGGCGCGTTGAAAGAACACGGCTTACCGGCTGGTGCGGTTCAGGCGATTGAAAGCCCGGATCGTGAGCTGGTGAATCAGTTGCTGAAGCTGGATCGCTATGTCGACATGCTGATCCCTCGCGGTGGCGCTGGTCTGCACAAGCTGTGCCGTGAACAGTCGACTATCCCGGTGATTACCGGCGGTATCGGCGTTTGCCATATCTTTGTTGACCAGCAGAGCGAGCTGTATGCGGCCATGAAGGTGATTATTAACGCCAAGAAACAGCGCCCAAGCGCCTGTAACTCGGTGGAAACGCTGCTGGTGCATTCCGCGATTGCGGAGGGCTTCCTGCCCGAATTGAGCCGCAGCATGGCGGAGGAGGGCATTAAATTACATGCTGATCCTCGCTCTCTGCCACTGCTGCAAAAAGGCCCGGCTGAAGTCAGCGCGGTCACCGAAGAGCAGTATCGTGACGAATGGTTAGCGCTGGATCTGAACGTGAAGCTGGTGGATGACCTGGATGAGGCGATTGCCCATATTCGTGAGTACGGTACTCAGCATTCAGACGCGATCCTGACCCGCAGCATTCACAACGCCGATCGCTTTGTGAATGAGGTCGACTCCTCGGCGGTGTATGTCAACGCCAGCACGCGCTTCACCGACGGCGGCCAGTTTGGTCTGGGCGCTGAAGTGGCCGTCAGCACGCAAAAACTCCACGCACGCGGGCCAATGGGACTGGAAGCGCTGACCACTTACAAGTGGGTCGCGTTCGGTAATGATACCGTACGTAGCTAAGAGTAAACGCATTGCCTTACGTTGAGCCTGACTCTTTCGGGCACGCAAAGCCACAGGGAAGTGGCTTGAGCTGTATCCAGGGAGCCGTTGTCACTCTCCCTTGCTCAACATCCTGAGGACATCCAGCATGGTCACCCTCTCGCAAATTCTTCCCTTCGCTGCCATCGCTTTGGGTCTGGTTTTGACGCCTGGCCCCAACATGATTTACCTGATCTCCCGCTCCCTCTGTCAGGGACGTAAAGCGGGTTACATCTCGCTGACCGGTGTGGCGCTGGGTTTCCTGTTTTATATGGTTTGTGCGGCGCTGGGCATCACCGCCCTGATCATGGCGGTGCCGCTGGCTTATGATGTGCTGCGCCTCGCTGGAGCGGCCTATCTGTTGTATATGGCCTGGCAAGCAATATTCGGCGGGAAATCGCCGTTTCATCTTCGCGATTTGCCGCCAGACAGCGCCCGTAAGCTGTTCACTATGGGTCTGCTCACCAACCTGCTTAACCCTAAAACCGCAGTCATTTATCTGACGTTGTTGCCGCAGTTTATCCGGCCGGAACAAGGTCATGTGCTGGCTCAGTCTCTGACTTTAGGCATCACGCAGATCGTCACCAGTATGCTGGTGAACAGCCTGATTATCTTTGCGGCAGGCACCATCGCTACTTTCCTCGCGCAGCGCCCAACCTGGCAAAAGATCCAACGCTGGTTGATGGGCACGGTACTGGCTGGACTTGCCGTGCGCATGGTTATGGACGGCAGAAAATAGTTGCAGCGTCAGAAATCCACCTTGTGAAGAGAAATGTCCTCTCGGGCTGTTTCAGGATCGCTATGTTCATTGCCTGATACTGAAAGAGCTTATTCTGCCAGCACTAAGCGCAGCAGATTTTCCAGTTCGACTTGTTGAGTTTTATTCAGGCCCTGAAGCAGATTTGCCTGAGTTTGCGTATGCACCACCAGCGCCCGCTCGATGAGTTCCAATCCCTTGGGTGTTAAGCCAACCATCAGGCTGCGCTTATCTGCCGGGTCTGGGATCCGTTCAATCAGCTGATTGGCTTCCAGCCTGTTCAGCCGGTTGGTCATTGCCCCAGACGTCACCAGCAGGGAGGTAAACAACTGCGTGGGCGTCAGGCAGAAGGGGGATCCGGCTCGGCGAAGTGTCGCAAGGACATCAAACTCTCCTTCACGGAAACCAAACTCTTCAAGTGCGCTGGCACGCGCTTTCCCCAGATGCTTCATAATCCTCAACATTCTGCCAAACACCGCCATCGACGAGGCGTCCAAATCCGGCATGGCTTCTGCCCATTGAGCGATAACGAAATCAACATGATCCGACATTTTATCCCTTAATTATGTTGTGGCTAACGTGTTCATTCGTGCGCACTGACTATCGGTGGGGCGTTATTTATCTTAACGTTAAGATAAATGATATCACCCTTAATGCTTTGGGGACATCTTCTCCTCAGCAAAGCCCAATCCGAAGGAGTCGGCTATGAAACGCACGTTATCTGCTATGACTTTGTTTGCCTTGCTTGTTCTGTTGGTCGGTCTGAATCTCAGGCCGTTGATGGCCGCCATCGGCCCGCTTTTGCCTTTGTTACAACGCCAGGAGCAGCTTAGCGGCACGACAATCAGTCTTTTAACCACCTTGCCGGTGATGATGATGGGGCTGATGGCGCTCGCCAGCGGCACGTTGTTACGCAGGATCGGTTATTCCCGCGGCATCACCTTTGGATTAGGCATTATTACCCTGGCCTGTTTCCTGAGAGGGTTTTATACGTCCAGCGGGTTGTTGATGGCAACTGCTCTGGCAGGCGGAGTAGGAATTGGGCTGGTTCAGGCGGCCATGCCCGCATTGATCAAGCGGCGCTATGCAACGTCTGCCGGTACGTTGATGGCGCTATTTTCAACAGGGATTATGGGCGGGGCTGCGCTGGCTGCGGCAACGGCTGAACCGATATCTGCCTCTTTGGGGCTGAATTATGCCCTTGGGTTAGCCGCATTTCCTGCCGCATTGGCCTTTATCATCTGGTTTGCGGCGGATAAAAATCCCCAGAAAACGGCGACCAAATCCTTCCAGGCAAGCTGTTCGACATCGCGTGCCTGGCTGTTACTGGCTTTCTTTGGCATCGGCACTGGCGCTTACACGCTGGTGCTGGCCTGGTTGCCGCCGTTCTATATTCAGCAAGGCTGGAGCGCGCGTAACAGCGGCTACTTACTTGCCGCACTGACGATAACCGAGGTTCTGTCCGGTTTTATCGTCTCCGCTGTTATTCATCGCTTCACCGACAGACGCGGCCCTTTACTGATCGTACTGCTGATGATTCTGGCCGGGCTACTTTGCCTGGTTATGTTCGGGGGAACAGCAGCAATACTCTCCACCTTGCTGCTTGGCATGGGGATTGGCGCGCTGTTCCCACTGTCATTGATTGTCACCTTTGACCACGCCAGAACCCCGGAAGAGGCAGGGAAACTGCTCTCCTTCGTTCAGGGGGGCGGCTATCTGATTGCTGCAACGCTGCCGCTGATTGCAGGATTGGTGCGCGACAAAAGTGCTTCACTCACTGCGGCATGGTTAATTATGAGTGTCGGTATTATTTTGCTGCTGATCCTTTCCCGTCGTTTTCGACCTGCATTATAGGAGGAGATGCCGAGCCCTTACGCTTAACCGACATCAGATAGCCTGCTCCGGCGCACAGGGCGATAAACCAGGGAATTAACTGCACCAGTTTTGAGTCACTGCCGCTCAATAACTGCAGGTTATTGATCATCATGATCACGGTGATCGACATTGTGATCAACGCCAGCAGCGGTGCCCAGAATATCTGCCAACTGCTGTAACGGTGTTTTACCGGCCCCCGGAAGAACTTGATAACAGCCGCCGAGACGCCAACCTGCAACACCATAATGGACAGCGTGGCGATGGCGGAACCGAAGGCAAAGATATGCACCATCGGGTCCATATTGCTGCTGCCCATTCCTGCCAGCAGCAGCAGCAGGATTACGCTGTGTAAGTGGCTGGCATTGTGCGGCGTGCCGTTGGTCGGATGGGTTTTACATAACTCTTTCCAGATCAGGCCGTCACGGCTGATGCTGAACAGGTAGCGTGAAATATTGTTGTGAAAAGCGAGAGCAGCGGCGAACAGGCTGGTGATCAGCAACACCGACATCGTCTCTACCGCCCACTGCCCCACATACTGACGGGTGATATCAAAAATGAAATTGCCCGGATCTTTGCTGGCAATCGCCACGATTTGGTCAAAGCTGTAGGCCTGCACCAGCGACCAACTGGTGAAGCAGAAGAATACCGTGATGATTAACAGCGCGCAGATCGTGGCCCTTGGCACCGTTTTGTGCGGATCCCGACACTCTTCGGCATAGATAGCGGTCGATTCAAAACCAATAAAAGCGGCGATGGTAAAGACAAAGGCAATCCCGAGATTACCTTGCATAAACACCGAAGGTTCAAAGGAGCTAAAGTTGAGTGGGCCGGTTTTTTTGATCAGCAACATCACGTCGGTCAGCAGCACAATCGCCACTTCCGCCATCATCAATACGCCAAGCAGTTTGCCGCCCACTTCCACCCGTTTAATCCCCATCACCCAGGCAATCAGCGTGAAGACCATGCTCAGCGCCCACCAGGGAATGTCTAACGCCAGATGCTGTTGCAGGAACAGCTGAGTGAAGAAGCCCAGCATCGCCACAATCGCGGTCTGAATGGAGAAATAGGCTACCAGTGCCAGCACCGAAGCGGATGCACCCCAGTTTTCCCCCAATCCTTGCGAGATATAAGTGTAAAAAGCGCCTGCGCTTTTTACGTACCGGCTCATGGCGATATACCCGACCGAAAACAGCATCAGGATCAGGCAGGCCAGAATATAAATGACCGGGATGCCGCCGCCGTTGCCGGTGAAAATAGCCACCGGCAATCCGCCCACCACGCCGGTTAACGGCGAGGCAGCGGCTACAACAAAGAAGACCAGAGAAAATAAGCCCAGAGTGTTTTTTCGTAAACCGGTAGTGTTGCTCATCGCCAGCGCCTCAGTGGACAGGGAAACGAACTCAGCAAGTCTGAGTCAGGTAACTGGCTTGCATCATTTCCCAGGCAGCGCGGCGGGGGATAGAAAAAATCGGACAAGGGCAAAGTGCAGAACCCGCACCATTTTAGTGCTGAACCGCCGGGTTAATGGCAGCGGATACGGCCGGCATAGGCTCCCTGAACCGTGTGACGTTGGTAATTCAACGGCGTAATGCTGACCAGCTTTTTAAACTCCCGCAGAAAATGCGACTGATCGCTGAACCCCAGATCCAGCGCAAGATCAGAGAACGAGACATTTGCCTGCTGATGCAGCGAATTCAGTGCGGCCTGGCAACGCATCATCCGGCCAAAAGCCTTCGGCGACATGCCGGTATCCTGGCGGAACAGGCGTTGAATAGTGCGACAGGTATAACCGGTTATCTGCTCCAGTTCCTCCACGCGAATATTGCCCTTTTGCTGACGAATAGTGTGAATAATCAATGCGGTGATCGGCGAGGTTTTGCGTACCATCCGCGAGGCGAAATGGCGGGTAAACAGCGCCATTTGCTGGGAGAACTGGCGCTGTTCCATAATCTGTTCAACAGCCAGGCGCGCATCCGGGACGACATCCAGAAAGCTGAATTCGCTGTCGGTAATCTCTTCCGCCATCCCACTAGAAAGTCAGGCATCACGCCAGGCGCAAAACGCACGCCAAAATACCGGTGATTGCTGATCAGCTCTGCGCTGCGTGCATCAAGCGTTGTGCCACAGACTCTGGCCTTCGGGTGACTTTCATCGCAATCAAACACAATATCGACACAGCCGTCCGGCACCGCCAGCGTCAGGCTGGCGTTCTGCGCCACTTCAAAGCTGTAAAAGTGCGAAATAGCGGGGTTCTCAGAGGCGATCAGCGAGTAGTGTTGCGCCGCACTGAGGACAAACCAGGGTTGCTCAGGACGAATATCTGCAGCCTGACCGGACAGAAAAGTGTGTGACATAAGCGAACACCTCAGGAGAGTGACGCTTAACTGATGCAATCCGGATGCCATTTCCTTCGTCTGCTGTTTTTCCCATGTCGCAAATATTCAATACAGCTCCGCGCGCTCCCCGTAATTTTCAAGGTGTTCCTGGCCGGCATTCCGCGTTGACGCTGGCCGTATAACCCTCATTTGCAAAAGGTAACCGACATGGCTGACAGCACCAGAATCGATTTTATCTATCTGTCTGAGCAGGACATGATCCACGCCGGGGTAACCGATATGCCCGCCTGTGTGGACACCATGGAAGAGATGTTTGCGTTGCTCTGGCAGGGCGACTATCGCATGGCGGGGTCTAACAATGATTCGCACGGAGCGATGGTGACGTTTCCTGAAAATTCGCCATTCCCTGCCATGCCTAAACCCACCGCAGACCGTCGTTTGATGGCTATGCCTGCGTATCTGGGCGGCCGTTTTGGCACGGCAGGGGTGAAGTGGTATGGCTCCAATATCGCTAACCGTGAGAAGGGACTGCCGCGCTCCATTCTGATGTTTACCCTTAACGATGCTGATACCGGCGCACCGCTGGCGCACATGTCCGCCAACCTTCTCTCGGCTTATCGCACTGGCGCGGTACCTGGCGTAGGTGCCCGCCATCTGGCCAGAAAAGATTCCAGGGTTATCGGCCTGGTGGGACCTGGCGTGATGGGCAAAACAGCCGTTGCCGCCTTTATTGCTGTCTGCCCGCAAATCGACACGCTGAAAGTTAAAGGGCGTGGCCAGAAAAATCTCGATGGCTTTATCTCCTGGCTGAAAAATACCTTCCCGCAGGTGACTAACGTGCAGGTGGTCGAGAGCCTGGAAGAGGTGGTTCGTGGCTCAGATATCGTCACCTATTGCAGCTCTGGTGAGGTTGGCGATCCGGATACTTATCCGATGGTGAAAAGAGAATGGGTGAAGCCCGGCACTTTCCTGGCGATGCCAGCGTTATGCCAGATCGATGAGGGAATGGAGCAACCGGATGTCCGTAAGGTGCTGGACAATACCGGGCTGTACAAAGCCTGGTTTGAAGAGGTGCCAAAGCCTGCGCATCGCACCATCCCGGTTATCGGCGTGCGGTTTATGGACATGCTTGAAGAAGGGAAACTCACCGAGGATCAGCTTGAGGATATTGGCGAGATCATCTGCGGCGAAGCGCCAGGCCGTAACAATGATCGAGAGATCATCATCATGTCCGTCGGCGGGATGCCCGTTGAGGATGTGGCCTGGGGAACGGTGGTCTACCGCAACGCCCTGAAGAAAGGCATTGGCGTGAAATTAAATCTGTGGGAAACGCCGGAACTGAGCTGAGGGCTGGCGGCTTTACCTCTGAACACACTGTTATCTTTATAAGGAAGCGGAACATGAGCCAGATTATCAAAGTTAAAACCGGATCGAAATTTGAAGAAATGGGCAGCTACTCGCGCATCGTAGCGGTAGATAATTGGATCTATGTGTCGAATACAGCCGGGCGCAACCCGCAGACCAAAGAGATCCCAGAAGAGGTGACTGAGCAAACGCTTCAGGTCTTCGCCAATATCGAACTGGCGCTGGCGGCTATCGATGCCAGTCTGGCCGACGTGGTGTTTTCGCGCGTGTACATCCAGAACCCTGACGATGTTCCGGCGGTAATGGCGATCGTGGGCAGCAAATTCTCTGGCATCAATCCGGCCACTACTATCACCTGTCCGCCACTCGGCTCCTCTGTTTATAAAGTGGAACTGGAAGTAACGGCCTTCCGTGGCGCCGGTAGTGCAGACGTTCAAGAGATTACCGTTTCTCTGTAACCCTTAATCAGGAAGGTTCATTATGGCTCCTGCCATTGCTCCCGTTCAGACCTCTGCCAGCGTTCCCTCAGCCACTACAGTGGTCATTATTGGCGGCGGCATTGTCGGGCTCACCGCGGCTTTGACGCTGGCCGAGCGAAATATTCCCGTAGTGGTATTGGAGAAAGGCCGCATTGCCGCCGAGCAGTCTTCCCGTAATCTGGGTTGGGTGCGCAAAACCAGCCGCCTTGCCGAGGATATTCCGCTGGCATTGGCTTCCGATCGACTGTGGGCTGAGATGCCACAACGGGTAGGAACGGATGTGGGTTACCGCCAGGCCGGGATTATGTTTGTAGCCAGAGCGGAAGCGCAGATGGCGATGTATGAACGCTGGCTCCAGTCAGTGGCGCACCTTGAGCTGGACTCTTGTTTGCTAAGCCCGCAGGAGATAGCAAATCGGGTGCCGGGCGGCAAAGGAAAGTGGGCGGGGGGAATTTACACCGCCTCAGACGGGCGGGCAGAACCGACGCTGGCTTCCAGTGCCATTGCCAGCGCGGCGATGGCCAAAGGCGCCATCATCATTGAGCACTGTGCGGTAAGGACGTTGCAGACTTCGGCAGGCAAAGTCAGCGGCGTGGTGACCGAACGCGGCGAGATCCGTTGCGACCAGGTTCTGCTGGCAGGTGGACTTTGGTCGAGGCGTTTCCTGGGGAATCTGGGTATTTCCTTGCCCACGCTGCCGTTAATCTGCTCGGTGTTGCGAACCAAACCGATGGCAGGGCCTACCGAGATTGCCGTTGGAGCGCCTGATTTCTCGTTCCGCAAACATAAAGACGGCGGGTTTATTATCACCCAGCGCGGTGCGTTGGAGGCGTCGATCACCCTGGATCATTTGCAGTTAGGGATGCGCTATCTGCCGCAGCTTAAGGCACAGAGAGACAATTTACGCATTTCACTGGGGCGGAATTTCTTGCAGGATTTGGCGCTGCCAAGGCGCTGGAAAGAGACCAGCCGCTCGCCTTTCGAGCGCCTGCGCACGATGGACCCCCTGGTGAATCATGCGTTGAATACCGAAGCGATGATCAATCTGCGTGCGGCCTGGCCGGCTTTCGAGAAGGCGGAAATAGAAGAGGCCTGGGCAGGCATGATTGACGTAACGCCGGACTCCAATCCCGTGATTGGGCCGGTGGCACAACTGCCGGGTCTGACCCTTGCCTCGGGGTTCTCAGGTCACGGTTTTGGCACTTCACCCGCAGCCGGACAACTGGCCGCGGATGTCGTGTCAGGGATGAAACCCATTATTGATCCCACTCCCTATCGATTTGAGCGGTTTTAAACGGGCGCAATTATTTTTTACGGTATTCTCTGGGGCTGATTCCCATGTGATTACGAAACAAGCGTGAGAAATAAAGGGGATCGGTGTAGCCGACCGTTAACGCCACATGAGTAATAGCAAAGCTGGTTTTGGTCAGTAACAGGCAGGCTCTGGCTATACGCTGTTTCTCACGCCAGGCAAAAATAGTCTGTCCTGTTTCTTCTTTAAATAAGTGGGCCAGGCGTGAGGGAGAAAGACAAGCACGACGGGACAGGTGATCTATCGTGGTTTCCTCAGCCATATGTTCATTTAAATACTGGCAGAGAGCCTCAATACGAGGATCCCACTTTTGACGGTGCAAATTGGGCTGAGCACGGAAGCATTCAAGAATCACCCGCTCAACCGCATTCATCGCCAGCGCTTCGGATAACGGCTCCTGACTCACGCTCAGCTGAATAACCTCCATAAATCGCGCCTGCATCTGGCTGGCTTCTTCGGCGGCGGCAAAGGTCAGGCGGCCAATGCGATCGGTGTTATTGTCCCACTGCAGCCACTCAATCCAGTACGTTCGCGGGATAAAATAGATCCACAGATGATCCCAGCATTCACTGCCCTCGCTGCGCCCGTAGTGATGCGGTACGCCAGCCGGAAAATGAAGAACCTCGCCCGGCTTGCAGACAAAACTGGCCTGAGGAGTATGAATTTTCCCCTCGCCCTTCAGCGTGATATTTAATACGTGCCCCTTCATCCCGGCAGTCCGGTTGATATAAAAATCGAGTTTACTTCCCCGGGAAATAGGGGTAAATCCGGCCACCATCCAGGCTGTAAAAGTAAAGCGTCTGTAGAGAGGTGAAAAGTTCAGCATCTCGGTATCTTCACTGTGCGCCATTGCTGCGCTTCCTGCCGACAGAATAAAGAGTTGAGCAGCATAGCGCAGAGCGTTAACACTGCAGCGATACGGCTCACATCTTCTCACATTTCGGAATTCCCTTTGCCTACTTAATGCTGCAAAGGGATGGCTGTCTTAGCCTGTTCTGCGGCAACTGGGAGGGCAAATTTGCCTTGCGCCAGGTCAGCTGCAACCCTGGGATAAATAGCATCGAGCTTGTAGAAGTAAAGCAGGATGATATTGGCAACCGCCAGCATGACCGGGAAGAAAATAAACAGGAACTGGATCATCTGAATGGCGCTTGCTGGTTGGATCCCACCACCGCTGGTGAACCCTGCCAGGCTTAACATCCAGCCCACACTTGCTGTACCCAGCCCCATTCCAACGGTCTGGCCAAGCGTGCCAGCGCTGAATAAAATTCCCTCGATACGCAAACCAGAAGCCCACTCACCGTAATCGATGGTGTCTGCGAGGAAAGCGAACATAGTGGCACCAATGCCGCAAAAGCCAATGCTTCTGACCACCGTTGCCGCAATCACAAAAAAGGCATCCTGACGATCGAAGAGCGGCATCAGATAGCCAATACAACAGACCACTAACCCTGACAGCGCCAGCTTACGTTTACCCAGTCTTTTTATTAACCAGGGGATAACCATCAGCGTCAGTAATCCTGGCAAATATTGCGCCACGCTGACCCATGACATCATAGACAGATCTTTAAGAATGTATTTTGTATAATAAACGCTCACGGTGCTGATGGCGGTCAGACTGGTAAACGTGATCATTAAATAGAAAAATATCATCAGCCAGTATTTGTTAGCCCTTATCGCGGGAAGCACTTTTTTTAGCTCGATATTCTCACGGTTATCTTCCCGTACTGGCTTAATACGTTCGCGTGTACCCAGTGCGGTGAGGGTAAGAAATAGCGCGGTGAAAAACCCATAAATAGCGAATATCGTCATCCATGCGCCGCTGCTGTTACCGAACCAGGCCACTAATGGCAGCGTAATGACCCCAACCGTCAGCGATCCACAGGTCGACAGGCCTTTGCGGAATACGCTCAATACCCCTCGTTCTACGGTATCCCGGGTAATTAATGCCAGCAGCGAACCATAAGCGATGTTATTTGCGGTAAAGAGAATATTAGCCAGTAAATAGGTCACACACACCCAGCTGACTTTTACGGCGTAACTGGCGTCTGGCACACAGGCCAACAGAAACGTGGAAAGTCCGAAAGGGACCGCGGTCCAGAGAACCCAGGGTCTGGCTTTTCCCATTCGGGTTTGAGTCTTATCAATACGCACACCGACCCAGATGCAGAGCAGACCGTCCAGCACCCTGGCGAGGAACATTAAAGAGCCCACCAGCAAGGCTGAAACACCGACCACATCCGTATAGTAATAGGCGAGAAACGTCACCATTGTCGTATAAGTCAGGTTAGTGCCGTAATCGCCCAGACCAAAAGAAAGGCGCTCTTTCAGCCCCACAGGCTGTGCTTCCACTGACGTAGTCTTCATACCGCTTCTCCGCCGCATAAAATGACAAAATCCCAGCCTGCTATCTCCAGCATTTCTCCCTGCTCGACCTTGCTGCTGTCGATCAGCGAAGTGGCTTGTCCCACAGGGTTTCGCACTTGCTGCGGTGCTGAGGAGTAATTAAAGATAAAACACAGCGTCTTTTGCGTCTTTGTTTTAGCCGTTCGAATAATCAGCGGGAAACGCACTTCCGATTTTAGCGAACTCAACGCTGGGGCGGTAAACAGGGTCGAGAACACCTGCTCCATCCCTGCGGAGGAAAGGTGACAGCCCACATAGGTAGCAGACCCCAGACCAAACTGATTGCGGGTAATGGCGGCATATTTTCCCCATTGCGGATGCTGATAGCTGGCCAGAACCTCAGTCTGTGGAGACACCGGCTGGAGCAGTTCCATCCAGTCAGTCACGCGGCCAGTTTCTCCCTGGAGCGCAAACGTTTCTGTGGAGAGATGCACTTCATCTGGCTCAACAAACAGCTGGTAAGTGACGCCGCAAGCCTCGCTGATAATGCCTGGCTGGATAGCCGTGCGCACTTTCAGATCCTGATTAGCAAAGCCTGATTTGAAGGAGTAGATGATATGGCCTCCTTGCTCTACAAACTTATTAAGCCGCTTTAACAGCTCATCGGAAGCGGCGTAGAGCAGCGGCACAATCAACACTTCATAGCGTTCAATACGGGGATCTTCGGCATCGAGAATATCCATCTCGATATTTTGCCGGTACAAGGCATCGTACCAACTGCGGAACAGATCGTTGTATTGGTGGTTTTTATCCCCGCCGAACTGATGCCCGCGCCACGGATGCCAGTCAATGGCGGTTAATCCACGGTTACTGACCAGCATTGCCACACGATTGCTTTTGGTTAACCCACTCAGTTCAGGCGTTAACCGCTGGAGTGTAGTGCCAATCTCACAAGCCTCTTCATAAATCGGATTAGGCAGAAGGTCGTGGCTAAGCAGGCCTTTCCAGTAGGTTTCCCACGAATTATGTATCGAGTGCCAGTGCCAGTAGCCCACCAGACTGGCGCCGTTAGCAATATGACTGAATGCCTGAAGACGGAGTTGGCCAGGGTAAGGCGTCCAGTCTTTAAAAGCCTGGGCCTGGGTTTCCAGCACAAAGTAATTTTTATCTTTAGTGGTCCGCGCTATGTCACCGGTGAAGGCAATCTCGGCTCCGGTCAGCCGTGACTGGCTGGGGTGATAGACATCAACGCCGGTGATATCCAGAACCTTTGAAGTGGCGAAGTGATCGACCTCACTTCTCAGACCGAACGACCAGTTACGCCAGTCAAAATCAAAGTTATGGGTGACGAACTGATCTGCCGATTTATATTCCGCGACCAGATCGACCTGCCAGCTAAGAAAATCGATCACCAGCTGGCGCTGAAAAGCCTGAAACTCGGCTCCAAGGCTGGCATTGATGGTGCCCTGAACAGAAGGGAAGTCTTCCCAGGCATCGACACGGTTACTCCAGTAATCCAGACCAAATGCTTGATTTAACGCCGCCAAATCGTCGTTGAATTTTTTACGCAGATATTTCACAAAGGCGAGCTGAACGGCATGGCCGCTGGTTTCATAATATTTTGTTTCGTTGTCTACCTGGAAACCCATGACGGCAGGATGGGCGGCGGTGGCCGTTAAAAGTTTGCGGATAATCCTTTCTGAGTAATAGCGGTAGATGGGGCTGGTAATATCCATTTTTTGCCGTGGGCCATATTTATTCAGGCCTTGCGGAGTGACTGCCATCACATCAGGGTATTTCTTTGCCAGCCAGGCTGGAATGGCATAGGTTGGCGTGCCGATAATGACGCTAATGTCGTTAGCGTGCATCTGGTCCAGCACGGTCATGACCGAAGTGAAATTAAATTCGCCTTCCTGAGGTTCAAAAGTGCTCCAGGTACTTTCGGCAATACGGACATAATTGATACCGGCTGCTTTCATCATGGCGATATCTTTTTCCAGACGTTCCTCTGGCATATATTCGCGGTAATAAGCCGTACCAAACCAGATTTTATCCATTTCAGCCTCAATGCAGTCTCTGTAAGTGTGCTGCTAACTTAGCGGAGAAGACTTAGTCGAAGCTGTAGCTGACTGTCGTCAACATAAAGGAATCTGCTGCCGTCAGTGCATTCCGATCTGGATCACAAATATTATTCGCCAGCGTTACGCTTGCTCCGCCACCAGGATAGCCAGCGTATCGGGTTCCAGCGCGATGAAGATATGTGGCTGGTCGCCTGGGTAACAGATGTAATCCCCTACGCCTAACTCTTCAGGTGAGTCCTTCAGCCCCAAACGTGCGCGGCCTTGAGTCACAATAATGTGCTCCACCGACCCAGACGGATGCGGATGAGATTCACGCTCAGAGCCCGGTTGAGCCATCAACAGATAGATATCCCTTCGCGCACCTGGCGGGCAGGTCGCCAGCAAAATGGCCTGATAATCGGCTTTTTCAGCCACGACTTTGCTGCCTTCACCGCGTCGGATAACCTGGGTTTTGGCACTGACGGGCTCAAGTAATTTGGCAAAAGGGATATTTAACGCCCCGCACAATGCCCATAGCGTTTCGATACTTGGATTACCGTTTCCGGCTTCCAGTTGTGATAGCGTCGATTTAGCTACACCAGCCCGGCGGGCGACTTCAGCCAGTGACAGACCAGCACGAGTGCGCTCTCGTGACAGGCTTGCTGAAATAACGCTGATTGGCTCGGACATCGTGTTCCTCTTGTTCATTAAATCGAACGTATCGTTCGCTTGATCTGACTATTACTTGCGTTCATTATAATGGCGGTTTCGTTCGATTGGGTAAAACTTTATGCTTATGCACTCTTTTTCCAGCCTGAACTCGCAGACTAAAAAAGCCATTTATCTGGTCTGCCTGGCGGTTGGCGTTGTGGGAGCCTCATACGGTTCGTTGGCCAGCGCCTACGGATTTCCTTTGTGGGTTCCGTTGTTCTCAACCTTATTTGTGCTGGCTGGCGCATCGGAATTTATGTTTGTCGCCATCATCGCCAGTGGGGGCAATCCGATTGCGGCGGCGGTAGCAGGATTGCTGGTCAACGCCAGACACTTCCCCTTTGGGATCGCGGTGCGGGATCTGGTCGGTACCCGGCTTAAAGGACTGCTGGGATGCCACATCATGAATGATGAAAGTGTGGTGTTTGGCTTGTCACAATCTACGCCTGCCCAGCGTAAAGCAGCCTATTGGCTTTGTGGGCTGGGTGTGGCTATCGTCTGGCCAGTGGGCGCTATGGCCGGAAGCGTGGTGGGTAAACTGCTGCCAGATATCAATGCGATTGGTCTGGATGCGGTCTTCCCGGCGATCCTGTTGGCGCTGGTCATTCCCGCATTGAAGACGAAAACAACCCTGATCAGGGCTTCTTCCGGTGCAGTGCTGTCATTGCTGGTGACGCCTTTTGTTGCCGTAGGAATGCCGGTGCTGATTTCAATGCTTGGCTTACTGACGAGGAAAAAATAATGCCTTCGACTGGGATGATCATCGCGGGGATAGCCTTGCTGTCCGTCGGCACGTACCTGATGCGCTTTGCCGGGGTCAAGCTGGGTAACCGCATGGTGCTGTCTGAACGCGCACGGGCATTACTGTCCGATGCTGCCACCACGCTGCTGCTGGCGGTTGCGCTAGGTAATACGTTTTATGAAGGCCTGCATTTTGCCGGGATGGCTCGCGTCATTGGCGTAACCCTGGCCGTTATTCTGGCCTGGCGAAAAGTCCCGCTAATTGGCGTGATTCTGGCGGCTGCGTTGGTTACCGCGCTACTGCGTTATTTCGGCGTACCTTGATCGGCGGTTACCAGAACCACGATGACATAGTAAAGCAGTAAGCTATTGTTACAGATAATAAAATAAGTTCTACAGGTTTAAAGTAGGTCATGATGTTGGCAGAAGGTTTAGGTTAAGTCCTCAATACATCGGTAAGAATGGCGGAAACTTTAGGCCAAATTAAGGATTAGTTGCTGGCCCCAGTTTACGCCGTTCTTTTGCAGGCGCTTCTGCCACTCATTCCTCCCTGTCATTCTTTTGTCATAACTCGCTCATGCCGTCGTCAGTTGCCCGGTCGTAAACTCCTCAGCGTAAACCCACTTTAACCCTGAGGAAGTCAACATGAACGCATCACTGAAAAAAACCTTAAAACTGGCCGCAATCACTACCGCTTTTCTGCTGGCAGGGGCGAGCAGCGCCGCTATGGCTCAACCAGTTAAAAATATCGTGCTGGTGCACGGTGCCTTTGTCGGCGGTTCGGGCTGGCGTCCGGTGTATGACATCCTGAAGCACGATGGCTACAAGGTTACGCTGGTACAGGAGCCATTGACCTCTTTCCCTGAAGATGTGGCCGCCACTAAACGTATTCTTGAGCAGCAGACTGGCCCGGCAATTCTGGTGGGGCACAGCTATGGTGGGGCGATCATTACCGAAGCTGGCAATGATTCGCATGTGGCAGGTCTGGTCTATATCGCCGCCCATGCGCTGGATAACGGCGAAACCGAAGCGATCAACGGTAAAAAATTCCCTAATGCTGCCCATCCGTTTATGAAAACGCCGGACGGATTCCTGATGATTGCCCCGCAAAACTTCCACAGTGACTTTGCCGCAGACCTGCCAGCGAAGCAGGCCGATTTTGAAGCCCAGGCACAAATGCCCACTTCAGCCTCGGTGTTTACCGCGAATATTGCCGATCCAGCCTGGAAAACCAAACCAAGCTGGTACATGGTGGCAAAAGCCGACAAAATCATTAATCCTGATTTAGAGCGGATGTATGCCAAACGCGCCCACAGCACCACGGTTGAAGTGGCCGGGGCCAGCCATTCAGTGTATGAGTCGCACCCGAAAGAGGTTGCCGCACTGATTGAGCAGGCAGCACAACACGCGCTGAAATAACCCTGTCCGCTGCGCCCATTCTCCTGGAGAAAATGATGAAAATTCTGGTCATTGATGATGAACCCAAAGCCCGGGACTATATGCGCAGCGGGTTAACCGAATCAGGCTACGTGGTTGATGTCGCCGAAAACGGTCTTGAAGGGCTGTTTATGGTCGGGGAGTACCATTACGATCTGATCCTGCTGGACGTGATGATGCCAGAGCTGAATGGCTGGGAAGTGATGAAAGCGCTGGATGCGAAGAATATCCCGGTGATATTTCTCACGGCGAAAAGTACCGTCGAAGACCGGATCAAAGGGCTGGAGCTGGGGGCAGATGATTACCTGGTGAAGCCTTTCTCCTTCGCTGAATTATTGGCGAGGATCCGGACTGCACTGCGGCGCGGCGCTAACGTTAAGCGCGATGAGGTGTTGCAAGTGGGCGATCTGCAGCTGGACAGGGCCAAACGCCGCGTCGAGCGGGCAGGCGTCAGGATCGATCTGACCAATAAAGAGTTCAACCTGCTGCAATTGTTTATGCTCAACTCCGGTCAGGTGATGAGCCGGACGTTGATTGCTTCCCGAGTCTGGGACATGAATTTCGACAGTGATACCAACGTAGTCGACGTTGCCGTTCGCCGCCTGAGGCAGAAGGTGGATGAACCCTTTGCCACGCCGCTGATCCACACCGTTCACGGCGTAGGGTATCGTTGTGAAGGTGAAGAAACCCAATGAAACCTTTATCGCTTACCGCTCGCCTTTCGCTGCTGATTTCAGGCATGGTGCTGCTGGTGATGATCCTCGTCGGTATGGCGCTTTATCACTCTCTGGCCAGGCAAATCAGCGTGCGGGATGATGGCGCATTGTTGTCGCGACTGGATCAAATCCGCACCTTGCTCCTCAACGAAGATGCCCTGCAGTTAATCCGCGACAAGCCCAAACTGTTTGCCAATATGCTCGGAAACACCGAGTCACTGCTGGTACTGCGCTTCCCTGGTCAACCTCCTTTAATCGAAGTGAATCCTGGCCATGCGGCGATCCCGGACCTGCTTCCGGTACCGGTCGGTCAGTCCCTGGGGTTAGCCAGCGTCCATCATCAACAAGCCAGCGATGGCACGCCGTTTATCTCGGCAGCGGCGATGGCGCAAACTCGTGACGCTCCCGGGCAGCTGGAAATTATTACCGGCAGGCTGATGACTGAACGTACGGCCACGCTCTCCGACTATCGCCGGAAAATTGGCGTGCTGATTGTGCTGGCGACGCTGATAGCGGCGCTGCTGGTGTGGATCCTTACCCGGCGGAGCTTACAGCCTTTACACCGGCTGGCTAAGGAAACGGCAGCTATCGATGTCCGCCATCTGTCGCGGCGGATAACGCTGGAGAATGTCCCGCACGAACTGTTATCGCTGGTGGCTGCGTTTAACCAGATGCTGGATCGGCTGGAAACCAGCTTTCAGCAGCTAAGCCAGGTATCGGCCGATATGGCGCACGATCTGCGCACGCCCATCGCCAATTTGCTGGGTCAGACAGAAGTCGCGCTGACGCAAAAACGCAGTAATGATTACTATCTTGGGCTGATGGGGTCTAATTTTGAGGAGTTGCAGCGGTTGGCCAGAATGATCGACAACATGCTGTTTCTTGCGCGGGCAGAGGATGCCAGCCAGGCGATCCACCGCGACGAACAGCCCTTGTCTGAAGTGCTGCAACCGCTGGCCGACTATTTCGAAGGTCCCGCTGAAGAACGGGATCTTACGCTGCTCTTTCCTCAGCAGGGTGCGGTGTATGCGGATGCCGATCTGCTGCGTCGCGCGGTGGCCAATCTGGTCGCGAACGCTTTACGTTATGCCGATGCAGGCAGCATCATCGCCATCACCAGTCACGCTGTGCCGGGTGGCGTGACTGTTGCCGTAGTCAATCAGGGCTCAACCCTTGCAGAAGCCCAGCAGGCGAGGTTGTTCGATCGTTTTTATCGAGCTGACGTTTCTCGGCATAACTCGTCAACCGGCAGCGGGCTAGGGCTTTCTATTGTTCGTGGCATTATGCAGCTTCATCAGGGGCGTTATGCCGTGCAGAGCCAGGCGGGAGAAACCCGTTTTTCGCTCTTTTTCCCCGATAAGGGTGGGAATCCTCCGCAAGATCGCTAGCTGACTTGCCTGTCGGGTTGAATAGCGACTACTGTTGACGGCAGGTTGGGTTTTTCCCGGAACGATTACGACAGGGAGCCGTCATGAAAAAAGTCCTCGGCACTTTTTTACCGCTTTATACCACCACCTTACTCATGCTGCTGGGCTCCGGCCTGCTCACCACTTATGTTTCGCTGCGGCTTGCCCATGAAGAGGTCAGCGGCAGCCTGATCGGTGCCATCACCGCCGCCAACTATTTTGGCCTGGTGCTGGGAGGAAAAGTCGGGCACAACCTGATTGCCCGCGTCGGCCATATTCGTGCCTACGTTTCCTGCGCGGGGATCATTACTGCCTCGGTGCTTGGGCATGGGCTGACAGACTATCTGCCCATGTGGATCTTCCTGCGACTGGTTATTGGCCTGTGTATGATGTGCCAGTATATGGTGCTGGAGAGCTGGCTGAATGACGGGGCGGAAACCGGCCAACGCGGATTGATTTTTGGCTTTTATATGGTGGCGACCTACCTTGGGCTTTCCGCCGGGCAGATCATTCTGATGACTCAGATTGGCTCTGGCCCCTCAAGCCTGCTCATTGTTGCGCTGTGCTTCGCGCTTTGTCTGGTGCCGATGGCACTGACAACCCGCACCAATCCGCATCCGATGACGCCTGCGCCAATGGAACTGGGCTACTTCTTCCACGCCATTCCCCGCATTCTGCTGGTGACGCTGGCCACCGGCATGGCGGTGGGTGCGTTTTACGGCATGGCGCCGGTTTACACCAGCCAGCTGGGCTTTACCACGCAGCAGACGGGCCTGTTTATGGCGATTACCATCTTTGCCGGGCTGGTTTCCCAGTTCCCGCTTAGCTGGCTCTCTGACCGCATCGATCGCAGTCGTTTGCTGCTGTTCACCTCGCTGTTTTACCTGCTTGCCGCGCTACCCTTAACGCTGCCTTTCCACTTCAGCTTCTTCTGGGTTTTACTGGTAGGTTTTGTCACCAGTATGATGCAGTTCTCGCTCTATCCGCTGATTGTGGCGATGGCTAACGATACCGTTGCACCGGAGCGCCGCGTCTCGCTTACAGCCTGTTTGCTGATGGCTTACGGCGTGGGTGCCTGTATTGGGCCGTTGGTGACCGGGGCGATCATGCAGCCGTTAGGCGGGAATATGCTTTACGTCTTTTTCTGCCTTTGTGGCTGTGTGATTGCCGTGACCAGCTGGCTGACCAGCAGAACGCACCAGATTATCACCGAAGCGCCAATTCCACACGTTGTCCTGCCGGACAGCCTGACCAGCTCACCGCTGGCGGCGGCACTTAACCCGACCATCACCGAAGAAGATATTCAGACGGCAATGTTCGATACCGGTGAAACCGACACCGTCACCGACACCGACACCGACACCGACACCGACACCGACACCGATATCGACACCGAAGCTGGAGCCGAAGTAAAAACGGCAGAAAAAGTCGAAGAAGAGGATAACGAGCCGGAAAGTTATGAGAGCGGCATCCGATAATTTCAATATTTTTTTCCATAAGGAAAATCTGAAAGTTGATCGCCGGTTCTGAATGCTTATACTGCTTATCACACATAGGCTGATTGATAAGAGTATGAGGGATCAATGTCGACCAGAGGAAAGGTTTGGCTGGCGATTATCATCGGATGCATCGCTTTTTGGTCACTATTCCTGTTGTGGGGAATAGGGGCCTGATCCACAAGAATGACCCCGCGGAGGGGCTGGTGCTCAGGCTCCTCCGCGACTCAGCGTATAAAACAAGCTGGGCTGGAACCCTTCCACGTCGAGGATCATTCCAGTGCACTGCATCCCCGCTTTGCTCAGCACTTTTTGTGATGCCAGATGATTTTCTCTGACCGTGGCGGAAATCTCCGTCATAGCCAGCTGTTGAAAACCAAAGTCTATAGCCCAGGTTGCAAATTCAGTGGCCAGTCCTTTTCCCCATGCTACCGTGGCAAAGCGATAACCCAGATTGATAAAGTCCTGCTGATTGACCTGGCGCACCGTCAGGCCGCCAAAACCAACCACCTCGTCACTCCCCGTTAGCGTCAGTGCCCAATAACCAAAGCCATGCTGCTGCCAGTGCGCAATCCACTTATCCAGGGTTTGATCGGCATAAGTTTGGTTGGGGAAAGGGCCCGCAGGATTAAATAAGTTAGTCGCCGGATCGCCATAGATAGCAAATAAGTCCTTGGCATCTTCTGGCGTGACCGGGCGAAGCGTCAGTCTTTGGCTGGTGTGCATAATAGTTGAGGGTTGGTAAGAGATTGATAGCCTTAATTTATAACGCAAAATAGGCCGCTGAAAAATCCAATTATCACAAAAATGTTAACTTTTGATGAGGTCTTTGCCATCACTAACCGCCTACAGTGAAGCCAGCAACAGCGTTTCCGGACGTGATACCTCACGCCCTTCCTTCTGAAATCCACTGGCAGGTAGAGTCATGAAAAAAATTCGGCATTTTTTACGATCGGTCCCTGCGCTTTTTACGGCGGGGGTTCTGTTAGGATCTGGCGCTCTGCTGCTGCAGAGTAACGCGTGGGGCTATGGAGCAGAGCCGGCGGTTGCCATCCCGGCGCCAGCAATGGATGAAACCGTGGCGGGGTCACACAGTGAAACCGCCGTGTTTGCTGGTGGCTGCTTCTGGGGGATCCAGGGCGTTTTCCAGCATGTCAAAGGCGTCACCAGCGCACTCTCCGGGTATACCGGTGGCAGTGAGAAAACCGCCCAATACGAGACGGTTAGCGGGGGCGATACCGGCCATGCGGAGTCCGTTAAAGTGACTTATGATCCTACGCAGGTGACTTACGGTCAGCTTCTGCAAATCTTTTTCTCGGTTGGCCACAACCCGACAGAGTTGAACTTCCAGGGGCCGGACAGCGGCACTCAGTACCGCTCAGCCATTTTTCCGCAAAATGAACAGCAGCAGAAAGTCGCTAAGGCTTATATCGCTCAACTCAATGCCAGCCATCGTTTCAGCGAGCCTGTAGTGACTACCGTTGAGAGCGGTCGGGCATTTTATCCGGCGGAAAGTTACCACCAGAACTACCTGACCAATAACCCTGACGCGCCCTATATTGCGGTGAACGATATGCCTAAGTTGACTCAGTTGAAGCAGATGTACCCGACAGCCTGGCGTGATAAACCGGTGCTGGTCACGCAATAGTTTCTGCCAGACGCTCCCCTGACGGGGAGCCAATCAACCTCGCTGTCATCTCTTCTGCACTAATCTGTCATCTGGCTATGCCAGAGTGGCCTCTGCTGAATATAACCCGATGCAGGGCAGTTCCTTTTGAATGTGGGCTGCACTCATCCAGATATCTGACCAGATGAGGCTTTATGACCGTCATTGACTTGCATCAGCCAAAGTTAGCCGACACCTTTATCGATGAAAGCGTTACGCTGCGCGAAGTTGAGATTGGCCGCTGTTGTGAAATCCTGGCCCACAGCCACCTTGAGTATGCCAGCCTGGGGGATTACTCCTATCTCGGCCCTTATTGCACCGTGGCTGACAGCGACATCGGCAAGTTCACCGCCATCGCCTCAAACGTCCGGCTGGGTGCGCCAAACCATCCTGTCGATCGTCCTTCACAGCATCGCTTTACCTATTGCGCGGAATATTACTGCTCCACCGCCGAGCGTGATCGGGACTTTTTCGCCGCCCGCCGGGCAGATAAAGTGGTGATAGGTAACGACGTATGGATTGGACATGCGGTGACGGTATTACCCGGCGTCACGGTTGGCGATGGCGCGGTGCTTGCCGCTGGGGCTGTGGTGACTAAAGATGTGGCACCTTACACCATTGTAGGTGGCGTGCCTGCCAAAGTGATTAAAGAGCGTTTTTCACGGGACGTGGCGGAATGTCTGGCGCGCATTGCCTGGTGGGACTGGCCGATGAGTGAGATCATGGCGCATCTGGCTGAGTTTAAGGCAACGGATATCGAAGCGTTTTGTCACCATTGGGATCCCTTGTCACTTGCAAAAAAAGAGCCTGCTCAGTAGGCTGGCGCCATTACTTGATGGGGTTAAAATGAGGGCGTGATGCTCAAGACGTTAGTTGCCATTGCTGTTGGCGGTGCCGCAGGCAGCATTCTGCGATGGCTGTTGTCGGTGCGTCTGAACGCACTTTTCCCAAGCCTTCCGCCGGGAACGCTGACGGTTAATCTGGTTGGCGGTTTTATTATCGGCGGGGCGATGGCGTTCTTCCTGCGTAACCCGGAACTGGATCCCGCCTGGAAGCTGCTGATTATCACCGGATTCTGTGGCGGATTAACCACCTTCTCTACTTTTTCGCTTGAGATCGTTTCGTTGATGCAGGCCGGCAACTATCTCTGGGCGATGATCTCCGTCTTCACCCACGTGACAGGCTCTTTGTTGATGACCTTTGCCGGATTCTGGCTGATTTCGCTGCTGTTCTGACCCTGCATGCGTCTCCTGTAGGCTGGCGAACTCAGACCAGCCTACAGGAGGCCCGGCTAATGTCGGGGCGCTTCATCCTCACTTGGCAACGCGAGCGCACTGGCGCTGGCGGCATCAAACAGCGACAGGCTTTCAATCTGATCCAGCATGATCACTTTACGAAATGCCATCGCCGATTTGGGTTCAGAGTCCAGCGTAATGCCATGCTCGTCGTACCATTTGCTGTAGTTATGCTCGATGCAAAGGCTCAGGGTTTTGCCATCGCGGTAGCCGCTTAGCATCGGGATCAGCACGATGTTGGCGGTGGTGGCATTGTCATAGGTTGCGGTGTGGATCATGCCAATATAGATGCGGCGGGATTTCAGCGTGACCCAGGCCAGTTCGCCTTCTTCCATGCACTGGAACAACAGCCCTTCAACGCCATTTGAGCGCGACAATTTCTTATAGAGTTTCTTACGCCCTGAACTGTCCAGTTTCGCGCTGCCAGACCAGCTGGAGCGGTAAAGACAGAAAGCCACGGCAAAGGCCAGCATAATGACCACCGGTGCCTGGATCCCCAGGAAACTCCAGGTCATAAACTCGACCTGCCAGTGATGATGTAATCCTTCATTCAACTGAGGTAAGGCATTGAGACCGGCGGAAGCGATCAGTAGCACCAGCCAGATTAACCCGGTGGCAATCACGCCCTGCAAGACGAAAATACAGCCGTACAGGGCAACCAGGAAGTAAACATCCCAGCCAAAAGAGCGTTTTACCTTAAAACGGGTGGAAAGGTCGCGGCTGGTGTACCAGTAACCGCAGACCATCAGCACCATAAAAATTGCCGTTCCCATCTTAAGCCCTCTTCAGCGCGTTAACATGGCGGGCAAAGTCTTCACGGGCATCCGAGCTGAAGATATTCACCGTCGCGCTGCCATCTTCATCGATGAGAATGCGTTCACCTTCCTCAATAGATTCTTCAATATCCTGCTCGCTCATGACTTGCAGCAGCAATTCCGGACTGGAAAACAGGGAAAACAGAAATCTGAACATGACGATCCTTTCTTAAAAGTGAAAGGTAAGCCTGGTAGGCAAACCGCCTTCGCTCAATAAGAATTATGTGAAATGCAACAATAAGAGGTGAGGTGCCTTCCCTGGCACCGACTATCAGTTTCCGGATTGGGGTGCCGGATCGTCCTGCAGGTGTTTTTTGAAGTGGACTTCAATCTGCTCCAGCGTTTTCCCCCGGGTTTCCGGGGCAAAAATAAGGGCGAAAATCCCGCCGGCTACGCCAATGGCAGCAAACGCGAAGAAGCAGGTAGTCAGACCGAAGCTTTCCAGCAGAATGGGGAACATAAAGGCGATGGAGAAATTGGTCATCTGCATCGCAAAGACCGAGATGCCGTTAGCCATGCCACGAATGCGCATTGGGAAAATTTCTGACAGCAACAACCAGGTCACCGGAGAAAGGGCACCCTGTTGGAAACTGAGGAAAATCAGCATTCCACCCAACACCAGATAACTGCGCAGCACATCAGGTTGCCCCTGCACCGTTTCGGGCATCAACCAGGTCACCAGACCGATAGCCAGTAACGAGCAGGTACAGCCAATCTGCCCGACAAGTAGCAGAGGACGGCGGCCAAAGCGGCTGAGCAACATGATGCCAACAAAGGTCATGATCACCGAAATCACGCCGTTAGCGATAGTCGCCAGCAGCGAAGCATTGGTTCCCAGTCCGGTAGCCTGCAACATCGTTGGCGCATAAAACATGATGGTATTAACCCCTGAAAGCTGCTGCAGCATGGCAATACCAATGCCCAGCGCAACCAGTCGCTTCATCCACACTGAGATGGTTTTCTGTCGGCGTGCATTTTTCTGGCTTTTAGAGTCCATTGATTGACGAATTTCGCCCATCTCTTTCTCTACCATGCGCGAGTGACGAGTGCGTTCCAACACATCACGCGCTTCACGGTAGCGGCCATGCATCGCATACCAACGAGGCGTGTCAGGCAGGAACAACATCCCCACCCACAGAATAACGGCTGGCACACAGGCCACGCCCAACATCCAGCGCCAGGTGGTTTCGCCGCCCCAGACTTCATTGATTGCCGCGTTGCTGGTGTAAGCAATCAGCTGACCGGAAACAATCATCAATTCCTGTAACGTCACAAACTGCCAGCGGCGGTTAGCCGGGACAATTTCAGCGATGTAGATCGGCACGATAGCGGCCGCGCCCCCTACGGCCAGACCGAGAATGAAGCGGAACAGGATCATGAGCACCACGTTCGGTGCCAGCGCACAACCCAGCGAGCCGCACATGAAGATGATCGCCATCACTAAAATCACTTTTTTGCGGCCATAACGGTCAGCAACCCGCCCGGCGCAAATCGCCCCGATGGCCGATCCCAGGATCAGAAAGCTGGTTACCATCCCGGTGGTCAGTGAAGTCAGATGCAGGTCGTGCTTCATAAACAGCAAAGCACCGGCAATCACGCCAGTATCGTAGCCAAATAGCAGGCCGCCCAGTGTGGCAATAAACGCAATTACTTTTACCAGTGGTTCGGTCGGTTGCGGGGCTTTTGCCGCTGCCGTGCCACTGTTCGATGGATCAGTCACAAGTTACTCCCTGGAAAATCGTTATTATTCTGCTTTCGATTGTGTGACGCAGATCACACGACCCTTAAATCTAAGCCAGAAATGTGATTTTGCCAGGAAAATAACGATATTTAATGAGTAGAAGAGGAATTCAGCAGGTTTTAGCGTCAGCAGGCAGGCTACCGGGAGAATTCCGGCAGCCTGATGCCTGTCAGGAAAGGCTTCTTGTCAGCCTTGAAGCAGGGGTAGTGGTATGCAGCCTTGGCTGGTGGTTTCCTGCCACGCTCCGGCAGTTCTCTTTCATTTTGCTGCGAGCAACAATCGGCATTTCCGCAGGAGCGGTCGCGGTGAGGTCCTTGTCGTTGTACTCCTGCAACCAGCTCAGGTATTCACTCAGCACCTGAGTAATGTCTTCACCTGGCTGGGTGGTTCTGATGTAAAGCTGGGCCGAAGATCGGCTCTTGTCCTGAATATAAATCTCGTACTTTTTATTCCATGCTTGTGTGTCTGGGCGTTCACGAGAAGTGACGCCATTAAAGCGCAGATGTTGCCAGCGCGTCAGTCGCTCATAAAAATGTTTTTTATCCATGACGGATAACCTCTCCGTTTTTTCGCTGTGTGTGTCATCAAAAAGTCGCCCTGAACGGCAGGGCGAATAAAGTTGTTATTCGTAGAATGAGTAAAGGGAATGCACCAAATCCGGGGGGACAGCCGGATGGAAGCTTAAATCTAGACTAAATTGGTCTGTTCGCCACCGCAGGAGGCATTTTTAGGAAAATTAGCAGCGGTGAAGCCGGTGGCCGAAGCGACAACCTGATGATAATGAAATGAATGTTGAGGATAGGCCCGTTGCTTGACGGGTAAATAGTCAGCCTAATCCTGTTTACTCATGGCCTGCGGTGGTGGTAATTTCGGGGGCATATTATCTCAGGAGCAGGCCATGAAACAGTTAGTTATTGATATTTTGATGAAGATTGCAAAAATCGATGTGGATGCAAAAGAACTGACTGCGCAAGTCGAAGCCCAATCCCTGCTGATTGCGGCGTTATTGCTGACCGCAGGAAAAGAAGGGGCCAATAACATCTCTGAAAACATCCAGAATGCGATTGTCACCGCGTCAAGCTCTGGTCAGGGTTTCCTGCAGTCTGATGTTGATCTGCTGCTGACTCATGTGAACCGTCTGCTGGCCGTCACCCGTTATGTTGATGAAAAGTCGGATAGCGAAGAGCAGAGCTAACCCCTTCCCAACGGCCTGGGGAGCAGAAACATCGATTCCCCAGCCGTTCAGTAACTCCCCGTTTTACTTCACCGCCCCTTCGGTTACGCCACTGATAAACTTACGCTGGAACACCAGGAAAACGGCCACTAACGGCAAAATCACAATCATCGCGCCCGCCATCAGCACCGGGATGTTTATGGTGTTTTTGTTCTGGAAGAACATCATGCCAATCGGCAAGGTTCTGAGCTCATCCTTATTCACCAGAATCAGCGGGATCAGGAACTCATTCCACGTCCAGATAAACAGCAGCAGCGCCAGCGTTGTCAGCGTCGGCACTATCGCCGGTACCAGGATCCCCCACAATATTCGCGTCCTTTTTGAGCCATCCATCACCGCGGCTTCTATCAGCTCTTTTGGCACCTGCTGGAAGGCCGTGGCAATCATCAGCGTGGTAAAGGGCAGCGAAAGGGCAATCTGCGGCAGGATTAACGCCAGATAGGTATTGGTCAGGCCCATCCAGTGTAATTCGTGATAAAGCGGGATAATAAAGGCTTCACTGGGCAGCACCATGCCTAACGCCATCAGCGCGGCAAACAGCGTTTTTCCGGGAATACGCAGAAAGGCGAAACCAAACCCGGACAGAATGCCAACCAGGATACTGATAATCACTACCGGGAAAACGACCAGCACGGAGTTTAGAAAATAGGTGCTGAAATGGCCTTCCTGCCAGGCAGACACATAGTTGGCAAAATTGAAGTGCGAGGGCAGGGCAAACACGCCGGCAAACAGCTCACTTTGCGTTTTAAACGAGGTCATCAGTGCCATCAGAAACGGCAGAATAGTGACAATGGCTATCAGCCAGATAACCGCACGTGGAACAACAGACGTACCGCGCATCAGTGACGCTCCCGGATGGCAAAGTGAATAATACTGTTGATCGCAAACACAATGATCATCCCGACAATAGCCACCGCAGAGGCATAGCCGTAGTGGCGTAAATCAAAGCCCTGCTGATACATATACAGGTTAGTTACCAGCGTGGACGTGCCGGGGCCGCCATGCGTCATCACATAGACCAGGTCGAAGGCTTTCAGGCTGGATATCACCGTCAGCAGCAGCGCTACGCGGATTTCCGGGCGCAACCCGGGTAAGGTAATGCGCATAAACTTCTGCCGCCGCGACGACCCATCAAGATCGGCCGCTTCCAGCAGTGAAGGGTCCATACGTTGCAGGCCAGACATAAACAGCACCAGACAGAAACCAAAGAAATACCAGGTCGCGACAAAGCCCACCGCCGGTAATGCCCAGTCAAAATCCCCCAGCCAGGAAAGCGCAAACTGCGGCAGCCCGATGGCGCGGAAGAAGTGGTCTATAGGCCCAAAGGCCGGGTTATACAGCCAGCGCCAAACTACCCCTAATACGGCCATCGGCATGATATAGGGCAGAAAGAACAGAATTCGCAGCAGGCTGCGCTCTTTATTATTGCGGGTGTCATTGAGGAAGCTACACAGCAGCAGACCAATACAAAGCGGGAACAGCGTGTAGAACAGCATCAGCACGGCGTTATTTTTGATCGCTACCCAAAATACCGGATCGTTAAACATCTGCACAAAGTTATTCAGGCCGATGAAGATCGGCCTGGTGGCGCCGTCCCATGAGGTAAAACTGACGCCTACCGAAACCAGCAAAGGGAACAGCAAAAATAGCGAATAGATAAGCATTGAGGGCAAAATATAGAGCGCATTTTGCAGTCGTGACTTATTAAGCATAACGGTGTTCTCGCGCTTCATACTGAATAACGGCCCGGCCTGACTGAGCACCGGGCAGAGAAGTTACTTTTTCAGGCTGGAGAGGTACTGCTGGTAGTTGCTGTCCAGTTTATCGGCCATCTGTTGCGGGGTAATTTTATCCGCCAGCAGCAACTGCACGTTTTCATTCAGCGCATTGCCCATGGTAGGCGTCGCCCAGTCCACGTAATGGCCCAGACCATCGTGTGAGTTAACCGTGGTCCAGACGTTATAGACATCGGCCAGCAGCGGATTGTCCGCCGGAAGTTTGGCGTCTTTATTGGCGCTGGCAGGCAGGAAACCGGCCTTCAGCCATTTTTCCGCCATCTTGTCTGAGACGATGTAATCAATATACTTTGCCGCCGCATCCTGTTGCTCTTTGGTTTTCGCCGTCAGGGTAATGGAGAACGGTAAATCGGTTCCTCCCACCATCAGCGGTTTGCTTACGCCTGCAAACTGCGGGAAGGCGGAGAAGTGAATATCTTTGTTATCTTTAAACTGCCCCATATACCAGGTGCCGCTGACAAAGAAGGCTGCCTGACCACTCTGGAACAGGGTTGCCGCATCGTCTTTACCAATCCCCTGGAAGCCTGGGAAAAAGTAGCCTTTCTTATTCCAGTCCTGCATCAGCGCGGCGGCTTTCTGCAGCTTCGCGTCTTTGAAGGTGCCGCCTACGTCATAAATCAGATCGTCCATCGCTTTACGATCGCTACTGCTGATTTGATCCTGCCACAGCGTGGTCAGCATCTGCTGTCCGGCAGCGCCGTCAAGAATGCCCAGCATCAGTGGCGCAGTGCCTTGTGCTTTCAGTTTGGCCATTGCGGCTTCGAACTCAGCCAGGGTTTTTGGCACGGCGATACCGGCCTTATCCAGTAACTGCTTGTTGTAATACAGCCCGACCATTTCACCGAGGCTGGCAACGCCATACAGAGCACCACTGCCGAACTGCTGGGTGTCAGACCAGCGGTTACGTTTCAGCATGGAGTCAGGGAAACGGGTGGTCCAGCCGTACTGCTTCGCATAGCCGTCCAGCGGGATCAGCAGCTTCTCTTTGACCAGCGCACCCATATCACCGCCGCCCTGGTTAACCTGAGCAACCTGCGGGCCGTCACCGGAATTCAGCGACAGCTTTAACGGGATGCGGGTGTCGTCAAAGGAGTGAACAGAGCGATCGATGCTGACGCCGGGATTCGCGGCGGTAAACTCTTTAATCGCTTCATCGATGGCCGAGGTCTGTGAGGGATAATTATAAATATCCCACTCGGCCAGGGCCGTTGCCGCCTGCGCCGGCAGGTTAAACAGTGCGGTAACTAAGCCCACCGCCACTAACGACAGCACCGGGCGGGCAGTAACAACGCGGGAAGAACGGGTAACCCTGGAAGCAGTGAACATGGATCTGTTTCTCCAACATCAAGAGAGCATCCTTTCATGATGACAACCGACTTTCCCGCTGGTTGCATGAGGGCGTTTTTTAGATGATGACCTGGCCTTAGTTCATACTTACTTTAATGATTAAATAAAGTCAAACATCCCCAGCTCCGCATTGCTGAAAGGTGATGCAGAGCAGAAAAACTGATTATTTTTCATTTTTCAGGGTGAAAAGCTGGATAACTCCCCTTTTACTGCTTAAACGCCGGGTTGTCTGGTCTGTTCAGGTGTTCTGTCTGGTGGCCTGTCTTGCAAGCTAATCCACTGAATGGTCATATGAAAATAGTATGTCGCTCTCCGTTATACCTCTAGAAAAAGGCAGGGTGACGGCAGAGTTGAGGGTTTTTCCCGCCAGATTGCCCTCTGCGGGCTCTCTTACGACAGACAAAACGTCAAGACTGTGATCGACTGCATAATCTGATCGATTAAACGGTGATGTCAGGTAATTATTTTTTCTTGAAAACAAAGTCGGCTTTATTTAAGTTGGTGATCTCTTCTTCACCGACCGTATGAGCGTGGACTATGACTTTGCTTGAAGGAAAGATCCGCCCGGCAACAGCCGATGATACCGACGCACTCTATGAGATCTGCCTGAAAACCGCTGATGCCGGGCAAGATGCCAGCGAGCTGTATGCCGATCCTCATTATCCGGGCACCCGCTTTGCTGTGCCCTATGCGCTGTTTTGCCCTGACTTTGCCTTCGTGCTGGAAACAGCAGGCAAGGTTATCGGCTACGTGGTTGCGACGCCGGATACCGTGGCCTTTGAGCAAAGGTTGCTGAAAGAGTGGTGGCCATTACAGGCTAAACGCTTTGCAGACCGTCAGCCGGTGAAACCGCTGGACAGTAAAATTCTGGATTCGGTGCGTCAGCCGGAAACCGCTTCTGAGGCGCTGACCACGCGCTACCCCGCGCATTTGCATATCAATATCTTGCCTGAAGGGCAGCGAGGCGGCTGGGGTAAGCGGCTGATCGAGCATGAGCTTGCGGCGCTGAAAGCCGCCGGAGTGAGCGGTGTCTATCTCGGTATCAGTCTGCAAAATGAACCGGTTGCTTATTTCTATCAGCAATTAGGGTTCCAGCCGCTGTTCCGCAGCAATGCTCTGTATATGGGCCAGGATCTGAACTGAGGACGCTATGGCTACTCTGCACTTAAAAAACGTCAAAAAGTCTTACGAGCACGTCAATGTGATCCACGGTATCGATCTGAAAATCGATAACGGCGAGTTTATCGTGTTCGTTGGCCCGTCTGGCTGCGGCAAGTCCACGCTGCTGCGTATGATCGCCGGGCTGGAGGAGATCAGCAGCGGGGAACTGTTTATTGATCAACAGGATATGACCCATCAGTCGGCTACTGAACGGGGCATTGCGATGGTCTTCCAGTCCTACGCGCTGTATCCCAATATGACGGTCAAAGGTAATCTGGCTTACCCGCTGGAAGTGGCGAAGCGCTCTAAGGCTGACATTGCCGAACAGATAGCGATTACGGCTGAAAAATTACACCTGACCGAGCTGTTGGATCGTCATCCACGGGCGCTCTCAGGCGGCCAGCGCCAGCGTGTTGCTATCGGAAGGGCGATCATTCGTCAGCCAAGAATATTCCTGTTCGATGAGCCGCTTTCCAACCTTGATGCCGAACTGCGGCTGCAGATGCGGATCGAAATTGCCAAACTGCATGAGTCGCTGGGCAACACCATGATTTATGTCACCCACGACCAGCTGGAGGCGATGACGCTGGCGGACCGCATTGTGGTGCTGCGGCAGGGGAAAATTGAACAGGTTGGCGCGCCATTAGATCTTTATCACGATCCGGACAACCTGTTTGTCGCGGGCTTTATTGGCTCACCTAAAATGAACTTCGTCAGTGCCAGAGTGCTGTCCGCTGCGGCTGGTAAGGTGCGTCTGGCGGTTCCTGAGCTGAAGCTGTCCTCTATCGAGCTGCCCGTAAGTGCCTCGCTGGCTGAAGGACAAAGAGTGACGCTGGGCATTCGCCCGGAGCATTTTGTCAGTGCAGAACAGGATAACCGCGACTGGTCATTCCCCGGCACGCTCTCGTTTGCTGAACGGCTTGGGCACACCAACTATCTCTATCTGGATATTGGTCGGGAGAGTTTGCTGGTGATTGAAGCGCGGAAAATGGAGGAGGTCGAACTGGGAGAAGAGGTTTTGCTGGCCCTTAATCCTCAGCATTGCATGCTGTTTGATGAGCAGGGGATGCGCATCCGATAGACTTTACCCCGGCGGCTGGTGTATTCACCCGCCGGGATAAGCTTACCCTTCTTCGTCTGCCTGAGCAGAGAGCACATCAATCAGCCGGTTAACGGTAAATCCTGCGGCACCTAACGCCCACATCCTGCTGGACTCCGTCAGAAATTGTAGCGGCGTTAACTGAGGAGTCAGCTTCAAACGGTACGCCTGAAAACTCTGGCTGATCTGATCGAGTAAAATGCGCGAGGCCATTTGCGGCTCCATCGCCAGATAGATCACGTCGGGATCGTAAGCAACCGCAAGGTTCGCCAGTGACAGGCCCAGATGCTGGCCGGCTGTTGCCAGCGTGCTCAGCGCCAGTGGCGAAGGGTGCTTATCCAGCGCCAGCAGGTTAGCCGGAACCTCTTCACCCGCTTGCTGCAGCGTTTTCAGAATGGCTTTAGAAGAGGCTTTCTCTTCCAGCGTGCATTTTGAGCCGTCGTTGAGCAGCGCATTGCCAATCTCACCAGCGGTGCCTGTGCGGCCACGGTAAAGAGCGCGATCCAGGATGATCCCGGCACCAATACCTTTGCCGTAGGTGGCGATAATTGCCGTCTGAGCGGCGCCAAGCTGACCAAATACCAGCGTAGCCAGCGCCAGGGCATTGGCGTCGTTCTCGATATAGACCGGAATGGCAAAGCGCTCTTCCAGCAGTGAGGCGATGGCGACATGCGTCCAGTCCAGCACCGTCGAGCGAATACAGTGTCCGCTTACCGGATCGACCAGACCAGCCAGCGCCAGGCCAATAGCCGCAACGCGCTTATCCTCAACGGTTTTCAGGAACTTTGCCAGCGCATCACTGAGCTGCTTGGGTGTCAGTTCGCCTGAGGGCATCTGCTGCTCGCCAATCAGGTTACCGGTCAGATCGGTCAGGACAATCAGGTTACGCTCAGCATTGAGCTGGATACCCACCACGGTCGCATAATCAGGATTAAGGCCCAGCAGCGTTTTAGGCCTGCCCATGGAGACACGGCGCAGCCCTTTTTCAATGATGATCCCCCGGCTTAACAGACGGTTTGCCGCCTGTGACACGGTAGACATACTGAGCCCGCTGCGGACTTTCAGATCGGACTGGCTGATCGGGGAGTTCTCAACAATCAGCCGTAAAATGCGTGAGGTAACGTTCGGTGCGATCATAAAAGGTGGCGGTCTCATAGGTAAAGTGGCCTGGCAGCGGTGGCAAAACTCAGCAGAGACTGGCCAGAAGCAGGGCGCCTGAAAGGGCATCTTGCTGAGCGGGCACAATTTTAGTGCGCGTCTCCTCTGCCAGCCAGGGAAGCAAAGGGGCTGCCATTCCGCCCATTAGCGCCAAGGAACCGTGGCTGGCTCGCGCCAGGGCATCCAGCAATTCGGTAACCTCTGCCGCCGTTTCGGTAATCAGCTTAGCGGCCAGGCTATCGCCCTGTTGCGACGCGTCGAAAACCCAGGGAGAGAAATGGCCCCAATCGCCTGGCGTGGCCTGACGCGTCCAGCTGAGCAGCGCATCCGGCGAGTGTGAAAAGTGGCGCATAATCGCTTCAGTCAGCGGGGTTGCAGCAATAATGCCGTCGTGGGCCTGTAACGATTTTCGCAACGCTCGCTGGCCAAGCAGTGCGCCAGAGCCCTGGTCGGCAAGGGAAAATCCCCAGCCCCCCACACGATGAAAACGCGTGCCATCCCAGGCTGCTCCCTGACTGCCGGTACCGGCAATCAGCACTGCGCCAGCTTTGCCCTGATGGGCACCCGCGCAGGCGATATCGACATCGGAGAATAAGGAGAGGCGGGCAAAATCGGACGGCTGTTGCTGAAGTCGCTGGCCAACAGAAGGCACGTTCGCGCCTGCCAGTCCCCATACCGCGTGCGTCTTGCTGCGTGCCGATACAGGCAGATTGGCTGCAAAAAAAGTGCGATCAATCAGTGTGTTGACTCTGTCGATCGCACCAGAGAAATCAGAATAGACGTTGGCCGCTCCCCCGGTGCATTCCGCCAGGATCCTGCCTTCAGGCGTCGTGAGTCGGGTCCGGCAATGCGTGCCGCCGCCATCTACTCCGATCAAAAATTCTGATTGCATGATCCTCCCGTGACCGGCGTTGACCCACATAGTGGCGAAAAACTCCTGGCTATTTTGCTCGAAACGATAAAATAAAAAAACTTAAATCGCAATAACAAATAAATATGGATGACTTTAATTGTATTTAAATGATTAAAATCATGTTGTTATGAATTTTTATCGTTTTTGACAGTGCTTTCATTGTTGACATTAGTTTTTCTGTCGTACTAAGTTGGTGTCCAACAATTGCGCGATCTCCGGTGCTTCTGACTCAACTGGCATCAGGGACTCTTTTCTTTTTCCGTGACCAAGATGGGCAGGGGTCAATATGAAAGTAGCGATCATCGGACTGGGCTTTCGGCTTTCCAACGTAGTGAATGAGTTCAATAAAGCCGACCCGGATTTCAGTATTGTCGGCTACGTCGATCCGGCTCCGGCTGGCATACCGAATCTGCAGACGTTTGGCATTCCCGCAGGCAAAGCGTTCGCCACGCTCGATGAGATGCTGGCTGAAGGCGGGTTTGATTTGCTGATGGTCGGCTCACCAAACTATCTGCACCTTGAGCATATAGAGGCCGGGCTGAAAGCTGGAAAGCGGGTCTTCACTGAAAAACCGGTGGTGATCAACGAAGCTCAAACCATGGCGCTGGCTAAACTGGTCAGTGAGTATGGTCAGGAAAATATTCTGGTTGGGTTGGTGCTGCGCTATTCGCCTCTTTACCATGACTTGTTACAGGCTAAGGCGGAAAACCGGCTGGGCGAAATCACCTCCATTGAAGCCACCGAGCATATCAAGCCCTGGCACGGCGCCTTCTTTATGCGTGACTGGCGTCGTTATGAGCGCTATGCCGGGCCCTATATTCTGGAAAAATGCTGCCACGATATCGATCTCTATCAGGGATTATTGGGGGAAAGACCGGTGCGCGTTGCCAGCTTTGGTGGCCGTAAATCTTTCACGCCTGAACATGCTCCGCAGGGGGCGATTACCTCAGATTCAGAGCTGTATCACAGTAAGCCAAGCGGCTGGTCGAGTACCGATGCGGTATTTGAAAGCGATGCGGACATTGTTGATTATCAGACGGCGATTGTGGAATACGCTGGCGGAGCCACCCTGGCTTTTCACGCCAACCTCAATGTGCCGGATGAGTTCCGCCGTTTCTGCGTGATGGGGACGGACGGGATGGCTGAAGGCGACTTCGTCCGTAATTACTTCCGGGTGCATGACGCGCGGACTGGCGACAAAACGGTTTCAACCACCTACGAAGGCAACGCTTACGATGGTCATTACGGCGCGGATGCGTTGATGGCGGCGGAGATTGTGAAGCACATCAAGACGGGCTCGCTGCTGAAAGTGTCGGTGATTGATGCGCTGGAGGCAGGTCTGACAGCGATTAAAATCGATGAGGCGCGTAAATCGCGGACAGTGATTGATCTGACGGATAGCTGGAACACTTTTGATGCCAATTTAGGCCGTTAAACTCTTCTCTTTCAACTCTGTCAGCCTGGCATTTCCCCCGCAGGCTGGCCTTCTACTGGCAAGCTGACTGCTAACTTGACCGCCAAAACCCGACGGTCATTTTTCTCCGTTGACGCTGGTGACCGTCGTTCCTTCATTGCGGTGTACCTCCCCACAAAGTAAAACGGCGTCTGGCCTGCGTTGATGAATGCGGCCTGCCATTTGTTCACAGGCAACCTGAGTAGGGAAAATGTGCTCAGAGACTGGCAGCGCATCACAGGCATCATGACCACAGGCGCTGACGAGTAAAACGAAGCCAATTAACATAGCTCACTCCTTTGATGAATCAGACCCAGCTATCAGTATAGTCCAGCAGCGAGACGGCGGTGGTTTCGCCCCGTGCGGCGAGGTGATATAAAAATGAACCATGCGTAATCCTTTCAGGAGATGTTCAGATGCAATTCGTAGGCCTTTCTGCATTCCCGATTACCCCCGCCAGTGAACAGGGTGTGGTAGATGTTGTTGCGCTGGAGAAACTTCTGCTGCGGTTGAAGCAGGCTAAAGTGAATTCAGTTGGGCTTCTTGGCAGCACCGGGCTTTATGCTTTTCTGAGCCGGGAAGAGAAGCGCAGGGCGATTGAAGCCGCTGTTGACTGCCTGAAAGGTGAAATCCCGATTATGGTCAGCGCTGGAGCGCTTCGTACTGACGAGGCTATTTTACTGGCACAGGATGCAGAAGAGGCCGGTGCTGGGGGAATTCTGTTGGCCCCGGTTTCCTATACGCCGCTGACGGAAGAGGAAGTGTTCCAGCACTATGCTGCCGTTGCGCAGAGCACTTCGCTGCCTGTTTGCATCTACAACAATCCGGGCACGACGCACTTCACCTTCACTTCCACACTGCTGGCGCGTCTTGCCACGCTGCCAACGGTGAAGGCGCTGAAACAGCCGTCATCGGATCAGACCGATCGGGATTATGTTACCTACCTTCGTAGCCGCTTCGCGGACGATTTTGCGGTTGGCTTCAGCGTCGACTGGCATGCACCAGAGGCTTTATACGCCGGGGGAGACGTTTGGTTCAGCGTGTTAGGCGGCTTGCTGCCAAATCACGCTATGGCCCTTACTCAGGCGGCTCTGCAGAGAGACAGCGAACGGATGAACCAGCTTAACGCTGAACTTCAGCCCATGTGGACGCTGTTTAAAACGCTGAGCAGCCTGCGCGTGATGTATTGCGCGGCGGACATTCTGGGGATCTGCCAGCCGGCATTACCGCGTCCATTATTACCTCTGCGGGCTGAAGACAGTAAAAAGGTCGAAATGGTGCTGCGGGATTTACTTCCGGATTAGCCAAAAATAAGGCCTTTCCATCAGGAAAGGCCTCTGCAATCAGCTTCGCTTCTGCCGAAAGTCCTTCGGCGGCGGGGTTAATGTGCCATGGTGCCGGTTGTGGTGGTGGTAGTGCCAGTATTGGAGCCATCACCGCCGCCGCCGCCCATAGTGGCCAGCGCAACACCCAGCAGTGCGGCTACGGCACCTACGCCAACAGCATTTGAGTTACCATCGGACATCGCAGTAGCTTCACTTCCTGCGGCTGCTCCTGGAGTCGGTGCTGCATAGACGCTGGCACTGGCAGCCAGGGTCAAAATCAGAGCAAACGTCGTTATTTTTTTCATTTTTTTCAGTCCTCAGGAAGGGATAACCAGACAACGCTGAGAGCATAATTTTAAAGTTCAGGGTTGAACAGTGGCCGCCAGAAGGGAGATTATTGATATTCTGATTAGGGTGTTACATAAATAGAGCCAGTAATTTGCAGAGCATGAGAGATACATTAGTTTTTCTGTATCGGCGGGGAGGGTTGTCAATATTGAGGTGGATTGGTTTAAAAGCAGATTATCCTTAAGCTGACATGGAATAACGCTTACTGACAGCGTTGTTGCTACTGGTCATAAATATGATCCAGCCTGAGCTTTATTTTTGGCAGCGTTTTAAGAATAAATACCGGGCTCATTTTCTTTGTTTTTTTCGTTTTTACTTCCTAAGGCAAATTTTTTGCGGCAGGAATAGAGTATGAGGTGATATTGTCATCTGTTGCCAAATATAAATGAAAGCGTTAAAAATCGGCGGTATTTATGCGATTAATCCTGGTTTACAGCTCGGGCGTAAAGGTTTTAAGAAATTGTTAAGTCTCTTGTGGCCTACTGGGAGGAACCATTTTTGCCAGGGGCTCAACTATGCTGTTATCTGCGTTTTCCTATATCAAAGATAAAACCGGTTATTTACAGGAATTCATCTCCGATCCGCGGAAAACGGGCACTATCGCTCCCTCCTCTCTGTCTCTGTGCAAAACCATGTCGGATGCTGTCGACTGGAACCAGTGTCAGCGTATTGCTGAGCTGGGAGCCGGTGATGGCGTGCTGACTCGCCATCTTTTAACGCGGATGCGGCCAGATGCCGAGCTGCTGGCCTTCGAAACCAACAGCCGTTTTCATCCCAAGTTGGCCACCCTTGATGACCCTCGTCTCCAGGTCACCGGCGCTTCAGCAGAGACCCTGAACGGCGAATACGACGCTATTTTCTCTGGTTTGCCTCTGTTGTCGCTTCCGAAAGACGTCCGCCACGGCATTCTTGAGCGTGCAGCCTCACTGCTTAGCCCGCAGGGCGTCTTTGTGCAGTTCCAGTACACCTCGCTTTCTGAACCTTTGCTTTCCGAATATTTTGCCTGGAACCGTAGCCGCGTCCTGTGCAATTTGCCGCCAGCATGGGTTTATCGCTGCCATTCTCTGGATAATTTACCTCAGCAGAATCGCGGAGTTAGCACACTTTTGTGAAGAGTATATGACTTAGAGATGGCAATCTCCGCACTGTCTGCCAGGCTTATTATTTACCCACAACAGGAGGATAGAATGAGTATTGAAAGTGACCTGCCCACCTCAAGTGACGAAGAAGTCTGCACTATCATTGGCAAAGCAGTGGTTGACCTGAGTATTACCGGGCAACCTGTCAATAAGGCTACGCTGGCTCTTAAGCTGTTGGCGATGGCAGATCAGGATGGCGATGAAGAACGCATTTTACTGTACTGGATTGCCCGGAAGGCGATCAATCAGCCACACAGGTTTGCTGCTGCAGCCTACTGATCTCATGTGGCATCCCGGCTTAGGGTCGGAAAAACGGCCGCTCTGCACTCAAAGCGGCCGTTTTTATGGCTATCAGGTAATGCGGCGAACGAAGGGGATCAGCCTTAGCACCCAGACAAGCGCGGCAGAAATCACAAAGCAGGCTATCGCGGCCAGCGGTAGGGTCAGGATAGAGTAGTAGCTTGAGTAATTAAGATTCAGCATGTCCAGCAGCACTTCCAGCACCATGGCATGGACAAAGAAGATGCCTAAGCTCAGCTGCGAAAGGGTTCGTATCACCGAGATAGCCGCTTTGTTGAAGCGCAGTGGCGCATTCAGCAGCATAAAGAAAAAGGCCAGCGAAACCACGACCATAGTCGGTGCAGAGTAGAACAGGAAAATCTGATTCGGTTTAAAGGTACTGATTGACAGCGAGTAAGTCATTACGGCAGTCATTACCACTGACACAATAAAGATGATCGAAGCAATGGTGATTTTAGGATTTATTTTGAAGCGCCGGACCACGCCGCCGATAATATAAAATCCTGACAGATAAACCACCATATCAATATTACTGAGCGTTGGCAGAGGTCGACCTTCCAGCAGGTTGGCCTTCATGTTATCAAACAGCACATAGACCGAGGCCAGCACAAACCAGATGGCCAGCGTGTAGTTAACGCGTTGCTGGCTGCCATAGGTAATAAAGGTGTTCAGCAGCGGCGTCAGGAGATACAACAGGATCATGGTGTAGATAAACCACATATGTGGCCAAGCCGGGGTACTCAGAAGCTCGAGCAGGCTAACCGGTGAGTCGTTCATTCTGACCTGCTGGCCGTAGATAATATAAATAACAGACCAGGCAATTAGCGGGATCACTAAATCGAGCACGCGGGTTTTCAGCGTACTCAGCAGGGATTCATTTTTGTTAAGGGAGACATAACCCGCGACCAGCAATAACAAAGGAAAAGCAATACGTCCCAGCGCTTCATACATCACTGAGACAGACCAGGCTATATGGAAAGTGCTAAAAGGAATAGCCGCTGTGTGCAATAAAATAACCAAAAACGTTGCCACAAGTGTGAGCAGCTTTATATTAATTGTTTTCAATGCCTGATTCCTTGTCAAAAAGCGCAATCTGCCGGAACGATACAGACTGTCGCCATCTGCCTAAAGGTATCATATTTCCCCGTTGCCGATGTATCTTCCGTTAAGAAAAAGGCCAGGAGTTTCTTCAGGTAGGGCTGTGTGTTGACTCAACCGTCAGCGTGGCTGGACAGAGCTGCTGGGGTTGCACAAGGCGAAACTCGGCTTTGCCCTGATGGATGTACATGCAGGCCCGACCGGCGTCACCGCCATCCTGTTCCTGAGAGAGGGTCAGTACCACCTGCTCGGCAGGGGCGAAAGATGACCACAAGAGGAGCATGGTCAGCGTTCCCGCGAGGGAAATGACATTGTTTATTCTGTTCATATCAGACTGCCAGAAAAGTGGGAAGAAGGTTACGATCTGGCACCCTTAGCAAAAGGGTGTCAGAGACCACGACCCTCGCATCAGTGCCTGTCCGACTGCAAGCGTCGGCATGCAATATCGGACGAAGCCTGGGGGTAAACCAGCAGAGTTTTCTTATTTTACCTGGTCTTTATTCCGCTACTGTGATCTGGCAGGTGGAAATGCTTTCGTCTGAAGCTTATTGAGTAAAAAGAGATTTTTTTGGACGATTCTCTGACTCTGGTGTATTTCAGATCCATTTCTTTTATCAAATTTTTCTCAGCTCAGGAAATTTGGCTTACGGGGGGAATCGGCAGAAAGGCAGAGGGAAAGGGTGGGGGAATTTAGTGGGAAAAAATTCACCCGGCGGCGTGAAAGTTGTTAAAATTACGCTTTCGTCCTTTTTATGGAAGCCAAATGGAAGCCAAGATGACAACTGAAATCGCCCATCCCGCCAGTAGCCCAAAGCAGGCCGCCCTACAACTGGTTATTGAACTGGTTCGCGCCGGTAAACTGAGCCCTATGCAGGGTGATGCTACCAATATGATCTCTCTTTACGAGCAGTTTAAAGACCACTTTGAGGCGGATAAGCAGAAGCACTCTTCGGATTCTGCTCTCTCCTGAGCATAAGAAGGCGGCCTGAGGCCGCCCTTCAACACTATTTGCTGACCTGATCGTAATACAGCATGCTGCTGCCAATTCCCTGTTTCGCTCCGGTGATATTACTGCGCAGCCCGACCAATTTCTGCCCCTGTAGCGTCACAACGTAAGGCGAGTTTTGCTGAACTTCAGTCTGCAACTGCTGATAAAGCGCGTTACGTTTCTTCACATCGCTCTCTGCTGCGGCCGCTTTCGTTTCTGCACTCAACTTTGGAATGTCCCAACCCACTCGCCATGCCAGCGTTTTCGGCCCGCCGGGCACGTTATAGGCAAAGGTACTGGCATTAGTGTTCGGGTCTACGTAATCAGCCCCCCAATAAATAAAGATCGACTGGAAGTTTCTGCTGCGCATCTTCGCCCAAAGCTCTGCCTCAGCCACCGGTTTAATGGCTATCTGAATATCCGCTTTGGCGAAGCTAGCCTGAAGCGCCTGTGCCACATCTGTATAAGGCGGCTGATTAACAATGGTCAGCGAGAAATGCGTCCCGGGCTTAATTCCGCCTTTTTGCAGGATCTCTTTGGCTTTTGCGATATCTAATTTGAAGGGCTGGTTGTCGAGCGCACCGTCAAATCCCTGCGGTAAAAAGGCCTGATGAACCTGATACTGTCCTTTAAGTAGCTGTTGCGAAAGACTCTGATAATCCACTAACCAGCGCGCCGCTTGCCACAATGCAGGATTACCTAAAGCAGGCTGTTCTTTATCCTGAGTGTTAAAACCCAGGTAATAAATCAGGCTTGAGGGGAAACTGGCCACTCGAACTGAAGAGACTTTTTTCAGAGCATCAAACTGATCGGCTCCCAGCTCATAGGCCACATCGGCATCACCTTGTTGCAACAGCAGCCGACGAGAACCGGGATCCGAAACCCCTTTCAGGATCACCCGCTTCAATTTTGGCGGTGAGGCCGCATTCGGGTTTTGTTCCAGCACCAGTGCCTGCTGCGGCACATAATTTTTGATGACATAAGCTGCGCTTCCCGCTGAGTGGGTTTTCAGCCAGCTGTTGCCAAAATCATGATTGACGGCATGTTGCTCCGCCAGTTTGCTGTCCACGACAGAGGCAACCGGTGCGCTCAACAGGCGCAAGGCCAAATCACGGCCGATGGCAGAGGTCCAGCGGATCTCCAGCTGGTTTGTCCCCTGGGGCGTGAACTGCCCATCGATATTGTCAGCCGTCCAGCCAAATTCATTGAGGATAAAAGCCGGTGTTTTATTGAGCTTAACGCCGCGAGTCAGCGAGTAGATCACATCTTCAACCGTGAGCGGATTGCCGCTGGCAAACTTTGCCCCGGATTTCAGCGTGAACAGCAGACTGTGCTCGCTGCTGCCTGGCTGCCAGCTTGCCAGCTGTGGCACCAGTTTGCGCGGATCATCCCGATCGGAATCAACCAATTTCTGATAGACATTCAGCAGACTGCTGGTACTGACGGTTTCAAAGCTTTCCGCCGGATCAAAGCTGATGATGCCATCCAAAGGGAGAGCAACAATCAGCGTATCGGCAGGGGTGGCGGCCTGTACAGGCGCAGTAAGGCCTAACGCACAGGCAAAGGCAACGGGCAGTAATTTAGGCATCAGCAAGTCCTGTAAAATGAATAATATCAGGACTATAGAGTGGAAGGCTGAGCGGGGGAAATACCCATTCCGGCAAGCGTAAGCTGATTTACAGATTAGCCGGATTGGCGCATCGGGGCCGACCCGTAAAGGCCAGCCCCTGGAAGAGATCAGTTGACGATATAACCGCGATCCATGTGCACTGCGCGGTCGCACATATGATCAATGACATCGGGATCGTGACTGACCAGCACCATCGTCAGATTGTCCTGACGCTTAAGACTGTTCAACAGATTGAGGATCTCAGCCTGTACCGACATATCCAGCGCCGAGGTAGGTTCATCCAGCAACAAGATTTTCGGCTCAAGCAGTAGGGCTCGCACAATCGCCACGCGTTGGCGTTGCCCACCGGAAAGCTGGTGAGGATAACGATCGGCTAAGGCCGGATCCAGGCCAACGTGACGAAAGCCCTGATCGATACGATCGTTGATGTCGCTCTTCTTCAGTAACGTCAAAGGTTCCGCCAGCGTGCGGCGCAGACGATGCCGGGGATGCAGCGAAGCGTAAGGATCCTGGAAGACCATCTGCACATCCTGACGCAGTTGACCGGTGAACGCTTTACCGGGGTTAACCTGGTGCTCTGCCAGTGACATCTCGCCCTGCCAGTTCGGATTCAGTCCCGCCATCACCCACAGCAGCGACGATTTCCCGCAGCCGGAAGGGCCAACCAGACCGAAACATTCACCGGCCTTCACCTGCAAGGTGACATCATGCACCACGGTACGCTGCTCATAACCCTGGCGGTGGGAAACGCTCAATTTCGTCAGTTCAATCATGTTCACGCCAGGCCTCCAGTGCAGCACGATCCAGTACCGGTAATGCCTGTCCCTGAGTGGCTTTGCTCGGCCGACAGGACCATAAGGTGCTGGTATAAGGATGGGTCGCGTGGGGCAGTTCAGCGGCTGGCAGCGTATCGAGGATCTCGCCCTGATACATCACCATCACCCGATCGCAATGCTCGGACACTTGCTGTAAGTCATGGCTGATCAGCAACAGGCCCATATTGCGCTCTTCCACCAGACGACGGATTAACGCCAGCACCTGATCGCGCATCGCATGATCCAGTGCGGAAGTCGGCTCATCAGCAATCAGGCAGTGCGGATCGGCAATCAGCGCCATTGCCAGCATCACTCGCTGGCCCATACCGCCGGAAAGCTGATGCGGATAGCGCTGCATCAACTGCTTCGGATCGGGCAAACCTACCGCATCCAGCATTTCACACACTTTCTCTTTAATTTCCGCCCGGCCGAGTTTGCTGTGCAACTTCAGAGGCTCCGCAACCTGCCAGCCAATGGTGCGCATCGGGTTTAAGGCGTATTTCGGGTCCTGCATCACCATTGCCAGCTGGCTGCCACGGAGTTGGCTCCAGCGGCGCTCGGTCAGCGTCAGGGCATTCTCTCCGGCGACAGTCAGCGTTTTAGCCTGAAGCTGCAAACCTGGTGCGAGCAGGCCCATCAGGCTGCGGGCGGTAAGTGACTTACCGGATCCTGATTCGCCTACCAGAGCCAAACGTTCACGTCCCAGCGTGAAGCCGATCTCTTTAACCAGCGGCGTGCCGTCCGCACTGGTTATTTTCAGCCTGTCGGCGACGATTAAAGCAGAAGAATCAATTGCCATTTCGGGTATCCAGTCGGTCACGCAGGCCATCACCTGTCAGATTAAACGCAAGGCTGGCAAACAAAATGGCCCCGCCAGGCGCGGCGGCAACCCACCACTGATCGAAAATCACTTTACTGCCTTCCGCTACCATCGAACCCCATTCAGCGGTAGGCGGCTGTACGCCCATCCCCAGGAATCCCAGGCCAGCAGCAGAAAGAATGATGCCTCCCAGACTTAACGCTGCGCGGACGACAGCACTTGGCATACACAACGGAAGAATATGACCAAACATCAGCCGCAGTCCGTTAATGCCCTGCATCCGCGCCGCCGCCAGATAATCACTGCGGCGGAGTGCCAGGGTTTCAGCACGTGCCTGTCGAGCGAAAGGCGGCCAGCTGGTCAGCGCCAGTGCCAGCGCGCCGTTCATCAGGCCCGGGCCGAGCATGGCGACCAGCGCCAGCGCAATCACCAGATTCGGCAGGGAGAGGAAAATATCGGTAATGCGCATCAGCACGCGTTCTGTCCAGCCACCGAGGTAGCCCGCACAGATGCCAATCAGCATGCCGACCGGAATGGTCAGCACCAAAATCAGTGACACCAGCAGCAAAGTAGGGCGCGAGCCATAAATTACCCGGGAAAGCAGGTCACGGCCAAATCCATCGGTGCCCAGCCAGTGCAGGGACGAAGGGGGGAGCAAGCGGGCGGACATCACCTGGGCATTGGGATCGAAAGGGGCCAGTAGCGGAGCAAACAGCGCCGCCAGCAGCAGGATCACCACCAGTGAGCCACCAATGGCCAGTGAAGTCACGCGCGGACGGCGACGGCGTGAAGGTGCCACGTTGTCGAGGTCGGTAAGATTTTGCGTCATCGGGTTCTCGGGTCGGTTAGCCAGGTTAACGCATCTGCCAGCGCATTCAGAATAATAAAGCAGCTGCCGATCAGCAGTGTCGATCCCAGAATAGCCGGGGTATCGGAGGCGAACAGAGCGGTGGTCATATAGCGCCCCACGCCGGGCCAGGCGAAGACGGTTTCCGTAAGAACCGAACCTTCAAGCAGCGTGGCGTAGGACAGTGCCAGCACGGTAATCAACGTGCCACGCACGTTAGGGAAAACGTGCAGCAGTAAAATTCGCCCACGACTGGCCCCTTTTGCCCGTGCCAGCGTAACGTACTCTTTACTGCTCTCTTCCAGCAGCGCCGCGCGGAGCAAGCGGGTAATCCCGGCCATCGCGAGCAGCCCCAACACCACCACCGGCAACCACAGATGCGCGAGGGCATTGCTGAACATCTCAGGATCGCCAGAAAGCCAGCTATCAACCAGCACCAGGCCGGTTTTCGGCTCCAGCGTGTAGATCCAGATATCATCCAGCCGCCCAGGACCGGCGGACCAGTGCAACACCGCGTAAAACAGCAGCAGACCTAACAATCCAAGCCAGAATACCGGCACAGAATAGCCGAGCAGGGAGATCAGACGGGCGAGATTATCCATCACGCTACCGGGCTTCCACGCGGCGACCAGCGCCAGCAGAATGCCAAAGAACGCGCCAAAGATCATCGCACAGGTCGCCAGTTCAATAGTGGCTGGGAAGGTGCGCAGCAGATCGCTGGAGACGGACTGATTGGTCAGGCTGGAAATCCCCAAATCGCCGTGGGCGAGATGCGTCAGATAGTGCCAGAACTGCACGGGCAGCGGCTTATCCAGCCCTAAATCGTGGCGAACCTGGGCGTAAGTGGATTCACTGGCATGATCCCCGGCGATCTGCAAAGCAGGATCGACCGGCGACAGATGAGAGAGCATAAAAGTGAAGGCCAGCAGGCCAAGCAGCGTCACCAGCAGTGAGGCAAGCCCGGTCAGCAGACGTCCACTCTTTAACCAGAAAAGCCGGGCGGACCCGGCTGGTGCAGCAATAACTGTCATTACTTAGTGACCTGGCTGTAGTAAACCATGTCCGGGTTGATTCCCTGGACGTAGCCTTTCAGGTTGTCGCGCAGGGCGATCAGATTACGGGCCTGCAGACCAACAACATAGGGGGAGTTCTTCTGGATTTCCCGCTGCATGTTCTGATAAAGCTCCACACGCTTGGCTTTATCGCTTTCGGCAGTTGCGGCCAGCGTTTGCTTGTTCAATTCCGGGATATGCCAGTTTGATCGCCACGCCAGCGTTTTGCTGCCATCTTCCGGGTTATAAGCGAAGGCTGCTGCGTTGGTATTCGGGTCAAAGTAATCTGCGCCCCAGGCATTCAGGGTCGCTTCATACTTGTGAGCCTTGACCGAGGTAGCAATCTCACTGCTCAGACCAGGGATCAGCTCTACCTTAATGCCCCCTTTGGCAAAGCTGGCCTGCAACGCCTGAGCAATATCCAGATACGGCGGCTGATTGCTGACGCTCAACTTAAAGCTGACGTTGCTCAGACCGGCTTTCTTCAGGATGGCTTTCGCCTTTTCCGGATCGTAGCTGAAAGGGTTGTCGTTCAGCGCGCCCAGGAAACCTTCCGGCAGGAACGACTGATGCACCTGGAACTGACCTTTCAATAAATCGTCAGCAATGCCCTTGTAGTCAAACAAATAGCGAGAGGCTTCCCATAACGCCGGGTTTTTTAGCGCGGGGTTCGCATCGATATTGAACTGCATGTAATACAGAGAAGCCATCGGGATAGCCATTGGCTTAACGCCCGGTTTACCCTTCAGGCCAGCCATCTGATCGGCCCCCAGATTACGGGCAATATCCACATCGCCCTGCTCAAGCAGCAAGCGGCGGGTAGCCGGTTCAGGCACGTTTTTGATCAGCACGTTTTTCAGCTTAGGCGCGCCACCAGGCGAAGTGGGATTCGCTGAAAGCAGCACCACTTCATGCGGGATGTATTTGCGGATCTGGAACGGGCCGCTGCCAGCAGAATGCACCGCCAGCCATTTGTTGCCGAAATCGTTATTTTTGGCATTCGCCATCGCGGTTTTTTCATCAACGATGGAAGAAACCGGTGCGGCCAGCAGGCTCAGCACGTAGGTTGGGCTGACGTCAGCTGTCCAGCTGATCTGCACATGTGTCGCATCCACTTTCTTCAGCTGCGCATCCACATTGTCTTTGGTCCACCCCAACTGGGTCAGGATAAACGAAGGATCGAGGTTCAGCTTCACCACACGGCTCAGTGAGAAGATCACATCTTCCGGGCGGACAGGATTGCCAGAGGCAAATTTCGCCCCGTCACGCAAAGCAAACGTCAGGCTGCGGTTGTCGCTGCCTGGCTGCCAGGAGGTTGCCAGCGTGGGCTGCAGATCGGTAGGATTCTGCGGGTCGGATTGCACCAGGCGCTGATACAGGTTGGTAAACGCCTGCACGGAAGTGAGCTCAAATCCTTCTGCCGGATCAAAGCTACTGGCATCATCAATAGACTGTGCAATCACCAGCGTATCCGGTGGCGTCGCGGCATGTGCCGCCAGTGAAGCGGTCAGTGCAAGGGCAATAATTGACGGAACTAGCGTTTTCATGACGTTTCCTTACCTGTGAGTTGCTGGCGAGTGTAAGGTACCAGCCGGTAAGACAAATAGTAGATTATCGGCTATCGATAGATGAAATTGTTATATCTGACGGAAAACGGTTATAAACCGTAGGGACATTAGCCGTTCACGGCCAGCCACAGCCAGGGCGACACGCCAATCAGGTTGTTAAGCATATGCAGGGCAATCGGCAGTTTCAAACCACCAGAGATCAATCGCGCATAACAGAGTAACAGCGAGAGGGCGATCAGGGCGATCAGCGTCTGAGGATGGGTGTATTGCGTGTGCATGGCGGCAAAACCGATCGAAGTCAGCAGGGCACAAGCCAGCCGTTGTCTCGGCGCCCAGAGCAGTAACCCTTGCAGTACAAATCCCCGAAACAGAATCTCTTCAAAGACCGGTGCCAGCAAAACGACCGCCAGCGAGAACAGCAAAATTTTGCTCTTCCCCTCACCAAACTGCCCGCCAGTCCAACTTTCCTGCTGCAGGTAGAAAGACTGGGAAAGGATCAGGCACAGCAGCAGCCCGCTAAAAATCAGCAGCTGGCGGAGGGTGATCTTGCCAAGGGGGATATTGTTGTAGTGCTTTGCGTACCAGCGATAAAGCGGCACCAGCACGCAGAATTCCAGCGCACAGAGCACCGGCATCAGCAGGCCATTTTCCAGCAAAGCCGGGTAGCCAGGCAGCGCGCGGAGCATCACGGTTAACGAATACCAGACCAGGCACATGCCCATGCACAGCAGCGTACAGGTCACTCTGTCGGCATGATTGTTCATTGTCTGGTCTCTCTGGCTGGGGTGGGCGGATGGTAGCAAGCGCAACGGAAGCTGTCGAGACACCCGCAGTTGTGGAAAAACCCGCTAAACAGTTTGCCCGCCAGGCCGATAGTGCATTGATGATCGCGTCTGGAGGACGAGAGGACCAGCGATTCCCAACACGCCATGCAGGCAATAAACGACAGGCGAAGTGAGTCAGCCTGCTTGAAAAGGTCCGAGTACATGAGATTTCTACCGACCCTGCCCCCGCACTATGCTGCCGAGGGTCATAAAACGACATTTTTCACCCGGCGATTACTGATGTCGCTAACATTATTGCTGAGCAGCGTGATGCTGCTGGCGATGCTGTTGGTGGTAGGGATTGCCTGGCGACAGAATACCGAAGCGGTGAAGCAAGAGACTTTCCTGCTGCACAATACCTGGAAAGCAACCCGGCAGAATCTTCTGACCGACATCCGCGATTATGCCTTCTGGGGCGAAGCCTGGAACCACCTGCATGTGACCGTTGATCCTGTCTGGGCTTATGATCAGCAGAACTTTGGTCCCGGCCTGTTCAGTGAGTATCACTATGAAGGTGTCTTTGTGGTGGATGGCATGGGGCGGACGCGTTATGCGGTCATTAACGGCAAGCAATCAGACCTGAAGCTGGAGAGCTGGCTGGGTATCCATGCAGCGCCGTTAATCAGAAGCGCCCGTGCACTAGCCGCTGACGAGAATGCGCTGACGCTAAACGCGATGATTGGTTCTACGCCAGCGATAATCGCCGCCGCACCCATCACCACCGGCAAAGTTCCTGGCTTGCAATCCATTCCGGGCCCGCCTTCCGTGATGGTGTTTGTGAACCGTTTCACACCTGAAAAACTGAAAGCCTTTGGCGAAAGTATTGGGGTGATCAACGCCAGAGTCCCCAACGGCGTGCAGGACAGCTTCATTCCACCGCTGCTTAATGAAGACGTTGCTGACGAACCCCCGATTGTGATCCGCTGGGACTCGTTAGCGCCCGGCGGTAATTTGCTGTTCATGCTGTTACCTATGCTGCTACTGACCGCCTTTATCCTCGCGCTGGTGGCACGCAGGGTCATTAATCATGCTATGCACAACGCCGCGCTGTCCGACGACAGATATACGCAACTGGTGCACAGCCAGCGTGAACTGGCCGCCAGCGAATCCCGTTTCCGCGATGTGGCAGAAACGGCCTCAGACTGGATTTGGGAAACCAACGCGCAGGGGGAACTGACGTACCTGTCTAAACGTTTTGCTGCCGTAACGCACTTTGATGTTGATAAGCTCCTTGGGCGCTCGTTGGATGAGGTGCTGAAGCATGATGATCACCTTATCTCTGAGTGGATTTTCCAGCAGCGCGCTGATGGTCTGCGCCATGCGCTGCGTTGTTACTGCGTCACTGCGCTGGGAGCAAAGCGCATCTGTAGCCTGATCGCCAATCCTGTTGAGGTGAATGGGCAGATTGCCGGGCATCGCGGCACGGTTTCTGATATCACCCACGAGGTTGAGGCTCAGGCGAAGATCCACTATTTATCGCAACACGATGCGCTGACAGGTCTGCCAAACCGGGTTTATATGAGCGAGTTTCTGCTGGCGCGCTTGCAGGCTCAACCAACGATTGAGCGGCCTCTGGTACTGATCAGTCTGGATCTCGATAACTTCAAACCGATCAATGATACCTGGGGACATGCGGCCGGGGATTGTGTGCTGAATGAGGTCTCTCACCGGCTTCGTAGCGTATTAAAAGCCGGGGATCTGGTTTCCCGGCAGGGGGGCGATGAATTTATCCTGATCGTTTCCGATCTGACGACTGAAGAGGCTATCTCTGCCTGCTGTAAAATGTTGCTAAACGAGCTTCGCAGGCCTTTCCTGCTCGGTCAGCATGACGTTTTCCTTGGGGCCAGCCTGGGCATTGCGCTGGCACCAAGGGACGCGATGCAGGCCGAAGAACTTCTGCGCCTGGCGGACATTGCTTTGTATAGATCGAAGCAGGAAGGGCGCAACCGCTGGACCTGGTACACGCCTGAAATGGCTGAACTGCTGGTTCAGCGCCGGGAGATGGAACATAACTTACGCCAGGCTATCGTCGGGGATGAGCTGCAGTTATTCTATCAGCCACGTTATGACCTGAAAAAAGGGCGGCTGGAAGGGGCTGAAGCGCTCATCCGCTGGCAGCATCCGTCCTCCGGGATGATCATGCCGGACAGCTTTATTCCGCTGGCAGAAGAGACCGGTTTAATCATTGATATCAGTAGCTGGGTATTACATCGGGCCTGCACGGATGCGATGAGCTGGCCGTCACCGATGTATGTTTCAGTGAATATCTCTCCAGTTGAGTTCCGCAGTGGTCATCTGGCGAAGAGAGTCGCCACTGCGCTACAAAACAGTGGGCTGCCGCCGGATCGTCTTGAACTGGAAATTACCGAAAATATTACGCTGGAGAATCCGCAAAGTGCGCTGGAAGTGATGCAGTCGCTGAAGAACCTGGGTGTCAGATTGACGGTGGACGATTTCGGCGCAGGTTACGCCTCACTCGGGTATTTGAAAACCTTCCCGTTCGACGGCATGAAGATGGATCGATCCTATATGAATGACTTCCCGAACTCGCCGCAGGCACTGTCGATAGTGGAAGGGATCATTGGCCTGGGCAGAGCGTTTTCCCTGACGGTAACCGCAGAAGGGATTGAAACCCGCGAACAGCTGCAGGAGCTGCAATCTATTGCCTGTCAGGAAGGGCAGGGTTATTACCTTGGCAGGCCGATGCCAATAGATCGTTTCAGTCTGCTGCTGGATACGCCGTTAACGCCGGTTTCCTGACCGGTTTTCAGGCACAAAAAAGCCCGCGCAAACGGGCTTTTTAGCTAGCGGACACGAACCGCTACCAGCGTCATGATGACGGCGAACAGCACAAAGACGCCCAGTTCCATAAGAACCTCCAACCTAAGAAAACTCTTAAATTATAGCGCTGGGTGCGAGGCATAGCGCAGGCAGTTTGTGCCGTTTTGTCTAAGATCACAGAAATAAACGGCTTTACCAAATGCGATTATCATCACGGCTTCGGGTCTGGTAGGCTGCCAGTGGATTGCCGAAGATAAATGCACAGGAGAGAAGTTATGACGTTTTATGGAAAAATTGCCGTGATTGCCGCGCTGGTGGCGTTATCAGGATGCCAGACCGGGGCAAAGAAAGGGGACACGTCCGCTGCGGTCGATCCAGAGATGGATCGTTGCGGCGCTTCTGAGTATCAGCAGTATGTTGGCAAACCGTTGTCAGCCATTGATGGACTGCGTTTTGAACATGCTGTTCGCGCTATACCATTCAATTCTGCGGTGACAATGGACTTCAACCTCAACCGCCTGAACTTTATGGGCGATATGAAAGGCAACATCAGCCGGGTGTATTGCGGCTAAGAAAAAGGGCCGAATTTTCGGCCCCTCAGGTTTTAATGCCTTTTCTGCGCCCACCAGAGGCGCAATTTCATTCCCCAGTAGCTGGTCCATCCGGTAGTGCTCTGTACCACTTTACCGTTCGACACGATCAACAAGGTAGGCGTTACGCTGACATCCCAGCTGGCTGCCATCGTGCCTTGAGGATCGTTCACGACTGGCAGCGTCAGATGTTTGCCATTCAGGTAGCGTACCACGCGACCATCATCACCCGAACGTAAGGCCACGGTCAGCACGTTGGCACCGTTATCGCGCAGCTTCATCACGTCTGGCGTGGTGTAGCGGCAGATACCGCACCAGCTCGCCCAGAAGTAAACCAGCAGCGGTTTTTTCGTGCTCAGCTCAGCCAGCGTAACGTCCTTGCCATCAATGGTATGAAGCGGCGCTTCCGCAAATCCTGATGGCGCCTGGGGCGCACGGAAAAAATCAATCACGGTAAACATCACCACCAGCATGATGGCCAGCAGCAGCACATCGCGGACAATGCGTCGGCCATTACCCATGTTACCCATGGTTAACCAGCTCAAGCTGGGCTTTAACCAGGGCTTCCAGCTGGTCGTAAGGGATCGCGCCGGAGATCATCTGCTCACCAATCAGCGTGGCAGGCGTGCCGGAGACGCCAAGATGTTGAGCCAACTGCAGGTTGCTGTTGATGGTTTCTGTACTGCGCTGGTCGGGTTCGACGAAGCTCAACCCCACTTTTTTCTCAGCAGCTTTGATGCTGGCCTCATCGTGATAGCCTTTTTTAGCCATCAGCCGCTGATGCAGTGCCCAGAACCGATCCGGCTTTTCACGCCAGAACATCAGCGCCTGACGCGCTGCGGTCAGAGAGGTTTCAGAACGGTAAGGCAACGGCTTGATCACCACGGCAACCTCCGGGTAATTTTTCACTAATTTCTCCAGTGCAGGATCGAACTGCTTACAGTAAACACAGTTGTAATCGGTAAAATTAACCAGTGTCACTTTGGCCTCTTTCGCGCCTAACCTTGGGCTGCTCTCGTCCAGGAATAACGCCACTTTATTTTGTTCAATCACCTGGCGAAGAACAGCGCCTTGCTCTTTTTGCGCCTGCTTGTCATAAGCCTGTGCGGCTTCTGCCAGAATTTTAGGGTTCTCTACCAGCGTTTCACGGATCAATTCCTTGATGCGGACTTCCTGCTCTGGGGTGAACGGTGGGGCAGCCAGCACCGGTGAACTGGCCAGAAGCAGGGTAATCAGTAACTTTTTCATTTCGCCTTTCCTTTTGCGTGAGATAACGCGGTTAATAATTGTTGACGATCAAGCAGTGGAGACAGCACCGTTCCCTGCCGGTCGCCTGGTCCATAAACCTGATTGAAGGGGACTGCAACGCTGCCGCGACGCTTTAAAAATGTGTTGATGGCTGCTGAGGGACGACTCCAGTCTCCGCGCAGCGCAACAACATCTTCAGCCTGCAAAGCCTGCTGCACGTCGGGACGCATCAGCACGTTGAATTTGTTCGCTTTGCAGGTAATGCACCAGTCGGCAGTGACATCAATAAACACCCGCTTATTGCTGGCGAGGGCATCGGTAATGGCTTGCTCACTGAGCGGCTGCCAGGCGATTTGGTCATGAAGCGGACTGCGCCATAAAGAGGAGGTCAGTGAAGCGGTTAACAGCACGCCGCCTGCCACAAGCAAAGCCGCAACGGCACTGACAGCCGCCACTTTATTACCAAAGCGGCGCCAGACTGCGATACAGAGCAGCAACAGTAGACTGCCAGCCAGCATCAGGGTGAGGCTGCCCCCAAGATGGCCGACCAGCAGACTTACCAGCCACAGGCAGGAAGTCAGCATCAGCAGGCCCATCGCGATACGCACGCCATTCATCCAGCGACCTGCTTTAGGCAGTTTGAGTGCCAGGGCAGGGAACAGGGCAATAAGCAGCCACGGCAGGCTCATGCCCACACCCAACGCGATGAAAATTCCCCACAACATCGGCAGGGGAGCCCCCAGCGCAAAGGCTACGGCCGTACCCAAAAACGGGGCGGAGCAGGGCGTGGCCAGTAAGGTGGCAAATGCACCCTGCCAGAAGTGCCCGGCAATGCCTTCACCGTTGTGCGTCGCCAGCCGGGTTGAGAAAGAAGAGGGCAATCGGAAGTAGAACAGACCCAACAGGTTGGCGCTGAACAGCAACGTGATCAGTACCATAAAGCCGATAAACCATGGATTCTGGAACTGAATTCCCCAGCCCAGCGCATGGTTGCTCAGCCGCAGCACGGTCATCAACAGCGCCAGGGCCATAAATGAAGCGATAATCCCGGCGCTGGAAGCAACAAATTGCAGCCTTATCGAGCGTTTATCCCGTTGTTCAACTTGCAGAATGGAGCTCAACTTCATGCCAAGCACCGGCAGCACACAGGGCATCAGGTTGAGGATAAACCCCCCTGCCAACGCCATTAATACCGCCTGCCAAAGTGCAATGCCGCCGCCGATGGAAGCCACCGGTCGACCAATTATGAGCTCGCTTTGTTGCGCCAGTCCGCGATCGGCAAGCACTAAAGAGAGCGTTTCGCCTTGCAACTCTGGCGCGCTTTCACCCCATTGATCGCTGACCGGCACCGTGGCTTGCAGCTGGTCACCTTTGAGGGTCAGAACGGGTTTGCCAAAACTGGCCTCGTTACCCTCGTCAATGAACAGCTCGGGCTGGCTCCAACCGCCAGCACGTGAAGCGGTAATTTGCAGCTTGCCAGACTGATAGCCAGCCTGCAGCTGGTCAGTCAGCACGTTGGCAACAGGAACTTGCCCCATCGCCTGAGCAAAATCATGGGCAAAGAGTTTGTCGGCTGGCCGCTGCAGATCCAGGCTGAACGGGTAATCCGTCAGAATACAGACGTTGCTACAGGTCGAGAGCGTCAGTGTGCCGCTAAGGCGCCGGACTTTGCCCGCCAGCTCAATCGGCAGCGCAACCTGATGGTGGTAACCCTGAGTCGTCAGGCCCGCTACGTCAAAGCGTTGCGGGGTTGGCCAGAACCATTGGGCTTTGGGGGGCGAGTCATTCCAGCGGATTTCTGGCGCAATTCCGCCTTCACCTGGCGAGCGCCAGTAAGTCTTCCAGCCGTCCTGCAGCTTGATATCCAGCAACACGCGAGTTGACTCGCCTGCGGGATTTTCTGCGCGGATCCGTATCTGTGCATGATTGTTTTGTGGGTTGGTTAGCCAGCCGCTGTCTGCTGCCTGCAACGCAGGCAGCCAAAGGCTAAGCAGGACAACCAACAACGTCCTGATAAGTGTTTGCATTGTTTCTCCGTGAATAAGTTAGGGACACCGAACCTGATGGGCGGTGGCTTATTCACGAAAGACGCAGTGGCAGAGATGGAGCCTTCGCTCGGGAGGGGCGAGTGGCGGACGCAGATAGAGCCTTGGCAGACGCATCAACAGTGGCGTATACAGCAGGATCACGGTAGCCAGTGCCAGCAGCGCCATACTGGCAATTTCAGGTGAGGCGGAGAGCAGGGACTTCAGGCTGAGCTGGCAGGGAGAAGGGTAAACGTCATTGCCTGCTGAGTCGCTTTGCGCCGTGAAGGGAGGGGCTGGCAAAGATACCGACGTGCTAAGCATCCGGGCACCCAGACAAAGCAGGATAACCAGACAGGCCAGACTCAATAATCCCGTTGCGCGCCGCCGCTGAGCGTTCATGCCAATTCCCTTAAAAACCGTGCGCCAATGATAACGGCGTGGTCAGCGTTAGCAATCTGCTGGCTTGTAAACATACGTAATATCAGGAAAAGGAAGTTCAGCATGTCACAGAATTGCAACCTGAGGGCTGTAGGGTAACGTCGTAATAAAGGTGATCCCCTGGTCACTGCGAAACACGCAATGCTCGTCTTTATTCCCGCCTTGTGCGGGATTTTTTTTGGCCGCAGGAAGGCAACGAGGCTGGCAACACTTTCGTGGGCACCTTTAACGTTTCAGGAGGACAGGGCAGAGATTACTCTTCTTTCTCTTCCAGCAGCTGTGTCAGTAAATTGCGATACCCTTGCAGCAGCGCCTCATCAACTTCCCCTTCCAGTTTGGCAATCACTGTGGCGATAATGACTTTGCTGTGGGTTGGCCGTCCCCGACGCATTAATTCAGTCAGAATGGCCGCCAGCAGTTCACTCTCTTTCGGCGCATGGAAAGCCGGACTATTAAAATAATCAGTGATTGCGCGACCTGCGCCTGGCGAGGAATGTCTCATGATTAACCTCCAGATAGGCACCATCTATCGCCCAGCGGCGAACCGATGAGTTCAGGATTATCATTATTAACTACGCTTCGATTCACCAGGACGGTCAATCGCTACTGAGCCTGCGAAAAATCAGTCGGAGATTTTTATTACTCTAGATTGCGGCTACAGGAAATCCAGTAACAATCAGAAATATTTTTCATTCTGCTTTTTCCCCTCTGGCGAAGTGTGCCGATTCACTGGGCTGCAGGCGGCTTTTCCTGTCGGGGCTGGCAATCCGATTCAATAGCTAATGGGGATGATTTCCGCTCTTTACAAATGAATAAATTATTTTTTGTTTATTTACAGGTATTTAGATTGGTTTTTGGGTTTTTTTAGTCATCACCTCTTGAACTGCCTTCTGTGTTATGAGTAAATGCATCGTCGGTTTTGAAACAGACAACGTATGCGAGCAATTTTATTAAAGCAGTTTTCAGTTAAAGGTTATCTTTGATATCTCTTCCTGACTTCCTTCTTAAGTGCCTCATAAGTCCACCCTGTTGAAAAACCCGTGCCCTTTGCGGCTTAATACTTATTGAAGGAAAGACAAATGTCTAACAAAATGACTGGTTTAGTAAAATGGTTCAACGCTGAGAAAGGTTTCGGCTTCATCTCCCCAACCGACGGCAGCAAAGACGTATTCGTACACTTCTCTGCAATCCAGAACGGCGGCTTCAAAACGCTGGAAGAAGGTCAGAAAGTTGAGTTCTCTATCGAAAACGGCCAGAAAGGCCCAGCAGCTGCTAACGTAACTGCTCTGTAATTAGAGAACTTTTCGCAGGCGAACCGGAGTTTACTCTGAGTAGAGCTGGCGAGAATACGAAAACCCGCTTAACGGCGGGTTTTTTGCGTCTGGGCCTTAGCGAATTTATCCAGATGCTGAAGACCGTCTTTTGCTCCCCCACGCTTAGGTTCTTACAGTGAGAAATACTGCTCATACGGCATGAAATACCGGTGCCAGAGCCGATCCTTCATTCTGCAGAGCACTTCAACAGGGTAATGCTTCAAAGTTATCCCCATCCCGTTATTTGCCACTCATTGCTAAAATGTCCTTGTTACACTTCGAACTCGCACTCTCGCTATAAGGCCCTCAGCACAGCAAGATGGAATCCTGGAAGGTTAACCTCATCTCAGTCTGGTTCGGCTGTCTCTTTACCGGCCTTGCAATCAGTCAAATCATTCCCTTTTTGCCGCTCTATGTTGAGCAACTCGGTGTAACCGACCCCAGCTCGCTGACTCTCTGGTCAGGGCTTATCTTTAGCGTGACATTTATGGTCTCGGCAATTGTCGCGCCGATGTGGGGCAGCCTTGCCGATCGTAAAGGCCGCAAGCTGATGCTGCTACGAGCCTCTTTGGGCATGGGCGTGGTGATTTTTTTGCAGGCTTTTGTCACCGATGTCTGGCAGTTATTCCTGCTGCGCGCCCTGATGGGGCTGACCTCCGGTTATATTCCCAACGCGATGGCGATGGTGGCTACGCAGGTTCCACGGGAGCGAAGCGGTTGGGCAATGAGTATGGTGACCACTGCGCAAATTTGCGGGGTGATCATGGGGCCGATGATGGGCGGTTTCCTGGCAGACTGGGTTGGGCTACGTGCCGTGTTCCTGATTACCTCCGCGTTACTGCTGACCAGCTTCCTGATCACGCTATTCCTGATCAAAGAGGGTGGCCAGCCCAGAGTCAAAAAAGAGGATAAACTTTCCGGCACCATGGTTTTCCGATCGCTCGGCAATCCTGGTCTGATTATCAGCCTGTTTCTGACCACGCTGACTATTCAGCTGTGCAATGGCTCAATCAGTCCTATCCTGACGCTGTTTGTGCGGAAACTTGAGCCAAACGTGCAGAATATTGCCTTTATCAGCGGCGTGGTGGCGGCTATTCCAGGCGTGTCGGCGCTTTTTTCAGCCCCAACGCTGGGGAAACTGGGCGATCGGATTGGCGCCCAACGCATTCTGTTTACAGCCTTAGTCCTGACCTTTGTGCTGTTTGTGGCCATGTCCTGGGCCGGCAGCGCTTTCCAGCTTGGCGCACTGCGTTTCCTGCTGGGGTTTGCGGAAGGTGCAATGATGCCAGCGGTGCAAACCATGCTGCTGCGCTATTCCAGCGATCGGGTAACGGGGCGTATTTTTGGGTATAACCAGTCATTTATGTATCTTGGCAATGTCGTGGGGCCATTGATTGGCTCCGGCGTGTCAGCCATTGGAGGATTCCGCTGGGTATTTGCGGCAACGGCTGTCGTGGTATTAGCCAACACCGTTCAGCTGATCATCACCTGGCGGAACCGCAAAGTGGTGACAGCGAATCAGGTCTGACGCCATCAACGTCAGACCTGCGCGAAGACTTATTCTGCTTTCAGCGTCAGCGCATAGCTGTAGCGTGAAGCGGTTAGCAGAAATTCCGGGCTCACGCTGGGGCTCCAGGAGTCATCTCCTCCCACGCCCATATGGTAGCCATCCAGCAGCAACCAACAGCCTTCTTCTTTCTGTAGCAGGTGACGGTGGCTCACTTCGCGAAGCTGTTGCTGGCTGTAGCGACTGACCGAGAAATGAAATTCCCCCTCGACCTTAATTCTGCCTACATTCAGGGACTTTGTTCCGCAGCGCAGGCCATTTTCGCTGGGGAACACATAAGGCGTGTACAGATCTTCCAGCGGCCGTGTCCAGCGTGAGAACTGTGCAGACAGCAGGCGGTCCGGGTAGTTTTCATGCGGCCCCAGTCCAAGCCAGCTGACGCTTTCGGCCGCCTGACTCAACTGGCAGCTCAGGCCGATTCTGGCGGGCGCCGGTAACCCAGCCGCGATGTTTACCTCAACCTGAATACTCAATTCTCCTGAGTCATTAATAAGGTAGCGTTTCTGGCTGATAAAACGCAACTCACCCTGAACCCTCCAGCCCTGTGTGGTCATCAACTGCACGCTACAGCTGAGTGGATCAGCCTGATAATCGAGCAGTTCACTTTCCAGCTGATTGAAGCCAGCTCGCTGCCAGCGCTCTACCCAGGCATTAGGATCCACTTTAGTCACTTCGCTGATGCCGATATCGTTATCCAGCGGCGCGCGAGTGAAGTTATCCCGTAGAGGCGAAAGTAGCTGAGGCTGTTCATCAATCAGCCACTGTACCAGGTCGCCACTCTGCTTAGAAAATTGCCAGCGTTGGTTATGCTGACGGACTTCGAGCAACTGAGTTGTTTCCTCAATTTCAGGCGTGGAGTGCTGAGCAACCCGCAAAGGCATCGGCAAATGAGAAGGGAGTTGCCATTGATCCCAGGCTACGCGGTGATTCGCCTCCGACCACTCTGTAGCCTCTGGCTGAATGATCTCGACGTTCAGCCACACGTGTTCATCCAGGCCGGCTTCCTGAGGAAGGTCGATTTCTAGCTGCCCTTCCGCTGGGATCGCCAGTCGTTGTTCGCCAGCCGAGATTTCCACGCCATTGCGCTCAATACTCCAGCGCAGGATTTCATTGTCGCTCTGCCGGAAGAGATACTCGCTTTGAATACGCAGCCGTAAGGGCTGGGTACTGAGCAGCGAAAACTGGAAGAATTGCTGAGCGCGCTGCGCCTCATACAGCGAAGGATGCGGCGTGCGGTCGGCAAAAACCAGGCCGTTCATGCAGAACTGACGATCGTTGGGTTTGTCACCAAAATCCCCGCCGTAAGCCTGCCAGGGATTACCCTGCGCATCGTAACGGGTCAGACTTTGATCGACCCAATCCCAGACAAATCCTCCCTGCAAGCGGGGAAACTCCCGGAAGGCCTGCCAGTATTTGGCAAAGCCGCCAAAACTGTTGCCCATCGCATGGGCATATTCACACAGGATCAGCGGACGGGTTTCTTCAGGCAGGCCGATCCACTTTTTCAGTGACCATTTCGGCACGGCTTCAAACGGCTGATCCTGATCGACCCTCGCATACATTGGACAGATGATGTCGGTGGCGGCGGTATCTGCTCCACCACCTTCATACTGAACCGGGCGGGTGGGATCGCTGCTTTTTACCCAACGCCAGAGTGCGTCATGCGTGCTGCCATGACCAGATTCGTTGCCCAGCGACCAGATGATAATGCAGGCGTGATTGCGGTCGCGCTGAACCATCCTGGTCACGCGTTCGCTGAAGGCATTGAACCACACCGGATCGTCAGACAAACGGTTCATTGGCTGCATTCCGTGGGTTTCAATATTGGCTTCATCTACGACATACAGCCCGTAGCGATCGCATAAGCGGTACCAGAGCGGATGATTTGGGTAGTGAGAGCAGCGCACGGCATTGAAATTATGCTGCTTCATCAGCGTGATATCGCGGATCATCGTCGCTTCATCCATCACCTGACCCTGCTCAGGGTGGTGTTCATGGCGATTGGTGCCGCGGATCAGCAGCGGTTTGCCGTTCAGCTTCAGCAGCCCCTGATGGATCTCCACTTTCCGGAAGCCGACATCATAAGCTTCGACCTCCAGTAACGTCCCTTCGGCATCGAGCAGTGCCACGGTAGCCCGGTAGAGATGGGGTGTTTCCGCGCTCCATAATTCCGGATTCTCCACCCGAAGCTGGAGCGTGGTGCGATCGCTGTAGCGGCCTCGTTCATCAATCGTTACGCTGCCAAAAGGCTGACGAACCGTGCCAGTCAGGACATTATGCCGCCACAGTTGAACTTCAACCTGATACTCAGCGGCCTGTTCAAGCGAGCAAACGGCCAGAACGTTAAGCTGGGCTGAGTGAAACTCGGGGCTCAGATGGGTTTCAATCTGCACATTACTGAGCTGCACGTCGGGTTTATGCAGCAGACTGACGTCGCGGAAGATCCCGCTCATGCGCCACATATCCTGGTCTTCCAGATAGCTGCCGTCACTCCAGCGCAGCACTAATACCGTCAGCCGGTTATCACCGCTGGTCAGTGCCGCAGATAAATCGAATTCTGCCGGTAGACGGCTATCCTGTGAATACCCAATAAACTGCCCGTTGCACCATAAGTAAAAGGCAGAATTCACGCCGTCGAACTGGATCCTCGTTTGCCCGGCGGTCAGCCAGTCAGCCTCACAGCGGAAGAGGAGTGAATAACAGCCGGTAGGGTTTTCCTGCGGGACGGTGGGCGGAGTAACTGGAATAGGGTACTGAACGTTGGTGTAAATTGGCGCATCGTAGCCAGCCATCTGCCAGTTTGAGGGCACCTGCAACGGCTTGGTTTCTGGCACATCCTGAAACAGCCAGCCATCCGGGACCTGCTCTGGTTGACTGAAGTAGCTGAAGTTCCAGATCCCATTCAGTGACTGGCGACGTTCGCTGGCACGATCTTCTCTGGCTGCTGCAAGCGATCGCCAGCTTGAGAACGGAGGATGCGCTGGCAGACGATTAAGTTGCGTCACGGCCGGATTTTCCCAATCACGGCGGGTCAGTTGCTGTTGCAGGGAGAGAGAAGGGGCTGGTTTCATCAACGATACCTCAGAAATGTTATGCGCTCACATTGCGCTGGATCGCCGCATTTGTAAAGCAGATCCCGCCGATCGTGCGAGCTAGATCGCACAGTAAATGGCCTGCGGAAGATCCAGGAAATCGTCCCTTACCCCAGCATTGTTACGGGGTTTTGACAGGAAAGTGTTAAGCAGGGTGACTGGCGGTAAAAACGGCCCTGAACCGGAGGATTCTGCATTGTCTGGGCCTGAAGTGACGATTACTATCAGCGCCACTGTTCCGTGGAGGGGTAAATAATGAACCGATTAATGAAAGCAGTAAGTGTGATTGCGCTGGTAACCGCCTTAAGTGGTTGCCTGTTCCCACCTCCTGGTGGCGGCGGTCACGGTGGGGGTGGTTGGGGCGGTGGCGGCGGTCCACGCGGTGGATTCACTCAGGGACACGGCTGATACAGCCCTAAATCAGAGGCAATATGCCTCTGATTTTTACTGGCCCCAAGTATTTTTTGTGACATTAATTGGCAGCAAAACGTTTCGCTCGCAATAAAGATTGCCCGGTTTCACAAAAGTGAATAATGAAATCAACACCGTGCTTAAGTAACGAAAAAATATAGCGATTATCTATTTTCTTTTTTTTTAACTGGTGTTAACGTCTTGCTTTAACTCGCTGAGACGTCCGCATGAAAAACCTCATTGCAGAACTACTGGTCAGGCTGGCGGAGAAAGAAGAAGAGTCCAAAGAATTAGTGGCTCAGGTTGAGGCGTTAGAAATAGTGGTTACCGCGCTACTGCGTAAGCTGGACAGTTCCCAATTTCAGCAGATCACAGACAGCATCACCACGGCTATGGCAACGGCGACCAAATCAGAGGCTATCAATCCTGAAGATTCGTCATTGCTGGAAAATTATATTCAGCGCCTTTTGCTTCATCCCCGCCAGTAATCTGCTTTTATCAGACCCGTCGCTCGCATGTATGTGGTGACGAGTTAATGCCTGTCAGTGGTTCTTTATGACTATTTATTCTGTTCTTTCTCACTCCCCGCTGAAATTCTGCCAGACTTTGATCGCGAGTTAATCAAATAGGGATGGAAAAACATGAAGCTGAAATATCTGATGATGGCGGCGATGCTTTCTTTACTGGCCGGTGGTTATGCCAGCGCAGCCGAAAAGACCGCCCAACAACAAAAAATGACGATGTGTAATCAGCAGGCCGGCGATAAGGCCCTGAAAGGCGATGAGCGTAAAACCTTCATGAGCAGCTGCCTGAAAAAAGACAGCAATATGGGCTCAATGACCCCGCAACAGATGAAAATGAAAACCTGTAATAGCCAGGCTGGCGAGAAAATGCTGAAAGGGGATGAACGTAAAACCTTTATGAGCAGCTGCCTTAAAAAAAGTTAATCTAAGGTGGGCCTGTCCGGGCCCACCTTTACGCGCATTGGCACTTTCATTCTTCCTTCTGACCTTCTCATTCATATTTACTTAAATATTTATAATCGCCGTTAAACAACAGGTTACTGCATTTTTTCCTCGCTTCCTCCCTCCCTTTTCGATCCTTTCCCCTGTGAATGCCAGGCTTATTACTGTTGATGTGAAAAACAGAAAATAATAAGGAGCCTTGTCGTGAGCTATCAAAATGCCCTCGTTTTGCAGGATCTTCCTGAGCGGAAACCGGTCAGAGTTCCCATTGGTGACACTGGAATTATCTTGATCCGCGAACAGCAGCAGGTGAAGGCTTTTCAAAGCAACTGCCCCCATTCTGGCGCGCCTTTAGAGCAGGGCGCGATCTATGGCGACCGATTGGTTTGCCCGTGGCATAAAGCCAACTTCAGCCTGAAGGACGGCAGCCTGTGCGAACCTTTAGCGTTGAGCGATCTTAAGCGCTATCCGGTCAGGATTGAGAATGGCATGGTGCAGGTCGATCCTGAGGCTCTTCCGCCGCTGGCCTCCTTTTCTGCCGATCGGGAAGATCCTGTATTCGTCATACTTGGTACAGGCGCTGCGGGAGCCGCCGCGGCATGGACCCTGCGCAGGGAAGGATTTAACGGCAAACTGATCCTGATCGATCGTGAAAGCGAAGCCCCTTACGATCGTACCGTGCTGACCAAATTTGTCCCTTCAGGCAACATGAAGATCAGCGAAGTTCCTCCCCTGTTGAAAGAGGACTTCTCCCCCTATGCAGAGCGCAAGTTGGCGGAAGTAGAACGCCTTGAAACCCGCGAACGGACACTGCATTTCTCTGATGGCAGCACGCTGAAGTATGACAAGTTACTGATTGCCACCGGTGGCATTCCTCAACGTCCGGATCTGGAAGGGAAGGCATTGGTTGGAGTGCATGTGCTGCGCAGCCTGGAGCAAGCCGACTGCCTGCTGAAAGAGGTCGATAAAACTAAACAGCTGGTGATCGTAGGTAACAGTTTTATTGGCATGGAACTGGCTTCTGCGCTGCGTGCTCAAGAGGTGAAAGTGCAGGTGATTGCCCCTGAACCTCTGCCCTTTAAAAAGACCTTCGGCGAGGAGATTGCCCGCTATTTCCGCCAGCTCCATGAAGAGAAGGGCGTGGAGTTCATCGAAGGAGAGGTGGCTGAGCTGAAAGACGATCGCGGTCACGTCAGCGCGGTTGAGCTGAAAGGCGGCAAAATAGTGCCTGCAGATATCGTCCTGCTGGCTACTGGTGTTGCGCCGGGTACTTCGTTTATTCATGACATCCCGCTGAATGAGGATGCCAGCCTGACAACTGACGCGACTTTAGCGGTCGCCAACCAGGTTTGGGGCGCAGGGGATATCGCTACGTTTCCTGCGGACTCAGGTAAGTTGCGGATTGAGCACTGGCGAGTGGCGCAGCAGCAGGGACGGGTTGCGGCGAAAAACATGCTGGGACAAAACGAGAAGTTCGATCGCGTGCCGTTCTTCTGGACCGCGCAGTTTGGCACTCGCTACGAGTATCTTGGCCATGCGGAAGAGTGGGATGACTATCAGTTGTTCGGATCGTTGAAGGAAAAGAAATTTGTTGCACTTTACGGGCAGAAAGGCCAGCTGGCGGCGGTTGCCTCCTGTGGGCTTTATTCCTTCACCGCAGAGTTGATACTGCGAATGCAGGAACCCATGAGGCTGGATGAAACGGTCGCGTTGGTAAAAGCAGCGCTGAAGTAATCGGCAGGGGCGAGCAGCCGTTCGCCCCTGAAAACTCAGGCTTTGCTCATCCGTTCGGATTTCGCCATACACTGCTGCATCGCTTCCATGACTGCGGCACGGAAACCTTTCTCTTCCAGCACTTTCACCGCTTCAATGGTGGTGCCTCCTGGCGAGCAGACCATATCCTTCAGTTCGCCCGGGTGTTTGCCGGTTTGCAGCACCATCTGCGCAGACCCTTTAACAGCCTGAGCGGCAAACTGATAAGCCTGGGCGCGTGGCATACCGCCAAGCACCGCAGCATCTGCCATGGCTTCAATAAACATAAAGACATAGGCTGGTGCCGAACCACTTACGCCAACAACGGCATGGATCATGTATTCCGGCACCAGTGCCGCTTTGCCGAAACCGTTAAAGATGGCAACAATTTCATCGGCTTCTTCTTTGGTGACCAGCACGTTTGGGGTTACCGAGGTCATCCCTTCATTGACCAGCGCAGGCGTGTTTGGCATCACTCGCACCAGCTTGCGGTCGTGGCCAAGAACGGTAGCCAGAGAATCCAGCGTGATACCTGCAGCAATAGAAACGACCACCGTGTCTTTATTCAGGCTGCCGGCAATGTCCTTCAACACGGTCAGAATGACATTGGGTTTCACCGCACCGAACAGGATATCGACCTGTTTGGCCACTTCTTCTGCACTGGAAGCAGGCGTGATGCCGTATTGCTGCTGCATCGCTTCATTGGTGGCCGGTTTACGGTCAAAGACCCAAATGTTCTCCGGTTTGATCTGACCAGACGATACCAGGCCACCGATAATGGCTTTCGACATATTGCCGCAGCCAATAAAACCAATTTTCTTTTCCACACAGGCTCCCTGTTTCAGTCAGTATTTGATACAGGTCTAGCTTACGTCATTCCCCGCCTTTATCCAGTTCCGGCTTCGTTTCACACCGGGCAGATTAAATTTGCCATTCCTGAAAAGAACGGCATGATCATCCCTGATTCCAGTAATAACGAAAAAGGAAGGCTGTTATGCCAATCTGGGTGGATGCCGATGCGTGCCCGAAAGTGATCAAAGAAGTGCTTTACCGGGCTGCAGAACGAGAACAGATGAAGGTAACGCTGGTGGCTAATCAGTCGTTGAGCGTGCCACCGTCCCGTTTTATTACCACACTGCGCGTGCCTGCTGGTTTTGATGTGGCCGATAACGAGATTGTACGCCGGGCTGAAGCGGGCGACCTGGTGATCACCGCGGATATTCCGCTGGCAGCAGAGGTGATGGAAAAGGGCGCTATCGCGCTGAATCCTCGCGGGGAGCGCTACAGTGAGGCCACAATCCGCGAGCGGCTGACCATGCGTGATTTTATGGATACCCTTCGGGCGAGTGGCGTGCAGACTGGCGGACCGGCTACGCTTAGCCAGCGCGATCGTCAGATGTTTGCCAATGAACTGGATAAATGGCTGTTAAGCCAGAGAAAAAAATAACCAGAGCAACGGGTGGGGCGATCCCACCCGTTGGGTTACTCAGACAAAGCTGTCGTCGTCACCAAAGTCATCTCCGCCGAAGCCATCACCGCCGAAATCAGCAAAATCATTGCTGTTGTCCTGCTGATAACCCGTATCCTGGTTGGCAAACTGGTTGTCATTGCCGTTGAAGGTATCGAGATTATTATCAAAGTTCTCCTGCGGCATTGCCGGCTCGTTGATAATGTTCACAATCTCTTCTGGCTGTGAATGATGAAACATGCTGGTCAGCATGTCCGCCATCACTACACCGCCAGCAACGCCCACCGCTGTCTGCAACGCGCCGCCTAAAAAGCCGCGAGTCGCTGAAGGGGCCGCAGCCTGAGCAGGCGCTGGCGCATAGGCAGGCTGCTGTTGCTGCTGCTGAGGCGCGTTATTCCAGGGGTTCTGCTGAGACTGAGCCGGTTGCTGGCGCTGATTGCCGCCGCCAAACAGGCCTGAAAGGAAACCGCCGCTGCTCTGCTGAGGTTGCTGTTGCTGCGCCTGAGACAGTTTGGCTTCCAGCTCACTGACTCGGTTGTTCAGCTGCTTCATCGCCGCTTCCTGAATCAGGATCGCCTGCGCCATGTAATAGGGTGCACCGGGTTGCTGCTGGATCTGCTGCTGGATCAATTTCTCCGCTTCGGCGTCACGCTGGCCTGACTGGGTTTCAGCCTGTTTTAAACGGCCAAACAGACTCTCAATTAACTGGTGTTCTTCGCTCTGCATAACTTTTTCTCCGTAACGGGTAATGATGACTATATTGGGGCCACGCCGGGGAAAGTAAATGCGCATCGGGTAAGGAAATGTTGCTGTTGCAGCCCGGAAAATTTGTAAGTGTAAAGCTTAAGCTACACCCTGTTAATTGTTGTAATTCATCATGTTAGTGGCGCTTCAGCACACTGTAGGTGTAAAGAAAAAGTGACTACTGGTCGATAGGTGAAATAATCGGTATGATGCGACGCAAAGTTCATCATTATCTGCCTTTCGGCGTGGGCGTTGACCCTGGCGAGCAGGCTGAGGAAGTGCCAGTTATGTCGTTACCCCTGTATCTGATCGGCGCGCGCGGCTGCGGAAAAACTACCGTAGGTCAGGCGCTGGCTGAAGCTTTAGGCTATGCCTTCAGTGATACCGATCGCTACCTTCAGCAAACCACGCAGCGTACCGTAGCTGAAATTGTGTCCGCAGAAGGGTGGGAAGGGTTTCGTCAGCGTGAAACGCTATCGTTAAAAGCGGTCACTGCGCCTTGCACGGTTATCGCCACCGGCGGCGGAATGGTTCTCGCGGCTGAAAATGGCAAGTTTATGCGTGAACAGGGACGGGTTATCTACCTGAAAGCGGAAGCCAAAGTCCTGGCTGCGCGGCTGGAGGCTTATCCGGAACAGGATCAGCGCCCTACGTTAACGGGCCGCCCGATTGCCGATGAAATGGTCGAAGTGCTGGCAGCCAGAGATGCCCTTTATCAGCAGACGGCTCACTACGTGATTAATGCCATGCAGAGCCCGGAAAAAGTGGTTGAGGACATCATCGCGATGCTCTCTCTGGCGCGAGCCAGCTAATACGAGCGGAAAAATTCCAGTCATTGTCTATACTTAGTCAGATACGCGACTGTTCGGGCCTTGAGTGCCAACAGCGTTCTTAGTCTGACAGGAGGAAGAGTGTATGGCAGGTAAACCCCCGTATCCACGAGTAGCAACCATTGTTCCGGTTAAAAAAGGCACCCCGGAGAAATTCGTTACCTGGTACGAGCTTCGCGCCGACCACCCGAAGCCAGATACTTTGATCAGTGAGCATGAAACCGAGCAAGAAGCTCAGGACGCCAAAGTCCGTTATGAAGATCAAGACAAAGAGTGATGGCGGCCGGCAAGGATGCCAGCGATCTCAGACAGAGATGACTCCCTGAACCGACCCCTTCCTCTCTTTTTCTGTTGGTATCGTGAACAGTGATTCACCTAAAATAATAACCGATTATCCCCCGGTACGAGCTGGACTGACTCTTGAACGATTTTCTGAAAAACACCGCCACGCCTGCTGCACCTCAAGCCAATTTAGCGACAGATGCTATGCTTTCAGTATCTGTGGTTCCCGGTGTGAACAACACTGAGGATCTGGCGGTTACTTTCGCCGACACGGCGAAAATTGCGGAAAGTAAAACGATGAAACACTCACTTGCAACACTTACACTAGGCCAGGCTGCTCGCAGCGATCTCCATCCTTTGCTACTGGAAAATCTCCCAGAAGAACAAATCGCCCACGTTGGATTGCTTGACGATCTGACGCTTGAGCAAATTCAGCAAAAATACAGCGTCACAGGCAATGAAAAAGTGGTGATGACTCGCCTTGAAGATGGCACCCATGTGGTGCTTTCGGCCAGCAAAGTGGAAGAGGCGCTGCAAAATCAGATCCTCGAACTTGAACGGCAGGGCTTTGAGACTATCCTGATGTTGTGTAGCGGGCAGTATAAAAACCTGTTTACTGACAGCGCCATTCTCCTCGAACCTTACCGTATTCTGCCACCGCTGGTGGACGCGATTACCGGTGGGCATCAGGTGGGGATCGTGGTTGCCCGGGAAGAGTATATCGCGGAGCAGGCTTACAAATGGCAGAGTCTGGCGCAGATGCCTCACTTTGCAGTAGCCAGCCCCTGGGAAACCAGCGATGATGATCTGATTGACGCTGCGCTGCACCTACAGGAGCAGGGCGCGGATGTGGTGGTGCTGGATTGTCTGGGCTACCACCAGCGGCACAGGGATTTTCTTCAGAAGCTTCTGGGGATCCCGGTGTTGTTGTCCAATGTGTTAATAGCCAAACTGGCAGCAGAACTGCTTGTGTAAACGAGAATTTCTCGGCACTTTTACACTGTTATCTTTTTCTCTGATTTTAAGGATGTTTATATGCTCAACGTCAGTGAGTACTTCGACGGAAAAGTGAAATCAATTGGTTTCGACAGTGCCAGTACCGGGCGTGCCAGTGTGGGCGTGATGGTGGAAGGCGAATATACGTTTGGTACAGGCCAGGCGGAAGAGATGACGGTAGTCAGCGGATCGTTGAAAGTGTTGTTGCAAGGTGAAACCGAGTGGAAACTCTATGAGCCGGGTCAGGTGTTTAACGTCCCTGGACACAGCGAGTTTCATCTGCAGGTGGCAGAGCCTTCTTCGTATCTGTGCCGCTATCTGAAAGATTAATTCTGACTGATGGGCCGAATCCTTTCGGCCCGGTAAAAAGCTCAGCGGCGTCCGCTGAGCTTCTTTAATGAGGCACCTTAACGCTGTGCTTCCCCGCCTAATGCTTCCACGGTATTGCTTACCAGCGCAGCCAGCTCGCTGGTCATCAGAATAAAGTCTGCATCAAACCGCGCCTGAACATCTTCCCGATCGATATCATCATTCTGTTCACGCAGCGTGTCTGAGAACTTCAGACGCTTGAGCGAGCCATCGTCAGAGAGGATCAGTTGCACACGCTCCTGCCAGTTCAGCGCCAGTTTGGTCACCAGTTTTCCGGCTTCGATGTGGTTAGCGATCTCATCGCAGACCAGGTCCTGCTTTTTACAACGGATCACGCCGCCATCTTCCAGCAAGGCTTTCAGCTCGGCTTCATCCATCAACGCAAAGCCTGCCGGGGTGTCGCCGGAGCGAACCCATTCCGTCATTGTCAGCTCGATAGGGCTTTCCAGCGTCAATGGCACCACCGGCAGCGAGCCCAGGCTCTTACGCAGTAGCGCCAGAGTATCTTCAGCTTTTTTGGCGCTGGCGCAGTCAACCATGATCAGATTGTTAACGGTATCAATCCACAGGAAGGTCTGGCTGAAACGGCTGAAGGCGCGTGGCAGCAGGCTGTGCAGCACTTCATCTTTCAGCGAGTCTTTCTCGGTCTTTTTCAGTTTGCGCTGCTGTTCGGCTTCGAGCTTACCGATTTTCGCTTCCAGCGCCTGCTTGATGACCGTAGAAGGCAGGATTTTCTCTTCTTTGCGCGCACAGATCAGGATCTGACCGTTATTGACGTGGGTCAGTGCATCCTGGCGTGGCCCCATTGGCGAAACCCAACCGGTTTTAGCCATGTCCTGGCTGCCACAGGGAGCGAAAGAGAATGCCTCAAGCTGTTTTTCCATCTCATCAACCGCCAGTGGGATCTCGCGATTCAGACGATATACCATTAAATTCTTAAACCACAGCATTATGCTTTCCCTCTCTGGCGCGCATCAGGCGCGCTAATTCAAAGTCAGCGCGCATGATAGCGAATCGGCGGCGGGGTTTCATTGCCTTTCCGCCTCCGGCCTTCTAAGGTAAGACACTGACCGTCAAATAATGAGGAATAACAAGTGCGTATCGGTATAGATTTAGGTGGAACTAAAGTTGAAGTGATCGCGCTTTCTGACGCCGGTGAAACGCTGTTCCGTCACCGTGTTGCCACCCCGCGCGACGATTATCAGCAAACGCTGGAGGCGATAGTTGGCCTGATTGAGTTGGCTGAACAGAAGACAGGCCAGCAGGGAAGTGTCGGCATCGGCATTCCGGGAACGCTCTCCCCGTATACGCGGCTGGTGAAGAACGCTAACTCTACCTGGTTGAACGGCCAGCCGTTGGATAAAGACCTGCAAAAAAGGCTTAACCGCGAAGTGCGTATCGCCAATGACGCTAACTGCCTGGCCGTTTCTGAAGCTGTGGATGGCGCAGCGGCGGGTAAACAGACTGTCTTTGCGGTCATTATCGGGACTGGCTGTGGGGCTGGCGTAGCGCTAAATGGCCAGGCGCACATTGGCGGCAATGGTAACGCGGGCGAGTGGGGGCATAATCCGCTGCCGTGGATGGATGCAGATGAGCTGCGTTACCGCGAGGAAGTCCCTTGCTACTGCGGTAAACAGGGCTGTATTGAAACCTTTATCTCCGGCACCGGATTTGCCATCGATTATCACCGTTTAAGCGGCGTGGATCTGAAAGGGGCTGAGATCATTAAGCTGCTGGAGCAACAGGACCCTGTCGCGGAACTGGCGATGAGCCGATATGAGCTGCGTCTGGCGAAATCACTGGCTCAGGTAGTCAATCTGTTCGACCCGGAAATGATTGTGCTGGGCGGCGGTATGAGCAATAACGATCGTCTTTATCAGACCGTGCCGCAGCTGATGAAAAAGTGGGTGTTTGGCGGAGAGTGTGAGACGCCTTTGCGCAAAGCCGTTCACGGTGATTCAAGTGGCGTTCGTGGCGCTGCGTGGCTCTGGCCGCAATAAAGAAAAAGGGGCGATTATTCGCCCCTTTTACCGTTACTCGCCTGCCAGCATCGCATCACGCGGTGCATTGGCTCGCTGGTTTTTGGTCATCAGGAAGTAGAGATAGCCTGCGGCCATAAACGCCACGAACAGGGCACCAATCACCGCGTTGAACCACAACATAGCGACCAGGCAAACTATCGCCAGCACCAGAGCAATGCCCGGCACGATGGGGTAACCAGGTGCACGGAAGGTCCGATCCAGCTCTGGCGCACTGCGGCGCAGGCGGAACAAGCTCAGCATGCTCATGATATACATCACAATCGCACCAAACACCGCCATGGTGATCATCGCAGCCGTCAGCGTCATACCTTGCAGATTGATCCAGCTGTCACTGAAGATCGCGGCGATCCCAATCAGTCCACCGGCAATGATGGCGCGGTGCGGCGTCTGGAAGCGGGAGAGCTTAGCCAGTCCGGCAGGAAGATAGCCCGCGCGGGAAAGCGCGAAGAACTGACGGGAATAGCCAAGGATAATGCCGTGGAAGCTCGCCACCAGGCCAAACAGCCCAATCCACACCAGCATATGCATCCAGCCAGAGTTTTCACCCACCACCATTTTCATCGCCTGCGGCAGAGGATCGTTGATGTCAGACAGTTTACGCCAGTCACCAGCGCCGCCAGCCAGCAGCATCACACCCATCGCGAGGATCACCAACGTCAGAATGCCGCTGATATAGGCTTTGGGAATGGTGCGTTTCGGATCTTTCGCTTCTTCAGCGGCCATGGCAGCCCCTTCAATTGCCAGGAAGAACCAGATAGCAAACGGGATAGCAGCGAAAATACCGGAAACAGCCGGCATACCGAAGTGCTCGCCACCTGACCAGCCATTCGCGGCAAAGTTGGCCACGCTGAATCCTGGTGCAACCACGCCCATAAACACCAGTAGCTCAAGCACTGCCAGCACGGTGACCACCAGCTCAAACATCGCCGCCAGCTTCACGCCGAGGATATTCAGCCCCATAAAGACAATATAAGCGCCGACTGCCGCATATTTTGGATTCAGGTCCGGATACTGCACGTTGAGATAAGCCCCGATAGCCATGGCAATGGCTGGTGGCGCGAAAACGAATTCAATCAGCGTTGCCATACCGGCAATCAGGCCACCGGTTTCGCCAAAGGCGCGACGGCTGTAAGCAAAGGGTCCACCGGCATGAGGGATCGCAGTGGTCAGTTCGGTGAAGCTAAAAATAAAACAGGTGTACATGGTGGCGATCAACGCTGTGGTGACCAGGAAGCCTAACGTCCCCGCCACACCCCAGCCATAACTCCAGCCAAAATATTCGCCGGAAATCACCAGACCTACCGCAATGCCCCACAGATGTATTGTGCCCAGAGTGGGCTTCAGCTTGCCTGTCATAACGCGTTCCCCGTGATGAATTTTATTGTCAGTCGATAATGCAGCCGGGGCCAGCCGGAAAACTTGACGCTGGCGTAAGGAATTTTGTGCTCTGCTGTCAACTCAGAAGCAAAAAAAGCGCCAGATGCACGCTAAAGTCAAAAGAGGGTCATCTGCGGTCAAGCGAGTCAAAGGCGGGTGACGCCATGCTGGTAACACAACGGCGGGTAACCGACAGCCAACCCTTTACGGAGCCAGACTATGACTGCCACGCAATATGACAACCTGGATACTACCGCGCTGCTGAACCTTGCTCAGCGCACGCTCACCCGTTATCCCGCAGCGTTGCAGGGAACGCTGAGCCTGCTTTGCCGCTCAGAGAATGCCACCTTCCTGCTGCAGGCCAGTGGAAAACGCTACGCACTGCGTTTGCATCGCGGTAACTATCATCAGCGTGCCGATATCGAAAGCGAGCTTCACTGGCTGGATGCGCTACGGGAAACCGGCATTGTGGTTCCTCAGGCTGTTGCGGATAAAGAAGGTCAGACGGTGCAAACGCTGCAGCTGGAAGATGGCAGCGAGCGTCACGTGGTGCTGTTTGACTGGATTGAAGGCGATATGCCCACCACTGAAGTGGACCCTCGTGCCTTCCAGCAGCTGGGCCATATTACGGCTCGCCTGCATCAGCACAGCAAAAGCTGGCAGAAACCGGCTGGCTTCCAGCGCATCATCTGGGACCATCAAACGATGGTCAGCCCGCAAAGTCATTGGGGAGACTGGCGCGATGTGCCGAATCTGCGTCTGCAGGATCGTCCGGTAGTGGAAGAGGCGATTGCCAGAGTCGGGAGCGATCTGCTGACCTTCGGCAAAGACGCTTCCCGTTACGGCTTGATCCATGCCGATCTTCGTCTGACCAATCTGCTGCTGCACAAAGGCGAAACGCGGGTGATCGACTTCGATGACTGCGGCATGGGCTGGTATCTGCACGATCTTGCGGCAGCGATCAGCTTTGTGGAGCACCATCCTCGTGCAGCGGAGTGGGTGGATCACTGGATCAAAGGCTACGAGCAGGTGGCGCATATCTGTGATGAAGAGATGGCGATGGTGCCAACCTTGCTGATCCAGCGCCGCATCCAGCTGATGGCATGGGCAGGATCGCACGCTGAAACGGAGATGGCACGCAGCCTTGGCCCGCAGTGGGCGGATCACTCTGTGCGTCTTTGCCGTCGTTATCTGGAAACCAGCGAGCTGCCGGTGGGCGCCTGAGTTGCACTCTTAGCGGGCAGGCACCGCGCGGGTGCAGCCTTTGTCCGCTGGCGACTTACTCTAACGCCTTGTTTTTATTCATCTCCGCTGAGGTTGGTATGAATATTGCTGGATTAACAGCATATTTTCTAAGCCGAGGCGATGATGATGGAAACCGGTCTTATCAGACAGCCTGACATGGCAACGGCGCTGAATGCCAGCGCGGTCAGCAACCGTGGTGTTCTGGCTGCTGCTGCCAGCGGCC